>NZ_VTZR01000033.1:0-38794 GCF_008370385.1 Paenibacillus sp. B2(2019)
GCGGCAAAATCTTTAATGTGTTTATACATATCCAACATCTCCTTTTTGTAATGGAATCAAGTTTATTATACCGAACACTAGTTCTCAAGTAAATATTTACATTTACTTAAACTACCCCCGTTAACCAAACGAAGCTGCCGAAAATCATTTCGCTAATCCCGAAATGTAATTAACTACGTATGGTTAATACTTTTGATCATTTTGTTTACGCTAGCCTCACAGTTAGCTTAAAGAAGATTTTTCATCGAGAGTCATATTGATTGTTGCATAGTACGAAGATACTGAGCAGTAGACGCAAACTGTGAAGGAGTGAAAACGATGCAAGTTAGATTAGAATCTTTTGATAATAAGAGGATTAAGGAAATAGCGGTATTAGAAGGGTAGATCCTGAATCATTATCTGAAACTGAAATCTGGAGTATCGTATCCGCAGCTCTTGTTACATTTAAACGTAATTTGATGGAAGCTCAACGTCAGCAGATTCCAAGTACGAAGAGCGAGGATGATTAATATGAGTTATTTCAAAGCAGAAAGAAAAGGAATTATTTATGTGTGTGAATCATCGAATTGCCAGAACGATACTTTTTTTTGCGATCATAAGCAGCACGTTCTACCTCGAAGATCTTATGTGTACAACGACGGCAATCGTTGAACAGACCGTTCGAGACTACATCACCTACTATAACTCAATTCGGATTCAAGCGAAACTAAATAACCAGTCGCCGGTGGATTTCCGACGACTGGCTGCTTAAACTTGCAAGGTGTTTTGATCCCTGTCTCATAAACGTGGGTCAGTCCCAAGTGATCTGCCGGAGATTTTTTTGCCAATCTGCTATTGTACAGGCACTGTAAATTCAAGCTCGGGAATATATACTTTATTTTCTCTGGAGCGGATATACGGCTTTACGGTGACCGTTTTCGGCGTGGCCTCCATCGGCTCAAACATGGTTGTATAGGATAAATAATCTCCTTCACCCGAACCGCTGCCTCCGATAAATGTCGGGGTTCGCCCCTGCTCATCGGTAAGATCAAAATCAATATTAAGGAACCCTGTGATTTTATATTTATCCGGAATCTTTTGCTGAAACTCCCGAATGTCTTCACCGGGCTCACCCCTAATCTCGACAACCAAACGGGTCGTCGTTTGGCTAAGCTCGATTCGCTTGATTTTCATGTGGATATGATCGTGTATCTTCATCTCTGCCGGGGTCAGCACGATACTGTTCGTATTATTCTTTTTCACCGAAATATTGAATTCGAAATCCTGATTTAGCTTAGCTATTCTGACCACCATAGAAAAATCGAACTCGTCGGGCACCTCTACCGATTCAAAGGTGGTAACAATGAGGGAGTCAGGGGCCTGGTCTCCGCCGGAGGAGATCCCCCAGCTGGTATTTACCGGTTCACCGTTGATAAAAAAGTCGATGTTGTTCACAAGCCCTTCCGGACCCTTCTCGCTCCCCCACAAATCATAAAAAGTTTCATTCGCGTCCTCCGGCATATCACGGGTCAACACCAGGGATAAACGGCTCCCGTCATACATCAGTTCGGATACACTAAGCGTTACTCCTTGATGGGTAACCGTCTGATGGACAGCTGCAGTCATCCCTTTCTCATTCGCGGTTTGCAGCCCGAGGTCTCCCGCCAATCTGAATACACTGTCTACGAAGGGAATTTGTTTCAAGGTTTGAGCCATCGCAGGTGAAATGAATCCCAGACTGATGAAAATAACTCCCGCAGCCGCCACACTTGCCATTGTAATCATAACATTCCGCAGCCAGCGGCTTTTTTTCTTGACAGAGACAGGCTTCGGAGGTACGCTGCTCATCATTTGATAGGTTTGCTCCATACGGACACGTACTAATTCCGGCATCTCTTCAATCCTCTGCTCTTTCAAGATTCCCAGATCAAGCTCAAGTTCCGGATTGCTCATGCGTTCACCTTCCTTTCTGCGGGGTCTGTAAGCCATCCATATAACGTTTTCCTTGCCCTGTGCAGCCGTGTCTTGACCGCGCTCTCGGACAGCTCCATGATGTCTGCAATCTGCTGCAGCGGAAGATCCTGAAAATAATGCAGGATAATGATCGTCCGCGACACTTCCTCCAACCGGTAGACCGCTTCGCGAAGGTCGATAGCTTCAACTTCGGTGGAAACCGTTTGCCTCTGGGGTAGCTCGGCCATAGTGATATTCTGCGCACGCTTACGTAAAATCAGATTGCATTCGTTGATCAAAATACGAAACAGCCATGTTTTGAAAAAATAGGGGCTGTGCAGCGTTGAAATGGCCTTGTAGGCCTTCAATACCGTTTCCTGCATCGCGTCTGCACAATCCTCATCCTTCTTCACAATCGATTTCGCCACATTGTACATTTGCAGCTCCAGCCTTTTCACTAGATGGATGAAAGCTTCCTCGTCTCCTTCCTGCGCGCGCCTGACTTCTTCCTCTTGATCAATATCCAACCGTCAGCCTCCATTCTCTATGAGGTCTTATTGTTCATTCGTTGTCACTGTTTCTGCTGATTAGATGTATGAGACGGGTAAAAGGTTACATCTATATTCTTAATCTTCAAAAAACTGCGGCTGGCATTTTCGCTAAATGCCACAATCAGAACCGTATGCCAAGCCGCGCATTTTTCCCGGAATTTTGGACTGACAGGGGCACCCATCATGCCGGATTCCAGCCCGAAATGAGAAACTTAAGCTCGGGAGAGACGCAGGAACGTGCCAGACCTCTCAATTAAATGCGATTCTGCATGCTAATTTCGGCCAAATCTCTTTATTCCGGTAATTATAGGCAAATCTGCACAGTACGAAGATATAAGGGAGTAGGAGTATCCCTCCTCTCCCAACAGATAGGACGCAGTTGACACAAACGGGTAGTAAAGGAGGGATAGTACGGTGAGAAAACTCAGAAGGCAATCGTGTTCTATTAGCGTAAAATCGGTTCTCACTTTACTTTCATCGGGAATAATTCCGAAAAAGTCGTATACCAATCAGTTCGGTTGGATTTAATCATTGCCAATGCTTCTTTCAATGCAATCTCTGTCAGAGTTCCTAACTGTGTATAGTTGATGATACTTCTTCTTAACCAAATATCTGCCAAAGATTCTCCTGCACTGGCTCTTATCATGTGATCGAATGAAGCGTCATTTGCTACTTTCATAAGAATTTGTATCACTCCATCGTCATCAAATTTGGATAAATCCATAACGGCATCGTCAATTTCGTCATCTCTTGAAGTGTCGTTGTATATAACCGATATCAACATTTCTTTATCTGTCTTCACCGCTGTCATTCCTTTCAAAATTATACCGAATTTAATGTTGCTCTAAACTGCCCGTTAGCTTAATCAAGCAGCGTCAGTCTAATACTTTATTTTCCGAGTCTACAACTTTATTTGCTGAGTCTAACACTTTATTTTCTCCTCACAGTAAAGCCTAATTTTACTTCGTTTTCCTATCTTCCTCTTTAAAGGCATAAAAAAGCCGCTCAAAAATATGAGCGACTTAGCAAGCTAAAATGATTATAAACAGTAATTACAATCTATTTTGTTAAGATACAAACATTATTGTTAAGTTACTCACATTAATGTCTAATAACCAACTTTAATGTCATTCTACATTAATTGGCTATCCCCAACAATCCTACTCCACAGTAACACTCTTCGCCAAGTTACGTGGTTTATCCACATCATGACCTAGCGCAAGAGAAGCATAATAAGACAATAATTGCAGAGGTACTACGGACAACGCTGCTGTGAGCATTGGCAATGTCTTAGGAATAACAAACACTTGATCTACTGATCTAAGCAGGTCAGTCAAATGCTCTTGGTGAGTGATTGCAAGCACGTCTGCGCCGCGAGCTTTCACTTCTTTGATGTTGCTGACGGTCTTCTCAAGCACAGCTTCCTGAGTTGCCAGGGCAATAACAGGAACACCTTCCTCGATCAGAGCCAATGTACCGTGTTTCAATTCACCTGCAGCATAAGCTTCGGAGTGAATATAAGAAATTTCTTTCAGCTTCAAGGAACCTTCTTGAGCAACAGCATAATCTACGCCGCGGCCGATGAAGAACAGGTTCTTGTGCTCAGAAATTTGCTCTGCATAACCTTTGATCGCTTCTTTTTGAGCTAGGATCTCTTCCACTTGTTCTGGTAGAGCTTGCATAGCTGCTAAAATCTTAGCCACTTGAGCTTCGGTTTGTGTACCGCGAACTTCAGCCAAGTAAAGAGCAAACAATCCGAAAGCGACCAATTGTGAAGTGTAGGCTTTGGTCGAGGCTACTGCAATTTCTGGACCTGCCAAGGTTACCAACACATCATTCGCTTCGCGAGCAATAGAGCTGCCCACTACGTTTGTGATTGCCAGAACATGTGCACCGTTAGCTTGCGCTTCACGAAGAGCTGCCAATGTATCTGCAGTCTCACCGGATTGGCTGACAACGATAACCAAAGTTTCCGGGGTCACGATTGGTGAACGGTAACGGTATTCCGAAGCAATGTCATTCTCTACTGGAATACGAACCAAAGATTCGATCATAGTACGTCCTACCACACCAGCGTTGTATGCCGTTCCGCAAGCAACAACTTGGATGTTACGGATGTTCTTGATTTGTTCTTCTGTGATGTTCAACTCTGGCAAAACAACCTTGTTGCCTTCAGCATTAATACGACCACGCATAGTGTCGCGGTAAGCCTTAGGCTGCTCGTGGATTTCTTTCAACATGAAATGTTCGTAGCCGCCTTTTTCTGCGGTAACTGCATCCCAATCGACAGTAATCATTTCCCGAGAAATAAAGTTTCCTTCAATCGTCATCAGTTCGACAGCATCTCTTGTCAAGACTGCCATTTCGCCGTCGTTCAAAATATATACGTTACGGGTATATTCAAGCAGTGCAGGAATATCTGACCCGATAAAGTTTTCTCCTTCGCCAAGTCCGATAATGAGCGGGCTTGCTTGACGCACAGCCACCAATTTATCTGGTTCATATTCAGTCAGGACGCCTAATGCAAAAGCACCGCGCATGAAGGTAATCGCTTTTTGAACAGCTTTCACAATATCTCCATCATATTCGCGAGCAATCAGGTGTGAAATAACTTCTGTATCTGTTTCGGAGACAAAGTGGCATCCGCCAGCGATCAGCTCTTCTTTCAGATCCAGATAGTTTTCGACAATACCGTTATGAACGACCGAGAACTTCATGCTGTTATCCGTATGTGGATGGGAGTTCTCATCGGATGGTTTACCGTGAGTTGCCCAGCGTGTGTGTCCGATACCTGCGCTACCTGCCAGTGGGCTGCCTTCCAGCTTCGACTGCAGATTCGCCAAACGGCCTTGTGCTTTCACTACCTGCAGTCCTTCCCCAGTGAATACAGCTATACCAGCGGAATCATATCCCCGATACTCCAGCTTCTTCAATCCTTCAACCAAGATCCCCTGCGAATTCTGATTACCAATATATCCTACAATACCACACATTATTATTTCCCCCGTCCGAGTTATCGTAATGTGGCGGCATAAGGAAAGAAACGTGCCGTGCGGCATGTTTTTGAGAAAAAGCAAATATTCTGTTGTGTTTTTGGATCAACAAAATAAACTGTCACTTACATCTTATGTTCATGAAATGCACAGCCTTCTTCTCTGCCGTGGCAGAACTACCGTGTTTCTTTACGATGCGCGCACACATGAATTTTATATTTCTTATGCACCCATGAAAACGTTGTGTGAAAGGTCGCCCTTCCATTTTCCGTCTCCATTTACGGCTCTGGTGCATCACCGGGAGGTCCCCGCCGAACATTTCGAACACCTCCACCTCGTCAGCTTACGTCTGCCGTGATCCGTTCAAGCCCTTGTCTACATAACCATGTAGCAGCTTTCCCTTCTCCCCCGCGCTCGACCAAGCTCTGGCGCTTGCTATTGCAAACCTCACAATCCCCGCTTTCCTTCTAGAATGACACTTAATCTATTATATGCACCTTACATTACTTTGGCAATGCTGCACCAACCTAAATTTCACAAATCCCTGTTCAGACGATCCATCCAAAAATAATAAACACCGGTGTAACGAGTCCGAATCGTTCTCGCTCTCTACACCGGCTATATAGGTATGATAATGAATTATACCAATTCGCGTTGAACAACTTCTACAATTTGATTCACATAAAGATCTAGATCTGCCTTATCAGGGCCTTCTGCCATGACACGGATTAAAGACTCCGTGCCGGACGGACGTACAAGCACACGGCCATTGTCGCCTAGCTTGCCTTCTACTTCAGCGATAGCTGCTTCGATAGCCTGGTTGTTAGGATAATTGGTCTTATCTTGTACCCGAACATTGACCAGCACCTGCGGGTATTTCGTCATCATGCTCTTAACCTCGCTAAGCTGCTTACCGGAAGCTTTAAGCGTATCTACCAGCTGGATAGCCGTCAGAATACCATCACCTGTTGTATTATAATCAAGGAAGATAACATGTCCAGACTGTTCTCCACCTAGATTAAAACCACCACGGCGCATTTCTTCCATCACATACCGGTCGCCTACAGCTGTTTTAGCAGTGTTCAGGGATAATTTCTCGGTAGCTTTGTAGAATCCGATATTACTCATAACCGTTGATACAATCGTGCTATCTTTCAGCTTGCCAGCACGGTTCATTGCATCCCCACAAATACAGAGAATAAAGTCTCCGTCAACTTCATCGCCTTTATTATCGATCGCAATCAATCGGTCAGCATCTCCGTCAAAAGCAAGTCCCAAATCCGCTCCATGACGTAATACTTCCTCACGCAAAGTCTCTGGATGTGTTGAACCAAATCCAGCATTAATATTCAATCCATCAGGCTCAGCACCAATAGAAATAACCTCAGCGCCCAGCTCTCTAAACAATCTTGGTGCAAGTTCATACGCTGCGCCGTGAGCACAGTCGAGTACAACCTTAATTCCCTTGAAATCTTGAGAAATGGTTGTCTTCAAATACTCCAGATAGAGGTACTTGGCGTCATTATCAACCGTAACCATACCTAAACCAGAGCCGATAGGACGAGGCAATTCATCAACTTCAGCATCCATTAGTTCTTCAATACGCAGCTCAGTTTCATCCGTAAGCTTGAAACCATCTCCGCCAAAGAACTTAATGCCATTATCTTCAACCGGATTATGTGATGCCGAAATCATGACCCCTGCATCTGCCTTTAATAATCTCGTAATATAAGCAACAGCAGGTGTACTCACTACACCTATACGGATTACATCTGCCCCAATAGACAGCAAACCAGCAATAAGAGCCGATTCGAGCAAAGGTCCGGAAATACGTGTATCCATTCCAATGACAACCTTTGGTTTATGCACGTTACCCGCTAGTACATATCCTCCACAGCGACCAATGCTATAAGCCATTTCTGCAGTTAATTCACGGTTTGCTACTCCCCGCACACCGTCAGTTCCAAAATACTTCCCCATTATTTTTCTCCTTTGAATACGCTACATTAGCTTAATGTTCTATCCTATGATTTGAATACTATTTTGGTGTACCTTTGGGACATATCCTAAAAGACGTATTTCAACAAAAGGTTACGTTCCCCCTGTACCTACAGGATTTTCGGAATTCGTACTTGTGTTAGCTGTGCCATTATTCTCTGGACTGCTATCCGTGGGGACAGGCGTCGCTGTAGCTCCAACTTCTCCGCTATGGGTAGGCTTCTCAGTGGCCTCCTCATCGCCTATAACAGGTTCAGAGCTTGGCTCAGGAGTAGTTACACTACCCGTGTCTGGATGAGGCGTAGGCACCGGCGTTGCAGGTGACAGCAACTGTACAGTTACCGTAAGAGGCACACTTGAATTAGCCAGTGCGATGAATTTAGGCAGTGATACCCGTAAAGAAACCTCGTGAGTCCCGGCAGTCAGGCCAGTCACATCAGCCACAACACCTATATCGTCTTTATTTAGTTGATTTAGCAAAGTAGGTGCACCTGTTAAGGTAAGGGCTATATCCTTGCTTGTTGGATTAACAATACTTCCTTCAAACTCATCACCGACACCCTGTAACTTGATGGGTACCGCTTCAACCGTCCGTTCAGCAATTTCTGAAATCGTTAATGAAACGTTCACGGTTTCAGGCATTACTTTCTCAGTTCCTGCCGGAGGTTTCAGTTCTACCTTCAGCTGCTTCGTTCCTGCAGAATCTATAGCGCTAAGATCGACACTTGCTTCATAGGTAGATAATGCAGCTAACGCATTGGCTTGACCATATACCACGACTGATTCCAGCTCAGGTGTCACATTTGATAAGACGAGAGAACCCGGAAGTTGTCCGGTAAAGCCGATATCCAGCGGTAAGCTCTTAAAAGGCAAGGTAATTGGCAATTCCACCGAAACGGTAGCCGGCTCAATGACGGCATCCTTCACTTCTTTTCCTTCATTATCATAAGCATGCAGCTTCAATTTCTTCTCTTTAAAGGTTTCGTTCTCGCCATTTAGCTCAATAGTGCCTTGTACCTTCACCACTTTGCTTAACTCATTATCTGGCAGCGTAACCTCAACAGTATCCGTAGGCTGCAAGACTGGGGTACCTAATTGATACCCTGCTGCTGGTTCTCCCTTGGTAACCAATGTTATGGGAAAAGACTTTGTATTTCGCAGCTCTACATGTACATTGACCTCTTTAGGAGTCATTCTGACAAGAGTTACACCTCTAGGTAATGAATATGAGAGTGGCAACGTATTATCTCCAGGCTCAACCTTACTTAGATCAAGGGTCACTTTATAGTCGTCCGAGAACTGAAAAGAGATATCCGAGTTCTTCCCCTTAACCTCCATACTCACACTATCTACATCCTTGTATTCCAGTACAAATTTATCTTTATCTAGACCGATCTCTTCGATCTTTACATTCTCAATTATCTTCGATTTAGTATCGACCGTGGTCTGTCCAACAGGCGCAGTGTCGATACGAACCATAGTAAACAGTATGATCCCAAATGCAAGGGCTAGAATTTTATTGAAATTGTTATTGTTCATCCACTTATCCATGATTTTTGTCCCCCTTCCGTTTCCAGAAAGTTGAACCTTTCTCCTTCAGCGATGAACTTACACTCAGCTCTTGATGGAGCTTCGAAATCATTGATTCTTCCTTAATGTCCCTTACAATTTGACCATTGATGGCCAGAGAAATCTGTCCTGTCTCCTCCGAGACAATGACAGACACAGAGTCCGCAACCTCACTAATCCCGATAGCCGCGCGATGTCTTGTCCCCAGTTCCTTGCTAATAAAAGGGTTCTCGGACAAAGGTAAATAACATGCAGCCGCGGCGATCTGATTCCCCTGCATAATAAGGGCTCCGTCATGCAGAGGGGTGTTAGGTATAAAGATGTTAATCAGCAACTCAGAGCTGACTAAAGAACGCATGGCGATACCCGATTCCGTATATTCATTAAGGCCTGTCTCTCGCTCGAATACGATTAATGCCCCTATTTTTCTATGTGATAAATAATTTACGGCTTTAATCACTTCGCCAATTAATTTACTGAGTTCTTCATCACTTTCCCCAGCCCGTCCGAAAAATTTACCTCGTCCAAGCTGCTCCAGTCCCCTTCGTAGTTCCGGCTGAAAGATGATAAAGACTGCCAGCACACCGAATGTAAACATTTGATTCATTAGCCATTTGAGCGTATAGAGGTCTAGCATGGTACTCACAGCCCAAATCAAAACCAGGACCAGAATCCCCTTCAGCAGCTGAATCGCTCGAGTTCCGCGGACCATATTAAGTACTTTATAAATAATGTAGCTGACGATCAGTATATCAATAATATCTTTAATGGAATCTTTCCATGTTAAGTCTGTAAAATAACTCATTGCCTAAAACCCCCGTCATTTCATATTAGCTGGGTTTATGTAAAATGTCTGTTAGATCTGTATCAATATCTAGGTTATAACGTTCGGGCTCCAGTTGCAAGTTTAGCCCCTCACCCATTTTCTAATTTTTCTAAATTTAGGCAACAAAAAAGCGCCATCTTTCCGGAAAAAGAGGCGCAAAATAATATTCCAGCTCAAGGTAACCACTGTCGCTTTCTTTAACGGTAGGCAACTTCAGAGAACATGTTCGTCACTTTATACCAGAGCCAACTTACCGCTTGGTCTATGCTTTTGACTTGCCCAGAAATATGAGCTGTTGAAGCCTGATACAAAGAACCGTCAATGACTGTTACGTTGCCGTTCACTTCCCCATATACCTGTGCTTTACCATTCTCTATGGTAAGGTCACCGGTAATAATCTTGCCGGAAGGTACGATTACAGTATCCCCTTTGATAACCACTTGATCCAGATCTGCACCTCTAACTACAAGTTGTCTATCTGGACTCCAAAAAGTTACGGAACTCATCAGCATTACGACAAGAAACAGAGATGCCGCTGTAAGTGCAGGGTGTCTCTTGATCCAGGTAACAAAAGCATTTTCTTTCTTGGTCTTTGGCAATGAACTCATTATCCGGCTCACAAGATCATCTGAGGCAACAGGATTCTGATGCATTAGGGAGAACATCAACATATCTGTCTGTTCTAATTCTTTAAACTTTGCACGGCAATCTGGACAGGATAGAAGATGCTCCTTCAACTCCCTCTGCTGCTGATCGGGCAAGTCGTCATCCAAGTAGTCGTGCATCATAGAGACGGCCAGTTTGCATTCCATAGGAGCCAATCCTTTCATGAGTGCTATTTAATTATCCTAAGACAAAGGGTCAGGACACATAAGACTTGCTTAACTTACATACGTCGCTCTCCCAAAGATGTTTCATAAAAAAAAAATCTATTTTTACATTTTCGGGCCTAATTTTTTACGTAAAAATTCACGACCTCGGTGTACACGCGTCTTAATCGTGGTTACAGGCATGTCGAGCACGTCACTTATTTCCTGAAGCGACAAATCCTGCAGGTATCTAAGAATCATCACAGACCTGTATTTCACAGGCAGACTGTCAATAGCCTCATAGATTAGCCCCTGTGTCTCAGAGAGCAGCAATTCGGTCTCAGGTGTTACATTATCACTTGGAATCAACGAATAGCCGTCAAGGCCCTCCTGATCGTTCATATCTGCATCGAGCGAATAGGTTGGTTTCCGTTTGCGTAATCTATCAATACAGAGGTTCGTTCCAATCCGATAAATCCAGGTAGAGAACTTCTGTTTATCATCATACCGATCCAAGTTTCTATACACACGCAAAAAGGTCTCCTGAACTATATCCTCCGCCTCATGGCGATTGTTCAGCATCCGGTACGCCAAATGATATATTTTGTCTTTATATAGTTCCACAAGCTCGGCAAATGCCCTTTGGTCGCCTTTTAAGGCGAGCTTTGTCAATCTGCCTTCCAAATTCTCCACCTGTTAACTCCCCCAGACTTGCCGCCCTTGGTATTTATTTTCAAATATCCACGGTACAAGCAATTAAATCGTAATTCAAGTTTGTGTAAAAATCAAGGATTGTATTGTAACCTTCTCTGTAAACTGAGTTAAAAACTGGACAACTTGGTATAGGTGATTAAGTGCAGCTTCGAGAAATATTTGGACTTCCGGTCGCTGTTATTGTCAGATTTCCTGATTTAAACCGCTACTCGCGGTAGAAATCTGACAATAAAGGAGATCGCTAACGCTCCTACAGTTCCAAACATTCTCTACGCTACTCCATCACCTGAATAATAAGTGCCACACTATTTACCTTCGCTTACATCTCGGTTACTTGGGTAGGGCCTGAAAGATCAATATTGGGCAAAGCACCACAATATTTTTCAGGACAAAAGAATCACTTCGCAGCACAATATTTAGTTTATGAGCGAAGTAACTCGTATTAGGCAACAAAATCACCCCGTCGGTTGAATAGGCTTCTGTTGGTTTAAATTTATCGCATATAGAGCAGACATTGTTGTACTTTACGCAGGGTTTTCGGTGATTTGGCGAGTAAGAACTCCAATGTAGGTTGAGGGTTTCATTTTGGTTGAGGGTTTCATTTTGATGGAACAAGTTATAGGGAAAACCTCCCTATAACTTAGGTCACAGCTGTTTTATGACCAAGTTATAAGGAATTTCTCCCTGTATATTGGTCAAATTCAATTAATTACACCAAGTTCAGCTAATATAAAGGGAACAATTCCCTATATTTTATCGAAATGAGCTTGAAATACCGATTTACAGGTAATAATTCCCTTTAATTCAGCATTTTGACCCTGAAGCAGAGAAATATGAAACTTAAAAATGTTTATGTGTGCGAACAGACAGTAATTCCTATAAAGATGCAAATAAACACGGGCTCCGGGCTCCTTTTGTGCATCCTTTGCACACATTCCTGGCAAAGTCCATAACGCGTGTGCCACAGCGCATCACTTTTTTCTCGGTCTATAATGCTTCTATGAAGACTATTGGTCAGATGATGACCTTGCATTTCCATGAATCCATGAAAGTAATCTTTTAGAATCTGCCGGATACTGCATAATTTCCTATACAAGCACAAAAAGTCCGCCCCGATAAAGGGCGGACTTTTTGTGTTAAGACTATATCAGCCAGTATTCCGAAGACCAGCGGCAATGCCATTGATGGTAAGCAATACTTCGCGAAGCAATTCGCTATCGTCTCCGTCAACTTCACGGAGCGCTCTAAGCTCAGATAGCAATTGAACCTGCAGGTAGCTAAGTGGATCAACGTAAGGATTGCGGAGTCTAATCGACTCCTGAATCACAGGGACATTATCCAGAATATCCTGCTGACCAGTAATCTTCAGGATCAACTCAGAGGTCAGTTTGAATTCATCTTCAATCTGGCCGAAGATCCGTTGACGTGCTTCCTCGTTCTTGCCCATGCTGGCGTATTCCTTAGCAATGATCAGGTCCGCTTTTGAAATAGCCATTTGCAGCGTATCTATCAGTGTAGTAAAGAATGAGAAGTTCTCATACATATGCTGCATTATCTTCAGATTCTCTTCCTTACCCTCATAGAAACTCTGCAGTCCGGTTCCAGCAGCATACCACGCTGGAAGCAAATAACGGCTTTGTGTCCACGCAAATACCCACGGAATTGCACGCAAGTCTTCAAAGCGGTCACTGTTCTTCCGTTTGGAAGGGCGTGAACCAATATTAAGCTCTCCAACCTCAGGCAGAGGTGTAGATTCTTTGAAATAAGTCAGGAAGTCCGGATCACGGAATATCAAATCCTGATATTTGTGAAGCGACACTTCAGAGATACGGGCAACAATCTCTTCCCACTTCTCTTCATATAAATCCGCTTGTGGAATTCTCGCATTGATCGCTGCTGTCACAAGCGCAGATGTCGCTTGCTCTAGACTGCGGTAAGCAATCCCTTGCATCGAATAACGGGAGGAGATAACTTCTCCCTGCTCGGTGATCTTAATGCCGCCGCCAATCGTCGAGGCTGGCTGAGCCAGAATGCTGCGGTTAAGCGGCATGCCGCCACGGCCGAGCGCTCCACCACGACCGTGGAAGAACTTCAGCTTGATTCCGAACTTATCAGCTGTAGCTGTAATCTCTTTCAGAGCAACACGCAGTTCATAGTTAGCAGTAACCACGCCGCCATCTTTGTTACTATCTGAATATCCAAGCATGATTTCCTGCAAATCATTCATTGCTCTTACTGCATCGCGGTAGATAGGCATGCTGAGCAATCTATTCATAATTTGTGGTGCTTCATGCAAATCATCAATCGTTTCAAAAAGTGGCACAGCTTGCAGCGTACATACGACTGTACCGTCATTATCTTTGCGGAATAGTCCTACCTCTTTGGAGAAGACCATAACCTCCAGAATATCGCTTGCCGCTTCTGCCATACTGATCAAATAACTAGTGATACATTGTTTGCCGTACTCTTCTTGCGAAGCGAAGATCGTCCGGTACACTGCAAGACATTCCTCTGTACCCTCACTATACGTCTGATAAGAAGAAGTGATTGGACGTGGATCATTCAACAGCTTCTCCAGTAGCTCAATCTTCTCATCTTCAGACAGTTTGGAGTAATCCGGCGTAATGTTCATTTTCGCCAGAATTTCAGTCATAGCATTCTCATGTTCTTGACTGTGCTGACGCACATCAAGTGTCGCCGTATGGAAACCGAACAGCTCCACTTGACGGATCAATTTCTTAATATAAGTGTCGGCCACATAATCGGCATAGTGATGCCGTAAGCTGCGGTCAATCACGTTCAAATCATCGATAAACTCTTCAGGTGTAGAATAACGCTCAAGAGTATCTTTTTTCTCATCATCCAGAACATTTTGTGTCTTGGAGATCATATAGCTAAGCTTAATACGGTAAGGTTCATTATCATTGCGCCATTCTTCCATCTTGCCAAGATTAATGATCTCACGATCAGCTTCAATGGATTCTACTAGCTCAGGCGTCACCTTAACAATACTTGTGCTAAAGCTTAGATATTTCATGAGTTCACGCATAATCCGTTGATATTCCCGAATCGCCAGCTTACGCTGCATGCGCAAGGTCTGTGAAGTAACTGTAGAAGTTACCGAAGGGTTACCGTCACGGTCTCCACCAATCCATGAGCCAAAACGTAAGTAGGTTGGTACATGCCAATTCTGCCCTGGGTAGTATTTACTGAGACAACGTTCAAGTTCTTGATAAACATCGGGCAATACATGGAAGATCGTCTCATGGAAATAGTACATCCCATTACGTACTTCATCGAGTACGGTAGGCTTACGGTCACGCAGTTCATCCGTTTGCCATAGCGTAATCACTTCATTTAATAGCTTCTCACGGAGCTGTTCACGCTCCCGGAAGGTTAAGGTAGGGTTATCCAGACCCATAACATCATCAGATATCCGCTTATGAATATCGAGAATAGCACGGCGCATAGCTTCCGTTGGATGTGCCGTCATTACAAGTTCCAGAGATAATCCTGCAATAATCTCGTTAACTTCCTCATGAGAGAAATCACGTTCACGAAGCTCTTTAATCGCACTTTCTATAGAACCGGGTTGGACTGTCTCCCCAGCTGAACGTTCATAGTCACGTTTGCGGCGAATCCGATGGTTCTGTTCGGCAATATTCACGAGCTGAAAATAAATAGCGAACGCTCTTATTACCTGATGACGGTTCTCTGGATCCAAAGAATTGATTAACTCCTTAAATTCACTGTGCAGTTCAGGTAAAAATAGTGAGCGCAGCGATTTACTGGTTTCGCGAATTTTCTCCACGATCTCTAGTAGTTCGTTACCGCCTTGGTGAACCAAGACCTCTCCTAAAATGTTCCCCAAGAACCGTACGTCCCGTCGCAGCAGATTGTTAGAGTTGCTTTTGCTGACGGTAGTCGTAAGTTCGGTCATGCTGCTCCCCCCATTCTCTTCCGGATCAATGTGTTAATTATTGTCTGTCTAAAAATCGCCTATTAAAGCTTTCCTCATATCATACAATAAAACTGTGTGAAAATCTCCAACTATTTTGCGCTGTAAAGCGACACAGTATCTAAGATTATACACCAATTTCTCAATTTATACAGTCCTTATATTTTATGTATTCTTTCTTATATATAATGGCTCTAGCATACCTTCATTATGTGTATTTAAATACGGAGCGTTCGAATCTGATCGATGAACAGGCCAATAAGAGGAGAATAATGACGATCGCGGTTATACGAATAATAAATATGTCTTTGAAAATTATAATCTGGAATGGTGCGCATTAGCAATCTTCCTCTGGCTACCTCATCCTCCACAGCAAGACGCGATATAAACGAAACGTACTTTCCACTCATAAGCGATTGCTTTATGGCCTCCAGTGAATCCAGTAGAATATAGGTCCTCGGTTCATTCCCCTCACGCTCAAACCATTTATCCGTCAGTTGGCGTGTACTTGATTCCTTGTCATGTAATATAAAACTCGCTGAAGCAATCATAGCCGGGTTTAGATTAGAAAATGTGGCAAATTCATGAGATGGCGCAAAAACAAGCACGAGCTCGTCCTCACACAAGGCTTGAGTATGCAGATCAGGTAGATAAAAAGATTCTGTAGACAAAATACCAAGGTCAATCTCATGGCTAGCCAGCATTTCTTTGATTACAGGGGAAGGCTTAACCGATAAAGAGATCGTAATCCCCGGATGTTGTTCTCCAAACATCCCCAATATTTTCGGGAGAATATAAGTAGCTGGAACGTAACTGGCACCAATCTTAAGCGTTCCTCGCCCCGCCTGACTGAACTCTTTTACAACCCGCTCCGCTTCTGCAGCTAGTGCATTGATTTTAGTCGCATAATGAAGAAACGCTTTTCCACTCTCCGTAAGAATCATTTTATCCATTCTGGATTCAAATAACTTCTCCCCCAATTGCTGCTCTAAATTCTTCAAATGGTACGTAACGGTGGGCTGCTTCAGTCCGAGTTTATCGGCTACTGTAGTTATTTTCTTATGTTTATTTAACAGTTCTACGATTTCCAGCTTGATTAAATTAAGGTTCATTATCATCCACTCCTCGCCTATTCACTAAACGGTAACATAGAAAAATTCTATGAATGTTAAAATAAATCGGCAAAAAAGTTAATATCACAGTTACATTCAGCAAATATAGCGGGAATTCTTTACCTTTACACTAAGAACAAGCTTAAGAACAGGCAGGTAGATAGAGATGAAGGAAATTACAATCCACAGATTGGAAAAGAAATTCGGAGATGTGCATGCCTTGAAGGCTGCAGATCTGAAGATTCCCGCTGGAAGCTTTACGACATTACTCGGTCCTTCAGGTTGTGGAAAGACGACACTACTCCGTCTGATTGCTGGGCTAGAAACACCGGATGCTGGAGAAATCCTAATGGATGACGAGTTTATTTTCTCAGGCAACAAAAAAATTAGTCGCCCCATCCATAGCCGAAACTTTGGCATGGTCTTTCAAGATTTCGCGCTCTGGCCGCATTTAACTGTCTTCGAGAATGTCGCCTTCGGACTTCGTGCCTCTAAGCAGAAAAAGGATTTACGGATTAGGGTTCAGCAAGCCCTTCGATCCGTAAAACTGGAAGGACTCGAGCTACGCTTTCCCCATCAGCTATCCGGTGGACAACAGCAACGGGTTGCTTTTGCCAGAGCTGTAGTTACTAGACCCCAACTCGTTTTGTTCGACGAGCCGTTAAGTGCACTGGATGCAGTCTTGCGAGATGAAATGAGGCTGGAGTTAACCTCCTTGGTGAGGAACATGGGTATTACCGCTCTATATGTCACCCATGATCAAACCGAGGCGATGTCTATGTCAGATGAAGTGGTCGTGATGCAAGGTGGAACTATTTTACAAACAGGTTCTCCTGAGGAGATTTATCAGAAACCCAATCATCCTTTTGTAGCTCATTTTATTGGAAAATCCAACTGGATCGTTCCCGATAAGCAAATGCTTCGTCCGGAACATTTACGTTGGTCTCAGGAGAATGCTTCCTCCCTCCCTTTTACGGGGACGATTCGACATGTGAGCTATATGGGTGATCGCTATGAGGTCATTCTAGAAATGGAGAACCAAACCGCTTGGACCGCTTATCATGATCAACGTCTACCTGTTGGAGAGACGATCCAGGTCTACGCTTCAGAGCACCAGATCCATCATCTGAATTAAGCGTCCACTGCATGGAATAGCTCGTATGATGCTGTTCCATGCAGCAAGATGCAAAAAATATTAGGGAGGCATTCACATTGAAATCAATGAATAACACTAAAGGACTTAGTACACTTCTTCTAACAACTATAATCGGAGCGAGTCTAGCCGGCTGTAGCTCTACTAACACTCCTGCTGCTAACGCAAGCAATCCGACTTCAACCGCTAACACTACAGCTCAAACTGAAGCACCACAACCCACAGAGAAAGCTCTGAGTGGCAGTCTTGTCGTCTACAGCGCAGGTCCTGAAGGGTTAGCCAATAAAATTAAAGACGGCTTTGAAGCCAAAACCGGTGTGAAGGTGGAAATGTTCCAAGGCACTACTGGAAAAATATTAGCCCGTATGGAAGCAGAAAAGTCCAATCCAGTAGTCGATGTTGTTGTTCTTGCCTCCCTTCCGTCCATGCAAGGGATGAAGAATGATGGTTTATTGCTTCCATATAAAGAGGCGGTTAATGCAGATAAGCTCGTTAGCGATTGGTCAGACACAGCAGATGGCAATTATTTTAGCTATAGCGCATCCGCACTGGGGATTGTCTACAATACTAAAAAAGTAAGCACACCTCCGACTTCATGGGATGATCTCACTAAAGCGGAATGGAAAGGAACCGTCAATATTCCAGATCCTTCGCTATCTGGCTCGGCTCTAGATTTTGTAACTGGATATTTAAGCGCTAAAGGGGACAGCGGTTGGGATCTTTTTAAACAATACAAAAGCAATGGTGTAGCGATGGCGGGCGCCAATCAGGAGGCACTTGATCCGGTTATTACCGGCGCTAAATCCGTCGTTGCCTCAGGTGTAGATTACATGGCTTATAAGGCAAAAGCTGATGGAGAGCCTGTAGATATCGTCTACCCTGCTGAAGGAACAGTGATTAGCCCTCGCCCGGCTGCGATTATTAAGACAAGCCCGAATGTAGATAATGCCAAGGCATTTATCGACTATCTTCTATCTGATGAAGCTCAAGCGCTAGTTGCTAAAGCCTACTTATTGCCAGGCAGAACCGATGTGAAAGCAGAGAATCGTGCGAATCTCGATGAAATTAAGACATTTGATGTGAAATGGGAATGGATGAACGAACATAGTGATGAAGTTTCCTCGACCTTCACACAAATTTTTAAATAAGCGTAATGAATATTAACTCTTTACGCTCATTTAAATGGGTGAGCGGCGGACTTGCTTTATTTATACTGACAGTGCTCGTACTGCTGCCACTCCTGCTCATTTTTTGGACCAGTATCTATCCCAATGAGCAGCTGGATATAGCCGCGCCACTACGAACCATTATGAGTAGTCATGATCTGGTTGAGGTACTGCTGAATTCTATCGGGCTCGGGGTAAGCGTTATTCTACTAACTACGCTATTTGCACTACCTCTGGCCTGGATTATGGCTAAAACGGACTTAGGGCATCATAATTGGCTGGATGTTGTGCTACTAATCCCTTTTATGACTCCGCCATATATTGGTTCAATGGGTTGGATGTTATTTATGCAGACGGGTGGGTATATGGAACAGTTTCTGCCCGCTTCCTCCGTGCTGACTCCGTATTTCTTTAGTTATGGAGGGATGGTATTGATCATGAGTCTGCATTTATTCCCCTTCCTGTATTTACTGCTGCGTAATGCGCTTTTGCAGATCGGGGGCAATCTGGAGGAAGCAGCCTCTGTTCATGGTGCTCCGTTCTTTTACAGATTTAAAAGAGTAATCATTCCCTTGCTATTATCCAGCTATGGGCTTGGAGCTCTTCTCATCTTCGTCAAAACGATTGCCGAATTTGGTACCCCTGCGACCTTTGGTCGTAGGATCGGCTTTTACGTTCTGACCTCTGAGATCCATAAGTATATCTCTAGTTGGCCAATAGATTTTGGAAAGGCTACTTCACTAGCTTCCTTGCTGCTCGGAGTTTGTCTCGTCATGTGGTACATCCAGACTCTAATTAGCAGCCGCTTCTCTTATCGCTTAATAGGCGGAAAAGGGACTCGTACCAAACGTTATAAAAGTACTGGAATTGTAGGGGTTCTTAGTTGGGGATATGTTGTTCTATTACTTCTAGCATCTATCGGCATTCCTTATTTCTCAATCATAACAGCCTCATTATTAAAGCTGCGAGGAGAAGGCGTATCTTGGAGCAATTTAACCTTAAAACATTATGCTGAGCTGCTATCACCGGGTTCTCAAGGTCTTGAGGCCTTATTAAATAGCTTCACATTAGCCATCGTTGCTTCTAGTATCGCGGTTATTCTTGGGACTTGGTTTGCCTTAACTGTAGGAAAAGGAGCTACATTCAAGCAGAAAATTACAGATCTATTCAGCCTACTTCCCAATACAGTTCCTGGAATTGTAATTGTAGTAGGGCTAATCCTGCTATGGAATGCTCGCTGGATGCCTATTCCGCTCTATAATACCTACTGGATGGTTGTGCTTACCTACGTTGTACTATTCATCCCCTATACTGTTCAGTATGTAAAAGCGAGCTATGGGCAGATCGATTCTTCCCTTATGCAAGCGGGACAAGTATTCGGAGGAAGCAAGCTTTATGTGTTCCGCCGTATCCTGCTCCCACTCATTCTACCGGGGATGGTGGCTGGATGGATGATGACCTTCACCATTTCCAATCGGGAACTGGTAGCCTCCTTACTCATTCTTCCACCTTCAATGCAGACATCGGCGACCTATATTTTTGCCCAGTTTGAGCAAGGTGCTGTAGCGATGGGGATGGCCATGGCAGTAATCTCTGTCGGCGTTACTACTATATTACTACTAGTATTAGAATATTTAAGCCCAGATAGAAAGCGGAGACAACGATGAGCATACTAACGATTTGGGGAGGGGCCGGAGAGCATGGTCGTTCCTCCTATCTTTTGCAGAACAAAGATGGGCAATCTGGTATTCTACTCGATTGTGGTGTCAAAAAAGAAGGTCCAGGTGAATACCCCCTGCTTGATACAGACATCATCCCACATTTGCAGGCAGTGTTTCTGTCCCATGCGCATGAGGATCATTCCATAGCACTTCCTCTACTATATAAGTACGGATATTCAGGTAAGGTATGGACAACGAAAGCTACCGTTAAACAGCTTCCCGATTATTTCGAAGCATGGGATAAATACGTGGCTGCTCAGTCCGCATCATTACCTTATGGAGAAATAGATAAGCAATCTATCCAGTTCATGTATTTGGAGGAGCATATCCCCCCTCAGACTTGGCTGAGGATTGCACCTAATCTTCGAGTACAATGGGGGCGAAGCGGACATTTAGCAGGTTCGGTTTGGCTGATCCTCGAATGGGACGGAACAATCGTATTTTTCTCAGGGGATTATACGAAGGAGTCGCTGCTGCTCATGGCAGATTCACCAACGATTATGGAAGCCGGAGCTAAAGATGTCGTCGATCTATCCATTATCGATGCCGCATACGGCGCGGATCCTGATGAGCAGCTTGTAAAGTTACAGCAATTAGAGTCAGCGATCTGTAACACTCTGCAAAAAGGGGGTTCAATCCTCCTTCCGGTGCCTATCCATGGCAGAAGCCAGGAATTGATCGTATGGGCAAGCGAGTGCTTCCCGGATGATCAGCTGATCGTCGAAGAAGAGCTCGTAGCACCTTTAAGAGGGTTGAGCGATAAGACCGAATGGCTGAAAGAGGGCGCTATTCAGCGCGTTGATATGCTTTTTAATAGAAAGAACTTGTGCATTGTATCTAATTCAGAGGAACGTGCAAAGGCATTGTTGAATCTCAAGAGCTCAATCGTGTTTACCAATGACGGAATGATGCAGTCGGCAAAAGCACAAGAGTATTTTCACCAGCTCTCTGCTTCTCCTGACAACCATGTGATTTTTACGGGACATTTGGCGGCAGGTAGTTTCGGGCACCGTCTCGTTAAACATTCTATAGTAGAAGAATCTAGCGAAACGAGATGTACAATCTCACTCATTCGCTATAAAGTCCACCAAGGCTTACCGGATATTCGAGAAATGCTCCAAACGGTTCCTAGCCGCCGGTCGGTGCTCGTTCATGCTCCTAAATCGCATATTGATCATGTCACTTCTATATTAGAAGGAGAAGGTTTTGCAGGGCTGTACTCTTTGCTGCCTGGAAGTACGCTTTCGTTCTGAAGCTTAACTATGTAATCTCGTAAAAAAACAATGGGGCTCTTCCTTAGGTCTATTCAGACTTTTTGGAACAGCCCTTTTTTATGATTCGTACCTATTATCCATTTACTCTTTCGTTGTCCCCGGGCGATCCTTAAAAGCTAGCTCAAACAACCCCGTCGCAGATAAACCAGCCAGCCCTCCAGCCCAAAGCCGAAGGACGATATCCAGATCGGTAAAAGGATACGCTGCCGCTCCGATGAGCAAACCTATTAATAGTCCGATAATTGGGACTGCATTACGCGGGATGTTGATACTATTTTTGACCAATTGAACAAGTGCCAGTACGAATACTGCTAAGATAGAGGCGAATGCCATAACATCATCTAAAATCTCTCTAGTTTCCATGATAGATACCTCCTTAGTGAGTACTTTTAATCTCAACCGTTCTAGTGGCGGAATCATAACCCACCTGTGCACCTAGCGCTTCTGCAATAATACGAACGGGAACGTAGGTTATGCCTTTTTCAAGAACTCCATCTGCAACCTTAACCCCGTTAACTTTTACGACGGCAAAAATATCACCCTTCAATTCTTCTTCCTCCTTCCGATTGATGACCTTATACGCTGACTCCACCGCAGATGTTGAGGGCTTTGCCCCTGCACGTAACTGTGTGAGTGTTAACCCAAACGCCATTTGAAAATGTGGATAGTCTTTAAAGCTCGTCCAATCGCCTCCCCATTCGAATCCAAGTGCCTTGGCCTCTTTTACAACCTCCTGCCAATCTGCGATCTGGTTGTTATTGTCGTCCCGGCGCATATCCCATGACACACTCGATCCATTCGGCAACAAAAGAGCAAAATCTACAGCTAATCCAAAATTGTGGTAGCTATACCCGCCACGCGCATTGGTGACAATCGCTCCAGGCTTGGTGCGACCTTGTGCATAGAGAGCATCTTGCTCGGCTATTGTGCGAAGTCCCTGCGTAATGAGAATGGGGATGTTGAGTTTGTGACAGCGCTCGATTAGCGCAGTAGCAGCGGAAAGGACTACGGGATGTAGGCCTGTTAGGCGTGAGGCTGATTTATTTTTGATTTGGGACAAAGTGAGCATCTATACCCCTCCTTTAAATAAAAAGGCAATAATAGCAAAGATAGTTCCCGCCAGAACGTATTTTAGTAAATCGATAAACACTTTTCGTTCGCTCTTACTGTCCGTCTGAGATTGTTGCAATAGCTGAAACACACGTGAGTCTAAAGTGTCCCAACGCCTCATAATCTCGTTAAATTGAATTTTCATTTCTATCGTTGATTGTTTAATTTGTTTCACATCTTCCTCATGGCGTGATTGTTTTTCTTTTAATAATAGAAGCTCATTGTTAAAACTTAGATGTTCCGTTCCAAATCTAAAAATCTCGTCTTGGATGACTACTAGTCTATTTTCAACATCTTCTAAACGGTGCTCAATGGGCGCTGCTTCAGCATCGCCTCCTCCTGAATTCACTCCCACAATGGTCATATAACAGCCCCCTTCTAAAGTGATAAATAAAACAGCCCTCGTAGCAGGTACGAGGGCAAAATAAAAACGCCTACAATATGGCGCTATCTGTAATCTCTATAGCTTGCTCTGATGTGATCTTGTTGGCAGTTACAAATACTTGAACTTGATCCTTTGAATAACATCCTGCGTCATAATAGTTTTTAATGATTGCGTACCAATCCATTATAATACACCTCCCGTTACAAGAGTGAGCAGCAAGTCGGCGTGGTCTTGTTCCGCCTGGTTGAGTCTAGCCTGTGTTTGCGCTAGTTCTAGCGTCAGCCCGGCATTATCGGACTCCACAAGCTCGATACGCTCGGACATAGGTACTTGATATACAAGCGCTTGCGGCTCGTCAGGTTCGATGTTAGGGCCAGGATAGCTAAACTCCAATCTTCCCGTTTCGATGCTTACCTTGTAGCCACTGCACGCTGCAAAGTATTGCTTGTATTGCTCGTAATCAAGCTCTAAGCACCCCACCGTTTCCGCTACGCGTTCGGCTAGTGCTTTATAGACTGTTAAATCCAACGCCTGTGTTGTCTCAACCACATCGCCGGAACGCTCTCCGGTATCAACTAATGCGTTACCTGTGGCGTTATCATAATAAATTTTTCTGCCTATTTGCATTTATATTCACTCCCTTTCTTAGCCTCAAGCCACCCATTTATATTCTTGAGCTACAATCTGATTATATGAATTAGTTACGGTAATACCGCCTGCAGTCGTTGTGATAGATCGCGTAAATTGTTTTGATGCTTTTGTATGCGCAAAAGTACATTACTATCTTCCTCCTTCTAATTCCATACCGCGGCTCCGCGTGCAGAGGCAGTAGAGTAACCTCCGCCGAGCGATGCTACTACGACGTGAACCAACATTACCTCACCATCCATATTGAACGGCTTCGAGAAAGATCCGTCCGCCGCAATGTCCCCATCGTGACCGAAGCCCCACATATATTGGGTACTAGGCATTGTAATTCGCCGCGACCGCTTATCTACTATTAGCCCCGTAGCTTGCTGTGTTGTGCTCATCGACCATCCGTCCACAAAGTGACGAATTAGCACTAACCGATTTCCATGGATGTCCTGCAGCACGATTGAATGATCCTGGTGGCTGTTGTTGTTCGACGTTCCGAAAAGAATCGAGCCAGCAAACGATCCGATAGTGAACCCGGCTGGAAATCTAAACATTTCCTCAGTCTTACCGTCAGCCCCTGCCTGCGTTGCAAAGTCAACCGATGTAAGCCCACCGACCCAGGGTTGGAGTGTGCCAACTAAGGTTCCTATAGAGACACCCGCGCGGACGTTACTAGGTACGAGAGTTGGAAATGTACTTTTTGTCCAGGTAACCCCATTATAGTAGCCCGCTTGCGGCATTAAGAACACATCGCCTGTCGCCCATATCTCTGCGGCATTTGACGGAGAGTGATTATTCTCCACAGATCTATTGACTATAGCTCCATCCTGCCCAAACATTGATACCCCTCGTAGCCAATTTGCAGGAACAACGTTAGGATCAGTGACTCGTATTTCGGGGTTTCCTACCGCCGTAGTTTTCAAATATGCCCCCGCTGGTATTCGGACCCAGCATCCACCACCCGCTGCCCATGCTGCACTAACGGAATTAGTGTATCCGTCCGTAGCACCTCTTTGTACTATCGCGCCATCAATTAGCCCGCCCTCTGTCCCTATCGTCTTACCCGCTAGCACGTCCGCTGCTGTCGCTGTTCCATAATCACCTCCTTCACCCTGTAAGATAAAAGCCGTCCCATCATATACAACCGTGTAAACTCCGTTCAGGGCAAGTGTTGCCGCATTTCCATTGGGTTTCTTGATTGCTTTGGCCCCTAAAGTATTAGGATTGAGTGTAGGATTGGCTCCGCTAGCAGTATGTGTTTTGAAACTAAATTTAAGTCCTGCTATCAGCACCGTAGGTGCTGGGCTAAGTGTAAGGGTATATGCGGTGGCTGTACCAGCCGTAGTACCGAATCCAGTGTTGTTATTCAGTAGTGTCTTGTCCGCAGCAGACATCAAGCCATTCGTAGCAGTTGTAGCTACGGCTGTACCGGCTTTAGCATTCCACGCCGTTTTTTCAGCATCAGTAACAAACCGATTACTCGCGTCTTGAGCAATAATAGCTGGTGGGTGGGTAGCTGGGTGAGTATAGTTCGTTGCTCCCGTAGCAACACCCGCCAGCTTTGTTTTCTCAGCTGTGGTGTAGTCGTTCGTAGACAGCTGTTTGCCAGTAACTTTATCGACCTTGCCAGTTACGGCATTATCCAAGATATCCATATTCCCATTCAGATCGGCGATATCAACAATATCTGTTCCCTCGGGCTTCTTTAATCCCAAATTTCCTGTGGTTTGCATGTGTCACTCTCCTATCTATAAGTTCTTAATTCGTTCCATGTCTTACTGTGAGCATTCTCCCAAGTCAAAACCTTAACGGAGTCCCACCAGGTATAGCTGAACACAAATTCATAAGCCAAATGCGCAGGTTTAATCTCTTCGATGATTTGAATCAACCCTGCCATATTGGGAGGAATGCCCAGCGTACTTACAAAATGAATCTCAAAACGGTACTCATCAGGCACTTCCTTAACTTCAACCACTCCACCTGAAAAAGCGGACGCTGTCCGCTGGATCATCTCCGGCGTTGTCGTTCCGTTTCCACGCAGCTTCGCCTTAATCATCTCTCGGCGTGTAGCATATGATTTGGATAAATCGATATTTAATCCAAGCTCAGCTTCCCAACGTCCAAGGCTCACCGTTGCCGTTTCAACAAACGCCTGATCCAGTACATCTATAGTACCTACCTTCAGTCCACCAATTTCGATCCCAATGGTCTCCTGAAGCTTCTCCATTTCGCGGACATCCTTATAATAATCCGGCAAATATTGCATTAGATCAGGCGCCTCGACTTCACCCGGATGGCTCGAATCTTTATCTGCGGAATATTGCAATTCGCTGTATAAAGAGCTGCCGTAACTCATCCTCTACACCCCCTTCAGTTGATTCCAGGTTAGGGGCCCTTTAGGCAAATAATCATGTGTATGCGCCGCCGGAGGGAATACCGCTGGTTTACCCGCTACCCCCGCCCAAGCTACACTATCCGCTTGTTGCGCGAAATCCACCTTGCCATTGTTATTCGTATCGTAAATACTTTTCAGCATGTCCCCGGTACTTTGTGCCGCAACTAGCAAGACATTACCAGCAGCAGAACCAATGTACAGCTTGCCACTGTCTGTACAATAGCCAAGCTCACCAATAGCCAGTGCTCCGATCGCACTTTCCAATCCGCGGCGTATTTGTATCAATGTCTTTAAAGCCATTGTCCCGCCCCCTAGAATGTTCCGCCATCAATACTGGCTACGGTAAGTCTATTGCCATTCGCCGCATCATAAATGATGCTACTTCCATCCACACTTACAGCTACACCGGCTCCATCTACAGTGATCCCTTTTCCAGCTGTAACCGCAATCGCGTCTGCAGTAACCGTGATCCCATTGCCTGCACCAATATTCAGCGTCACAGCATCGGCCTGACCACCACCAATCAGCCCGCTCCCAGCTGTAATGGTCTGTAGTGCACCACCGGTACGTACCCATGCGTTGCCGTTCCAGCTGTAAATCTTCTGCTCATCATCGACGTAAGCGGTCCAACCGACGGCAGGAACATAAAATACCCAAGCAGCAGATTGGTATTCAACAATTTGATTCGTTTTCCCCACCCATGCCCCGGTTGCTCCAGCTGGAATAATATATCGATCACCCTCAACCGGACTGGCAGGTGGAGCCAGCAGGTTCTGATCTTTTACCGATGCTTGCGGTTCGATGTTATGCTTAGCCAGCTCAATTTCATTTTTAATCTTCTGCGCTGACCACAAGTCTGTAATCGTAGTCCCAGTATCATTGATCGTCCGGTGCTTGGTCACATCGTCAATGTGAGTCTTAATCTCAGCCGCAGTCTTTACGTTCGTGCCGTCTGATACTTTATTGATATGACCCGCACTAATATCCGCCTTAAGCACCTTCGCATAGGTTGCTCCATCGGCGATATCGTCGATTGTACCCGTCAGATCGCTAAGCTTCTGCGCATTCACACGCCGCCAAGCTGCTCCATCATCAAAATATAAATATCCGCTATTCGTACCCGTAGTCACGTAATACAAACGGCCAACGGCTCCTGCAACCGGACGCGAAGCTTCTGGACCCGATAGCGCCCTTCCGACCATGGAATTAGACGTGCCGTCACCAATATAAACTTCCTTAGTATCACTGCAAAAACCAAGCTCACCCGCCTTCAACACGCCATAACTCGTTAGCTCAGCCTTTGTTCCCCGCTTTATTTGTATAGTCTGTGCCATTTTACACCTCTCTTCTAAATGATCCTCCGTCAATCTGACCCTTACTCTTATAACGCTCTAGTTCACTTTGTACGGCTGTAAGGCTACCTTGCAAACCATTAATATCATCCGCTTCAACTGTATCCCCGGGGGTTTCGTAAGTCACATAAACCTCGGGCACATCGGCAAAAATCTTAATCAACCGCCGCCATGGCGCTTCATCCGGAAAAGACACCGTAAAATTACGTAGCTCGATCCCGGAATACTGTGACCCTGTGTACACCGCGATGGTCTGATTATTGATGTTGTCATGCGCAAGCGCACCACTATACATGCCATTTACAAGCGGTAATCTCTCTTCAATAACATAGCTGCCACCATTTGCTTTTTTATTAAGCTTTTCTTGAAAAATATCAACTTTCTCCGGATAACCCATGCTACACCTCCAGTAAAACATTACCGAACAAAGGTATTTCTTCTTCGTTCAACATTACGTTGCCCGCTCCACCGTTCAGCTTCAGTTCACTGTAATCCGCAACCCCCTCAGTAGCTAGCAATAGTGCACCGATTACAGACTGGCTAATATAGGTTGCTGAAAAAGCCTTCTCTTTGCGATAGCTCTCAAGAATCGCCTTAAATTCTTCATTTACAGCTTGCAGCGCATAACCTGAAGCAAGGGTTACTTTTGCGCTTACACTAATACTTTTGCCCTTCGCCGACGCCACAGTTACAACAGCACCTACGGGGGCTTGCCCCTCACCCGCTCCAGAGACCGGATCAATGTAATGCTGAACCTTAGTCACCAGTAGCTCAGAAGCAGGTTTTTTCTCAGCGTCCACAACAATCACCTTCACCGTCTTAGGACCGTTCCATAACGGAAAAACACGTGCACCTCCCACCCCCACAACCTGCATAGCCCACTCCATATAGTGATATTTATTGCCGCTAGTAGCTGGGCGTCTGGCTGAATCCAAATAACGCTGGCGTAGCGATTCATCACTTTCGGCGTTCTCTCCAGGGATCAGAAGGGAAGCTATTTCTCCGCGCGCGAGGTCTGAAATATAATCCACCGGCAGCAAAGAGCCAAAATATCGGTTTCCTTCTTCTCCAGCTGTTTCACTCTCCAAGCGATACACTCCAGGAGATAGCTTCTCCACAGCCATATAATTCAGCATATCGAGTGAAAAGCGGCTTCCGAGAGGGACATCTACAAATCCTCCATCCGCTTTATAAAAAATCCCCTTCAGTTGCGCTTTGCTCGCTTCTCGCCTAACAATTCCTGACCAGGATATACTTCGCTCCAAGTACTCTCCGGTCGCCGTATCTGCAAAATACAGATTATTATTCACATCCAGCTCAATGTACATCTGCGCGAGCTCTGCTGCTGCCGGAGCGAGCGCGTCATAAATAATGCTGCCCTCGCGTTTATCCAGACCTGACGGAACCCGGTCCAGCATCCGCTCTAAAAGAGCCTCATACGTCTGATCCTCATACATCCTCATTCCACTCCTTTCTCAGCTGAAAATTTCCGTAACGTGTGACCACCTTGCAGTCAAAAGTTAAGTTTTCTCCGGTAAAAGAAACCTCAATATTTTCTAAGCTAAGGATTCGTTCATCCTGAAGTAAGGCCTCATTAATGACACGTCTGATTTCAGCTCTGACCAACAGCCGATCCTTACCCAGAACCAGCTGCCACTCTGTTCCGTAATCCGAACTGTAAATCAGATGTTCAAATCTATCGGTTCGCAGAATTTTGGCCGCTGCCTGCTGCACTGCCTCAAGTCCATCCGCTTGGCCAGTGATCCTTTTTCTGTCCCAATCCATTCGGTAGGTTAGACTGGGGCTTTCCCCACGTTCAAGGTTGACCTCGCCTTCAAGAAGGGCAGTTATCGGTCCAGCTTTTCCAATCGCAGGAATCATATCGGACTCACCAGCCGATCCAGAACAATATAGCTTTGTCCACCCTGCATCCGAACCATCAGAACCCGATCACCAGAGGCAAGTCCTCGACGCACTACCACTTCTCTACCCTCTAGCTCGACTTTACATTCCATTACCGACTCAGGCAGCACTAGCGCATTCCCCGATAAAATAAAACGTTGATCCACCTGGATCTGCAAAGGAGCTGCCTCCGTTACTGTCCCATAAGAAAAAGCCACGGGATTTGTATTTCCCACGGCTCCTAAGCTTGCTTTTTTTATAATATCCAACATCATTTCTACACCACCTTTATATCGAGGGACATCGTATGCTCCCCACCGGAAATCTTATGACTACATTGATCCACCAGAAACACCTGAGTCTTGAATTCATCAAGCAGGACATAAATGAAATTACCAGCCCTTACGCGCATATCACCAATCGCCTGTACGGAGAGACTAAGCTTTTCACGGTTGTGCATTTTTAGCAGATTATTTGCCTTCTCCTGAATTTGTGCAGCATTCGCTTTGTCATCGGCCTTCTGATACAAGTGCAGGATACCCCAGCGTTTCACATTATCCTTATCGCTAACCGGAAAGAAATCACGCTTACCAGACTTCTCGTTATCCTTGTATAGAAAAATGGTGTTGTACGTATCATCATCAATACTTTTTTTGAGCGAATAATCGTACAGATAATGCCCCGCTCCCAGCACTAGGTTAAGCAGCATAGACTCCGGTTTACGCAGTGTAAGCTTGCCAAAATCATCGTAAAAAGCCATCAACCGCCCCTTATACTGAAGCTCACTGCCGATCGCTCCCATAATGATGTCCAGCAGCTTTTTGTCATCTTCAATTAATGAGGGAATTCGGTACTCTGTATTCTCCAGCACACCTGTCTTCAGGCCGTAGTCCTTGGTTATTTTAGTAATAACATCGCTAGCCGTGACATCCTGCAAAACATAACTACCATTGCCTAGTAAATAACGAATCTGATCATAAGCAGTCAGCTTAATCTCCTGATCCGAGCCTGTATCAATGCTGAACACAAACCCGTAGAATACATCCACATTATCTTTGCTGAACTGAATAATATCACCGTTGCTGATGCTAAACTTGGGATGCTGATAGATACCACTGTCCACAAGTGTTAACTCTAGCGTTGATGGTTTGCCTGAACGAGCAGTTTTCCATGTAATATCGGAGACGATACCTGAAATATCCCATAAATGTCCTTCCTTATTCTTTACAAGTAGCTCCATAACAGCCTCCTACGGTAGCTTAATGACCTTACCGATTGGAAGCTTCCTCAGCTCACTATCTTTAATGCCATTAAGTTTCTGGATTTCTCCACACCTTTTGCCATCTCCAAGAATTTCTCTAGCGATTTTCCATAGATTGTCTTTAGATTTCATGATATACGTTTTAGGTTTGGGCTTTTCATTAGCCCGCTTCTGTTCTACCTTCACTTCATCTTTGACAACCTTAACTGCTACCGCTTGATAGAATACATACTTTTTGAGAGATAAAGAATATTCAATATCCCCTGATGTACCCGCACTGAGCTTCCAAGTGAAGCCTTCGATACTCATAGCCATATTCACACCAAAATCAATCTCTATGGATTTATCCTCACTAGTCGATGATTGCTTTAACCATTTCTTCGCATCGTTTAGCTTCCCCTCAGCTTTTTTCGTGTCATTCGCATAGCTCACCCCGGAGAATACAAAACGAATAGGTCTGCGACTCGTCATCCACTTCTTAATAAGCTCCACATATTCAAAGGGTCTCTTCAGCTCGTCCTCTTGTACCAATACGAACGGATACCTTTGTGCCGGAAAGATACTTTCAATTGTGATCTCTGTCAGCTTCGGATAAGCAATCGTATTGATCTCACCCAGATCGATAATAGTATAGCTTTTTCCATCCCCGCTCTCCTTGATCTCCAAGGTCTCCGGGTTGACTGGCAGCCGGAATGCTTCCGCCTGATTATTAAAACCAAGAAAAATCCCGTACTCTTCCACGTTACGTATACACCCCCTGTGCTGTAGAGACAAACTCCTCGTTCAGCTTTTGCCCGATCTTGCTGATAATCGTATCAATGTCTCCGGCATTGTTAATATTCCCGGTCGTCACCTGCACCGTCGGCGTAAGCTCCACAAAATTCTGGATCGCCTGAATCTCCGCCAGCTCACGCAGCATTTTCAGATCATCACTGGAGATATCTACAGTGCCGTTGATGGAGTCGAGTTCTTTCACGCGGTTAACGGTGTTTAGATTGTTGCTCTGGTTGGCAAAGATTTCTGTTTGTGAGATTTTTGATTGCCCTTTTGCCTCTTCCGTTATCTTTTCTGCTTTCCTTCCCAAATCACTAAATTTCCCAGCGAAATCCTTCCCCTTTTGAGCGTAAGCATTAACTGTATCCGCATATTCTAAATAATCTTTCTTCTCAGAGTTTTTCACAGCCTTATCACTGGTTGGGGCAACCAATTGTCCCTTCAAATTTTTAATCATTCCGCTCACAGCATGGGGTTCTTCAGGATTTAAATAATCTATTTTTATATTAGCTAATCCTTCTAATCCTGGTATTTTGCTCAACAAATCCAGTAGTTTCTTAACACTTGGTAGCATTGCATTAATAGCTTGTGCTACTACCTTCATAAATCCACCTGCAAAGTTTTCAGCGCCAATTGCCATCTGATACATAAGATCCAAGAAGTTAACTGCTAAGTCGTAAATGAGCTTCTTAATCGCATAAACAGGATCTATAAACAAGTTCTGAAGAAAATCTTTAAAACTTATAAATATATTTTGCAAATATATTATAATATTCTGTATATGGACCCCTAACCACCCAAATGCCCCAGCTATAGCTCCAACGACATCCCCCGCTGAAACACCTAATAACTGAAAAATTAAAATAAGAGCTCCAATAACGGCTATTACTACTAGAATAGGCCAGTTGGCTACCATCCATGCTGCTGCAAGTAGATACACCTGAACAATTATTGCTGCTAAATAGACGGTAGCTATCGCTATTAGGAAAGGTTCAATCCAAGCCCAGTTCTCCTGCACTACTCCAACCAACCATAATATTCCATCAACTACCATGCTAATCACATTAGCAATGAAGAGAAATCCATTAGCCATGGCATCTATAATCGGCAACAATTGGCCTGAAGTTAGCGCCGTGTTCAAGGTATCCATCACTGGCCTCAAGGCTCCCATTGCTTTCTCACCGATTTTTCCAAGCGCAGCGTCTGTATTCTCATTCAGCTTATTCCAGTTGGCGATATCTTCTGGTTCTGCCGCAGCTTTTACAGCTTTCTCCCCCAAAGACTTAACCGCGTTAAATGGTTTCACCACATCTGCTGTCTTGAGAAATTTCATAATTTTCGAGTCAGGAGATGGTGGGGATGGTGGAACTGGTGGTTCCTTGCTCAGATTGATTTTGGGCTTGGGGGTTGGATCGGCCTTAACTTCAGGCTTTTTCTCTTCTTCTTTCTTTTTCTCTTTTGCTTTTAATCCCTTCCACCAATTTACCTTCTTCGCTTTTTCTTCTTCCTTTTTACCCAATAGAAGAGCTAGCTGTTGAGATTGCCCCGCTTGTTGGCTTTGCTCAATAACTATATCCCTGGAAACTACAACCTTAGGAGGGAGCCGTTTAAAGCCCTCAAGTAGTGTATCGTTGATGTCCTGTAAAGACTGGTTAACTTGATTAAGAGAACGGCTCATTTCATCACTTGACCGCTTAACAACTACTTGCATTCCCTTGAGTAGACGATTAACGATATCCAGATTACTGTTTACACGAACACATTGTTTATTAACACTCTTCCAAATTCCCAGGGATTTCATCGGTAGCATTATAGCTTTAGATGCTTCTATCTTCATTCATTCACCCCCTCATCTCTTCCTCGCCTTACTCCGTGCCTGATCCCGCTTCTCCTTCTCCACACGAACAGCGATCATCGCATAAATTGCGGCTCGTTCACGTGAAGACAGCTTCATTAGCTCATGCGGTAAAATATGAAGCTCGTGGAGGGCGTAGTAAGCTAAGTTCGCTTCACTGTCGCCCTCGTTGATTAGTTTTTTACTTCATCCACCAGCTCGTTCATATCTGTACCGAAGCCATTCAAGGCCTGTACCCGTTCACCCAGTGCCGCGAATTCACCTGGAAGCAGCATTTTACGCAGCAGCGTTTCGGCACCAAGAACACCATAAGAACGTTGTAGCTCAGCATTTTTCAGATCTGGATGCACCACACTTGAGGTCATAAGCTTAGCCATATAATCATTCGGTTCAATCTCGGAGGTATACACTCCGTTCTTACCTTTGACCTTACGAGTAGCTGCTTTACGGCATTCCTGATTCTCATCCTCGTTCATACTGCGTAGCTTCCAGGCAACTGCGTTTCCTTCCTTATCCTTAAACCGCTGCGATACTACAAACTCCTCGGTCGTGTCACATGCTACATTTTGCGCAAAAAACAAACTTAATTCACTCATTGTCTTCCTCCTAAAATGATTTAGTTTCTTCTAGTACTACTAACTAGACAGAGAAGAGACCCGCCGCTCACCTGCACGCCCGGGCCTTACTTGCTCCTATCTAGTTGTCTTTACTATTTTCCGGAGCCGGCCGGAGCGCCAAAAGCTTGCACAATCTGCACGTCTTCAAAGGTAAAGCTCACTTCTTCTTCCAGCGCATCTGATTCTGTATCAAGAGAAGCCATGATGACACTATCAAGGTTCACGCCTTTTAAAATAATGCGTTGTGCTCCAACACTGGACGATGGGTCTTCGTTCGTAACCTCAATATCGAAATACTGGTCGACACCTGTATTCATATAATCGAGCATCATCTGGCGGAAACGGCTAGTCATATAAAAAATCGTCATCGAACCGCTGCCCGACCATCCAGTCGCTTTATGCTGAACACCACGTCGGCCGAGTGTCTTCACTTCTGCCTTTGTTTTTTCTACCGTAGCTTCAAGTGTTTTCACATAGAACATCTCTTCAGTTTGCGTGCCAATCACGGCATACGCACGGCCCTCCTGGCCGGAAATCGTATCGCTAGCTTTTAAAAATGCCATCTTAAACCACCTTCACTTTCATATATACTTTTTCTACGGAATCAACTGGCTTCACAGCCACGTCGAGCACAATACTATCGCTATCAGTACCTGCCACAACGACAACATCGGTCTGCGCATTAAAGCTTTCAATCGCCCCCATATCCTGCAGATCATTCATGTAAGTTGCACATTGTGACCAGAACAGAGCCCGTCCATCTTCATTATTGGCTACCTTACCAATGTAGTAGTTCTCAAAAATACGCTTCAGATCATTCGCAATCCCATCCAGCACGCGTAGCACACGATTTTTGGAGAACGCTTTGCCTTTATCCGGAGAAAATGCCGTAAACGTGTTAATATCCTGCTCCACCACAGCTCGCCCTCCACTGTAAGTAAAGAGCAGTTCACCTCGCAGCAAAGCTGCAGTCGTCTCAGAATGGCTAAGCCGCACATCCGCGTCAACGGAGTCGTCATATCCCTGATAAGTCAGCGATTGATTCACCGCAGCAGCAGCCGTAGCACCGGCCACCCAAGCAACAGCATTGTTGTTATCAATCATAGTTCCGTCACTCAGTACTACCCCATTCTTCACGCTGATCACACCCTCATGACCCGCAGAAGCATAATCCGATAGTACAGCCTGCACTTTCTTACCTTCCGTATCCCGCAGTCTTCTCACCCAAGAGTTATACAGCGCCTTAAGCGTACTATCCTGCGATACTAGTCCAACCGTTTGGAACTCAAGCACCTCAAGAGCAGACAAGAAATCGCTGTGCGCACCATTTGTCACCGTACCATTAGCTCCGCCAATAAGCGGCATCCCTGCGGTTAGCTTCAAGCCTTCTGCGCCATTTTTCTGGAATTGTACATAATCGTTAGCGACCAACTCTTCAGCCGTTCCAACCGTTTGCTTATTCAGTTCAGTACCATTCAGCAGTGTCTTCACATCAAAAAGAGCATTATTCTCAATATTCTTCTCAATAACAACAGAAAGATCATTTCCGCGTACACCGCCATATTTAGCCGTAACCTGTAGACCATTGTTCGTGACCGCCGCTTTAACCCCTTCATTCAATCGATAGAGCAGTAACGTTCCCGCACGTTTCAGCGCTTCGCGTACTGGCAGCAATGTTAGATGTTCCAAATCATAACCTAGTAGCTTATTCACGTCGTCCTGCGGGGTAATCTCCATGATCACTCCAGGTTCTCCCCAAGATAAGGCAAGTGCCAAAGCAGTAATCCCACGTTCTCCCATTTTGCCGATGGCACCTTGATTCGATGCTACATTTACGTACACCCCTGGGCGCACTTTGTTTTGAGTTGTCCATGTTCCGCCTGCCATTAGTTCAAAACCTCCTTATTAATAAACAATCCTATAGATTGCTTCGCTTCTTCGATCGTATAACTTTTGTCATCCTGCAAAATAACGTTCAGCACATCCTTTTCCTTAGCCGTAAAAAGCGATGAATTCACAATCTGCTCTTTACCAAAACGATCTCCATTACTCACCTTTGTGCTCATTTCAGTCTTTCTCCTCCTATCATTTGTCCCATCTTAATGGGGTCAGGCTTCTCACTTTGCAAATACACCATATAGTCCGTTGTAAAAAGCGGCCCATGCCCCTCTACCCCAGCTTCCCAGGCTTGCCTAGCTACACGAAAGGAGCCACCCTCTTGCTCCATCCCTGCCATTGCCTCACTCAGCTTATCTGCCATTCTCTCAGCTTCCAGCAGACTGCCTTGTTCATAACGGATACCGAAGCGATAGACTGCTAAATATCGGCCTTCCCGCTGCCGATCCAGAGTCGCTGAGATCAGTCCGGGATAAAAATAAGCCGTCTGAGGTTTCTCCCCCTCCACATATACAGGCACATCTGGAAAGTAACTCTCCAGCGCACTCGTAATGTGTTCTCGTAATTGTTGTACCGACATCACTCCATTCCTTTCTGATCTGCGGCGGTTCGCCGATCTTTGATGGTGTTAACCTTCAATTGCATTAACATTTAAGAAGACACCCCCTCTACTAAATTAAGAACAAAAATGATACTATCCAATGTTGGATAATACCCTTCTATACTAGGCCAATGCCAAAAGAATCTTTCACCGCTAGATTTGTTCTCATCACCACTAGGGTTGAACTATTAGCAGAGCATTCATGCTCTTGCGGTGTTCTTTTTGCTTCATTTGCCATGTTATAAATATACACCCCTATTTGCCTTGCAGAGACGGAATACCGACGAGGTTTAAGCTAGCTTTGGGATGGTATAGAGCGGTTTTTCGGAGGAACATAAAATCAATAAAAAAAGACCGCATCATCCGCTCGGACGACACAGTCTTTAGTAACCGTCTATATCTCTTAAGTAATACTAACCTTCTCTTTCTTCACTCTGGGCGCTGTTATTAAAGTGTTAAGGGACAGTAGACCGAGATCCGTTAAAGCCAAAGCCATCTTATAAAAAGCCTTCGAACGTATCTTCACGTAAGTGTCCTTACTCACCGGTGGATCAAACACATGATTGTAAATCGTATAATCGTACGTTTCGTCTCTTTTCATATAACGCTCTCTTACTAATTGCTGTTCCCTCGTATCGAGTCTTTCTACCACAGAGTCTATCGCCGAGCAAAAAGCCCTCCTAGCAGCCGGTATATCCACATTATAAGAAGCTATCGCAGCAGTCTGATCAGTAACAGTATTCGTAGGACCATGAAATCTTTCTGTATACGAATAAGTAGTACTGGCTTCCTTAGCCTCAAATGTAACGGTCTTAAAAATACGGTATTTCTCCAACATGCTCTCTATAGCGACCTGGGTTCGGCGACGGTCTAGCTCCGGTAAAGCAGATAAGTTCATCATTTTATGCACTCCTTTAGGTTTTAACAGAATGAGATTAAATTGCGGAAGTTTCCTAAGCAATGTGCTAAAATATAAAAGTGTTCGTATTCTGTTCGTATTTTTCTATAATATACCACTTCTCTACCAATCTCGTAAAACCCCGTTTGAGTCTGTTTTGGGCGAAAAAGGATAGCTTTCCCTCCATTATCTTGCCTTTTGGCAATAATATACGCTTTGTTGTTTACCAATTGGCAAAAATGGCTTATATTAATAACATAAGCTTCAGTCTATAAGGAGTGGTTGAGATGAAACAGGATTTTGGGGATTATATGAAGCAACTTCGCGAAACAAAGGGACTCACTATTAATCAATTGGCAGCAGCAGCAGGCATTAGCGGATCACAGATTTCACGGATTGAAAATGGTCTAAGAGGAGTTCCTAAGCCGACTACATTACGCAAAATAGCAGAGGCTACAGGAGTCCCGTACGAGGAGCTAATGGATCAAGCGGGGTATTTGCAGGAACAAGCTCTTCCAACCGAAGAGATTGTCCCAGAGTGGGCTACAAGCAAGGATAAACGTGACTTCCGTAAAATGCTGGAGGATGATGGAGAGCTGATGTTTGATGGAATCCCATTAGACAAGGATGACAAGCAGAGGATAAAAGATGTACTGACCGGCTTATTCTGGGAAGCCAAACAGATGAACAAAAGAAATAAATCCAACAACACTTAATAACAACACTAACATGCTGCAGGTGAAGAATATGGATGAACTGATCAATAATCTGATTAAAAAATATAAAACCAACTGTCCGTTCGAGCTGGCCTCAGCGCTAGGTATTCACATTCGTTTCATGAACCTTGGGACAGGCACAAAGGGATTATATTACCGAAAACTAAGAAGAAGATTTATCGTCATTCATAATGAGTTGCCAGTTGAGTGGCAGCGCTTCGTTTGTGCGCATGAATTAGGACATGATCGTCTTCATAAGGGGATTAACCGCTTTTTCCTAGAAGAAAGCTCTTACTTCTCTCCTGGCAAGCTTGAGCGTCAAGCTAACGTCTTTGCTGTAAAGCTACTATCCATAGGCAGTAATCCTGAGCAAGAAGAATCCTGTAAAAGTTATTATCTACGGATTGGCATTCCGCCAGAAGTACAGTTTCTTTTGGAAGAATGATAGAACATATGATATATGAATTTATGCGTGTTTTAATTCTATACATAACAAAAAAAGCTCTTACCGAAGTAAGAGCTTTCTAGTAGCAATTAAGCTGAGTATCGGGATGACACGATTTGAACATGCGACCCCCTGGTCCCAAACCAGGTGCTCTACCAAGCTGAGCTACATCCCG
>NZ_VTZR01000034.1:0-5659 GCF_008370385.1 Paenibacillus sp. B2(2019)
GTGGATATTGTCCTGGCTGATCACCAACGACTGCTTTATCTACTTTGACCTGAGCTGCTGCAATCGCTGCTTCTAGCGCTGTCGTATCCACTACAGTTGATTTAGCGCCGTAAGCTTCAAACTCACGGAAACCTGCCCATGCAGGGTTAATACCCAAAGCCGTCACTTTGATAAATTTAACATGATTAGCTGACCAAGTATCTTCTGTAACACTTTGAGTAACTGGAGTATCCCACTTATTCACTGTTTCGTTCCAGGTTTGGCCATCAGAAGAGACTTCTATTCTGTACTTCATCGTACCTGAAGCGGATTCCCAAGTCATCTTTGAACCCGTAACATCGTACTGTACTCCCAGATCAACCTTCCACCATTGTTCAGTACTTGGATCATTTGTACTCCAACGAGTTGATGTTTGACCGTCATTCCCCATCGCTGCCGAATTGCCAGACTGCTGACTGCTTGCGGTTGCAGGCTTCTTCAAAGCAATGTTCGGATCTTCTTTGACTGTAATTTCTGCAATAGCTTTTTTATTCGTACCTTCTATCGTACCATTTATAGTAAATTGACCTTCTTTGTTAATCTGTTCATCCATAATAAGATCCCACGTCACAGCTACAAAACGCTTTGAATTATCACTCATCGTTACTTCGAGCATGCTTGATAAAAGCGGTTTCACGCCAATAAATGTGCTCATTTTTATTTTAGAAATTTCACTAATTGTAGCTTGGCGCTCCGTAACTATAACAATAGCCTGTGCTTTGATATTAGTACCTTCTACTGTACCCTCTACTTTGAATGATCCAACATTCTGGTAGCTACCTTCAGCCATTTCATTCCAAGTTACAGGTACATTCGCAACTGTACCAGTTGAGGTCACCATCTTAGCCGTTGCTGGCATCATAGGTGCAGTTCCTACTATCGTGTAAACCGTCATCACTTTTGCATCTACGATATCTACTTCCCCACTCGGTGTTACGGTTACAGTAGCTGTAATCGCTGCAGCTTCAACGCCATTAATATGTCCTATTACTTCAAATTCTCTTTCTTCAGCATATTCTGAAGGGGGAATGGCTGGCCATTGCACTGGCAAATCCATTTCTGTGCCATTGCTCAATGTTGCCTTTACAGTTGCAGGCATTTCCGGATGCATACCAACTGCAGTACTAACTGTAACGGTATTTGGTCCAGTTATGGATGGAGCTTCTTGAGCAACTCGCATTTCAGCTACAGATGCGTAATTGCCACGTCCTTCTAATGCTGTTAACTTAACGTGAGTAATTGGCTTCGAACTGTCAATAGCTATTTGTTTTGTATTAATTGTCTTTTCCCATACACCTTCTGAAACAACCTTTACAAAACCTTCAGCATCTGCATACTTAACATATAAGTCATATTTTGTAATGAAGCCATTACCATTAGCTACACCGCTACTATCAGTCTGCTGTCTTGGCGTTACATCTACTCTGTTTACACTGTAAGCTTTACCTAAATCAAGCGTAATGGATTGTGGTAATTTATCACTTCCATTCCAAGCTGTGTGCCACAATGAACCTGTGTTTCCATCAAGAACATTTTCTGGTGCATCACTTGGTTCATAACCAGTTGCACTTGCAGTGATACCATCTACAGGTATAACCGATAAATCAACAGGTGTAATTTGTGGTGGTTCAATCGTAGCATCCTTTGCTTCTTTAACCACTAGATCATCAAGGATAAAGTCTCCTGCTGAACTCCCAGTAGTATTCCTTGTTCCAATCCAGAAATCTTCTGTGCTTGCTGTAAATTTAACCGTAAACTGTGTAGGAACAGTTACCTGTGGCATTGGTACATTCATCACTTCCTTAGTACCGTTACCAACAACGAAATTAATCTTCTTATCGAACTGACTTTCATATTTGAAAGATACTTCGTAAGTTGTTCCTTTATCAAATCGTAGAGTCTGCGGTAATGTTCTCATGATCAGACCGCTACCTGTTTTATGTGACTTAATGGACCATCCTCCATTTAATACGTCATCAACTTCTTTTCCATTCCAACCTTTCTGGGTGTATGGAGCGTGTAATTCTGATAAGTGAGTACGTGGATCACTTACTCCGTCAGCATCTGCTATGACAAATGGAGTCAACCCTTGGTCCACATGCTCAAAATCTTCTGCTACGACTATCTCTGGAGATTGCGGTACAACTCGCTTGGTAGGTACGCAGCGAACATCGTCAAAGGTTACAATTGCTGTTCCTCCAGCTACCTTCAAGTACAATGTAGCTGTATCCTGTCCTGCTGCAACATCAAACACGACTCTCATTCGTTGCATATTGGTGCTGTGCTTGGAGTCAGCTGAAATGTAGTTTTGCAGCGGTGAACTTTCCGTATAGCTCGTGATGTCTGCTCCGCCAAAATCTTTCACGCCAATCGTCGTTCTACGTTTTGCATTTCCTGCCGTGTTTGGATCAGTTGCATTTGTACTGTTTGGCGTATTTCCTACCTGAACATATATTGAAGCCGAGTATGTTCCAGGGTTCAACCCTGATAACTCCGTCTCTAATACAGTCTCTTCCGTATTTTCTTTGACGACTAATTCATATTGTCCACGATGGTTACGTTCTACGGTTGCAGCACTGTCTCCACCTTTGATAATCGACCAGTTGTCTAATGTTCCACTGTTGAAGCTTGGGTCCTTTGCAGGCATCGCAAATCCCCAATTCATATCTTTAGCAGTTACAGACACATCACCTTTGTATACAACGTAAGCCTGTTTTGCTTTAGCATCAATCGTAATTTTGCCATCAACTACGCTTAATTCTTTTGCTTCTTGCTTACCCGTATCAGTTAATGTATATAACTTCACTGTTGATACATCGTTCCAGCTATTTGGAAGCTCCCAAGTCGTTGATCCGCCACCTTCATTATAGTGGTACAGTTTCTCTTCAACTTTAGCCAATTCACTATCTGTCTTATCAGCATTTGGCGACCACGGCAACAAGTATTTGAGGTTATTGAATTTTACATCATCATAAACATTACCGTCACTTGTTCCTTTTTGAATTCTCACATCTTCTTCAAGAAGCTTTTTACCATCTTTCGTGAAGGTTCTTTTTCCGTCATTTTTTCTTTCAGCAACGACATTTCCTTCAAATTCGACTCTTCCCACATTGTTGTTTACATCGTACTTCGTCATCGGGAAGCTTTGCAGATATTTCGTTGGCAGATTTGTTTTGAATACAATATCAATCATTTCATCATAATCTACTCTACCCTGCCATCCTTCCGCATCATTTGCCTCCGTACCGCCTAGGATTGGATGGCGAGCGATCCACGTATCTTTCTGGTGATTTCGCACAAATCTAGCGATATCACTGCTATAGCCCTTGATGCTCTTACCGCCGTAATCATAGTCAACTGACCAGTGATTCCAAACGGCATCATCTTCTAATACATTTGGAAACTCCGTCGTAAGCGTCCAGCCAAAAGAATTCACTTCTCTTGCAAATCTTCTTCCGTTAAAGCCCTGCTCATACCATGCATCCGCATAAATAAAATCAAGTGTTGGCGCATCGTCCTTTAACATCTGTAAACGGTTCAGTCTGTTACCAGAATAAACTTCTCTACGATATGTTGGGTCATCAAAGTCATAGGATGGATCAAGCCAGTCCCAACCGCCTTTATTGATATTTACTAATTGATCATCAAATGCCTTTGCTTCCGGGTGAGCACCTGTACCACTAATATGTACACCCATAAAAGCATTATAGTTCTGCGCTTCTCTTACAAGCGTATCCATATCCTTCTGTCCGCCTTGACGTACACCGATATGTCCGCCGTAATCCGGATGTGCGGAGTCATGCCCTTCTGCTTGGTAACCCTTTAATTCCACCCACTGTCCAAGCCCATCCGTTGATAGATATATTTTCTTTGTTTCATCTAAAGTCTTTAAGAATGGGTTAGTTGCCTGGCTGCCAAAGTTCATCGGTATACGGTGAACAACAAGTTCAGACATTCGATCGCTGCCTACAGGATTGTTCATGATATCACGGAATGCAACAGCTGCATCCTGCCAATCCATTTTCGTATCCGCATTTGCATCCGCTGTGATAACGACCTTACTATGTGGTAAAGGTTCTGTTATGTTTTCTGGCATATTATTTCCACGATATACCCATGAAGCACTCCACAAAGCTGTACGGGAGTAATCCGTTTTCTTGGTCGTCTGTTTCACAATCCGGTGATTGTCATTATCTCCATCGGCATTTGTATCACCATAGGCATTCGACCATACACCTGCTGCCAGTTGATCATTGTTAATAAACGCGTACATATAGTTTTTTGGTGTACTATCTACCGCAGGAGTACCTGATACATCTTGATACACATCACCTTTTTTATAAACAGCGTTTTCCATTCTGGAACCGGCAAATTTAGCATTCGCTTCTGTGCTTCTAACCGATACCAAGCTATGGTTTGGGATTTCAATAGTATGGATTCTCTCTGTACCATTTTCTTCCACATTCGTCACTTCGAAATCAAGTGAATTTTTCACTACTTGCATTGTTAGCTTAATGACTACATTCAGCTCATCAACAGTTAGCACATAGTAGGCTTTGTCTGCCTCTTCTGTGTACTTTACTTTCGGTATATAGTCTGTCCCGTTAATTCTTATTGTGTTTAGTACATCTTCTGATCCATTTAGAACTTTATTGTTGAATTCATACTTTATTACTCTTGGAAAATTCTGATCTAATTGAACTGACATTATATTTGATTCAATGATTCCATCATTAGCTGCAGCATTCGCAATTCCTGAAAATGCAGGAATTGTTGTGCTACTCAGCTGTGCAGAGACTACCACAATGGCTAAGTTTTTAATTACCTTTGACAGTGACATTTTTATCCTCCTTCGAGTTCAATCTATTCCATGCCAATTGCTCTTAATTGATCTTTCGTGTAATTGCCATCGATTCAGCATCACCTCCTTTGAGTCGAACGAACTGAAACCGCTTACAAATTCACCAGTATCATTGCTTGTCATGCTGACTGTGGAAGAGATCGCTTATTTTTTTGAGAATCTGAATATAATGATGAATTCATGGAAGTATTCATAGGAAGGAGCATTCCAATTACAAAATGCTATATATCTGTTTGGTGTCATTCTTAAATGAGGATAGTCATTGGGTGTAGGATTTCAAATACCTTGATCGATATTGTGAAAAGAGAAGAGTCAATCGACTTTATATGTGTTCATCTTACTCTCCAGCCACTGGGAAGTTAATGACGATAATTTGGATTTATTGATAAATTTTACGGAAATCGGACAAATAAAATCTTATTTGATCGTGTACCCTGAGCTCCCCTCTCCGTCGCATCCGAACCTCCTGATTTCATAAAAATATACAAAGAAGATCGCCTACACTCGTGTAGGCGATCTTCTTCGAAGTTAAACTAAATGGCACAAAACTGCAGTAAGCTAAACCATCATTTATTTTTCGTTTAGCATAGCTAGAATCACAGTGACTGCTTCAGCTCTAGTCGAAGAGGCAATTGGATTAAATTTGCCATCCCCATTCCCCTTAATTAAGCCTGCTTCTGCAGCTGTTGCCACATAAGGTCTTGCCCATACTGGAATCTGGTCAGCATCATCAAACGTCAGTGTTGCCTTTGGATTCAC
>NZ_VTZR01000036.1:0-47661 GCF_008370385.1 Paenibacillus sp. B2(2019)
AAAAAAAAAATCCCCGCCATATGGCGGGTCTTCGTACTCTGCTATAAAAGCAGATTATCTTTTAAGGTTGTAGAAGGATTTCAGGCCGTTGTATTGAGCCAATTCACCCAACTCGTCTTCGATGCGAAGCAATTGGTTGTATTTAGCAACACGGTCTGTACGGGAAGGAGCACCTGTTTTGATTTGACCAGCGTTAGTCGCAACAGCGATGTCAGCGATTGTGCTATCTTCGGATTCACCGGAACGGTGAGAGATAACTGCTGTGTAACCAGCACGTTTAGCCATTTCGATAGCATCGAAAGTTTCAGTCAATGTACCAATTTGGTTAACTTTAACCAAGATGGAGTTACCGATACCTTTTTCGATACCTGTTGCAAGACGCTCAGTGTTTGTAACGAACAAGTCGTCACCAACCAATTGAACTTTGTCTCCCAATTTTTCAGTAAGCAATTTCCAACCATCCCAGTCGTCTTCGGACATACCGTCTTCGATTGTGATGATAGGATATTTTTCAACCCATGAAGCAAGAAGGTCAACATACTCAGCGGAAGTGTAAGATTTACCTTCGCCAGCAAGGGTGTATTTACCGTCTTTGTAGAACTCAGTGGAAGCAACGTCCATACCCAAGAATACGTCAACACCTGGTTTGTAACCAGCTTTTTCAATAGCTTCGATGATTGTAGTGATTGCTTCTTCATTCGAACCAAGGTTTGGTGCGAAACCACCTTCGTCACCAACAGCTGTGTTCAGGCCTTTGGATTGAAGTACGGATTTCAAGTTGTGGAAGATTTCAGCACCTGTACGAAGAGCTTCTTTAAAGCTTGGAGCTCCTACAGGAAGAACCATGAACTCTTGAACGTCGATGTTGTTGTCCGCATGCTCACCACCATTGATGATGTTCATCATTGGTACTGGAAGAGTTTTAGCGTTGAATCCGCCCAGGTATACGTACAAAGGAATATCCAATGCTGCTGCAGCTGCGCGAGCTACGGCCATGGATACAGCTAGGATTGCGTTAGCGCCCAATTTACCTTTGTTATGAGTTCCGTCCAAAGTGATCATCAATTTGTCGATGCCCACTTGGTCAAGAGCGTCCATACCGATAACTTCTGGAGCGATGATTTCATTTACGTTCTCAACAGCTTTCAGAACGCCTTTACCCATGTAACGGGATTTGTCACCATCACGAAGCTCTACAGCTTCATGAGCACCAGTGGAAGCGCCGGAAGGAACGATAGCGCGGCCTTTAGCACCGGATTCAAGATAAACGTCAACCTCTACAGTAGGGTTACCACGGGAGTCAAGGACTTCGCGAGCATATACATCAGAAATAATAGTCATTTTAGTTAATCTCCTTTAAACAATGTTTTGGTTTTGATTGTTGAAGCTTAATCTTAGGTATTGTTTCCTTATTTGCGACTAGCGATCATGGATTGACCAGTCATTTCCGCAGGTTGCGGAATTCCCATCAGATCCAGAATGGTTGGTGCTACATCAGCAAGGATACCGCGATCGCGCAATACAACATTTTCATCCGTAAGGATGAACGGAACCGGGTTAGTAGTATGAGCTGTGAACGGACGACCGTTCTCATCAAATACCATGTCTGCATTACCGTGATCGGCGATAATGATCGCAACGCCACCCTTGGCAACTACTGCGTCCACTACTTTACCTACACACTCATCAGTTACCTCTACAGCCTTGATTGTTGGCTCCAACATACCGGAGTGTCCAACCATATCAGGGTTTGCAAAGTTAAGGATAATAGCATCCTGTCTTTCCGCTTCGATTTCTGCTACGCAGGCTGCAGCCACTTCGTAAGCACTCATCTCAGGTTGAAGATCATAGGTTGCCACTTTAGGAGAGTTGATCAAGATACGAGTTTCTCCTGGAAGTTCCTCATCACGTCCACCACTGAAGAAGAACGTTACGTGCGGATACTTCTCAGTTTCCGCGATGCGCAGTTGCTTCTTGTTGTGTTGCACAAGTACTTCACCCAATGTGTTATCCAGGTTCTTCGGTGAATAGGCTACATAACCTTGTACCGTTTCACTGAAAGTAGTCAGGCATACGAAGTGCAAGTCTTGCGGGAACAAAGGACCCCGGTCGAAACCGCGGAAATCTTGATTCGTGAACACTTGTGACAACTGAATAGCACGGTCAGGGCGGAAGTTGAGAAACACGACGGAATCGCCGCTCTCTACTGCCGTTACCGGCTTGCCTTCACTGTCTACAATCACGCTAGGTTCAACGAATTCGTCGAATACGGAATTTGAATAAGATGCAGTGATAGCTTGCAGAGCATCTGTGTATTTCGGTCCTTCGCCATAAACCATAGCACGATAGGCTTTTTCTACACGATCCCAACGTTTGTCACGGTCCATTGCGTAATAACGCCCGGATACCGTTGCAATTGTACCTACTCCAACTTCTTCAATCTTAGCAACCAGATCTTGAACAAACTTCTTACCACTATCTGGAGGTACGTCCCGGCCATCCATGAAAGCATGGATATACACTTCGTGCATATCTTCTTTCTTAGCCAGGTCAAGCATAGCAAACAGGTGATTAATATGGCTATGTACCCCTCCGTCGGATACAAGCGCGTAAAGATGAAGCTTTTTACCTGTGTTCTTAGCATTTCTAACTGCGGCTACCAGTGTTTCATTATCGAAGAATTCGCCCTCACGGATCGATTTATCGATACGAGTCAAATCCTGGTATACAATCCGTCCTGCACCAATATTTAAGTGCCCTACTTCAGAGTTGCCCATTTGGCCTTCTGGAAGACCAACAGCTTCACCACAAGCAGTAAGGGTAGTATTAGGATATTGTTTCAAGTAACGGTCATAGTTAGGTTTGTTAGCTTGAGCAACGGCGTTACCTTCAGATGTTCCACGCAAACCGAAACCATCCATGATGATCAAAGCTACAGGTCTTGGAGCTGACATCTTACTTCGCCCCCTCAACCAATTGAACGAAGGAAGCAGGCTGCAAGCTGGCACCGCCAACAAGCGCACCATCGATGTCGCTTTGGCCCATGTACTCAGTTACATTCTCAGGCTTCACGCTGCCGCCGTATTGAATACGAACAGCTTCAGCTGTTGCAACATCATACAAATCTTTTACAAGACTGCGGATGTAAGCAATAACTTCGTTAGCATCTTGGGAAGTGGAAGATTTACCTGTGCCAATAGCCCAGATAGGTTCGTATGCAATGACAACTTTTGCTGCTTGCTCGGCACTAAGTCCTTGGAATGCAGCTTCAGTTTGTACTTTACATACTACTTTAGTTTGATCAGCTTCACGCTCTTCGAGCTTTTCGCCAACACATACGATTGGAGTGATACCGTGACGGAATGCAGCATGCATTTTCTTATTCACGATTTCATCTGTTTCGCCAAAATAAGCACGACGCTCTGAGTGACCAATGATTACATAGTCTACGCCAAGATCGCTAAGCATTACACCACTGATTTCTCCTGTGTAAGCACCGTTATCTTCAAAGTGCAGGTTCTGTGCGCCAATCTTGATGTCTGTACCTTTTGCAGCTGCTACAAGTGCAGGCAGGTTAGTAAATGGGGCGCAGATTACAGTCTCAACGCCTTCTACTTCTGCTTTGCCTTTGATGTCAGCAATAAAGCTTTCTGCTTCAGGAACTGTTTTAAACATCTTCCAGTTACCCGCAATAATTGGTGTTCTCATGAATTAAATTGCCTCCTTCTATACGTCTTACTTGTCGTTCAGTGCTTCTACGCCAGGAAGCGCCTTGCCTTCCATGAACTCAAGGGATGCACCGCCACCAGTGGAGATGTGATCCATTTGGTCAGCCAGGTGGAATTTTTCTGCTGCTGCTGCGGAATCTCCGCCGCCAATAACAGTGTAACCTTCAGTTGTTGCACAAGCTTTTGCTACTGCAAGTGTACCTTCAGCGAATTTATCGATTTCGAATACGCCCATAGGTCCATTCCAGACAACCAGCTTGGAGTTCTTGATAATATCGGCATAAAGTTCACGAGTCTTAGGTCCGATATCAAGTCCTTCCCAACCTTCTGGGATTTCATTGTAATTAACGATCTTAGTGTTAGCATCAGCACCGAATTTATCAGCAACAACAACATCAACAGGAAGCATGAAGTTTTTGCCAAGTGCTTTAGCTTTTTCGATGAATCCAAGAGCAACGTCAAGTTTGTCGTTGTCTACAAGTGACTTACCGATTTCAAAGCCTTGTGCTTTAGTGAATGTATAAGACAATCCACCGCCGATCAGGACGTTATCAGCCAAAGACAACAAGTTATCAATAACATCAATCTTGTCTTTAACTTTCGAACCACCGATGATCGCAGTGAAAGGACGTTCTGGGTTAGTAAGAGCTTTACCAAGAACGGTCAATTCTTTCTCCATCAAAAGACCGGATACAGCTGGTAGGAAATGAGCGATACCTTCTGTCGATGCATGTGCACGGTGAGCCGCACCAAACGCATCATTGACGAACAAATCAGCCAGTTCAGCGAATTGTTTAGCCAATTCAGGATCGTTCTTTTCTTCGCCTGGATAGAAACGAACATTCTCAAGTACAAGTACGTCGCCTTCGCCTAGCTCAGCAATTTTTGCTTTGACAGCTTCGCCAACAGCTTCGTCAGCTTTAGCTACTGGTTTGCCGAGAAGCTCGGACAGACGTTCAGCAGCAGTAGTCAAACGCATGGAATCTACGAATTGACCTTTAGGACGACCCATGTGACTCGCAAGAATGATCTTTGCACCGTTCTCAATCAAATATTTAATGGTTGGAAGGGTTTCGCGAATACGAGTATCATCAGTAATCTTACCGTCTTCTACAGGTACGTTGAAATCCACGCGTACAAATACGCGTTTACCCTTTACTTCTACATCACGGACGCTCTTTTTGTTCATGATTAATTCCTCCACACCCAAAGTTGTTTCTAGCAGGAAACAAGAAATACATTTAGAAAGAGCGGAAACAAGGAACTTCTGTTTCCGCTCTATAGATGTTACTTATATCAAGTCAATTACTTAGCGATTTTAGCGAATTTCTCCAAAGTACGAACCAATTGTGCAGTGTAGGACATTTCATTGTCATACCAAGCAACAGTCTTAACGAGTTGTTTGTCGCCAACAGTCAATACTTTAGTTTGTGTAGCATCGAACAGGGATCCGAAAGTCATACCTTTGATATCGGAAGATACGATTTCATCTTCAGTGTAACCATAAGTGTCTGGATCGGAAGCTGCTTTCATTGCTGCGTTGATTTCTTCAACAGTAACGCTCTTATCAAGAACAGTTACAAGCTCAGTCAGGGAACCAGTTGCAACTGGAACACGTTGAGCCGCACCATCCAATTTACCTTTAAGTTCTGGAATAACAAGACCGATTGCTTTAGCAGCACCAGTAGTGTTAGGAATGATGTTTTCAGCTGCTGCACGAGCGCGTCTGAAGTCACCTTTAGCGTGTGGAGCATCCAAAGTGTTTTGGTCACCAGTGTAAGCGTGAATTGTAGTCATCAAGCCTTCAACGATACCGAACTTGTCGTTCAATACTTTTGCCATTGGAGCTAGGCAGTTCGTTGTGCAAGATGCGCCGGAAATAACAGTCTCAGTACCATCAAGAATGTCATCGTTAACGTTGTAAACGACAGTTTTCATGTCGCCAGTAGCTGGAGCGGAGATAACTACTTTCTTAGCTCCACCTTTCAAGTGTTTTTCAGCTGCTTCTTTAGTTGTGAAGAAACCTGTGCACTCAAGTACGATATCAACGCCTAGGTCGCCCCATGGCAATTCTTCAGGGTTGCGGTTAGCAAGAACCTTAACTTCTTTGCCATTGACTTTGAAGAAGCCATCATGCACTTCAACATCACCTTGGAATTTACCTTGAGTTGTATCATATTTAAGCAAATGAGCAAGCATCTTAGCGTCAGTCAAGTCGTTGATTGCTACCACTTCGATACCTTCTACATTTTGAATACGGCGGAAAGCAAGGCGTCCAATACGTCCAAATCCGTTAATTCCAACTTTTACACTCATTGAATAGTTCCTCCTAGAATTCGTTTTATTTATTCAAAACAGACCGTGAAGCCTGTCATGACAACAATGTTAAGTATGATGCAAGATATATGTTCTAGTGAGTTACGAGGATATCTGTAACTGATTATCAATTTCCTTGCCGATTTCCACAGCAGCAGCCTCGTCGGTGACGAGTATATTCTCCTGCCCGAAACGCAGCATGGCATGAATGGCTTTGGCCTTTGGTTTGCCTCCAGCAATACCGATGACTGTCTCCGTCCGAACAATATCTTCTAGACGTAGTCCCATCGTAAGCATCGTATGGACAACCTGACCATCTTCGTTAAAGTAATACCCAAAGGATTCAGCCACGGCTCCCTCACCCTGGATTTCTGAGACAGTTGCCTCATCCAGCTTGCGGCGGCGAGTCATTTCAATGGCATCCCCAATCCCATGTACAATAATACGCGAACTGCGGATGATTTGTACAATCTCTCCAATATTAGAGTCAAGTGCTAGTGACTGGTAGGCATCCCCACTAAGTAAATCAGGTACATGCAGCAACCGGTAATTCGCTCCTACCCGTTTTGCCATTGTTGAGGCAATCGTATTGGCTTGAATCTCCATACTCTCTCCTAATCCACCACGCGCCGGAACAAACCAAGCGTTCTTATAGGAAAGGGATAACGGCGGTGTCAGTTGATCAGCCATGTCGGCAAGCGTTGATCCACCTGTGACAGCAACTATATCATCTGTACGAAGTACACTGAGCAGCGCTTTTGCACCCGCTCGGCCAAGCTCACGTTTGGTGAACGGCGATGACTCACAATCACCCGGCACCACAATAACTTTATCCAGACCGTACGTTGCCCGAATTTTCTCTTCCAGCTCATCCAGACCAAACAGGCTCTTAACGACCGGCTCTAGCAAATCAAGCAGTCTACGTCCAGCAGCGCTAATGCGCATGCCAACGCTCTCGATCTCAATGAGCCCTTGCGATTTCAGAAGATCCGTCTCGGCACGCAGTACCCGCTCAGTCATATCAAGCGAAGCGGCAAGCGTTCTGCGCCCAATTATATCGGACAGCATGATCTGATGAAGAATCGTGTACCGTCTCTTAAGGGTTTCCATGAGATCAGGCAGAAGCTGCTTTTGGATATCTAATAAATTACGCATACTTTCACTCCTGCAACTTCGTCTTCCTCTATTCCCTTGTTCATGGTCTCAAAATGTCCCGGGTAAACTTTTTAAGTCCCACTCATATTCTAACCAAATATTGCTCGAAGTGCAAGTCTTCCGAGAGTAGAATTCTCAAGCGCTTGTCTTCTTATACATTTATAAGATTGGGAAAGAGGTTCAGCTCCAAAAAACCTGTCATTAACAATCCAGATTCTTTCGCTGATTGAAACACAATGTACGCTTGTCCACCTTGAAGACTAGGGATAGAGCCTGTGTACAGTATTATTAATTCATTGCAATTGCACAGAAATTGTATTATAATCATTTTTGTTGCGCCCGTGGTCCAATGGATATGACGTAGGCCTCCGAAGCCTGAGATCCAAGTTCGATTCTTGGCGGGCGCGCCATTAATTTCACTTTTGTACATAATTTAGTAGTGCCTATACTACTACTTAACCAAAGAGCCGCGTGTCGGCTCTTTTTTTTGAATATAAGTTTGACTTTCTTTGACTTTTTGTTTGAATTTGTTTATCATGTGGGTAATACGGCAAGAGTAAAAATGAATACATTTGAAGAACCAATATCAAGGAGGTTTTCCACGTGAGTTATATTCCTATGGTAGTAGAACAGAGCAACCGCGGTGAGCGCGCTTATGACATCTATTCCCGCCTGCTGAAGGACCGCATCATTTTCCTTGGAACGGAGGTTAATGACGTGGTAGCCAATTCTATCATCGCACAAATGCTGTTCTTGGCTGCCGAAGATCCGGAGAAGGACATTCACCTTTATGTGAATAGCCCAGGCGGTTCCATTACTGCAGGTATGGCTATTTTTGATACAATGCAGTACATTAAACCGGACGTTTCCACCATCTGTGTGGGTATGGCAGCTTCTATGGGAGCTTTCCTACTTAACGCTGGCGCTAAAGGCAAACGCTTCGCACTGCCTAACAGTGAGATCATGATTCACCAACCTCTGGGTGGTGCTCAAGGTCAAGCAACGGATATCGAAATCCGTGCCCGCCGTATCCTCAAATTGCGTGATAAGTTGAATCGTATTCTTGCAGAACGTACGGGTCAACCGCTAGAACGTATTGAGAAGGATACAGATCGTGATTACTTCATGACTGCTGCAGATGCGGCAACTTACGGTATCGTTGATAAAGTCATCGAGAAAACATTGCCTAGCGGTGTGTAAGCTATAAAACAACACAAAGAGGCTGTGCCCTATCCACTTGATGGTTAGCGCACAGCCTCTTTACTTTTCAGACCACCACTTCATACGAATCTCAGTTAAATCAAACCGCCATATCCAAGCGCATCGAGTTTCTCAGCAATCACACGGTAGCCTCGGCCATTCGGATGTAAGTGGTCAATCGATAATAGCCCTCTCTCATTTCCTGCAAACTCACTATAGATAGAAGCAAACCCACATACTCGGCTACTGTACTGTGAGGCATAGCGGTTAAACTGCCGCACCCACTCTGTAGCACCCACTACCTGAGGATAAGGATTATACAGTCCCACAATCCGAATGATAAAAGGTCTACGCGTTCCCGTCTTCAATTGGAAGAGGATACTCATAATTGCAGCAAAATTTTGTTTGCATTCTTGCAATGATCTTCGCAGCTCTTTAGATAAATTTTCAGGTTGTCTAGCTGCAGCCTTCGCAGCATGGATTAAATCGTTGCCACCGATGGATAGAGTGATGATGTCGGCTGCTCGAATGGCTTCGCGAGTCATTGCACATCCCCGTAGCCGCTGTTCCAGTTCAGAAGTAGTCAATCCATTCACGCCCAAATTCGTAGAGGCTACATTAGAACGCAGTCTCCCTTCCGCCATTCTACGGTACACCGGTACAAAACCGTTCCCTGGCAGAGCGCCAAATCCAGTCGTCAAGGAATCGCCAATTGCAGTGTATTGATAGCTCATAGCTCTCCCCCGTTCATAAACTAGTTACTCCATTTAGCATATGAATTCGAGGTGATTCTGGTAAGGGGGAGATGTCCAGTGGTGACACTAGCGGTTACGACTTCTCTATTTATTTTACAGCAGCAAATGGGCTACCGCCTTCCGGCAACAGTTCTTTGAAAGTAAAGGGATATTCCGGGAACCCCGCAGCATAAGCTGTGTATTCATACAATTGGAAGAACAGAACGACCTGATCATCCTTCAGATAAAAATACTTTTCCGTATTCAATCCGTTGAATCCTCCCAAATAACTTTCCTCCGCTTTTACTAGCTTGTTCAACTTAGCATTCAACTCTTTTTTGTAGTTTGGGTTAGCTCCGAACAGGTCGCCCAACAACAGACGTTTGCCATCCTTGAGCGAAAAGGTAAAAGCCTCCCGATTGGTCATACCATGAGCGCCGCCCGTATCGCTATACTGTGACATCACTAAGCTGATCACACCATCCTGATTGTAGGTCACCACATAATCTATATCATAGGTATACTTAGGCTCTGACCCGGATCGATTCGAGATATCCTTCTCTGCGCCTGCAGCGAATTTCATGGCACTTTCTTTCAAAATATCATTCATGGCCTGCTGTGCATTGGAATTGCTTAATCCACTAAACTTCGGATAATCAAGCTGGATCAAAGCCTCTTTTCGATCCTTAGCATAGGTCTCCGTGGTTACTATCAACGCATTCTGTGATCTTTTCACCACATTCAACCTACTAGAGCCCCGACTCCAATCCACTTTATAGCCCAAATAATCATTTAACAGACCTGATGGAATATAGAGCCGGTTGTTTATTAGCTTTCCTTCATACTCTCGAATGTAATAATTGTTCACCCAAATTGAAGTACCATAGCTAGATAACAGCAACTTGGCCTTAGTCGTTCCCTTTCCGATCGTGTATGCATTTTCTTTTTTATCATAAGTTAGAGGTAATTGCAGCACATCACGCATAAAGGTAATCGGAATCCAGACCTTCCCTTCCTGCAAAATACCTGTCTGCTGAGAAATTACCCCGTTCGCCTTTAAAACTATACTTGCAGCAATAGCCTTGCTCTTCGTCTGATCAGACGCTGCATAACCCTTATCACTAGGCAGCAATCCTCCACCAAGCAATAATCCCGCCGACATCAAACCTATGCCCCATTTGCGTACTGTTTCTTTTGAAATATTCATCATCTTGTTTTCCCACTCCTTTCCAGTTTATTAAACCTAATCTTGGAGAATTTACACAAAAAAAGAGGCGCCCCCCCACTATTACTAGTGGAAGATCACCTCTCCTCTCTGCAATCATCTTGTTCTGCTACTATTTCAATTCATACATTACGCTCAGTTGTGTTGTAACTTTAACTACTCCCGGTTGAACGGATGTGCTTGCACCAGCATCTGCTGCAGCCATTTCCATTTTTAGATTTTGTTCAAAATAAACCGGAGTGACATTGCCATCATTTTGACTGACCGTGATTACTTGACCCAAGCTACGTTTAGCTGCCTTAGCAATAGCACCTGCTTTAACATCTGCGTTCGCCATCGCCTTTTCAATCACCTGAGCTTCAAAGGCAGAAGTATCTTCCACGGAAAAACGTGCATTTCCGATATTATTTGCCCCCGCCGCAGATGCAGCGTCTAGCAATTCACCAACCTTGGTCAGATCTCTATAGGACACTAACAGTGTATGATTCGCGTTGTATCCTTTCACTTGCTGTCCTTCTTTTTCGCTATAACTGTAGTTGGGTTGCACATAGAATTGGGTACTTTGAATATCCTTATCTGCGATTTTCCAAGTCCCCTTCAGTAGTGTAGTGATCTTTTGGATTTTAGCAGCATTTGTTTTTTGCGCTTCTTGCGCAGTTGTAGCCGTAGTATCCACACCGATGGACAAGTATACAATATCCGGCTTGATGGACAATTCACCTTTACCTACTACACTAACGACATTTTTCTGCACTTCATCTGCGTAAGCCTTTGCAGGGCCTTGGAAGACACCACTCATGCTAATCCCTCCAATTAACAAACTCCCTACAATCAACACTGAACCAATCTTCTTTACCAAACCTTTCATATTGCCAGCCCCTTTCATCCTTTGTGATTTGTTATTATCCTCTAGACGAGTCTTTTTGGTAAATGTTGCACAACTAAATCTATTTTTTGGTATAAAAAAAAGCCCCCAGGGGCTTTTTAGTCATGCGATAGAAAGTCATTTCAAAAGATTATTGGTTCTCAAGCTCTTCTTTGCTAACGAGACTCGTCAAAGCGTTTACAGCTTGATCCGCGTCTGCACCATCCGCGCTGATATAGATCTCCGTGCCGGAACTGATCGCTAGGCTCATAATACCCATAATACTTTTGGCGTTTACTTTTTTATCGTCTTTTTCCACGAAAATCTCCGACGAAAACTTGTTAGCTTCTTGCACAAACAATGCTGCCGGTCGAGCGTGTAGCCCTGTCTTCAACCGAACAACTACCGGGTGCTTTGTCATGAAACGCTTACCCCCTAATTGAGTTCTCCCCAAAAATTTCACATTAATTTTATATTATTATATCATTATAACGTAAACCACACTAGAAAAAAAGTGACTAGCCGCCTCGAACCTTGTCCGCCAGTTCATCAATCTTACGAAGACGATGATTTACTCCGGACTTACTAACCGTACCTTTCAGCATTTCACCAACCTCTTTAAGGTTGATATCTGGATGTGCCATTCGAATTTCTGCAACTTCCCGCAGTTTATCCGGTAGGCTCTCCAGCCCCACTTCTCGCTGCAGCAGTTTGATATTCTCAATCTGCCGCACCGCGGCACTTATCGTTTTATTGAGATTCGCGGTCTCGCAGTTCACGATCCGATTCACGGAATTACGCATATCACGCATAATTCTTACATCCTCAAATTTGAACAACGCTTGATGCGCCCCGATCAGACTTAAGAATTCGATAATCTTCTCGCCTTCTTTAATGTATAGAATGAACCCTTTTTTACGTTCAATGCAGCGTGCGTTTAGGTGAAATTCACCAGCCAGATCGACCAGCGCCTTACAATGCTCCTCATACATCGAGGAAATCTCCAAATGGTAAGAGGAACCCTCCGGATTATTAACGGATCCGCCCGCCAAAAAGGCACCCCGCAAATAAGCACGCTTACAGCAGTTATTCCCAACAATCTCTTTATCAATACCGTCGGTAAAAATAAATCCTTCGGACACAATTCTGAGATCATTTAAGATTTCCTGTACGCGACTAGGGATTCTAACGATATAAACGTTATTTTTCTTCAAACGCATTTTTTTACGCACGAGTAGCTCAATATGGACCTGGTAATATTTCTTAAGTAAAGAATATACCCGCCTTGCAATCGCGGCGTTCTCCGTCGAAATGTCGAGAATCACCTTTTTGCTTGAAAGCTGCACAGATCCATTCATACGGATAAGCGCTGACATTTCCGCCTTCTCACAACAGGGCTCACTCTCCACCATCGTCAGCTCTTTTTTGGTAAGGGCCGCAAAAGACAAGGGTCTCACCTCTTTCTGAAAATAAGTACGTCATTCATATATACAAGCATAAACGCCTTCGGCGTCCTTTTGAGGACGGTAAGCGTTTAAGCGAGAAATATAAGAAAGTATAGGTGTAAAACTTATACTTTCTTATATTTTAAGTTATACCCTAGGGTTTCTGTTTATCCAATCTTGCACAAGCTGATAGATATGATGACTAAGCTTATCGGTATCATGCCTTAAATAAGTTCGGAATAACACTAGCTTATCCGCTATAACTTTATATGCACTGCCTTCTAGTACATCCTTATCGAGCTGTACCGGACGCGCACCCTTCTCAGCGTACTTCGACTGCACCTGCTCAGGAATTTCACCGTCATTCACAATAATATAATCAAATAAATGAATCCCAATATGATCATAAACAGCTTGTAGATGGTCATTTACAGTATAATTATCCGTTTCACCAGGCTGAGTCATTACATTGCAGACAAAAATTTTGATTGCATCAGAAGATACAACTGCTTCTGCTAGCTTCGGAACAAGTAGGTTCGGAAGAATGCTCGTATATAGACTCCCTGGACCCAAAAGAATTGCATCAGCATTTCGAATCGCTTCAAGTGCTTCAGGCAACGGTTCCACATCAGCAGGCTCCAAAGAAACCCGTTTAATGATCCCGCCTGCTTCTGGTATCTTAGATTCACCCGTGATAATCGTGCCGTCCGACATTTCTGCACGCAATACTACGGCATCCCCCGCAGCGGGTAATACCCGTCCGCGAACAGCAAATAATCGGCTAAGCTCACGAACAGCTGTGACAAAATCGCCAGATATATCTGTAAGCGCGGCAAGAATTAAATTGCCAAGACTATGACCCGCCAAGCCTTCGCCCGTGTTGAAACGATATCTCATAATATCCGCCATGAGCGGCTCTACATCAGCCATAGCTGTTAATACGTTGCGGATGTCCCCAGGAGGCGGCATTTGCAGTTCACTGCGCAAAATGCCCGAGCTTCCTCCATCATCTGCTACGGTAACTATAGCTGTAATATCTAGCGGCTTTTCTTTTAAGCCGCGAAGCATGACAGATAGCCCCGTGCCACCGCCCATAACGACGATACGTGGACGCTGTCTTTGTTCTTCAGCCACTATGGACCCCTTCTCTCATTAGTGCCGATCACGCTCGGAATCCCGATGACTAACGGCTACGGATTCCGTTTCGCTGACGCCCAGCATTTTGCCCAAATATTCAGAAATGGCTACTGAACGGTGTTTCCCGCCTGTACAGCCAATGCCGATAATAATCTGGGATTTACCTTCCCTACGATATTGCGGAATTAAGAAATGAAGCATATCGAGCAGTTTGGTCAGGAACACCTGTGTTTCAGGCCACTTCATTACATAGTCATAGACATCGCTGTCCTGACCTGTTTTTGGCCGCAGGTGATCCACATAATGTGGGTTAGGCAAAAAGCGAACATCGAAGACGAGGTCTGCATCAATAGGAATACCATACTTAAATCCGAACGATGTAATGTTGACGGAGAGTGTACTTTTTCCTAAATGCGAGAACCGAGAAACGATCTTCTCCTTGAGCTGCACTGGTTTCATACTGCTAGTATCCAGACATAATGTAGCTGAATTCTTTAATTCCTCAAGCATTTTACGTTCCAGCTTGATACCATCAAGCGGAAGTCCCTTAGGCGCTAGAGGATGATGACGCCGGCTTTCCTTGTAACGCTGCACAAGCACCGAATCCGTAGCATCCAAGAACAAGATTTCACAGCCAATGGTTGACTCATCTTTGATATAGGCTAGAGATTCGGACAAAGCAGTGAAGAATTCCCTACCGCGCAGGTCAATCACAAGCGCTACCTTGGCGATCTTACCCTTCGACTGCTCAATCAGTTCTGCAAACTTAGGGATCAGCACCGGCGGCAAATTATCGACACAGAAGAACCCTAGGTCTTCCAGACTCTGCACAGCAATTGTCTTACCCGCACCTGACATTCCGGTAATAATGATCAGGGTGGCTCCAGCCGTTGGAGTATTGTCCAATTCGGTCATTAAAGCGTCCCCTCCCTAAATTAGTATATGAATACTCCCTATCTTTTAAGAACGAAGCAGAAGACCTGCTGCACCCACAATACCTGCATCATTACCAAGCTCTGCAGGAATAATCGAAACACCAGTCTGAAGCGGAGCCGGTGCGAGCTTAGCAAACACACGACGAACTTCATCAAATAGAATATCTCCAGCCTTAGACACACCACCACCAATGATGAAGACCTCAGGGTTAAGCACGGCTGCAACAGAAGCCATAGATTTACCCAGGTAGTATGCTGCACGGTTTACTATGCGAATCGCTACTTCATCGCCAGCCTTAGCCGCATCAAAGACTTCCTTCGCAGCAATCTTCTCTACCATTGAGAGGGAAGTACGATCACCACGAGCTACTGCATCGTTAGCCATACGAATAATTCCTGTAGCGGAGGAAACGGTTTCCAGACATCCCATATTACCGCAACCACATTGAATGGCTTCCAAATCCGGCACTACAGTGATATGGCCAAGCTCACCTGCTAGACCTGCAAAACCCTGATAAATCTTTCCGTTAATAATGATTCCGCCACCAACACCTGTTCCTAGCGTATAGCAGACACAATTTTCAATCCCGCGTCCTGCACCACTCCAGGCTTCACCCAGTGCAGCCACGTTCGCATCATTGTCTATTTTGACAGGCTTGTTCCAGCGATCTTCCAAAATGGAGCGAATCGGCACATCTTTAAATCCTATGTTGGGCGCAAGGATAATGATTCCTTCACGAATATTTGTGAACCCTGCTACGCCCGCGCCTACACCTGCAAGCTGATCCCAAGAGTACGGGGAATCCTCCACAATTTGGCGTACATACTTCTCGATATTATCGATAACAGTATCGACACCTTCTGCAGTTCCTGTGGGTCCCTCATAAGTATGCAGTAGCGTTCCCTCAGCATTGCAGATTCCAACCTTAATTGCAGTTCCACCCAAATCCACGCCAACGTAGATATTCTCAGACATGTAACAAGCCACCTTTTTTTATACTAAAATAGTTAATCCTAAGTACCAACTATAATAGAAGCCCCCTCTGTGGTCAAGGAAAGACAACACACCCGGGAATTCCTTATTTTAATACTATACTCTATTATATTCTAAAAAGACCCCCTTACGACTAAGTAAGAGAGTCTTCTGACTATATTATTATCTGGAAAATAACCTAAAACACCCATTTATTCTGACAAAATACGCTTTTGCCCCTCCAGTGCACGGATAGGTGCGATATTCTGTGTAAACTCCAGCGTACCCATATACCGACCAGTCTCGTCGCGGACAGCGAAATAACGGATATAGATAAATTTATCCTTGATGTTGATCCAGAAGTCCTCAGCATCCTTACGACCTGCCTTAAAATCTTCCAGAAGCTTCTCCACCACATGAACACTTTGAGGCGGATGACAGTTCTGGACCGTGCGGCCGATAACTGCCTTAGTTCGGGCAAAGATACGTTCCTTCCCGTGTGAAAAATATCGAACGACATCATTCTCATCAATGAATGTCAGATCTACTGGCAGGTGATTGAGTACTGTTTCGAGCTGATGCAGTGACAATAGCCCTGTCTCAAAACGGATAAACCCTTCTTGCGGAGCGGCTCCCACTGCTTCACCCTGCAATGCTGCACCTTCCGGCTCTGCGGCACGTTCAGGTATCCACTCCTGTTCCGGCGCCGTTAGGCAGAATCCGATCTCATCGCTCTCCCGAGCGATTTTGACCCATTCGTCTTCCGTCAATTTATCCAGCGACATAGGCAATAAAATATTTTCTTCCTTAAAAATCATTTCATTAACTTCCTTGATGATCTCCGTAAGTTGAACACCAATATCTGCTGCATTTCCGCTGTAGCTGCTGAGCGCTGCTTTTGCCTCTTTAATCATACGACGGATATGATCATCCACGCCCCACATTACCTTGGTTGGTCCATAAATGCCGTATTTTTCAAGGTAAGGGAACAACAGATTTTCTTTTCGACTGTAGTGTTTATCTAGATCCAGCAGTAAGCTAAGATCCTCCAGCAGCTTAAAGATCAGCTCCTCGCTGTCATTCTTCTGGAATTTGGTAGCATGCAAATCTAACCGGAAGTTCACAAGTCTTTCAATCTCACGGTTTTCTAGCTTGAAGGTGTGGACTGGGTGGCCGGGTTGTTCTTCAGGCTTCGAGGAGCGGTGAATTTGCTCAATAGAGCCTTTGAATATTGCTGTATGCACCGAACAAAGCCGCTGTACCTCGGATACCGGAATTCCCTCTTCAGTCATTAACGAATGCTCCATTGCAGAGATTTCCGCAACAGTAACATCACCTACAGCTTCCTCGAAGCGTGCCTTAACCTCTTCAACGCTTTTGCCTGCATGCAGTTCTTTAATAATCTCCTTGAGCATGGCTTGGCGACGAGTTTGCTCCGGTACATCAACCTCGCGGTTATTTATCAGTTCACTCATTATTGATCTCTCCTTAATGAAATTTTGATGATAGATTCCTTTATTTCATAATCTCGAAGCCATGTCGTTCAAATGCTAACTTCACGGTGTTGAGATCCATTTTCTTCAGCTTGATTCCTTTGGATAAGGTCATGAAACGGCCAGCGGTCTGCAGCATACCTTGCTTAGCAATGTCCTTAAAGCCCAGCTCTACCATAATCTCAACGACCTCTGGATGCCGGGATACCATCTCGAAGATAGACTCATCCATTCGCAGCATTTTTTCCATTGGACTTTTCTCCTTTATATGAGAACTATTCTCAACAACAGATTAGCACAGGCCGTACAAGGCAATAGTGATTGCAATCACTAAATCAGAAGAAAGCAATGACCGTTCTTTTAAAGATGGATTATGTATAATGTGAAATTAAAAAAACTGCCCCTACGCTAAATAGCATAAGGGACAGTCTAATTCGTAATAAATTATTTATTATAGCGTTACTCCTGTTTTGAATATGGATATCTCGCGGAAGTTATTCTTCTCGTTATTTACCCATTCCCCACTAGCCACGCTGATAATGTAGTTAATGAAGTCACGCAGAACCTCATCTGGAGAACCATCTTCAACCAACACACCCGCATTAAAATCGATCCAGTGACGTTTGCCTTCATACAATGGGGTATTGGTAGACACCTTCATTGTTGGCACGAATGTACCAAAAGGTGTCCCCCGTCCGGTCGTAAAGATCACCAATTGGCAGCCAGCAGCAGCCAGAGCCGACGAAGCCACTAGGTCATTGCCCGGCGCGTTAAGAAGATTTAAGCCTTTGTTAGTGATAAGCTCTCCGTACTTGAGTACATCCATTACCGTAGAATTACCGGATTTTTGAGTGCAACCCAGCGATTTATCCTCAAGCGTAGTAATCCCTCCGGCTTTATTGCCTGGTGAAGGATTTTCATATACCGGCTGTTTATAGTCCATAAAATACTGCTTAAAGTCATTAATGAGATCGACAATTTTGTGGAAAATAGTTTCGTCCGCAGCACGTTCCATTAGAATTTTTTCGGCACCAAACATTTCAGGCACTTCAGTCAGTACAGTGGTCCCGCCTTGAGCAGCCATATAATCAGACAGACGTCCAAGAAGCGGATTCGCTGTAATCCCGGACAGGCCATCCGAGCCTCCACACTTCAGACCAATCTTCAGCTCAGAGAGTGAGACTTCTTCCCGATGATCGCCCTGTACGTTATTGTAGAGTTCCTTCAGCAGCTTTACGCCTTCTTCAATCTCGTTTCCAACCTCTTGGGAGACAAGAAAACGCACTCGATCCTCATCGTAACTACCCAGCATGTCTTTAAAAATATGCAAATTGTTATTCTCACAACCTAGTCCGAGCACAAGTACGGCGCCCGCATTTGGATGCTTAACCGCGTTAGCAAGTATTGTACGAGTATTGTCATGATCATCACCCAGCTGGGAGCAACCATAGTTATGCTTCAGTACGAGCACGTTATCGAACGGAGCGATATCACCAACCTCTGCCTTAAAAATATTGATGATCTGCTCCGCCACTCCATTCACACAACCAACCGTAGGGACGATCCACAGCTCATTACGAATGCCTACGGATCCGTCAAAGCGACGATACCCCTTAAAGGTCAAATTCTCTACTTTAAAAGGATTGGGGGTCAGCTTCTGCTCAAAAGTATATTCCTCAACCCCTGTTAGGTTTGTCTTCGTATTATGGGTATGCACCCACTGGCCCGGCACGATAGGCGCTTTAGCATGACCGATGGGATAACCATACTTCAATACATTCTCGCCTTCGCTAATGCTGGTTAGTGCAATTTTATGACCTCTAGCAATATCTTCCGTAATTTTAATCTCTTTTGAACCAATCACAATGGTGTCGCCTGCTTGATAGTCTTTAAGTGCAACTGCCACGTTATCAGCCTCGTTGATCTGCAGTACCTCTTTCATAGTCTTAATCATGTCGTTATCCACCTCCTGTGTATTAGTTGTGTGCAGGTCTCTTCACGTACGCTTGCAGCGCTTGCTTCATACCTGTTCTCTCAATCGCAATGAGCCCTTCTGTCACCTTGTCAGTAAGACCAGCCACTTCATTCAGGTCACAGCCCCAGCGATTTGTCGCTGCTAATACTTCGACAGCCAGTGCGCGTAACCCAGTGTCTGTGCCATCCCATCCTCCCCACAAGGAGGCGAACCATTCCAAAATATCCGCATCGTCCGCCAGCTGAATTTCTTCTTCCCCTCTACGTCCTTTATAGAAGGCAATTAATGCACTCATTGAGAAAATAAGCTTCTCGGGTAATTGTCCTTTGGACTCTACATATTGCAGTAAAGAAGGCAGATCTCTTGTCTTAAATTTCGAGATAGAATTAAGGGAGATGCTCATCAAGTAATGCTGCACATAAGGGTTCAGGAACCTTTCCAATACCGCGTCTGCAAAAGAATTCAATTCCTCTACCGGCAGATCCAGCGTCGGAATGATCTCATCGTAGATTAAGGACTTCACGTACGCCCCAACCTCTTCGTGCTCAATGGCCTCGGCAACCGTATCAATGCCGTACAAATACGCTACTGGTGTCAATGCGGTATGAGCTCCGTTTAGAATTCTCACTTTACGCGTCCGGTAAGGGGTCATATCATCTACCACGACCACATTAAGACCCGCTACTTCAGCCGGGAACTCCTCTTTCATCCACTGCGGCCCTTCAATTACCCATAGATGGAACTGCTCGCCGACAACGACCAACTTATCCTCATAGCCCAACTCTTCCGTAATCTCAGCGATGGTGTCTCTTGGATATCCGGGAACGATGCGATCTACCAAACTACAGCAGAAGGTGTTGGCTTCATTCAGCCAGTTTACAAAGCCCTCTCCAAGATTCCACAGGTCAGCATATTTCAAAATAACCTTCTTAAGCTCATCCCCATTTCGGTCAATCAGCTCGCACGGAATGATGATAAAACCTTTAGAAGCATCACCGTTAAAAAATTCAAAACGCTTATACAATAAGGCCGTCAGTTTACCTGGAAAACTGCTCTGCGGAGCATCGGTTAACTTGTCGCACGCTTCAAAAGCAATTCCCGCCTCAGTGGTGTTGGACACGATAAAGCGCAGCTCTGGATTCTCGGCAAGCTTCACATACTCCTCATGCTGGGCAAAAGGATTAAGCGTTCGTGTAATACAGTTGATGACCTCATGTTCTTTTACCGCTGCTCCATCTTTGATTCCTTGGAGATACAACGTGTATAAACCGTTCTGAGCATTTAGCATTTCTGCAAGTCCGTTACCCAGCGGTTGTACAACCACCACGCCACCATTGAAATCCGTTTTTTGATTCATGGTATGAATCTGCCAATCTACAAAAGCGCGCATGAAATTGCCTTCACCAAATTGCAGAACCTTCTCAGGATATTGCTTGTAAGCTTTCCAACTATCACTATTTAATCTGTTCATATAAACGCCTCCTGATTATTAATGCACACGATAAACTAATTAAATATACTTTATAATTCAATATATTTATTATTATTTTCTTAATTTATGCACACGTGAAAATTTTAATTCAAAATCCTTTACGAGTGAAAGGATCAAGCTGCTATGCGCAGCTTTTGCTTCTACAGTTTCCTAACCGATTCTCTCGCAATAAACTCCGTATCAATCGAGGTTAGCCCGTCATTCTCCAAAGGTTCTTTAATTAAGCTTAGCAGCTTGCGGGCTCCTTGCTCGCTGATCTTCTCAATAGGACGTTTAACTGTGGTAAGCGAAGGATTCGCAAAGAGCGAAAATCCAATATCATCAAAACCAACAATAGAAACATCGTTCGGCACCTGCAGCCCGCGCTCAAACACAGCTTTCATAGCCCCGATCGCCATATCGTCATTGGAACAAAATACTGCCGTCGGCGGTTTTTCCAAATCTAGCAGCTTGCCCATCGCCTCATATCCACTTTGCATATCGTAATTACCATTTCTCATATAATCGTTACGAACAGGGATATTATGGTCAATCAAAGCTTTTATAAAACCGTCTCTGCGTTCCTGCGTGGATTTAAAGCCCTCAACACCTTCAATGATCGCAATGTCTTGATGCCCGGACTCAATCAGGTGTTTGCCTGCATGATAAGCGCCTTCCCGGTCATTCGAGATGATATTAATAATGGAGCGATCATCTATCTGCCGATTCAGCACAACGATTGGAATGCCTTGCTGCACAACATGGTAAATGAATTTATTATCTGCTTCACTCTGGCTCATTAGAATAATTCCATCAAAGCGTTTGCGATGAATAGAGGAATATTCCGCATAATCGTCGATCCCACGGATGAACAGATTATACTCTACATCTATGACACTATTTACACCACGAATCGTATCAGAGAAGAAACCAGACGTGGTGCCGTTGGCGATACTCGTGAAGAACAAGCCAATGGTGTATGACCGCTGCATCACAAGGCTTTTGGCATTGTAATTGGGGACATAACCCACTTGCGCAGCGATCTCGGCAATTTTTTTACGTGTAACTTCTTTAATTAGGGGACTGTTGTTAAGTGCTCTTGATACAGTTGTATGTGAAACATTCGCCAGTTTGGCGATATCCTTGATTGTAGGTGCCATGGGTCAACCTTCCTTATCAAACGGGTTTGGCTCTTCCATGTAAGGATATCATAACGATTACCTAGTCACCAATGCCTGTTTCGAGAAATTGAAATAATGATCAGCGTTATTGTAACAGATATTCTCAATCATACCGCCTAACAGTTCCATATCATCCGGGGCTTCTCCATTCTCTACCCAAGAACCTACAAGATCACATAGAATTCTTCTAAAATACTCATGTCTGGTATATGATAAAAAGCTTCTGGAGTCTGTTAACATTCCGACAAACTGGCTAAGCACACCTAGATTAGCAAGCGTCTTCATCTGTTCCAGCATGCCATCCTTGTTATCGTTGAACCACCATGCCGTCCCGAATTGAATCTTCCCTGGAATTCCGCCGCCTTGGAAGCAGCCCATTAAACCAGCAATGACATGGTTATCATTTGGATTCAGCGAGTACAAAATCGTCTTAGGCAGCGCATTCTCACGATCCAGCGCATCTAGCAGACCTGCCAGCGGTTTAGCAATCACGCCATCATTAATCGAATCATAGCCGGCATCAGGGCCGAGTCGTCCGAACATTACGCTGTTATTATTGCGTAGCGCATGGATATGGAATTGCATCGCCCAATCCAGCTCGTTGTACAATTTGCCAAGGAATACTAATGTGAACCCTTTATATTTCTTTTCTTCTCTCTCACTTACAGCGCCTTCACGAAGAGCTTTGTTGAATATAGCCGTAGCTTCCTCCAAGGTAGCAGGCTCAAACATTACTGCATCCAAAGCATGATCGGATACACGGCCCGCTCTGGCATGGAAGAATCTCACTCTGCTCTCCAATGCTTCTAGAAACTGACCATAATTCTCAACATCCATTCCTGAGGATTCGCTTAGCTGAGCTACCCAAGGCTTGAAGGTAGGACGATTAATCTCAAGGGCTTTATCTGGACGAAACCCCGGAACTATGCTGGCATCGAATCCACTCAAGCTGCTGATTTTTTCATGATATTCCAGAGAATCTACTGGGTCATCGGTGGTGCATACAACAGTTACTTTCGATTTAACAATTAGGTCTCTCGCTCCATATCCTTCACCTTGCAACTGTCTGTTCACTTCATCCCAAATCTTCGGAGCATTAGCCTCATTTAGCAAATCATATACTCCAAAGAAACGCTGCAACTCAAGATGTGTCCAATGATAGAGCGGATTCCCGATAATCTTAGGAACGGTTCTAGACCATGCCAAGAACTTTTCATAGTCACTAGCATCACCAGTAATGAACTTCTCCTCTACACCATTTGCCCGCATCACTCTCCATTTGTAATGGTCGCCATACAGCCAAGCTTCGGTAATATTGTTGAACGTCTTGTTCTCATAGATCTCTTGAGGACTGAGGTGGCAATGATAGTCGATAATAGGCATATCTTTCGCATGATTATGAAACAGCTTAATGGCGGTCTCGCTCGACAACAGGAAGTTCTCATCCATGAATTTTTTGCTCATGAGGTTTGCTGCTCTCCTTTATAATCATAATGGGAGTTACACAAAGTTTAACGTGAACATTTAGTTAATCAGATGATTTCTTTATAATTATTATAAAGTTAAAATTAAAGAATACAATATGGTTTCTCGAAAATTGTTCACGTTAACATTGTATTTTCATTGTAAACGTATTTTAAGAATTCGCAAGTTTTTTTCTAAGGACATTGTTACAGTTATTCTAACTTCCGAGAGGAAATAAACAAGCAGCATATATAATATCTGCACACAACCCCACCATTGTTAGAAAAAAGCAGCCTTAGCTCAGCAATAAATTTATTTTGCTCTGATTCCGAAAGAACCAGAAAAGAGCTCGTAGTATTTAAGAAACCAATGAAACTATCGACATCCTCTTTATGAGACCATGGAAATTTATAAATGGACGGTGCCTCAAAATATCCGCTATTTGATATCTCAGCTGAAGTACTATTTATTCTTCCATCTATCTCTTCTTTGCTGGAAATCGTAAAAGCATGATATTGATTGCAAAGCTCAGCAACCTCTTTATCCAACTTACTATCTCCGCATAAATAGAAATTCCAAAAAAGAGCTAAATGCCCGTTCGGCTTAAGCACTTCGGCACATTTCTTATATCCCTCAGGTTGTGGAACCCAGTGATAGGCTTGAGCAGAGAACACCAAATCATTGCCTTTTCGGGGCTCCTCCCAATCTTCAAATCGAGTGACTACATATTGTAACTTTTTATCTCTATGCTTCTGCACGCCAATTTCCGCTAACTGTGCCCCTGGTTCTATACATAAGAGTTCATATCCACGATTCAAAAATAATTCCGTAGCTTTTCCGCTGCCCGCTCCGATTTCTAGTATTTTGGAAGCTACGTGAAGAGAGGTATTAGCTTCAATACAACCAATTACCTCGGATGGATAACTGGGTCTATATACATCGTAATAATCCGCAGCCTTATTAAAACTTTTACTTTGTTTCATCCAATCCATAGTATCTATGCTCATCACTCCCCATGATTTCATGAAATGTTTTACGGGATATATATGTGTAAAGTTTCACAAGTGCTGATAAGATCGGCATTTATTAACAAATAAGCAGGCAACCTTTAGGAAAAGGATTGCCTGCTTATAAGTCATTAGACTACGAATTCTCGATAAATTAACTACCCAAGTTTTCGCTCCAGTCATGTACCATTGTGCCCTCAAGATATTTCTCAGCGTCCATTGCTGCCATACAGCCGGTGCCCGCTGCGGAGATCGCTTGTCGGTAACGGGTATCCTGTACGTCGCCGCAAGCGAATACACCCGGAATGTTCGTCTCGGTAGTACCTGGATTTACTACAATATAACCATTGGTATCGGTCGTAATCTGACCGCCCAAGAATCCGGTATTCGGCGTATGACCGATAGCGACAAACACGCCGTCCGCTTCGATGAGTTCTTCAAGCCCTGTATCATTGTTGCGAACCGTCAGTCCCTTAACTCCAGACTCGCCGGTTGTTACTTCAAGCGGTGTACGGTTAAGTGCCCACACAACCTTACTGTTATCGCGTGCGCGGTCCTGCATAATTTTTGAAGCTCTGAGCTCATCACGACGATGAACCACGGTTACGCTAGAAGCAAATCTTGTTAAGAAGCTGGCTTCCTCCATCGCAGAGTCTCCACCACCGACCACGATAATCTTCTTGTTCCGGAAAAAGAAGCCATCACAAGTAGCGCAAGTGCTGACCCCACGGCCCACATTCTCCTGCTCCCCTGGTATTCCTAAATATCTGGCAGAAGCACCGGTAGAGATAATTACCGACTCTGCCTCTAATACACCCAAACCATCTACTGTCACTTTAAATGGACGCTGTGAAAAATCCACTGAATCCACCCAACCATTCTTGAATTCAGCACCAAAACGTTCAGCCTGCTTCCGCATGTTGTCCATTAAATCCGGGCCGAGAATCCCTTCGGGAAAACCTGGAAAGTTCTCCACTTCCGTTGTCGTTGTCAGTTGTCCACCTGGCTGCATCCCTTCAATTACAAGTGGGTTAAGGTTGGCACGTGCCAGATAAATAGCAGCAGTAAGCCCGGCCGGGCCTGTTCCGATTACAATCGTTTTGTACATAACAGTGGCCTCCTCACAATAGGGTTTATGCATCAAGAATTTAGATATTTTCAGTAAACGGGGGAAGACTGTCGCTCACACTTCCCTGAAAACTACATTCATCATCGATACGCCGAGCATAACGACTGACCATCGACACGGATACGTCATAACGCTGAGCTACCTCGCGGTAGGTGACTGGAAGGTTATGCATTTTTGCGATCAGATATTCTAAAGCAGCACACCAGCCTTCCGTTTGACGGATAAAAGGAACATCTGGATATATGCTACTCACGAATTGCTTCCAAAGTAATTCAGCATCTTTTTTCTGGACGGCATCAAATCTCCGGTCCATCATACTTACCGTCTGGTCGATGACTTTTTGCCAATCTTCTCTCCATTCTGGCAATCCCTTCAGACGTGCATTAGAAGTTTCTTTGGCTTCCTGAAGTACATTTTCCTCCGGAACACTACCAATCAGTCGCTGCAGGCTCAGAAGCGCAGCTTCCTGCAGCTTTTCTTCCTGCAATGGCTGTTGTTTCAGAAGTCCTTGTAGAATCTCGGACATTTCTTCATCCTCAATCCAGCGCAGAGCTTCCGTAACCTGAAGCTTCGTATTGGCATCACCGTAGCGAAGTGCCCAGAAGAAGGAAGACCGAAGCAGTGGATTGTTCCGCACCTCTTCAGCAAAACTGCCTTTGTTATCTTTCCACAGCTTCAGCTGCTCTTGAAAGGGGAGCTGATAGTTGTAACTGATTGGAGACAACGCCTTGCCTTCCCCCTGCGCTTGCTGCAGTTGGGCCAGAAAAAATCTCGGCACAGCCGATTCCGGATCCAGCTTAGCAGCTTTTTGCCAGCAACGCTGAGCCTCTGCATAGAGACCGCTATTACTTGCTGCTGCCGCACAGTAATGGTACAAACTGGCGTCACCGCCGACTTCCTCATCTTTCAGCAGGCGCCGAAAATGACCATAGGCGGTTCTATGCCGTCCCAGAATCCCCATCGTAGTGGCCATCTTGAATAAATGCTCCTGGTGAAAAGGAATAGTCGTCTCTAGCAGACGTAATAATCCAGCCAGTTGCCCGCGGTCACCTTCATACTGCAAAAAGATCGCCAAGTTACAAAGTGCGTGCAAATTCCCAGAGTCCTGTTCAAGCACCCGCATAATGCATTCTTTGGCTTTGGTAAAACGACCCATATAGAAATACGCAAGGGCTAGGTTGTTATGCGCCGCCAAGAAGTCTGGCGTATTGCTCACAATCTCTTCAAGCAAAGTTACGGCTTGTGTAAACTTGCCTTCCTCCAACAGCGCTCGGGCCCGCTCATGCTCTATTACCCCTTCCCGGCTTCTAATCCGGATAAGTGGTGCAGGACGATCCAGCTCATATTGCAGAAGTTCCATCAACTCTTCCGATTCGGCCAGAAATTCACCGTTCACATCTTCTTCGAGATAAGTAACAAGTGAGCGTTCTGCCTCCTCATAGCTTTCCATATTGGCGAAGTTGTTAGCCATATAGAAATAACATTCCGTCATTCCAGGATCAATATTCTCCAGCACATGGGTCAAAATGTCGTTAGACGCCTCATAATTACCCATCTCTGATAATACACCTGCTACGTTACAATGATTTACCGGGTTCTCCGGTTCGTACTCTACAGCTTTGCGAAAATTCTTTAATGCCTTATCATATTGAAAGCGATCCAAGGACCGAACGGCTCTTTCAAAGAAAAAATTGGCATTCAGAGTGACAGGAATAACATTACCATTCTCCTCATACTCTGAAGTTCTCTCCATCATGGAAGCAAGGCACCCCCTTATAAGAAGCTTCCTTTTATACTAACGAAAAAATAGGAGGACGGCGCCCAATGGGGTATACCGGAGCTCCAAACTTAATCGCTATTCCGTTCCCTTTATGGGTGCGGCTATCTTCACACAGTATACCACATGTGACCGCGAGATTCTCAAGTTGAGAAAGACTCTACCACTCCACAAACAGCAACTTTTTCACATAAAAACAAAAAAGACGGGGAATTAAATTCCCGCGTCTCTGAAAAGCTTATCGATCGAACCGCCTTCAAGAATAATACGTGTAGCTTGTGCAAGCATCGGTGCCACCGATAAGACCGTAAACCGACTTGAATGATCATCTGGCAGCGCAATAGAGTCCGTAATGACCACTTCCTGAACAGAGGGATGGTCAAGCCGCTGCAGCGCAGGTCCTGAGAACAATCCATGCGTTGCACAGACGATACTGTCCTTCGCACCTCTCTCTTTCAGACCCTCAACCACATTCACGATGGTAGTCCCTGTATCAATAAGGTCCTCGATAATAATCGGCGTACGTCCCTCGACATCACCAATGACATGAGTGATTACAGATTCATTATGGGCTGGACGCTTCTTGATCATAATGGCAAAAGGTGAATCCAGCTTATTTGCCAGCTTCTCAGCCATAGATGCACGTCCGGCATCCGGAGAAACAATGACCAAATCAGACATAGCCTTGGCCTTCAAATGGCTGCTGATCAAATCGAGAGCAGTCAAATGATCGACCGGAATGTTGAAAAAGCCTTGAATTGCCGCTGCATGCAAATCGATAGTAATTACACGGGTTGCGCCCGCGGTCGTAAGTACATCAGCTACCATCTTAGCCGAGATCGGTTCACGAGGTGCAGACTTACGTTCCTGTCGAGCGTATCCATAATACGGCACAATAATGTTAACTGTACGTGCTGATGCCCGTTTAGCAGCATCTATCATCACGAGCAGTTCCACGAACATCTCATTAATGGGATGGGATAGGGATTGCACCAAAAATACGTCGCAGTTCCGGATGCTCTCTTCGTAATGCACGTAAATCTCGCCGCTCATGAAACGGGTCAGCTTAATCTGCCCCAATTCAACACCAAGTCGCTCTGCAATATCTGCCGCCAGCTTTGGATTCGACGAACCGGAAAAAATACGTAATTGTTGATGATGCATAATACCCTCCTGCGGATTATAAATTATAGTTTGAACGGAACAGTGGTACGACGGCGTCCCTCAAATACAGCCAGCTCACGGAAGCCTGTGTGCCAAAGCATGCTACGTGCCTCTTGCAAGCCGTCACCAAGCTTGGCAGGGTCATGTGCATCCGAGCCGAGCGTAAGCGGTATACCGAGCTTAAAAGCCTCCTGTAGCAGATGTTCCGCCGGGAACATCTCAGCACATGGCTTGGTAAGTCCTGAAGCATTCAGCTCCATGGCGATTCCGCTATCCGCTATAACCTTTAAGGTTTCCAGCTCCAGCATTCTCACCTCTGCTTTACCTTCTGGTGTCTGAGGACCATAGCCGAACCGTTTAATAACATCCATATGTCCTATAATATCATATAATCCTGATAACGCCGACTTCTTTACAGCATCATAATAAAGGCGATATACCTCTAGTTCATCCTTGCCTTCCCAGCCATCAACCTGTCGATAATCTGTGATATCCCACTCCCCGAGAAAATGCACAGAGCCTATCAGATAATCCCATGGGTAAGGAGATAAAATCTCACGAATTTGATCCTCGTAGCCTTCAATATAATCTGCTTCCAGCCCTACCCGCAGGTCTATGACTCCGCGGTAGCGTTCCTTCAGCGTCAGGCATTCCTCCACATAACGAGGCAGTTCAGCCATTGGCATGGCCATTTCAGGGTAATAGCTAGCGGGATCAACATGGATGAGCGGCAAGTGGTCGGATAACCCTAGCTGCTGAAGACCAAGCTGTATCCCACGCTGCACATACTCCTCAAGCTTGCCCACGGCATGACCGCAGCGCTCATGATGCGTGTGGTAATCGATATGCATCCGTCAGTTCCCTCCCTAGTACTGGTCCCGGCGTGGGCGCTCGTGGCGGGTACTCAACTCTTCCATGATTTCATCCAGCGGAAGCTTGCGCTCCTGTAGCAGTACTAGTAAGTGGTAGATCAGATCACTAACTTCAAGACGCAGCTCGGCATTGTCTTTATTTTTGGCGGCAATAATCGTTTCAGAGGCTTCTTCGCCTACCTTCTTAAGGATCTTATCGACACCTTTATCGAACAAATAAGTTGTATACGCGCCTTCCGGACGCTCTACTTCCCGCTCAGAAATCACGCGCTCCAGCTCACCAAGAACAGCAAAACGCTCACCATCCGTAAGGCTATTAGCTACCGATTTCTGTGATTCCTCGGCTTGGTTATTCAAAGGAATGTCACGGAAAAAGCATGACGTAGCTCCAGTATGGCAAGCTGGTCCTTCAGGGACAACCTTCACGAGCAGTGTATCACTATCGCAATCATAGGATATGGAAGTAATCGCTTGTGTATTGCCTGAGGTTCCACCTTTGTGCCAAAGCTCGCTGCGTGAGCGGCTCCAGAACCAGGTCTGGCCACTTTCCAACGAGAGCTGCAACGATTCCGAATTCATATAAGCAACCATCAAAACTTCTAGTGTGTTAGCATCCTGCACAACGGTAGGCACCAACCCCGCTTCATTCCAGCGAATGCCGGCCAGCGCTTCTTTTTGGCTAATGGATGTATTCTTTTCTGTTTCGCTCATCGGATCTCTACCCCTTTTTGCTTCAAGTCAGCCTTTAAGTCGTTAATGGCAATCTCTTTATAGTGAAAAATGGTCGCCGCCAGTCCCGCATCGGCTTTCCCTTCCGTAAATACATCGTAAAAATGCTCCTTCTTTCCAGCGCCGCCAGAAGCAATCACAGGAATACTAAGTAAATCGCTTACTGCTGAGGTCAGCTTCAGGTCGAAGCCATCTTTCGTCCCATCTGCATCCATACTTGTGAGCAAAATCTCGCCTGCACCCAGCTTTTCAGCTTCCTTGGCCCAGGTCAGAGCACGGATGCCAGTGGGCTTGCGACCACCATGTGTATACACTTCCCATTCACCAAATGCCTCGTTATATTTAGCATCTATTGCTACCACAATACATTGAGAACCAAAACGGCGTGCACCTTCCAGAATTAACTGTGGGTTAGTGATAGCAGCCGTATTAATGCCGATTTTGTCTGCGCCTGCACGAAGAATCCGCTTCATATCATCAGGTGTAGAGATCCCTCCACCCACTGTAAAAGGAATGGCGATTTCACCTGCGGTCTGCCGCACAACCTCAATCATGGTCGCCCGGCCTTCTACGGAAGCCGATATATCGAGAAACACAAGCTCATCTGCACCCTCACGGTCATACAGCGCTGCCAGCTCTACCGGATCTCCGGCATCACGCAGATTCACAAAGTTAACGCCTTTGACTACCCGTCCGTCCTTAACGTCAAGACAGGGGATGATACGTTTTGCTAACATTATTAATCCCCCTTTCCATGTGTTTCCCTAAAACATTTTGATCCCCCTAAATCCCGCTCCACTCACTCTATAATCACTATGTTCCCACGATTCTTGCTCTAGCAGGACGACGGGCTCGCGACAACCGCAAGACCACATTCATTTAGGCGATCTGTGGGCTCGCGCTCATGATATAATCGGTTCATTTAATTGCACATTGTGCAGTTATTTCAACGCTCGTCCAGCAAGCCCTCCGTTAGCTAAAGGATTCTGAATTGGAACAATAGTTGTATGAAGTACACTTATACTATCAAAGGAATAATGCCCAACCTGCCGCTTAATTAACTTATTGCAGCAGATTCCACAGCAGGCTTTAGCTGAAACCACCTTAGTCGCTCAATAGCTTAGTGGCTTATTAGCCTAGTTCAACGTTCTATTGCATTCTGTACAATAGAATCGACCTCAAACAATCTAATTGTGCCGTCTGTTGCATTTCGTGCAATAGATTCCTGAGAAATCCACAAAAATAAGAGCTTTGTACTGTTTGGATTGTACAAAGTGCAATCAGATAAGCATTCAGCTTCTTTAAGCAGCTTTCTATTGCACAAAATGCAACCAGCACCCCTAAATAAGACTTTTCGCAGAGTGTGAACGAGTTAATTAGTCAGGTTCGTCAACTAACGCACATACTCAGCACTACTTCTGCCCAAGCGCCTGCAAAGCTTTGGAAAGATCAATATTGCCCGTGTACAACGCCTTGCCAACAATAGCTCCGCCCACACCGCTGCCGCTGTGTACGTTCAGACGTAACAGATCATCAAGACTGGTGACTCCGCCGGAGGCGATCACCGTTTTACCGCTGACCTTCGCCATGGACACAATGCCCTCCACGTTCGGACCCTGCATCATCCCGTCGCGGGAGATGTCGGTGTAAATGAACGTCTCGGCTCCTTTTGCAGCCAGTTCCTTAGCCAGATCCTCAGCACGTACCTCAGAGGTGTTCAACCAGCCATGTGTCGCAACATAACCGTTGCGCGCATCAATGCCGATAGCTACTTTATCACCGTATTTAGCCAATACCGCTTCAGTAAAAGCATGATCGTTAATCGCAGCAGTTCCGATAATAACCCGACTAACACCAAGCCCAAGCAATTTTTCCACGTCCGCAAGATTACGAAGGCCACCGCCCACCTGAACAGGCACATTAGCATTAGCAGCAATAGCGCCGATAATCGCATCATTCACAGGATGACCTGCTTTCGCGCCATCTAAGTCCACCAAATGAATGAACTTTCCGCCTTGCTCTTCCCATGATTTTGCCACCTCCAGTGGGCTATCATTGTATATCGTTTCCTGACTGTAATCCCCTTGTTGCAGCCTGACACATTTTCCATCCCGGATATCAATCGCCGGATATACAATAAAAGAAGACATTTGGCGCTCCCCACTTTCGTTACATTATATTTATAGCGCAGCTTACGCCCGCTCTCCCTTTAATTTCAAAAAATTTCCCAGCAGCTTGATGCCTAGCTCCCCGCTCTTCTCCGGGTGGAACTGCATGCCGAACACATTATCTTGCCCCACAATAGCTGTGACTGGGTAACCATAATCGGTGACAGCCAGCAGATCACTCTCATTCGCTACAAGCGCATGATAAGAGTGCACAAAGTACACATGACCCTCATCAAGATCTGCAAAAAGCGGACTTTGCGGCTGCCTAAAGCTCAGCTTGTTCCAACCCATATGCGGCACCTTATAGCCATCTCTAGGAGCGAAACGCACCACCGAGCCTGAGAGAATATCAAGTCCATCATGGCTGCCATGCTCTTCACTGCTGCTAAACAGTAGTTGCATACCAAGACAGATTCCTAGCAGCGGCTGGGTTCCGGCAGCTACCTGTTTGACCACACGATCCAAACCACTTTCCCGCAGCTGCTCCATCGCATCGCCAAATGCACCGACACCAGGCAGAATGACACTATTAGCAGCGAGAATTTGCTCGGCTTCCCCCGTCACTACACACTCATAACCGAGACGTTCTACCGCCTTACTCACACTGTGCAGGTTGCCCATGCCATAATCGACGATTGCAACAGTCATGCTACAGCACTCCCTTCGTAGAAGGCACACCCTTCACACGTGGATCAATCAGTGTCGCTTCATCGAGTGCCCGTCCGAGCGCCTTGAATACAGCCTCAATCATGTGATGTGTATTAGAACCGTAGTGTACGATCACATGCAGCGTAATCCGAGCTTCCAGCGCGAACTTCCATAAGAATTCCTGAACAAGCTCCGTCGAAAAGCTGCCCACCTGCTGTGAAGGATACGTTGCGCGATATTCAAAGTGTGGGCGATTGCTGATATCGATCACAACCTGCGCCAACGCCTCATCCATCGGTACAAAAACACTCGCATAACGTTTGATTCCCTTTTTATCACCAAGTGCTTCGTGCAGCGCTTGACCTAGGCAGATCCCGATGTCTTCAACCGTGTGGTGATCATCAATTTCGATATCTCCTCGCGCCTGTACTGACAGGTCAAACTGGCCGTGCTTCGTAAATAGGTCCAGCATATGATTCAGAAAAGGAACATCCGTCTCCAGCTCGGAAACTCCACTTCCATCTACGTTAAGAGACAGCTTGATATCCGTCTCGTTTGTTTTACGGCTTAATCCTGCTTGACGCAAGGCCTGTTCATTATTGTTCTCCATATCCGTCTCCACCTTTTCCTTCGTTCTTGAGTCGAATCTCAATGGCTCGTGCGTGGCCTTCTAACCCTTCGCGACGCGCCAGCTCTATAATGGTCTTTCCATCCCGCAGGAGAGCTTCTTTACTGTAATAGATCAGACTTGATTTCTTTATAAAATCATCCACATCCACTGGCGATGAGAAGCGTGCCGTACCATTGGTCGGGATAATATGATTCGGTCCGGCAAAATAGTCACCCACAGGCTCCGAGCTATACGCTCCCAGGAAGATCGCTCCAGCATTCTCGATGCTGCCCACAAGGCCCATTGGATCCTCGACAACAATCTCTAGATGCTCTGGTGCCAAACGATTCACTACGGAGATTCCCTCCTCCATAGATTCCACAACAATGATCGCCCCGTAATTTTCTACGGATGAACGGGCGATCGCCTGTCGCGGCAGCTCCTGTAGCTGACGCTCCACTTCAGCAGCCACGCTATCCGCCAAGCTCTGCGATGGCGTGACTAGAATCGCCGAGGCCATCTCGTCATGCTCGGCCTGCGAGAGCAGATCCGCTGCGACATAGGCCGGCTCAGCGGTCTCATCTGCGAGCACGACAATTTCGCTTGGTCCCGCAATACTGTCGATGTCCACGGCACCATATACCTCGCGTTTCGCTAACGCAACGTATATATTGCCGGGCCCACATATCTTATCTACCGGCGCTATGCTCTCCGTCCCAAAAGCCAAAGCAGCTACCGCCTGCGCTCCGCCCACACGGTAGATTTCATTCACACCTGCTTCTGCAGCAGCAACCAGGATGTAAGGATCAATCCCTTCTTTGCCGCCGGTGGATGGCGGGGTTACCATAACGATCTCCGGCACGCCTGCGATCTGTGCAGGGATCACGTTCATCAGCACCGAGGAAGGATAAGCTGCCTTACCACCAGGAACATATACCCCTACCCGCTTCAGCGGACGAATAATCTGTCCCAGAATCGTGCCATCGGGCTGAAGATCCATCCACGAATTCCGTTTCTGTCTAGCATGAAAAGCCCGGATATTTGCTGCAGCCGCTTGAATAGCGGATACGAAAGATTCTTCTACCCGGCCATACGCCGCCTGAAGCTCTTCCGGCGTTACCCGCAGCTGATTCGGCGTGAGCGTGACCCGATCAAATTGCTCCGTGTAGCGAAGAAGCGCCGTGTCTCCTTCTTTTTTAATCGCGAATACAATTTCCTTTACCGCCTGATTTTGCTCTGGCGTTCCATACTCGACTTCTCGCTCTAGCTTAAAGTCTTTACTCGATACAACCTTCATCGCTGGTTCCTCCCTTTACCCCTTAACATCTGTCACCTACCGTAAATTTGGTTCCCCTATAACCGCCTGTAGTCGGTCACACAGCTGCTGTATCTCTTCATTTTTCATCCGATAGCTCACACGATTCGCCACAAGGCGGCTCGTAATTTCGAATATGCTCTTCATTTCAATTAATCCGTTATCCCGCAGCGTTTGGCCCGTCTCTACCATATCCACGATACGATCAGCGAGACCAATCAGCGGCGCAAGCTCAATTGAACCATTCAGCTTCACGACTTCAACCTGCTGTCCCTGCTCCCGGAAATATTTTGAAGCCACATTCGGATATTTCGTCGCTACACGCTGCTGAATCCCCGACTGCCAGTTCGGCAATCCAATGATCGACATCCGGCATCGAGCGATGCCAAGATCAAGCAGCTCATATACATCACGATCTTCCTCCAGCAATACGTCCTTACCCACGATTCCAATGTCGGCCACACCATATTCTACATATGTAGGTACATCTACTGGTTTAGCTAATATAAACTCCATGCCTGCCTCAGGCAGCGGAATAACAAGCTTGCGGGATGCCTCACCATCCGGTGGAATCGGGAGACCTGCCTGGCGGAACAGCTCAGCAGCCTTTTCATAAATCCGACCTTTTGGCATAGCGACCTTCAAAATCTGTGCCATCGTTAAGTTGCCTCCTTTTCCATTTCCATACAAAATTTATCTTAACCGCTCATTCTTGCTAGCGATATCTCAGCCATGTTCACTTACAAAAGATACGAAGGTATAGATTTCGCCGTACCGCATACCATCTGCTTCGAGCGTATCCGTATCTAGACGCTTCACCGTTTCAAGCTCTTCTGGACCTGCTGCCAGTCTAGTCACTACTGCGTGCCCTTCCGACCGTAAGCGTGTTGCCTCTTCCAGACCTTCTTTTCTGCGAGTAGCATCATATTGGATCAAGATAGGCAGCTCTTCCTCTTCGCTCGATCCAGCCACACCATCGAGAATACGATTCGTTTTTAAAGAAAAACCTGTAGAAGGGATCGGACGTCCAAACTGCTGAAGGAGATTATCATATCTGCCTCCACTACATACCGGAAACCCCAATTCCGCTGCATAGCCTTCGAAAGTCATCCCTGTATAATAAGAGAAGTCCCCGATCATCGTCAGATCGATCAGCACATGCTGTGATACGCCGTAAGAGACCAGTACCTCCCACACCTTGCATAAATGATCTATCGAATGACGGGCAAGCGGATGATCGCTAAGCTCCAGCGCCTGTCCACAGATCTCCTTACCTCCACGCAAACGTAATAGTCCATCCAGTTCATTCTTCTGAGCTTCTGTCAGATCCAGCCGGCGTAAGGTCTCCCGAAAAGAGACGTAGTCACGGCCCAACAAATGGCTTTTGAGCTCCTCCTGAGCCTCCGGCAATTGTGGAAGTGCCTCTTGAAATAATCCATTTAGAAAGCCTACATGCCCCATAGCGATTTTAAAAGATTTCACACCCGCAGCCTGCAAAGATGAAATTGCGAGCGCCACTACTTCAGCATCAGCCTCAGGTGAATCGTCACCTACCAGCTCGACCCCTGTCTGGAAAAACTCCGTTTCCCGCCCTGCCTCTTCCTCAATGGCACGGAAAACATTAGCGTGATAGGACAACCGCAATGGCAATGGCTCATCCTTTAATAAAGATGCCACAACACGGGCTACAGGAGCTGTCATTTCAGAACGAAGCACTAGCGCCTGACCACGATTGTTGAGCAATTTATAAAGCTTTTGGTCGGACGTAGAGCTAGCCACGCCAACTGTATCGTAATATTCTAGCGTCGGAGTCATCATTTGCTGATAACCCCAGCGACTCATGCAATGCAGTACATCATTCTCAATTTTGCGTAATTTCGTTACGGCCCGGGGCAGATAGTCCCGAACGCCAGACGGCTTCTCAAATCCCTTTGGTTTGGACATCTTCATTGTTCACCTCGTCAGTTATCATTAGATACTGTTTATATTTACTTTACTATGGTAAAGTGGTAGCAAATTAAAGTATTTTCAATATCGTATCATGGTCACTGCTTTTTCGTCAATCTAACGGGGTAAAGCTATGACTTCAATTCTAATGCTTGTATGCTTAAAGCTTGTCTACCTAGGTTGAATTGTTCACAAAGAAAATCTAAATCAAACACTTATGTACTTCGAACCAATACTTGGGAATCCCTTTATTTTGCCTCCACGTTTATCCAATACTATAATGAGCTAATATGATTGTACTTCATAATTCTGTAATTAGTGTTCTAAAAATCTACTTACAACTAGAAAGAAGGGCTAATGCGTGACTAAATCCTATATGATTGGCGTTGATATTGGAACTACAAGTACCAAAGCAGTTCTCTTCGAGGAAAAAGGAGCCATAGCTGCACAAGCTAATGTAGGATATCCCTTACATCAGCCCTCACCCTCAATAGCAGAGCAAGACCCAGAACAAATCCTGAGTGCAGTCTTCCATACTATCTCTAAAGTTATGCGGCAAAGCGGTGTATCTGCGGATGAAATCCTATTCGTCTCCTTCAGTTCAGCCATGCACAGTGTCATTGCAGTTGATAAACTGGGTAAGGCCCTAACTGCCTGCATCACATGGGCTGATAATCGCAGTGCCGGATGCGCACTTCGTTTGAAGGATGAGCTAAACGGCCATGAATTGTATCTACGCACAGGCACACCTATACACCCAATGTCTCCAATCACCAAGCTAATGTGGCTTCGCGAAGAGCAGCCTGACGTATTCCAGCAAACCTATAAATTTATTTCCATTAAAGAATACATATTCGCAAGATTGTTTGGCGAATACGTCATCGATCATTCCATTGCCTCTTCCACAGGCATGCTCAATCTAGAGAATCTAGAGTGGGATAAAGAAGCTTTAGAGATTGCTCATATTACAGCGGATCAACTCTCGCGGCTTGTTCCCACCACGCAGATCATGCAAGGGCTGCTCCCTGGTCTGGCTGAGGAACTTCTGCTGCTCCCTACAACCTCATTTGTTATTGGCGCCAGTGACGGCGTCCTGTCCAATCTCGGCGTAGGTGCAATTGAACCCGGTGTAGTGGCCGCTACGATTGGTACGAGTGGAGCAATTCGTACCGTAGTGGATCACCCGCTCACCGATCCCAAAGGACGGACCTTCTGTTATAACTTAACCCCAAAACATTGGGTAATTGGAGGACCCGTCAACAATGGTGGTATGCTGTTCCGTTGGGTAAGGGATGAGTTCGCGGCCTCTGAAGTTGAAACCGCCAAACGACTAGGCATTGATCCTTACGAGGTTCTGACTCGCATTGCAGAGCAAGTTCCTGCGGGAAGCGGTGGACTTTTATTCCATCCTTACTTGACTGGAGAACGGGCGCCGCTGTGGAATCCGGATGCCCGCGGCTCCTTCTTTGGCCTTTCTATGAACCACCATAAGGAGCATATGATTCGCTCAGTACTAGAGGGCGTAATCTTCAATATGTATATGGTTCTCCTTGCTATGGAAGAGCAAATCGGACGCCCAAGCAGAATCCTTGCCACTGGTGGCTTCGCCCGCTCTTCAGTATGGCGGCAGATGATGGCTGATATCTTTGATCAGGAGGTTGTCATTCCGGAGAGTATCGAGAGCTCCTGCCTCGGTGCGGTTGTACTTGGCCTTTATGCTACGGGTCGTGTAGATTCCTTTGACGTGGTGTTTGACATGATTGGTTCAACCTATAAGCATGATCCATTGGATGAACATACCAAAATATACAAGCAGCTGCTGCCGATCTATATTTCTGTCTACCGTAGTCTCGAAAGCCAGTATCAAGCCATTGCAGAATTTCAGCGAGAACAAGCTGGAGAATAAGGCAAAAATAAAAAGCGTCGGTCTGCCCACATATGTGGGAAAACCGACGCTTTTATATTTCCTTGCAATAGACTATGCACTTTTAGATTCTGCTTTTGCTTTCTGTGGACCCGAGCCGAAGATGATCCAAGCCGATTTAATATATCGGAAGGCAAATTCCACTACCACCCATGAACCTAATAACGCAAAGAGCCAACCCCCAGCAATCGCTGCTGTATATGCAAGAGAACCCCCGTGAAACGGTAATTTTCTATAGAAAAATAGCAGTAACGGATGCAGTAAATAGATTCCGAAAGAGCAAGCTCCGGCAGATAACAACAGTCTTGTAATCAAGCTTCGGCCCGCTCCGTACAATAAGAAGGAGACTTGTAGCAACACCACACAAGAGAGTAGCGCATGAAGGTTAGAGAATCCCTCATACCATAAACTATTGATGACTGTTTTCTTCGTATAGTTGTTAAACCATAGCTCAACATGAACAACCCCAGCTACGATCCACAACAACCACAACGTAATCCATACCGGACCTTTACCGGCGCGCCAGCCTTCACGTGAAGGTACCAGCCACTTTTTCAAAGAAGGATAGTATACTGCAATCCCCGCACCCAGCAAGAAATACGAGAAATAAGTGATTGCCAGACTGCCCTTGGACAACTGCCAATACCCATTATTAGTCATGTATTTATTCAGCAGCACAAAACCCCATTGTAGAATCAATCCGATTAGCGGTGCCCAAGCCGCCAGACGACGAACCTTTTGCAGACACCACAGAATGAGTGGAAACAATACGTAGAACTGAATAATGATAATAATATAATACAAATGCGTGTATGCTGTTCCTGTCCACAAATACTTCCAAAGCTTAGAAGCCATCTCCCCTGGAGGTAAACTCCATGTATGTCCCGCCGTCATTTTTAATGCAAAATACAACAGTGAAAATAGTACATAAGGCACGATAATATAAAGCAGCCTTCTACTGTAGAACTTCCCCAGCGTCTTTCCGCCCAGAGGACGATCAATATAGTTATAGAACAGCACGAACCCACTCAAAAATATGAATGAAGGTACAGCGAACTGGCTGAATTTATTAATAAATAAGAACGGATGAAACATGTTTGTACCTAGTGTCTCCGCCAACGTTCGCGAAGTAGCATGAATAGCTAGCACTGCAAAAATAGCAATCGCTCGAAAAATATCCAGCTGCGGAATTCTTTCTTTTTGTCTCATTATCTTTCCTCCTGTTAAGCTCCGCATCAAAATGATGCCAAATCAAGTATTAACCTTCCTCATCTCCTCCGAGGCATGTCCTGACTTTACCTTGGAACTAGACTCTAGAGACCGAGGAACACTTCCCAAGAAGATCCATGACTTAGGAATTCGGCGAAAAGCAAACTGCACCATGAACCAGCTTCCTCCCAGTGCAACTACAAGTCCTCCATAGATGAAGAAAACATAAGTTAGCGATTCCAGGGGAATATGATATCGGAACCTGCGATATATCGCCAGCAATAGCGGATGAATCAAATAAATTGCAAATGACAACTCACCTAAACGATTCAAGAAAGCAACGATCACACGAGGGGCCTTTCGATAAAGCAAAAATGTAGCGTACAACAGAACCAATGCCGATAACATCGTATGAACATTCCATAACAGCTCGTACCACAGCGAATCCGTCCACACCCCAAAATGGCGGGCTACATACCATAGCTGCACATGGATAAAGGCTGCAATTAACCACAAGCTCACTAATAAGGCAGTCCATCTCTTTTGCTTGGCAGCCAGCTCACTCCATGGCTTTATCAGCCACAGCTTCACCTTCTCAAAGTGAATGGCGAGATAAGCACCCATCATATAATAGGCCAGGTAGGAGATCGCCAAGCTCCCTTTTTCAACAATGTGCAGTTCGTACTTATTCCAAAAAATAAAACCCCACTGAAGCGCCAAACCCACCGGTATCGCCCATTTCATTAAGAAGCGGGAACTCTGCAGTACCTTAAGCAGCACTGGAAAAAGCAAATAAAACTGAATGCTAATAAAGACAAAATACAAATGCGCATATGCGGAACCCGAGAATAACGCTCTAGAAAAGCTTAACAAGTTATCTCCAAGGCTCTGCATCAATCGTCCGTTCACATATAGAGTTAGTGCATAATAGCCCATAGAAGCTAGCAAATAAGGCAGTAAGATATACTTTAATCGCCGACGGTAGAAATTAATGATCAAGCTACGTGTCACAGGACGACCATAATAATTATAAAACAATACGAAGCTGCTAAGGAAAATAAATGAGGGCGTACCGAATTTAAAGAAAATGTTAATCCAGTTCAGCCAGTAATAATAAGGTGAATGCAGTGCCTGCTCTCCAGCAGCAAAAGATGAGGCATGCACATGCAGCACTCCTAATATAGCTAGAGCTCTGAAAATATCCAGCTGGGGCAGCCTTTCCTGTCTCACAGTATTCATATTAAATTCCTCTTCTCTACTATGATGGTTGTTCATAGAGACGCTAAGCGGAATGTGGAAACTGAACATACCAGGAAGTCTGCACTTGCTGAATTTACATTCTGATATTTGACGCTGAATGCCTAGCGTGGGATTTACGTGATTACTAAGGTTAATTATACCGCCTATATCCGAATAAAAAACTTAAGAAGATCTTAAAGTTTTCTTAATAAGCTTCTCCAAGACGCAAGAAACCCTGCAGATCCTGCGCTAAAAAAACGCAATATGAAACTGCAGGGTTTACGAAGCATCTTTTACACTTGTTCCGAAGAATCTTCCGATGAAGCTGGGCGTAGCTCTCGCAGTGGATTGCCTCCTACAAAAGAGCCAGCCGCCACATTCTTGTGTACTACTGATCCTGCGGCAACAACTGCCCAATCACCGATGGTTACACCGGGAAGAATCGTTGTATTCGCGCCAATCAATACATTTTCACCAATCACTACTTCTCCCAGGCGATACTCCTTGATTAAATACTCATGCGCCAGAATCGTCGTGTTATAACCGATAATAGAGTTCTCACCCACCGTTATTTTTTCCGGAAAAAATACATCCACCATCGCCATCAGTCCGAAGGAGGTATGCTTGCCTACCTTCATCCCGAGAATCCGACGATAGATCCAGTTCTTTAACGGTAGAATCGGGCAATAACGGGCAATCTGAATAAAAATAAAGTTGCGGACACCCTTCCACGGGCTGACCGTACGGTAAATGTACCAAAGTGAGTTATGACCTTCTACAGGATATCGGGTTACGTTTCTCACGATTCACTCGTTCCTCGCTCCACAATTTCTATAATATCCTTCATGTTATGGATGATATAGTCGGGATCATACTTGCGGAGAGTCTCTTCGCCTTTTAAAGACCACGATACTCCAGCCGCATATACACCAGCAGCTTTTGCTGACTGAATATCAACCGTACTGTCACCCACCATAAGAGTTTTACGAGGATCAACGCCAAGGTTATTGACTGCTGTCAGAACAGGCTCTGGATGTGGCTTTGGTTCAGTAACATCGTTCACCGTCACAATCGTATCCATGTACTTTAGCAAATCAAACATCTCAAGCGATTTAATCGTTGTTGGACGAATTTTTGTAGTCACAATCCCCATTTTAATTCCACGACGTAAGAGCTCTTCCATGGTCTCATTCACTTGAGGAAAGGGACGTACTAACTCATCGTGATGTTCATAATTATAAGAACGGTAGGATTTCTCAAGCGCACCACTTACATCCTCAAGTCCAGAGAAGACTCTCATCTGTTGCTGAAGGGTTGTGCCCATATGCGGAATAATCTCTTCCCTAGTGAGTGGAGCTAGACCATTGTCCTTCAGCGCGTACATAAACGAACTAATAATTAGCTCATTCGTATCGACAATCGTTCCATCTAGATCAAAAAGAACGCACTCTATCATAAGCTTTACTGCTCCTTCTTATCTCCATCCGCAGGCTGTCCTTGCTCAGGTTGAGCCCCGTGACGAGCTTTCTGCGGTGTATTTACTGCGCTTTCAGGCACTATGGTATCTGCTTTGATCGGTTTAGTACATACGATAGGATCAGAATAATGTGCTTTAGGCTCTCCGGTGACCCTACGAATAATGATAAGCAGTACAGCTGCGACGATGATCAGTAGAGCAAGCAGCTGAGAAATACGGATATTTCCATAGCTTGGGTCCAAGTATCCTTGCTCAAAACCTAACCATTCCATCGGTTTCCACAATCCGTTCATAAAGGATGCCAAGCCTGCACTTCCATTAAAGGCCAAGCTGTCTGTACGTATGGCTTCAATGAAGAAACGACCGATGGAATACCATATAAAGTAAGACATGAAGATCTCACCGGCTCGCACAAACTTCTGACGACGAAGAACCATTAGTAGCGCGATACCCAGTAAGCTCCAAAGAGATTCATACAAGAAGGTCGGATGATGAAAAGCATCCCCTATGTACATTTGGTTCACAATGAAGTCCGGTAAATGCAGTTTATCCCGTAAAAAAGACTCTTCAACCACGCTGCCGTATGCCTCTTGGTTGACAAAGTTCCCCCAGCGTCCAATCATTTGACCCGCAAGTAGTCCAGGTGCACAAATATCAACGATACGCCAGAAGGGGTAGCCTTTATAGCGGAAATAAATAATTCCGCAAATAATGGCTCCAATTAACGCACCGTAAATGGCGATGCCACCATTCCAGATCTTAAAGACATCTATTAAATTATCCTTATAATCCTCCCATTTAAACGCTACAAAGTAAATCCGTGCCCCAATAATGGCCGAAGGCACACCTAGCAGCAGCATATCCATAAAGAATTCTTGTGGTATACCAAACCGTTTGCCCTCGCGGATCGCAAGAAATAACCCCGCGAGTGCACCGAAACCTAGTATTAATCCGTACCAGTGTACTTGCAGTGATCCAATTGAGAAGAAAATAGGATTTAGTGCCAATGGGAACATTCTCTCACACTCCTAATCGAGATCATCCATATCTTCAGATATGGTCGCAGTTAGCTTATTCGTGAACTGCAGGGCTGCATTAAAGCCCATTTGTTTCAGGCGATAGTTCATCGCTGCAACCTCTATAATAACTGCAAGGTTACGTCCTGGGCGTACGGGAATCGTTACAAGCGGAACATCTGTGTCAATAATCCGTGTCGTTTCCTCATCAAGTCCAAGTCGATCATACTGCTTGTCTTGCTGCCATGCTTCCAATCTAACAACAAGTGTAATCCGTTTATGATTACGAATGGCACCCGCACCAAAAAGTGTCATTACATTAATGATACCTACTCCACGGATCTCCAGTAAATGACGGATTAACTCAGGGGCTGTACCATGCAGCTGGTTATCTGAAGTCTGACGGATTTCTACAGCATCATCAGCAATCAATCGATGACCGCGTTTTACAAGCTCAAGGGCTGTTTCACTTTTACCAATCCCACTACTACCCGTAATTAGCATACCTACACCATATACATCACAAAGTACGCCATGAATAGTCGCCGTAGGGGCTAATTTTCCTTCTAGGAAGCTCGTCAAACGGCTGGAGAAAATAGTCGTAGCCATCGAGCTGCGAAGCACAGGAAGAGCCTTTTCATTACTTATGTCAATTAACTCCTGAGGCACTTCCAAACCACGTGTAATTACAATACAAGGTGTGTTATCATTACAAATTCCACGAAGTCGACTTTTCCGCTCAGCTTCGGGCAGCATGGAGAAAAAAGCGAGTTCTGTTTTGCCTAGCAATTGAACACGTTCTTCTGGATAATATTCAAAATAACCAGCAATCTCTAGTCCAGGGCGATTCAGGTCATCGACCGTAATGGGTCTCTTTAGACCTTCCTGGCCGGAAATAACCTCTAATTGAAAATGCTGTACCAATTCAGATACTTTTACTTTCTTAGCCATGTAATTTCGTCCTTTCGTCACCTGCGGTATTTGTCCGCTTACTGCGTCCGGTTGGCAGCGATCTCTTTACATTCCGGAGGTAATTCTCCTGCTATCTTAATTGATAACGCTTATGAATGCAATCTTAGCGCCTAACCAAACAGGGGCCATCTAAACAATAAAGCCACCCTTTCGGGTGGCTTTATCAAGAGAGAAAAGATCTTTACAATCTTATCCCAACAAAATGTTAGCTTCGGATTCTTTATCAAAGAAGTGAATTTTGTTCATATCAATAGCCAATTTAGGCTTGCTGCCTTCGCGAGTAGTGGAACGTCCATCTACACGAGCGATTACAGTAGATTTACCAAGGCCGCTCAAGTAAAGGAGCATTTCGTGACCAAGGTTTTCAGTAACATCAACCAATGAAGTGAAGATTGTGTTCGGGGAAGCTTCCAAGAATACTGGCTCTTCATGGATATCTTCTGGACGAACGCCCATGATTACTTCTTTACCGATGTAACCTTTGTTGCGGATGATTTGAGCTTTTCCGCCTGGTACTTCAACATCAAGGTTCTCAGCACGGAAGCGGATAGAACCGCTCACTTCGGACAAAGTACCATTGATAAAGTTCATTGTAGGGGATCCGATAAATCCAGCTACGAACAAGTTTGTAGGTTCATTGTACAACTCTTCAGGGGAAGCTGCTTGTTGAATGATACCATCATACATAACTACGATGCGATCACCCATTGTCATAGCTTCTGTTTGGTCATGCGTTACGTAGATACAAGTAGTTTCAAGGCGCTTAACCAGTTTAGTGATTTCAGCACGCATTTGACCACGAAGTTTAGCATCCAAGTTGGAAAGAGGCTCATCCATCAAGAAGACTTGTGGATCACGTACGATAGCGCGTCCCAAAGCGACACGTTGGCGTTGACCACCGGAAAGCGCTTTTGGTTTACGATCTAGCAAATGCTCGATATCAAGAATTTTAGCAGCTTCGCGAACTTTCTTGTCGATTTCATCCTTCTTCACTTTACGAAGTTTCAAACCGAAAGCCATGTTTTGGTATACGCTCATATGCGGATACAGGGCGTAGGATTGGAATACCATCGCGATATCGCGGTCTTTAGGTGCAACGTCATTAACTACACGATCGCCAATGTACATTTTACCTTCGGAGATTTCTTCCAAACCAGCGATCATACGCAAAGTTGTGGATTTACCGCAACCGGAAGGTCCAACCAATACTAGAAATTCCTTATCTTTAATATCAAGATTGATATCGATTACTGTTGCTTTATCTGAACCCGGGTATTTTTTGAAAATATGCTCTAAACGTACGCCTGCCATTGTATTTCCCCCTCGAGTTAATTATTAATTAGTTAATATAAAAATTCTGTTTCCTTGTACATTTATATTACCCCAGTCGGGACACTATGGCTATTTGTAAGGTTCACAAAAAACCTATTTCCTTTTCGTCACTTTATACAAAAGCATAGTAAGCTTAACAATAGCAGCGTCCCCAAAGCTTCGTACATCTGCTCCGGTCTCTTGTTTTATCTTATCCAGACGATAAAGCAGCGTATTTCGATGGATATACAACTTCTTGGCGGTTTCACTTACATTACAGTCCATCTCAAAAAAGGTCTCCAAAGTCAGCAGCATTTCTTTATCTGATAGTACAGAGGAATAGTCACCAATTTGTCCAAGCAACTGTTTGCGGCGTACATCAGGAATGCTGTTAACCAGACGTTCCAAATGCAGTTCCCAAGGTAAATGAATATACTCTCCTACTTGAAAAATACGACCGAGTACAATCGTCTCCCTGAGCAAAGCTACAGATCCAGTCAATCCCTTAACAGGGACTATAGCCGGAGCTACTGCCAAATGGAATACCCCTACCCATTCACTAGCTATCAGCTCATGTAACCCCATACTAGTCTGTGCTAGAAGATCATCTACACTCTCTTCTTCATCATCCTTATCATCCCCGCCCGTAAGTAATTCTTTTCGAGCTAAAATTAACCATTCCTTCTCTTGAAGGGGAATGAGCAGAATTTCGTTCTCAAAATAGCTACGCAGTAATTTCATCAGTGAACGATAGGAGATCTGTGGACTATGGGCAATCTCACTACTAAGGAGGAATGGAATCATATCTCCGAACAAACGTCCCTTTAGGGTGATCTCATCGGGAATTTCAGTGTCATTCTTCTCTTGCTCTAGCTCCGTGTTCAACCAAGCGCCAAGCTGCCGCGCCTCCACTTCACCTTCTTCTCTAAGCCCTGTAGCTTTAAGTGCAATAGCAAAATTTCGAACTGCATAGTTGACCAGTTGTACTTCCAGAGAGGTGAGCCCCTCCATTTCTACCCAGACAGCGGTTATACGTCCGTCACTCTCATACAAAGGTGCCCAGAGATGACCCTCATGGATTACCAGCTGATCCTGTCCTTCTAATCCCATGCTAAAAAGAGAAGCTGAATGCTGCCTCCCTAACTGCTTGATTCCGGTTCTCTTTCCGGTGAGCTGCTCTAATTTTTTCCGCAATGTCTCACTATCCATAGTCACCATGCTCCACCACTTTTGCTCTTTTCGCCTATTTTAGCATATTCTCTTATATTATGTTAATCGCTACAGTAGCGCGCTACTATAATACAACCATAAAACACAAAAAAAGCCACCACCATAAGGTGATGACTTTCTGTTTGGGATGAGCCATGAAGGACTCGAACCTTCGACACCCTGATTAAAAGTCAGGTGCTCTACCAACTGAGCTAATGGCTCATAAATGGTGGGGGATGATGGATTCGAACCACCGAACACGTACGTGAGCAGATTTACAGTCTGATGCGTTTGGCCACTTCGCTAATCCCCCAGGGAAAAGTGGCTCGAGACGGATTCGAACCGCCGACACGAGGATTTTCAGTCCTCTGCTCTACCGACTGAGCTATCGAGCCATATTAAATTGACATAAAAATAAAGTGGTAGCATTAAACTTCCCACCCTAGTCTTGTGGAAAAAAATGGCGGAACCGACGAGATTCGAACTCGCGATCTCCTGCGTGACAGGCAGGCATGTTAGGCCAACTACACCACGGTTCCGCATGATATAATTACTTGATAAAAATTGGTTGCGGGGGCAGGATTTGAACCTGCGGCCTTCGGGTTATGAGCCCGACGAGCTACCGGGCTGCTCCACCCCGC
>NZ_VTZR01000037.1:0-4364 GCF_008370385.1 Paenibacillus sp. B2(2019)
ATCGAAACCTTTTACTGCGGCTTGAAGCGCTTCAATCGCTGTTGTCACTTCTGCTTGTGTTGTTGCTTTCTCTACAACACCTTGTGCGGCTGTAATCGCTGCTTTTAATGCCTCTACTGCTGCTTGTGGATATTGTCCTGGCTGATCACCGACGACTCCATGATCAACTTTGACCTGAGCTGTTGTAATCGCTACTTCGAGCTCTGTTGTATCCACTTTAGGTGATTTTACGCCGTAAGCTTCAAACTCACGGAAACCTCCCCACAGTTCCGGGTATCCCATGACAGTTACCTTGATATATTGGGCACCCTTAGCCGTCCAGTTATCTGTTCTAACTTGTTCCGTGTTGGTTGTGTTATTCATATGGTCAATCACCGTGATCCAAGTTGCAGCGTCACTTGAAACCTCGATCTTATACATCATGGCCTTACCGGCTTTTTCAAATATTACCTTTGAACCCGTTAAATCATATTTTCCGCCAAGATTCACCTGCCAATAGTGTGGATTCTTATCATCAGACACGCACCAACGAGTTGACTCATCACCATCGTTACCTGCTGATGCTGGATCGCTGTTTTGCTGGCTATCTGAAGTAGCAGGTTTGTTTAATACGACATTGTTTGATTCCGGTATAATTACACTCTTCATACCGCGTACTCTTATTTCATCAATCGAAGCGATTCCTTCTGTAAATGTTACCCTCACATACCTTACTTCATCATTTGAAACTCTCTCCGTTTTAACCTTGCTGGATTCTGTATCCGCCGTTCTGTCAACTGCATGTATCCATACCTTGTTATCACTTGACACTTCAACCCTGTACTTACTTGCATTTTCTGCAGCCCATTCAAGCTCGATTTCTGTCAGGTCATATTTTTCTTCTAAATCCACAGTCCAAGTCTTCATCGCATCTTCATATACAGCCTTCCATGCAGTAGCTATATTACCATCGTTAGCCTTTGAAGCCTCAGACCCTGCTTGTTCACTGCTTGCTACAGCTGTCTTGTTATCAGATACGACTGGTATTGAATCTGCATTTTGATAAATGTTAATTTCAGCAGCGGAACCGTATCCATTTTTACCAGCCAATACTTCAAATCTCAGGTAACGAGCCTGCGTAGGTCTAAATGTTACTGTCTTCGGTGTGGAATCGCTTACCAATGTTCCTTTTTCCTTGACCAAGGTGTAGTTTACACCATCCATGCTTGTATAAATGTTGTACTTGGTTACACTACCATTGTCTCCACCGGACTGTCTTGGAATATATTTAAGCTTATATACGTCATATGTTGCACCCAAGTTGAAATCCAATGTGTGAGGAGGCGTATTTCCACCATTCCATTTTGTATGCCAGATCGTATCTAGGTTTCCATCTAGGACATTTTCTGCTTTATTATCTTCGGCTTGAGTTTCCTCACTTGAAGCAGTTACTGTCATGTCAGTTGATGGAATCATTTCAGGGTCCGCTTCTGTTGTTATATTTACACCCTCACTCCATTCACTGAAACCAGCAAAGTTCTTTGATCTAACCTGTACGGTATAAGTTGAGCCTGTAAGTAACCCTGTTTCTGAAAATAGGCTTGTTGCATTGCTTATGATCTTATTATCAATCTTGATATCATACTGTAATGCTCCGGATACAGCATCCCATGCGATATCAATCGTTGAGCTGTTTGGTGAATCCACTTGAACATGAGCTGGAGCTTCAGCAATCTCCGGATAATCACCAGAACCAAACATAAACCAGTTTAGCTTGCACATTTCCGTATCTGCACCGTTAAATATTAAGAATATCTTTTGTTTACCTGTAACTTCTTTTATAAGCTCTGCTTTAGCATTTACATACTTGTTGAGGTTACCGGTATTCGGAATTTGTAGTGTTGCTATCGTGTCAGCGGGATTTCCATCTGTATCAGCTAGTTTAACCTCAATCGTGCCGCTAGTTTTGTTACTCGCTACTCTTGCGTTAAACCATTTTGCTTCCCCATTACCAAAATCCACCTGGTCATAACGCAACCAGTCGCCATTCTTGATATTGGCCATGCTTTGGTCATATCCACTGTTTACATCATCATCTGTCCACTCCGTTTTAGCGTTGATCGTAAGATTTTTATCTGTTACATAATTTTGATCATCATACCGTTCAGCATCAATCTTCTTATTTACACGAAATAAGTTACCTTCATTTTCAGTCATTGTCAGTTCAAATGAATCAACATCAATATATCCGCCAAGGGCTTTTGTTGCATAGTTGAAAATACCAAACCTCATACCAACGTAGGTTCCGTAACGCATTTCATATCTTCCGCCTAATCGAGTAAAATTTACTCCATCTAGACTGTATGAGAACTCCGTTCGATATTCAAATCTTGGAGTTTCAGCTCTAAACCAGATATTCGTTGTTCCTCCTGGAAGATCAATGGATGCCTCTTCTGTCCATAAGTCCTGAACAACGATTCTCTTCTTTCCATCTTCATTCTTTATTCCGATGAAGTTGGAATCTTTTTGTATTACAGATAATCCAGCCTGATCACCGTCAGCCATATGGCTTATATCCATCTTTACAGTTCCTGTACAATCTGGACCAATAATTCTTTGAGTAAGCGTATTTCTAGCATATGCTAAAGAATTTGTTGCACTAGATGTTTTAAGTCTTATATATCCTGGTCTTTCCGTAAGACTCCACTTGTCATTGTCAGGATTGTGATTCCACTGCCATTGTAGACCTAGCTTGCTGCTGCTGAAATCATCTGATGTTGCAGGTGCCTTTGGCTCAGTTGCTTCAACCCCTGATATATTAGGTTTTTTATAAGTAACAACAGCTTTTTCCCCATCAAATTCTCCTAAATATGGCCATCCATTTTTCCAGTTGACTGGTTGTAAAGTAGGCACACGTCCTAGCTTGCCTCGATCCTGGAATATGACCGACCACCATTCGGATTCTTTACCTTTTCCTTGAGGTACGTCTACCATACCTCCCTGATGAATACCATTGCCTGCAAAGTTCATAAAACTAGTTATAATATCTTTTGCTTCATAAGGGCCATTCGCCAAGTCTTGTGTTCTGATCGCTATTTCTTTCTTTGAACCCTTGTTCCATGTCGGAGTGCTTAGAATGTAGTAGGTGCCATCTTTTTTATACACATGTGAACCTTCATTATAGGCGCCACCCTTGTAGTCATATATCATCTTTCCGTTTCTTGATGCTCCAGGCTGTCTCTTCGAAATAATAGAGAGTTCACCTGTTGCTTCACTAACAATCTTCAGCTCACTTAGGTAAAGTTGACCTTGACCATGTACAACGTATACTTTTGCATTGTCGTCAAAAAATAACCCCGGATCGTATAGTTCATCTTCTAACTTGTAAATCTTCCATGGACCCTTGGCGCTATCCGCAACACTTACGAATGCAGCATCTCCATTGATGTTATACATCAAGTAGAATTTACCGTTATGATACCTCAAGCTGGTTGCCCATGGACCTTCATCATAAGCCTTCAACCCATTCTTAAGGTCGTACATGTCACCTTCCATTCTGTCAACAGCATAGCTTTCATATTGCCAATTCACTAAATCTTTGGAACTCATGATTGGACTTCCGGGAAATAGGTGCATACTCGTTGATGACATGTAATAGGTGTCTCCCACCCTGATCACATCATTATCCGGATAGTCCCCCCATATAATAGGATTTGTGTATGTACCATCTCCGTTGTCTGCAGCCCTGGCATTAGGTGCAAAATTGACAAACATTGCAATTAGCATTACCAGCACCATTGCTTTTTGTCTGGAACTGAACATTTTAGACTTCCTCCTCTTAACTAAATATATGATTATAAAGAGCTAGTTGAAGTAGTTTCTTACAAAATATGTAGTTATCGGGACAATATAAATTCATGGAAAGATTCATAGGAAGGAGCATTCCGATTACAAAATGCTATCGTTCATAAGTGAGGAAAGATAATAAATCGAATGTTTTATTTTTACATCTTACTCTCCCGCAATGGATAGGTTAATGATGATAATTTAGATTTCTTGATAAATTTTACGGTAAGTGTCATGAAAAAACCCCTCCAGCGTACTCATACCTCATGCTTTCACAATGCTGCATTCGCGTATGGGCTTGAAGGGGATTAATCTACTAAAATATAGTATAGCGACTCTTCTCTAACTTATTTCAGATGGTTTAACATGCCTAGAATCACAGTGACTGCTTCAGCTCTAGTGGTAAAGGCATTCGGATTAAATTTGCCATCCCCATTCCCCTTAATTAAGCCTGCTTCTGCAGCTGTTGCCACATAAGGTCTTGCCCATACTGGAATCTGGTCAGCATCATCAAACGTCAGTGTTGCCTTTGGATTCCG
>NZ_VTZR01000038.1:0-44277 GCF_008370385.1 Paenibacillus sp. B2(2019)
CGCCGCCAGCGTTCGTCCTGAGCCAGGATCAAACTCTCCAATTAGTATTGAAAAGAGCGATATGCTCATTTTGAAACATCTGACGAGAAAATTAATTCTCTAATTTTGGATTTCACTTTCGTGATTTCCTACTCACTCGTTGTTCAGTTTTCAAAGATCAAGTTCTCGTTGGCGCCGTTTAATGTCTCAGCAGCAACTCTAATACTATATCATGTTCAGCCGTTTAATGTCAAGCTCTTTTTTTAACTTCTTTTTCGAGCTCGGCATGTGTGTTTCTCGGCCAGAAATAGAATATATCATGTATAGAGATTCATTGCAAGCATTATTTTAAAATTCATATTATTTTGTATTCTGTTACTTCTTCATCATAATAGTCCACTTCCTTAGTGATGTTTTCCGGCAAAGTGATGGCCTCTTATAAAAAAAGCAATAAACACAAAAGAGCCCCAGCAGATAAGCTGAGACCCCCTTTGTTCGATACAAACTAAGCTTGAGTTCATTTCACGCAGATAATAGTTTACTTCTGCCCTTTTTCTAATAATGCAAGGATTATGGTAACTGCCTCTGCTCTTGTTGCCTTCTGGTTAGGTGCAAATTTATTCTGCCCTACACCATTCACAAGGCCTGATTTCGCTGCCGCTGCAATATACGGCACTGCCCATGCTGGTACATCCTTAGCATCATTGAAGGTTAATGTCGCTTTAGGATCTACCGTAATACCAAGAGCGCGAACAACCATAACTGCTAATTCTGTACGTGTTAGCTCCTGTGTAGGACGGAATGTTCCATCATCATAGCCACTGATAATTTGCAGAGATACAGCCTGTGCCACAAAAGACTTAGCCCATGCTGGAATCTTCGCAGAATCCTTAAAGCTTGAAGTGTCACCATTCTCCGGCAATTGCAATGCACGTGCCAGCATTGTGATAAATTCAACCCGATTTACTTTCTGATTCGGACGGAAAGTATCATCCGGATAACCACTAACGAAGCCAGCTGCTACTGCTTTCTCGATAACAGCAGCCGCCCAGTGATTGCTAGTATCCGTTAAAGATGGCTTACTAACTGGCGTCGCAGTTGGTGAAGGCGCCGTTGTCGGTGCTGGTGTAGCTGTTGGCGCTACTGTTGGTGTTGGTGTTGCTGTCGGTTTTGTTGTTGGCGCTGTTGTTGGTGCTGTTGTTGGCGCTGTTGTTGGTGCTGTTGTTGGCGCTGTTGTTGGCGCTGTTGTTGGTGCTGTTGTTGGTGCTGTTGTTGGTGTTGGTGTAACTCCACCATTCTCATCGCCCTTAACAATACCGAACTCTTCAAGAACATATGGTTTAGCCTCATTAACATTCTGATCAATCTCATAAGATACAGCTGTCAGCTTCCCTGCATCTACAGTGATACCAACAAAGGTCTGAACTTGACCGCGCATTGGACGCGTAGCATCACTTGGGTCCGCTCCGTATTTAGCTGCTGTATTCTCATTGGCTACTTCAAAGAGATTATAGTACGCATCTCCCAATTCTTTCTTCATGTTCTTATAGTAAACCTTCGCTCCTGCCGTAGCTGGAATCAGATAGATTGTTCCATCTGGGTTTACTGTGTACTCCACAGTTTGACCATTGAAGCTTTCCTTGATCTTCACTGTGTCTGCTGCAGTTCCGTCAGCCTTGATTGGCTTCGTCCGTGCATAAATATGGTCGTGGCCTTGAAGAACCAAGTCAATGCCCAGTTCAGCCATCATTGGAGCGACTTTCGCTCTTTCTCCATTAGCGCCCATAATATCTTTGTCAGTAGCGTGGTTAGAGGTTGTATATGGTCCTTTATGCATAGCGACGATAATCCACTTCGCTCCAGCAGCCTTCGCTGCTTTTACATCGGCCTTCATCCAATCCAACTGTGCTTTGCTGAAGTTAGCATATTCATCCGAATTCTCATTCGTGTTCAAGACTACAAAGTGCGCATTGCTGTAATCATAGGAATAGTATGCTCCTGTTTCTGTTGGTGAGCCTGCGGCTTCCTTAATATTGTAGTGCTCATAGAAGGCATTCGCTTTATCCTCATGGTTCCCCGCAACTGGAACAATAGTCGTATTGAGCAAGGTTTCCTGCGAATGGCCAAGCAACCAATTCCATTGTGATTCGTTGGTTCCAGTATCTACGATATCTCCGTTAATCGCCACAAACTCAGCATTCGGGAATGTCGTAAGTGCTTTTGCCATCGTTTCTCCAGAAAGAATAGCCTCATCTTCCGTCTTAGCTTGTGTGTCCGCCAGATCGATGAAAGTAAATGCACCTGTCTTAGCAGCTGTTTCGAAAGTTCCCACTGCACTCCACAATCCCAGTGCTTTATCACCTACACGGAAGTAGTATTTCGTATCAGCCTTAAGGCCAGAAGCTTCAGCTTTATGAACTAATTCATCCTTTGAATTTCTGGAAACAGCTGAACGTCCTGTAAACTCAGCAGCTTTTGTAAAGTCTGGAGTAACGCCCGTGTTCTCTACAACCTGCAGGTCGCTTCCTGAAGATTTCAACGCTGTGTACCAAGTGAATCCTTTTGCACTCACTGGGTCGCCGTTAAAGGTAACTGTAACTTTTTTGATAGAATCGGTAGAAGCAATTTTAGCTTCTGAATTGGTTCTGTCACTTACCGCTTTGATAACAAATTGATAGGTTTGGTTCGGATTAGTATTTTCTACAGTGTAACTATAAGAAGTTTGACCTTCCGTATTAGGAACACTGAGAGTCCAGTTTGCAGATATCAGATCATTTTGCTCATAAATGCGATATCCTGATACCGGTGCACCGGATGCAGGCGCATCCCAAGTTAACGTGATTTTACCGCCATCTGCTACAGTAGCTTTTGCATTTTGCACAGGTTTAACAGCTACGTCAGACTTATGAATGCTGTATTTATCATACAAGTCAGTAGATCCACCAGTTGTCGTGGTGTAGGCTTCGTATGAAAATTCATTATTCGTTACAGTCATTCCTGTGAACATTTCCTTACCAGGCTGCTCGTATTTAGCTGCAAAAGGAAACGGACCTGCGCCAACATTATATTTTTTATTACCCGCTGCATTTGTAATCAGGTATAACGTACCCTTAGGATCAGTTACCACTCCGTTTTTGTCCGGCTTAATATCCGTCAACGGCTGATTGTTGTACATTTGATAGCTTCTAGTATAGGTGTGGTCATGTCCTCCGATAACCATGTCAATACCAAGCTCATCAAATACCTTTGTCAAATTAGCTCTGTAATAGAGTACATCTGTATCATTTGTGTGACTGGCAACTGAATAAGGTGATTTATGCAAAAGCACAACCTTCCACTTCTGATCGCTTTTCGCGGCTTCACTGCGCAGCCACTCTACTTGTTTTTTGTAAATTTCGTTATTCTCAAGACTCGAGCTAGCACCATAATATTCTGTATTAATAACCATAAAGTGTGCTGAACCGTAGTCAAAAGAATATACAGAGCCATCTGGTTTTGCCCCCGTATTCGAGACATTAGGTAAATTAAAATGAGTTGTGTAATTGCTATAACTCTTACTTTCATGATTACCTACCAGTGGAACCAATGGAATATTTGCTAGAATATCCTTTGGTTTATTGAAGAACCATCCCCATTGCTCCTCAATATCACCGTTGTCTACCAAATCACCGGAATTCAGAATGAATTCACTTGTCGGGAATTTAGCCAATCCCTCTTGAAGGGTATGATTCCAAATATCAAAATCACCTTCAGTTGTTCCTTGAGAGTCCGTTGTATATAAGAACTTAAATGCCTGATTACTGGAGCTTTCTGTTGTAAACGTTCCGATGTCACTCCAATTGTCAGCTTGTCCATCCCCAGCACGGTAAGCATACTCCGTTCCCGGCTGCAGATGATCAGCAATGACCTTATGGCTAGTCAGTACAACTGGTTTTTTAGCTGACTTATCCGCTTTGGTCATATACACGCTTGTTGTAACCGATGTTCCTTCGTAAGTTTGAGCACCTACCGGGAACTGACCGTCCACTAATTTAGAAGCTTCTACTACTTCAAGCTTGGTACCCGTCACACTCTCAGGTGCATACCAGTTGAATCCCATACTAGTCTGAGGGTTTCCGTTAAAAGTCAGTGCGATGGACTCAGGCTTACCAACTCCAGGTTCTACAGGCTCTACTACCGGATAAGCAATCAGGTTCATATCCCAATAGAGGTCAGAGCTACCATCACTTGACTGATGCACCTCAGCTGAAAGCTCATTACTTCCGTCCTTCAAGTTAGCCTTTACTACTTCGGTAAGGTCTACCTTGGTATATTCGTTTGGATCACTTAAGTTAGTTGAACTTTTTGTTTGAAAATTAATTTCGCCCGCTGGCATAGCCTCACGGTAAATTTCTTTACCGTTCAAATATAGTACAGCTCCGTCATCAAATGCGAAGTTACCCAAGATTTTATCGGATTTCGCAATCTCTTCCTTATTCACCGTTACGTTTGTACGGAAGTAAGAAGTACGATATTTCATACTCTTATTAGAACCGTAGCTTATATTTGTGTTCAGAGCACCAAATTGCTTGCTGCTGACTCCGGATCCACTATCTTTATAACCAAGCGGCGCTTGGCCAGACGCCCATGTTGAATCATCGTACACGGACCGCCATACCGTCCCTTGATCTGTTCCGTGATCTAGATACTTCCACGTAGAATTCCCTGCCAATAATGTAACAGGCTCTAACGATTGTAATTGCAGTAGTCCAGCATCCCCATTGCTGTCTTCAGCATAAGCTGGTATTCCTGTGAATGTAATTCCCAGTACCATAACGAAAGCTAAGGTCATGGATACAGCTTGTTTAAATAACCTGTTCATAATCAGTCTCCCTTACTGTTCTATGAAATGCTTGCATCCATTTATAGTAACTATTAAATATTTTCGCAATGTCTTTATAAACATAGAAGTTTGTAAAGTACATCGTGTATGTATTCTTACAAAAGTGGTTACAGTAACGGCAAGGTTGCCAATCAAGGAGGATAAACATGGACGATACTCATGCTTTTGTAGAAAAAGTACACGATACCCAAAAGAAAGCTGAAAAGAATAAAGAAAATCACGGTAAAAGTACACCAAGTCAAAAGCTGCCAAATAAACAGCACAGTAAGTAAAAGCGTTTAAATCATTGGCTCCCAAACACGACAAAAAAAGCAGCAAGCCTCTCCAACTACGGGAGACTTGCTGCTTTACTTTTTAAGGCACAAAGATAAGTGCTAATGAGGGCTTATTTCGTCCATTTCACTACATTCACTGCTACTTTTTCTAATTGCGTCTTACTCAGTGTTTTATTCGGGGAACTAATAGTAACAAAACGATCATCCAGTTTATAGGCCAAGAACAACGAATCGGTGGATGGACTATACCATTTAGCTTCGGTTCCGTTAGAGAGCTTTACGGTCTCACCTTTATATTCGTAAGCGTAATCACGAGGAGAAATGTTCACCTTCATCTGCTTAAACAGAAAGTTCACACCATCATCTGAACCCACTACTTTTTGAAATGCGTCTCCACTCACCATTTGAGTAGGTGCATAGGCTGTTTCGAAACCTTGGAAATTGGCGAAGGCTTTAACAATCTCTTCTTTCTGACTGTTGCTGTATTGTACAGGAGCCAGAGAAATAGTGTCAGTCACCGAGCCTCCTGTGCCAAGAATAACCTGATTGTTCACCGCATCAAAGGTCACAGGCACCTTCATCACATCAGCAATCGCACGTACAGGAAGGTAGGTTGTATTGTTATACGTAATTGGTGCCAGTGCATTTCCTTTATTATCAACTGGCGTATAAGCCGTGCCATTCACCTTAAATCCAATGCTGTGATTGAGATATGCCGTAATTTTCTGAAGTTTAGTTCCTGCGTACACACCGGCTGATCCTGTGACTACCATCCCAAACACCATTGTTGCTATAATTATTTTTTTGTTTTTCATAAGTAAGCCCTCCTCGAAAGTTCAATCTTTGTTCTTACTTTAGCTCAAACAAAATAAGATTATGTCTCTAAGTTGTTTCTTACTTGTACCCATTTTGTAATTAAAAAAATCAAAATATCATTAATTCAAAAAAAATAAAAACAGCAACCCGCTTGTCCTAAAAAGGATCGTACGGATTGCTGTTAGATTAACTTTGATACGGCGTTGTAACCTTATACACTTCTGTATATAAAATTTCTCTATAAAGATTGAATTCTTCTACATCGACAGGGTTAGGGTAAGTCATAATTTGAAGCGGTAAATCCGCATTTCCCTCACGCAGAGGGGGCTGCACATACGCATAAGGATTCAAATGGAAGCCCAGTCGCTCATAAAAGCCAATTCTCCGTTGTTCCATTTCACCCAGTGGCGGCTCTACTTCAAGAAGCACAGGCTTGCCCGACTGACGGATATATTCTTCCATCAGCTTTTTACCAATGCCCCCACCTCTTATACTTGGGTCCACGGCAATATGTTCTACAAATCGAAATCCTGGAAACTCCCAGCAAGCTATAAAAGCAATGATTTTCCCCTCAGTATTCACTTCGGTAATCAATCGATAATGTGGAACATCCAATAACTCCTGTTGCCCCTCATAGGTTCTGATCTCGGAGGTAGGAAAAGAGGCTTCCATAATAGCGAATATTTCATCAAAAGTTGTGTGATTCATAACATAGTTCTCACTTTCTGGATTTATATTTACACAAGTTATCTTAACCTTCTGAACCCTATGATATCAAATTTAAGCATCAAGGTACTAGTACCTGGTACTAGGATAACGTGCTATACTAAGCATAACAGTTATACACATCTTGTTTTATATAGGAGAGGTTCATATTGGATAATCAGCAGTGGATCGCACCTGAGTACTACAATCTCACTTCGGAAATGGAACGTCATGCTCCGGAAAAGATTGCGCTTAAGTGGTTGAATGAACAAGGAGACTACGAGGAGATCACTTACGGAGATCTTCGCAAGCAAGCTAACCAGCTTGCCGGAGGGCTCGCAGCACTCGGCCTTCAGCAAGGGGATCGTGTTCTTGTAATGGTTCCCCGTCGAATCATCGCTTATGTCATCTATTTAGCATGTCTGAAGCTAGGACTTGCCATTATCCCTTCATCAGAAATGCTTCGCGCAAAGGATTTATCTTATCGTCTGCGGCATTCCGAAGCCAGAGCTGTTATTGCCTGGTCCGAGGTCACTGATGAAGTTAATAAAATCTCGGACGATCTGCCTGCTCTGGATTACCGTCTTTCAGTATCCGGCGACCCTGACGAGCTCGGTCATGGATGGCTAGATCTGGAAGGCCTAATGATTGATCAGCCAGATAAATTCACAGCAGTCGAAAGCCACCGCGACGATATGGCGATCTTGGCATATACCTCTGGAACAACTGGCAACCCTAAAGCAGTCGTTCACAGTCATGGGTGGGGTTATGCTCACTTACGTATCACATCGCCTCAATGGCTCGATATCAAAGAAACCGACACCGTTTGGGCAACAGCAGCACCGGGCTGGCAGAAGTGGATCTGGAGCCCCTTCCTAACCGTCCTTGGCAACGGGGCGACCGGCTTTGTATATAGTGGATCTTTTCATCCCAAAAAATATTTGCAGCTGTTACAAGATCACAACATCGAGGTATTATGCTGTACGCCAACCGAATATCGCTTGATGGCCAAATTAGAAAATCTCAATCAGTATGACTTGTCCCACCTTCGCTGCGCGGTTTCCGCTGGAGAGCCTTTGAATCAAGAGGTTATCAACACCTTCCAGCGTGAATTCAATATCACGATTCGTGATGGTTACGGTCAAACAGAAAGTACGCTTATTATCGGTACTCTCAAAGATACACCTATCCGAATAGGTTCTATGGGTAAGTCTATTGCTCCGGGTCTAATTGAAGTGGTAGATGAGGACGGCATTCCGTTACCTGCTGGAGTTGTTGGAGATATCGCAGTGCACCTAAGCATGCCAGCGTTATTCCATACCTATTACAAAGACCCTGGCAGAAAAGAAAGCTCTACTCACGGCGAGTTCTTCATAACTGGTGACCGGGCACGGAAAGATGAAGAGGGTTATTTCTGGTTCGAGGGCCGTGGAGATGACATTATCATTAGTTCGGGCTACACCATAGGTCCTTTCGAAGTAGAAGAAGCCCTTATGAAACATGCTTCGGTTAAGGAATGCGCGGTCGTAGCAAGTCCGGATGAAATCCGCGGACACATCGTTAAAGCTTTTGTTGTACTAAAAGATGAGACCGCCGCTTCTCCAGAGCTTGTGAAGGAGCTGCAATCCCATGTTAAAGAGTGGACCGCTCCTTATAAATATCCACGCAAAATCGAGTTCATTCAAGATCTTCCGAAGACGACCTCCGGAAAAATACGGAGAGTAGAGCTTCGCGAGCAGGAGAAACGTGCTGCACAGGAGTAACATAACAGTAGATATTTAATAAACAAAGAGCAGCTAGTCCGTAATAGGACTGCTGCTCTTCTTTATAGGGTATCAGCTTGTTACTCGGACCAATATTTCGCATCCGGGTTTAGAGCCGCGCCTACTTCGCCCTCTTTTACTAAATCGCAATCGAGGTAACCCTCTTCATCCAGGAAATAAACCTCCTGCTTGTAGAACTCACATAAAGTCTCCAGGAACTTTTCAGGTGATTCATACATGACAATCAGATCCCCAAAATCATGCAGCAGGTCACATACACGTTCCACACCATCTGCAGATTTATAGTAACAAATGAAGTCGCTACCGTAGTTCGTTAAGATCGGCAAGATAACTCCATCCACTTGATGGCCTTTTTCCTCCAATATTCCAGCTAAAATCTTCATCTCTGCTTCATATTCATTAATATGAATTAGACGATATCCTGGAATAAATTCAATCAGACTTGGTTCTTCTTCCTCACTGCTTGTACCCGAAACTGTGTTATAAATGGCCTTCAGCAGTTCAGGGGCTTCCGGAAAAATCGCCGTAATCTTCGCTTCATTATCACCCTTACCTAAGCTGGCAATATAGTCAGGACGTAAGTCAGCGGAAAGCTTAAGATATTCTTGAAATTGTTCTGTCAATTTGTTAGTTTGCATGTTGTCATCCTTTACTTGTTCGAGGAATTCCACATCTTCATCAGCCAAGCATCAAAGTCAGCGCCCTTTTCGCCTTCGTAAATATCGTACACGTCGATTCTCATCTTCTTCAGTTTCTCTTTGAAATCTTCGTACGAATGATCTCTTGGCAAGCTCTTCTTGATTCTCAGGAGTATTTTGGATACGCCTTTTACTAGCTCCGGTTTATTCTTGGACGGTGCTTTAACATCTTCGCCGAATGCCTTCAGTTTAAGGTAAGCCGCTTCTTGAACTGTATATACAGGATCGCTCTCCATTAAACGCGTCAGGATATCGATAATTTGTTTGTGGTTAGTCTGTCCCAGTTCTTCAACAGCTTCTAGACGGGCTCTCCAATCCGCAGAGCGGTTGGCAGCTTTCTTTAATTCCTCGTAATTCTCCGGTAGTCCATTATTGTTCAGTTCTTCGATCATTCCGTTCAATCCCCTTCTATTCAAAACTATCTATCTAACATTAACAGTATAACCAACCATTGCGCAAGCTAAGAGAGGAAGATCTTTGCATGACCTTTTCCTTCAAACATATTTCCACAAAATTGGGGTAAAGTATTCGAAAGAAAGTGTCCCGCAACATTCTATAGACTCTTTACGTTAGTTAACTAGAGAAACGTAGATCAAACACACCAAGGAGAGTGACCTAATTGAAAAAACATACCTTCATTCTAGCGTTAACTATTGTATTAAGTGTAATGCTTAGCGCCTGTTCCAGTAGTAACAATGAAGCCGTTGTCGAAACCAATCTGACGCCGAAAGAAATGATCGACGAGATGCTCGCAAAAGTGGAACAGCCTTCATTAATGGAAGTTGAAGAAGATATGGTGGCTCAGCTGTACCATCTAGCTCCATCATTACTTGAAGATTATAGCATTAGAATGCCAATGATGAATGTGAAAAGTAACGAAATTGCCATTTTAAAAGTTAAAGATGCAAAAGATATCTCTACTGTCGAAACCGCCGTCAAAGAGCGTGCGACTGATATTCAAAAGCAATTCGAACAATACCTTCCGGATCAGTATGAGAACGCCCAAAATTATAAGCTGGTCACAAAAGGCAATTACATCTTATTCGTGATTTCGGAGAGTGCTGATCAGCTGGTGACTGAATTTGATACCTTGTTTACTAAAAAATAATTAGCGATGGTATTCAGCAGCCTACTGTTCCTATTCCTGTTCCTGCCGGCTGTCCTTGCACTCTACTATGTTTCGCCTTGGCGAATCAAAAACCTCATATTGTTCTTAAGCAGTCTGGTGTTTTATGCTTGGGGCGAACCCGTCTACATTGTAATTATGTTGCTGTCCACCATTACGGATTACGGCTTTGGTCTACTTCTTAGTAGACCGAAGCTAACTAAGGTACAGCGCAAGTGGATTGTGGTTAGCTCTATGGTTATTAACCTGGGCTTATTGTCGTATTTCAAATATGCAGATTTTCTCATCCAAAATGTAAATGAACTCCTCGGTACTCATATCCCATTAACTGATTTACCACTACCTATTGGGATTTCGTTCTATACCTTTCAATCCATGTCGTACATCATTGACGTATACAGAGGAACTGCTAAAGCACAGCGAAATTGGATTGATTTCGGTACGTTTGTAGCCTTGTTCCCGCAATTAGTAGCCGGTCCTATCGTTCAATACAACACCATTGCAGAGCAATTACGAGCGCGTTCAGTGGATATCCCCATGTTCGCAGAGGGTGTACGGAGATTCATTATCGGACTAGCCAAAAAAGTGCTGCTTGCCAATAACATCGGTTTGCTCTGGCACACCATCTCCAGCTCCAATCTAGATTCCATGCCTGCTCTAACCGCTTGGATTGGCATTATTGCATTTGCTTTTCAGATCTATTTTGATTTCAGTGGATATTCGGATATGGCGATTGGCCTCGGACTTATGTTCGGCTTCCGCTTTAACGAGAACTTCAACAAACCTTATATTTCACAGAGCATTACGGACTTCTGGCGGAGATGGCATATTTCCCTTAGCAGTTGGTTTCGTGACTACGTATATATCCCGCTTGGAGGCAACCGCCGGGGTTTAGGCATTCAGGTGCGTAATATCCTCATCGTCTGGCTGTTGACGGGAATCTGGCACGGAGCAAGCTGGAATTTTCTACTCTGGGGATTATACTTTGGGGTTATTCTTATCTTTGAAAAATGGTGGGGATTAAAGCTACTGAGCCGCCTACCACGCTGGGTTAGGCATCTCTATGCCATTGTACTTATTCTCATCGGATGGGTCTTGTTCGCCTTTGAAGAACTTCCATTGGTGCTTAGTTACTTGCAAGCGATGCTCGGCTTTAACGGTCAGCCATTGTGGGATACCACTACTTTATACTTCACTTACACAAACGCGATTCTACTCGTCGTACTAACTTTAGCCTCCGCACCTTTAAAAGCTTCCAAGCGTATGGATGCTAGAACGATTCCTTCTCTTGTTTGGTATGGCTTGCTGTTCTTCCTATCTGTCGCTTACTTAGTGGATGCTACCTTTAACCCATTCTTATATTTCCGATTCTAGGGGGTGATTGTTTATGAAGCAGAGAACGGATCGAATACTAGTGGTGGGATTTGTCGCGACGCTGTTTCTGGTGGGTATAACCTTTTTCTTATTGCCAGTTCAACGTTTCTCTGAGCTAGAAAACCGATATTTGCAAAGCGCTCCCCAACTGACATGGGACAATTTATTATCCCATACCTACGCGGAAGAGGCGGAAAGCTTCGTAACCGATCACTTCCCTTTTCGCGCCAAATGGGTATGGGTGAAATCGGCGGTGGAGCAAATGAGGTTGCAGCAAGAGAATAACGGAATATATAAGGGGAAAGATGGCTACTTATTCGAAAAATTTGAGGCACCTGATCACAATAAGGTTCAGCAATATACAGCGGCTGTGAAGCGTTTTACCGATAAAAATGCTGAAGCCAAAACGACCTTTCTGCTTGCGCCGACATCGGTAGCCTTGTACAACGAGCGTCTGCCCTGGTTAGCACCCGTATATTCGCAAGCCGAGGTGAATCAAACGATTGCTGAGGATGTAGGGAATAGCCTTACTTTTATAAATGGATTTAATGTTCTTGCTCCTCATGCCGCAGAGGACATTTATTATCGGACCGATCATCACTGGACAACCTTCGGCGCTTATTTGGCTTACGTAGCTTATGCTAAAAGTATGGGATGGCAACCTCTGTCCCAGAGCGAATTCGAGATTGAGACGGTAAGCGATTCGTTCCTTGGAAGCTACCATACGCGGAGTCAATTTAACGGAGTGGCGCCAGATTCCATTCAAATGTATAAGCCAGTTCATGATGTATCCACCAAGATGCATATTGTAGATACGGGTGAGACTTTAACAAGTATGTACGATTCAAGCTATTTGGAGAAAAAAGATAAGTACTCTTATTTCCTAGGGGGCGTTCATGCTCTCATGAAAATCACAAGCCAGCTTGATCCTAAAGTGGTCAAACAGGAGAAGTTGCTCGTCATCAAGGACTCCTATGCGCATAGTGTCATCCCTTTTTTGACTCAGCATGTACCGGAAATCCACGTGATCGACATTCGTTATTATAACGGGAGTATCAGTGAGTACATGGCTCAGAATGATATCAAGGATGTATTGATGCTGTTTAATATAGCTACTTTTGTTGATAATGCTTCGATCTTGAAGCTGAATTGATGGTAGGGCGATGAATATGGTGATGGCTGGTGAAGAATATGGTGATTGTGTGATGAATATGGTGATGGGGCGTAACTGCGGGAATGTTTGGACTTACGGTCGCTGTTGTCTCCAGATGTTTTTGATTTTACCGCTATCAGCGGATAACATCCGGAGACAAAGGCGAACGCTCCGCTCCTACAGTTCCAAAATTCCCTCCGTTACTTTCCACCATATTTATGGGTTAAATATCAAGATCAAAAGCACCAGTAAATACATTATCCAATCACAAGGATTAACAGCAAAAATAGACCTTGAATGGCACGAAGCCCTATCAAGGTCAATAGGTGGTTTAATTCAGAAAGGGTGCTTTGGGTTTGTCTATCAATATACCCCAAAACTTACATGGGTTAGATTAACATAGGCATTGCAGATTTGAGAGGAGTAATATGGCTGAATATTAGGTATGGTTCGGTTCGTCACAAATAACCCGAAATTTTTTATGTCTTCATTATCCTGCTCATATATTATTATTGCCGAATCAGTGTCATCATTACCTGCAATAAAATCAATTTGAAGTGTTAGTGTTTTCATTATCTCCTCATAAGTAGAAATCAACTTATCTATATCGTCGTATATCTTTTCTTTCGAAAAGACCACGTTAAATAAATCGATATCTACTTCGTGATATTTCCTATCGTTGTAAGAGTATTTGTATATTTCAAATTCATTTTTAAAATTACTCAGAATAATTTCAGTAGCTTTTGAAATATCGCCCTCTATCATTTCTTCTGTGGTCATCATCGATGTTACTAGTCTCATTATCTAACCACTCCTGACTCTTTGAACTCATTATCTTATTGCCCTCACCCTTAAAAAACTCCCTTAATTTACTGTCCCGTTCTTTGTATTAAACTCAATCTTCAACATCAAACCAAACACTAAAACTAATATACGAATCCTCTAATGTGGCTTCATATTTGAGATCATTCTTAGCTAGAATCTCCGCGACGATAGACAGGCCAAGTCCAGTTCCGGAGATTTCTTTATTCCGAGACTCCTCGATGACATAGAACGGGTCCCAGATATACGCTAGATGCTTCTCTTTTAGGCGCGTGGTTTTATTAGTAATGGTGAATTTCAAAGTGCCTTGGGTATCATTCGCTAATGAGATTCCAAAGACATTCTCTTCCCCATATTTAATGGCATTACTAATTAAGTTGTTGAATACAATTTCTATCTGGCTAATATCCTCTTCAACGATGGATCGTTCAACCGAATGGAAGTCGGTCTGTAAGATCAGGTTTTTATTTTTGAACGTAATGTTATATTGTGAGATCACTTTGAGCAGAAGCTCTTTAAGATCGAATTTTTCTTTATACACTTCGGTCTTTTGAATCTTGGACAGTTTAATTAAGTAATCCACCATATCAGACGTATACTTCACCTGTTCCAAAATGATATCCGTATACGTACCATCATCCAAATCGTCTTGAATGCCAATCGTATACGCTTGGATTAAGGATAACGGTGTTTTTACCTCGTGTGAGATGCTTGAGATCAGTGTGTTTAAGCTTTGATTTTTCTTTTCCAGCTCTGCATGGGCGCTTTTCAAACGCTGACTCATCTGGTTAATGCTCTTTGATAATTCTTCGATTTCATCCCCCGACTTAATCGTCACTTGTTTAAAATCAAGATTGGAGATATCCTTCGCTACATCCTGCAATTGCTCTAACGGAGTAATGATTTTCCTCGAAAAATAAGCCACTAACAGCAAGCTGATAATAATCCCCAAAAGAATAGAATAGAAGCTGAATTGATTTACGATGTTTAAAGCATCTGTATTGTGCACAACCACAGTGCCGATGAGGATTAGACTGCCATCCTGCTCGTATATTTTCGTTAATAGACTGGACTTCAATTTCCCCTGATTAAATAATAGATTCACCGTTTTTCCTTCGTTTACCTTTTCCAATACTTTTTCCGTAATCCAGAATTTATTAAGTGCCACTTTATCTTTATACAATGCAAATTGAATGTTCTCGTTGATTATTGTTGCGTTTCCGTGGTTCTCAACCCTAACTATCGTTACATTGTTATTGTTCTCGATCGCTGTTTCTTTCTCCATGAGCTGATCCAGACTGAGATCCTTTACTTCGTCATAAATGTCGTTAATTTTGGTTTTCATTTTGTAAAGGTAATAATCGGACGAGAAAAAATTGTGTAATGAATAGGACGTCCCAAATACAATCAGCAGAATAATACTTACCATAATCAATAACTTCGTGCTTATTTTATTGATTTTTATCATGGAAGCTGTACCCCATTCCCCTATGTGTGATTACGTGGTCAGCCCCAATCTTATCGCGTAATCTTTTGATATGTGTATCCACGGTTCTCTCTTCACCAAGATAATCCATCCCCCAAACGGAAGATAACAAAGAATCTCTGGACAAAATCCGGCCTTTATTCTCATATAGGAAGGTTAGCAGTTCAAACTCTTTTTTATATAGGGACAGCTCCTCCCCATTCTTGAACACTTTTTTTCGCTCAAAATCAATTTCTAAGTCCCGTATAGCAGCTACTTTTTCGGTACCCAGCATTTTTTTGATTCTCAGCATTAAGATCCGTGGATCGAATGGTTTTCTTATATATTCATCTGCACCGATATCTAATGCGCTAAATTCATCGTCATGGGAAGATCGAGCGGTCAACATGACCACCTTAGCTAAACTAACCTGCTTGATTTCATTGCACACCTCAATCCCGCTTCGCTTAGGCATCATCCAATCCAGTACCACAAGGTCGATCTTATTCGAAAAAAAGAGCTCCAGCGCCTCCTCCCCATCCATAGCTACCCAAACGTTATAGCCCTCTTTTTCGAAATAAGTCTTCAATATAGTGGTCATGTGTTTCTCATCATCAGCAATTAGAATGTTCAAGTAGCATCATTTACTCCTTTCCTTCAAGTCCTTTCTTCAATACTTCCCATATCGGGCTATCGACTACTTTTCGAGGAGGCTGTTCGCCTTTCTCTATCGCTTGCCAATATTCCCAGGTTGGGGGCTTACTTCCCAATTCATAATCCATACCGTCCCAAGTATCCTCGCGGAAAGCATAAAACGCCCAGTGCCAGCCGAAATCATCAAAAATCGAAATTAAATCAGCCATGTATTGATCTGCACCTTTTACTAGTCGATTCGTTCCAAACTCTTCTGCAACAATCCGATTTGCGGGGATGTTATGTTCCTTTGCCCACTGCGCAACAGGTTCCAGAAATTCCTTTAAGGCTTCCTTGTTAAAAGCTTTTTCCGTTTTATTATCCCCGACCTTTACCGTTCCAGGATACTCATAGGTAAACCCTTTTTTCTTATTTTGACTGGTTAACTCGTAAGGCTCGTACATATGAAAAGCATACAACACATTCTCATCATCGATCGGTTTCAAATATTTAAAGGCCCAAGGTGTAGCATACAGGCCAGAATTTACGATAATTGGTGTCTTGGAATCTACGGTACGAATAGCGGTCACTATCGTCTCATATAAAAGATTCAGATCCGCTGGGGTGTTCTCCACTGAGCTATACCATTCGCTGTAGTCCTGTGTCCAGAAATCGTGAAATCCAGTCGCGGTCTCAGGATGTGGCTCATTAATCACGTTATAACCGATTACTGCAGGATGATCTTTCAACCGGCTTGCTAGATCTCTCCAAAACACTGCCGCTTGTTCATGATAACTGAAATCTTTCCATATCCGATCATCATTTTTGTAATTATTGAACTGCCTCCAGCGATCTCCGGGGAGACTGAGGACGGTCAGCACCACTTTGGAGCCCCGAGCCTCGGCTGCATCTAAGTCCGCTTTTAACTCGGCAAAATCCTCCTCAACAATCCCTTCATACTTATCTGCATTCCCTATTAGAAAATCTTTATCCGGGTTCGCATCCGGTTTGTCATTAAATAAATAGTCACTGTCTTTTGCCCATTTATCTGGTGCCAAACGAATGAATTCAATATTCTGCTCTTTGGCAGCATCATAGTTTTCCGGTAAAGATTTTGAATTCATGAAATTGGTTCCTTTTCTCTGGCCATCCCAGAAGGCTAACTTCTCATTCCTTTCTTTCATTTCTTCCTTCTTCTCTTCTTTCTTCAGTTCTGGATTGGCTTGCGGTGGTACCGAACTGCATCCGACAACCAACAATAAGGTCAACACGATAAAAGCTTTAGAATTCTTCATTTTCTCACCTCGTAGCCTATCGTAGCGAATCTCTGTTACAAGAGTGTCACAAGGGGTTGAAATCAAGCCGTACAAGTAGGTAACTGAGGAATTTCGTACGAATCCAAGAGTTGTCACTCCTTCTCTCATATTCTATTTCTAGGAGGTGAGTATAATATGACAATCCAGTTTGTAGATTTACGACTTTCCAATCAAGCTGCTTCGGATGCTACGCCAGCAGTTATTCCACTTGCAGCGACTCCCCTTGTTTTTGGGGATATTGGTATTCAGACTGTAGGGGTGACGCCTGACAATCAAGGCAATGTCCGCGTACTTTTGACGGGATTTCTAAAAGTAGAGAACAATCCTCTTTTCAACACCAATACCGTTAATGTTCGCAGAAACGGAACGATCATTTTCACCACAACATTTGGTGTTGCAATCAGCAGAGAAAATGAGGCTTTTGGTTTCACAGCAGTAGATGTTCCACCAGCGTTGGCTGTCGCAGCAGGTCAGATTCAGTACACAGCAGAGATCTTCACAAATGCAGCAGCAACAGATCCATTTAATAACGTCCAAGCCAGAAACTTTAGTGGCGTTGCAGCAGCGGGTAACTCCTAGCATTAATATGCAGCGGGTGGATGAGCGAATTGTCTCGTTTAAAAGCAGAAGCTCAACCAAAAGTACTGGTTGAGCTTCTGTTCATTCTCCAAACAATAGATTCAAAATTCGTTCATCCGCTTGGCGGTTCTTGCCTTTAAAAGGATAACAGTGGATATGAATCGCTGGATTAAAATTGATCTCAATAATGCTGTAATTGGTATCGGTAGCCTCTTCCCTAATATCATCAATCATCATGTCTACTCCACAAATAGTGGCCCCTGCAGCTTTAGCTGATTGAATGGCTATATCTTTATAGCTGTCCGGAATCTCATCAGTAAAGTCTAAGCTATCTCCACCGGTACTAATATTCGAATTCTCCCGCAGGTAGATGATCTCATTTAATGGAGGGATATCGTTCCAAGTCATAGTGTGATTCTTCAAAAACATCTCTTCTGCTTCGCCAATCCGAATCTTCTCAAGCGGAGTTTTGTAGCCACGACCTCTTAGCGGATCCTTATTCTTTTCGTGGACCAGCTCTTCAATCGTATGTACACCATCACCGACCACATTCGCCGGAACCCGGTGCAATACTCCGACTACTTCATCACCCATGACTAGAAAACGATATTCTTTCCCCGTCATAAATTCCTCAAGCAGCACTGTTCGATCATGCTCGAAGGCGATTTGGAAGGCTTTTTGATAATCTTCTTTGGAGAAATCATCTGTAAAAATAGTAATGCCGAGTCCAAAGTTGGTTGATTTGGGTTTGATCACTATTCGCTTATTACGATAAGTGCCATATGCATTCATTGCCGCTTCCAGATCTCCAAATGCCTCACCTGAAGGAACACGAATGCCTTGTTGTTTGAGAACTTCCTTCGTAACAATTTTATTCTCCATAATTAGTACCGTGCTGTAAGAATCCAGGGATGTCTTCGTAGCCTGCTTAACGTATTCTTTATGATCGCCTTTCGTAAGTACAACGAAGTTCTCTTCCCGATCAAGCAATTGGAACTTAATCCCACGTTTAACTGCTGCCTTCAGTAGAAGCTGTGTAGATAGCTCCAAATCCTCATATCCTACAAATCGGTATCCATTCGCAAGACTTTCCTTAGCATATTGTTTGGCTTTATTCAGATGATATTTAATAAAAGAGGATTGTTGAACTTCCGACTTCACAATCCCTGCAAAGCTCTGATCTGGATTTAAAATCTTATCCTTAGCTCCGTTCAGAACGTTCGAGAGCTGTTTATCCTCTGGGTTCAATAGCTGAATCATATCCTGCATTTCTTGCATACAAATTAAAGCCTTCTGTTCCATTGTCCCGCAAGAATCTCCGTAATCATGCAAACAGCCTTTGATCCCCTCCATGATCAATTGATCATGATTAAGATTCGCCATCTTCTGATCCTCTACTCCGAACGGTTCATCCTCTTTCAATAGCATATACAGGATAAACAGATGAATGAAAGTCATTGATTCTTTGCTAATTCCTATTTTATAGAGTGGATTGAGATCAATAAAACGAAGCTCCAAATAGGCAATCCCATCCTGCAGCAGCTCCTCTAACGGATGTTTACCTCTTGCCGTCTTCACTCTAACCGGGCTATAGAACTCTTTTACACTTAATAATTCTTCCGATTCAATCAACGCTTGTAAATCATGTACATATTCCGTAAGCGAGTCAAAAGACACATAGAGAGGTTTTTCATTCCGATACCCGCATTCGCTATTTCGCAGTGAGTTCATATTCAGATAATAGAAGCTTTTTTCATCATCTGATTCACCACGTGCCACACATTGCTCCATATAAGTCTTATCAAAAACAGGACTAGCACCTGTTAAATAGATTAGAAGCCAGCGGTATCGCAATAGGTTGCGGGCTATTTTTAAATAGGTCGCATCTTTGAAATCTTTAAAACTCTCTTGTGGATCAGCGATATCATGAAGCTTTTTTAGAAATTGTTCATCAAAAGAGAAATTATAATGGATCCCACTCAGCAATTGTCTTTTACGACCATACTTATCGGCTAGCTGATGTCTATACTCGTCCTCTACCGGATTACCCATTTTGGCAATGGGAATGTCCTTATCATTCGGCAGCATGGGAGGATTACTACTCGGCCACAGATATTCTTCATTAAGCTCTAGCGACACAATATCCTGCAGCGCCTCCAGAAAGTTATAAGTCTCTTCAATAGAATCAAAAGAGGGTGTCACCATTTCAACCTGACTCTCTGAGAAATCCGTTTGAATATAGGGGTTCTCCAGCTTGTTTCCAAAGGCTTTTGGATGTGGTGTCAGCGCAAGTCTTCCCTCTGGATCCACTCTGACATTTTCTTTTTCCAGTCCAAATTCTCCGTGAAAAATCTCCTTATTCAAATGGTTATCCTTTAAAAGCTGTATGAGTTTACGATTTAATAAAGCCATTCCTACGCTCATCCTTTGCTTAGTAGTTTGCCTGCTGTTTATTCATTCTGAACAAAGATCTTCTAAACCAGAACACAAGAATAACACCCTTGAACACACTGCTTAGCGCAATTGACATCCACACCCCATTCAAGCCAAAAGGTTCGGATAAGAGTAAGGCTAGTGGAATTCGGAGTGCAGTAAATGAAATACTAAAGATCGGTGGGATGTGGGTTTGACCCATGCCGTTAAAAGCACCTACTGTCATCAATTCCATACACATGAATAATTGTGAGTAACCGATGATCCGCATATAATCTGCGCCCAATTCCAAACTTGTCTGGTCTGATAAAAACAATGAAAATAGCTGCTGCGGGAACGCAATAAATATAAGTGACACGATCACGCCAAAAATGGAGGTTAAAATTAAGGCCTGACGATACCCCTGCCCAATACGATCGAAGCGACGTGCTCCATAATTTTGACCAAAAAAGGCAGCAATAGCTCCCTGTAGTCCGCCAATGGTCATATAGGAAATGGATTCAATTTGGATTCCCACTTTTTGAACCGCAATAGCATCCGCTCCAAATCGTACAATGATCTTGGCAATGATGATCGATATGATCGTAAAGGTGACCCGTTGGATCGTTATTGGTAGCCCCATGCGGATGACTTCTTTCATTTGACGACTGTCCCACGCAGATCGGTTTGAAATGAGTTCTGACTTTCTTGTCTTCAGGATAAAAAGAGCCGTAACCAAAATGTTCGCCGTTAATGTTGCAATAGCTGCCCCCGCTACTCCCCATCCTTCAAAACTGCCCCAGCCAAAAATCAAAAATGGATCAAGGACAATATTAACCATAAGACCAATGGAGAAGATCTGAAACGGTTGTTTACTATTTCCCATAGCGTTTAAGAGAGTTACGAATAACGTATTCACGATGGAAAATACCGATCCAAATATCGAAATCACTAGAAATTGTCTAGCCATCCGCTCTACTTCATCACTCCCAAGATCAAAAAAACCAATCAACTGATTCTTGGTTAATAGCACTAAACTCATATAGAGAAGTCCTAATAAAATAGACATCATAAATCCGTTCTTTATATAAGATTTAGCCTTCTCTAACTGACCAGACCCCATACAATGCGCCACCTTAATCCCTGTGCCGATCGTAACCATAGTCGATAAAGCAATCGCTAGATTAATAAAAAAACTCGCTGTACCAATCGCGGCAACCGGACCACTTCCTAATCTTCCAACCCAAATCATATCGACTAGACCATAAGTAGTAGAGATGAAATTCGTCGCAATAATCGGAAGCGTTAATTTCATTAAGGTAGGCATTATAGGACCCTGAGTCAAATCGTTTGTGTCCTTCAAGTCTAATTACACCTTCTTCATCTAATTTTCAGATTCATTATATAACCACGCACTTATATAATCAATTGATTATATTTGAACAATATTTTTAATTTCTTATTTTCTCAATCAAAAGGGTATTGAAAAGCGCATTTAGTTCGTTTAGAATAAAACCAACAATTAGTTCTATATTTATAGAACAAATAACAAGTTCAGTATTTGACTGAAAGAATGGAGCAGCTCTTGGATTATAAAGTTGAGGTCGATTTTGCACCCATGTATGAATGTGTTTATAGTATGACTGCTTTTCTAAGTAAGCAGAACCATACTGCCATGGATTCCGGTAAGCTCTGGGTACGCGATGTTCAAGCCAGATTCGCGCCAATGCTGCTACGTAAAATGCAGGAAGTCGTTAAGAAACTTGATGATTTCAGTTTGGCTCCCTATATTTGGTGCTGTCCGGGAGAGCGTTCGGTAGAGGGGTTTTTGGAGTGGTTCGATGGTTTATCTTCGGGCGAACTGTATGAAATATCCGGACGTTTCGGCCAATCGGTCCCTTCCAATCTTGCGGAGCTCAGGGACACTGCCGCTGACATCCTCCGCGAATGGAACGCGGGATACTTCAGTGGAATCGATCCTAATATCATCAAAGGGCTTGAGCAGGAAGCCGAATCAAGACGCGCGATGCTAAGCGGGAACAATGATATGGAAGTCTTTGAAGCAGCTACTGCTGGAATGCGCCTTTATCCAACCGAACATCTGAAGCAGGTCATTATCATTCCGCAATATCATGCTCGTCCATTGGTTACGACCGCTATGTATGATGAATTCGTATTCACCAGCTACTCTTGTGATGTTCTCCCTCCGGAAGCTGGACGGCCTGCGCCTTCATTACTCCGCCTTACCCGTGCGTTGTCAGATGAGACCCGGCTGTATATCCTTCGTTTGCTCACAGGCAAGCAGCTCAATTTCACAGAAATCGTGCGTGAGGTAGGCCTTTCTAAAAGCACAATCCACTACCATCTTATCGCACTGCGTGCAGCTGGGCTGGTCATTGTCCATACCAATGTTAGAAACACATCGTACAGCCTGCGATTAGAAGCATTAAATGAGCTGCCCCAGCAGATTGGGACATATCTGGAGAGTTAAGCATAAACGCCTTAGGCGAGCTTATAAGGACGGTAAGCGTATATGCGAGAAATATAAGAGGATACCGTGTAAAACTTAACCTTTCTTATATTTTAAAAAAGGAGCTACCAAGCTATGATAAAACGCAGCTATTATGGTCTTCTCTCGACCATTACTTTAAGCGCTTTTGGTGATGCTTTTGGCCTGCTGGCTATGGAGTGGCTCGTCTATGAGCTGACGGGTTCCAAGCTAGCGATGGGAGCACTCGCGCTCAGCTCAGGCATCCCTGAGCTGCTGCTGCGCTTGCTCGGTTCACCGTTGTCCGACCGGCTGCACCGAGTGCGCTTTATGGCTTGCTTGGCAGCCATTCGCTTACTGGCCATAGCATTGCCACTCGTCATGGGCCTGACTGGCCAGCTGCAGCTGTGGCATCTGTTTGTCGCCGCAGGCCTCAGCGGTGCCTGCGCCGCGCTGTTTATGCCGACGGCGATGGCTGTTATTCCCGGCGTTGCCGACAGCCGGAAGCTAGTGCGGGCTTTTGCTATCATTGATGGCAGCAAAAGCGCAGCTGCCCTGCTGGGACCTGCCTTAGCTGGTGCATTGACCGCTGCCAATGGAGCGCTGCCAGCCCTTGGCATCAACATGTTATGTTACTTAGCCGCCATAACTACCCTGCTGTGCTTGAAAAAGCTGCCGAAACCTTCTCCAGCCCCAGGCCGTTTCTCCATCTCCGTTTACATTCGTGAGATAGCCGAGGGCTTTACCTTCTATAAACAATTCCCTGCAATGCTTACGATTATGATCATGGCCTCCATCAGTAATTTAAGCTCAATTGCCGTCTGGACGATGATGGTCCCTTTTGTACGCGAAGTGCTCCACCGCGATGCGGCAACGATGGGCACACTAAGTACAGTTTTCGCCCTTGGAACATTAGTTGGGCTAAGTGTAATTTCCATGATAGGGGAAATTACAAAAAGGCGGCTTGTCATGCTTGGCAGTCTGGGGACCATTGGTTTAGTGACTACATTATGGGGGTTATTTCCTAGTTTTTCTTTTGCTCTCGCCGCTGTATTTGCTTCTGGAACGTTGGGTCCCTTCTTCGGTTCCTTAAGCTCTTCACTCCATGGACGTCTAGTTCCGAGCAATCTGCAAGGAAGAGTAAATTCCATCCGATTTCTGATCGGTGGCGGCTTGCAGCCTTTTGGTGCTTTTGCCGGCGGCGCGATTGCCCAGCTATATGGTGTACCTGTACTTTTCGTGATCGCCGGACTTCTTCCAATGCTCTGTGCTAGTACAGCCTTGCTGCTCCCCGGACTAAAAGCGCTGGATGGTGACCTTTCCACCCTTGAGGCTACCCATAGGCGACCCGTTGTGGAAGTTCCGTCACAAGGTGTTATCGCTGATCGATAAGTGGGGATATGTAGAAGAGTTCACTGATTCTAATAGAAACAGCGGTAGTTTAGGACAAGGAAATCACGTCCTAAACTACCGCTGTTTATTTTAATTTATCAGGCAAAAAAGGAAACTGGAATTTCAATTTTTTCACAATAGACTACCCTCTGTCGTTGAAGGCGGCGGATGGCAGTCTGTTTTTTTATAGTCTTGTTAACGTTCCATTCACACTACTCTGATAATGTCTATAAGCGTTAGGTGGATGATCATCCAAACCCAATAAATGATGATGCGGAGGATAATAATGTTAACTTATATAAAAAAAAGACTGATCGCTGTTCTAACCCTATTGGCTGTGATCAGTGCCGGATTAGGCGCAAGCCTTATGTTGCCCGGGAACCAGGCATGGGCCGAGACCAAAACGGATCAAACTGTGCTACCTATAACCCAGACTGAAGCACCTGCCAATCTCGATGATACCGCGAGTCTGACTGCCTTCGTTAATGGCATTATGGAACAAGATATGAATCGGCTGCAAATTCCTGGAGCAGTCATCTCGATCGTAAAGGACAACAAGATTATTTTGGCCAAAGGTTATGGCAGCTCCAATCTGGAAAAGGCAGCACCCGTTGACCCGACAACCAGCATGTTTCGAATTGCTTCAACGACAAAGCTGTTCACCTGGACAGCGGTGATGCAACTGGTCGAGCAAGGCAAAATTGATCTAGATACGGATATTAACACCTACCTGAAATCAGTGAAGATCCCTGCTACTTATCCTGAGCCTATCACTATGCGCCATTTGATGACACATACAGCAGGGTTCGAAGAAGGTGGAGTTGGTTATCAAATCACTACAGACCCTGCCAAATTGCCTGGGTCAATCTCGGAAACACTCAATAAGCATATGTTGGCACGGGTAAGACCACCCGGACAGATAAGTTCTTATTCGAACTACGGTGCTACACTCGCAGGTCTAATTGTAGAGGAAGTTAGCGGTGTTCCTTACAATGATTATATAAAGAAATATATTTTTGATCCGCTCGACATGAAATATTCGACTGTAGTAGAACCTTTGCCGGAGTCATTCATACCCAACAAAGTTGTGGGGTACAACAGCGAGAACGGTAGTTTTATTCCAGGCACACCTACCTTCGAGGGCGGGTTTCGTCCTGCCGGCTCGGGTACAGTATCAGCAGTAGATATGGCGCATTTCATGATCGCCCATCTGCAGAACGGGAAATATGGAGACCAGCAGATTCTGAGACCCGAGACGGCAGAACTAATGCATTCAACGGCGTTTCAATTTGATAAACGTCTGCCGGGAGTGGATCTTGGGTTCGCAGAGAAACAAATCAATGGGCTCACGCTGATCACTCATGGTGGTTCTGACCCCATGTTTAATACGGGATTGTATCTTGTGCCTGCCAAGCATGTAGGCATCTTTGTATCCTACAACGGCGGTGAGGGCGGTGATTCCGCAGAAGACCTCATCCAAGCCTTTTTCAACCGCTACTACACTGCTCCTGATGCGAGTCAGCCTGAATTCATCGCTTCTGATGAATCTATTCAAAAATATGCAGGAGCCTATCAATTTACACGCCGAAACATCAGTGATATTGATAAGTTTTTCAACTTTTTCGCTCAGCTGAATGTCTCGGTTGAGGATAATAAGCTATCCTTGGGAAGTGGTAGTGAACAACAATTGTATAATGAAGTCAGTCCGAATATGTTCCAACTCGAGGGAGGTACCGAACAAATTGCCTTCCGCACGAATGAGTCCGGTAAGGTTACACATATGATCTTAGGGATGGCACCGGATATGCCGCTGGAGCGTACGCCTCTCTTGGATCAGAATAAATTTTGGCTTATCGTACTAGGGTTCTCGGGGTTGATTTTCATCACTGCATTGCTCGGACTAATCTTCTCCAGACGCAAGATTAAGGCGATGACGCCACCTGAAAAGTGGGCCATCCGCCTATCTGCGGGAACTGCTGGTTGGGCGCTGCTATCTTTCGTCACGATATTTATGGTGGTTATGTCCATGGACATGATGCAGAAGTTCAGCGGGATCAGTCTTTCGCTTTCTCTCAGTTTAGTTATGCCAATCATTTTGGTTGGTCTGACTTTAGCTTTACTAATCTCGGCTATACTGGTTTGGAAGAATAAATACTGGACAGCTTTCAAGCGTGTACATTATACGTTAGTGACGCTTTCGGCTGTGGCGATGACTCTGTTCTTCTACTATTGGAACCTGTTGGGTTGGCAGTTCGGATAACACCATTACTTGCCAAGTACAAATCAGATATAATGAAAGCTTAATAGAGGAGGAAAATCGTGGCTACTATACTTATCGCTGATGATGATGATAACATCCGAAAGCTAATGTCTTTATTTTTGCGAAAAGAAGGTTTTGACCTCAAAGAAGCCAGGGATGGTACCAAAGCTCTGTCCATTATACAGAACTCGCGTGTCGATCTCGTCATTCTAGATATTATGATGCCAGGATTGGATGGTTGGGATCTGTGCAGAGAAATCAGGCGCTGGGATGCCAACATCCCCCTCCTCATGGTGACGGCTAAAGCAGAATCTGCACACAAAGTGAAAGGCTTTCAACTTGGTACGGATGACTATCTAACGAAACCATTTGATCCGCTTGAATTGGTAATGCGAGTAAAAGCTTTGCTTAAACGCTCGCTGGTCGTTTCTTCCCAGTCCGTGCAGTTGGGTAATGTGGCGCTCAACCGGCGCACTTTTCAGGTCACGCGTGGTGAAGAACCGGTCACAATTCCTTTGAAGGAATTTGAGCTGCTGTTTCTGCTGGCCAGCCATCCTGGGCAAATCTTCACAAGAGAACAGTTGATCCTTCAAATCTGGGGATTGAATTATGAAGGAGACGGCCGGACTGTAGATGTGCATATAAGTCGGTTGAGGGAGAAATTCAGCGGCAAGGGCGAGCAATTTCAAATCGAAACGGCCCGCGGCCTGGGATATCGGCTGATCCCTATGCCATGATCAAGACATTGTATGTACGCGTCATTCTCACGTTTCTGGGCATCATTATCTTTAGTTTAGTCTGTTCCTTTTTCATTGGCTTGTATGTCTTTCAGAAACAAATAAGTTACGAGGGACAGAATGAAATGATCGTAGTGGGAAAAGAGATCATTCACCGCTATGATGACGCCAAACCTAAAGATACGGACGAGTTCCTGAATAGTATGGTTAAGGTTTCCGCACACCCTATCCACCTGTACAATCATGCCGGAGAACATACCTTTTATGGGCTCAAGGGTAGCCCGGCTGTCACTGTCCCCCCCGAAGCTGTCAAACAAGTACTACAAGGAAAGCTCTACCGTTCCTCCGCGGAAGATAAGGATATTTTTATCGGGATGCCTTTTATGTTGGACGGGGAGTGGCGCGCGATGTTCTTGCAGTATTCTGCTGAGAACGAAAATATCGTTAATCGGATGGTGCTCTTTGTGCTTTTGCTCGTGCTTTTGCTGGGTAGTGTATGCATTCTTATTGCCGCCAGATATTTGGTGGAGCCGATCAAAGCACTGACGAATGCAACAAAAAGACTGGCCAAGGGTGATTTCGAGGTGGAGCTTAAAGTGAACCGAATAGATGAAATCGGGGAATTGACACAAAGCTATGTGGAGATGGCAGGGGAGCTGAAGCAGTTGGAACAGATGAGGCAGGATTTCGTATCCAACGTTTCTCATGAAATCCAGACACCGCTTACGTCGATTTCCGGCTTTGCCAAGGCGTTGCAGAACCATGATTTAATCGTGGAAGAGGAACGCAGCGAATATCTTGATATCATCATTGCGGAGAGTGAACGTCTGTCGAGGCTAAGTGATAATTTACTGAAGCTCGCTTCCCTGGATTCTGAACATCATCCCTTCAACGCAAGTCCCTTCAATCTTGACGAGCAGATTAGAACAATCGTTGTGACTTGTGAGCCCCAATGGTCAGCCAAAGGCATTGTTATCGATCTTGAACTGCCGGAAGCGATCAAAATTAAGGGTGATGAAGATCAGCTGAAGCAAGTATGGATGAATTTGCTCAGCAACAGCATCAAATTCACACCGGAAGGCGGGAATATTCGCATCAGTATAGTTAGTAGTGCAGGAGAAGTATCCGTCACCATCATCGATAATGGAATCGGGATGTCCCCGGAAGAGTTTAATGCCGTATTCCAAAGATTTTATAAAATAGACAAGTCGCGGAACGGAAACAACAATGGCAACGGTCTCGGACTTGCGATCGTTAAAAAAATTGTCTCTCTGCATCAGGGAAGGATAGAGGTAGACAGTGCTATCGGAGAGGGAACGACGATTATCGTTAGGTTGCCAGTCTCCCCATCTGCTCCCAGCCGAAAGAGCCTTAAGCCCTTTGAAGATACCTCAGCGCCTATGGATATCGTAAGGGAATAATCAAAAAACAGGCGATACCGGTAGACCGGAGCATCGCCTGTTTTTTAAGGTTAGATCTGGGAGCATCGCTACTAGAATTCCATACCGATTGTAATATCTTATAGTGGCCAAACCTCCAGCCACTAGGTACTACCGCCCCCCTTCGGCTAAAAACCGAAGGGGGGTTCTTTAAGCCTTTCGTCGATGTGGGTTTGGGTTTCGCGCTGATAGCAGCGGAGAGAACGGACTGATTGTGGAAAAGCGGAGCGTTCGCCTTTGTGTACGGATTTTACCCTAGGGGAAAAATTCAAAAAAATCTGGACACAACAGCGATTGTAACAACAGTCCGTTCTCGGAGCGTCCGCCAGCGCAATGCGCAGCACTTAAAACGCCAAACACCCAATTCCAAAACCTAAGGCTCAATCAACCCATACTTCGTTTTTATCCGATCCAACTTTTCAATCATAGGGTTAGCAATGAAAAAGAGGAACACCACCGTCGAGACCGCATGCACCATATCAAACCAAAAGGCGGAAACATAAGTCGTCATCAAAGCCGACCATGAGAACTCTGAAGTGAACATCATCAGCGAGCCTATATTGATAATGCCTCCATATACCAAGAACGTCGCTAGCCCTCCAAATATACAGAGAGACAGCTTAGTCTTTTTAAGCAGACCTTTCTTGAAGAAAATGCCCGCCAGGAAGCCAATGATGCCAAAACAAAACATTTGCCAAGGCGTCCAAGGTCCCTGCCCAAAGAAGAAATTGGAGACGAAGCCCGCAACAGCACCGACCAGAAATCCTGCCTCAGCTCCCAAACTCACCCCTGCGATGATGACAATGGCAACAACCGGCTTAAACTGCGGCAACATGAAAAAGGCTGCGCGTCCAGCAACGGCAATGGCTGCTAGCACCGCTATGACGATGAGTTCCCTCGCCTGCGGCTTCCGATTCTCGAACACCAACGCAAACGGAATCATCGTGTAGAGGACGATCAATAGGCTGATAAAGTAATATTTGCGATCATCTAGGACAAAGATACCTAGCAAAATTGTAGCTGGAATAACTATAAAGATTAGTAGTGCTGCTAATAAAGTTCGACGACTCAAACGACGACCCGTTACCTGCTTCGTTGACATAAATCAATCACACCCTCTATCGTTACTCCCTCGCTCCATACATGACGCGCCATACGGTTGGCGGCAGTCGTATAGAAGCTGTTTCCCGCAAAAAACTTCTGGGCTTCATTCGTAGTGATGATACTTCCATCAAAGAACATCGCGCAGACCTCCGCATATTTGGCACAGAATTCAACATCATGCGAGACCATTACGATGGTAACACCATCGGCATTAAGCTTCTGTAGGAATAAAGCGAGTTTCTCCTTAAAAGGTCCATCCAATCCTTTAGTCGGTTCATCCAGCAGCAGAATCTTTGGTTCTAACAAAAGCACCTTAGCCAGCGCCGCCCGCTGCTGTTCTCCCCCGCTAAGGTCATACGGATGCATCGAGAGAAGATGTTCCAGTTCTGCGAACTTAACCACGGCCTCAACTTTAGCCACCTTTTCTTCCTTCGTTAAAGGAAGCTGAGATAACATTTCGTATAAATCTAGTTCGACTGTTTTTTTCACAAATATCGTTTGCGGATTTTGCGGAAGGATGCCCAGATTGTTAGTAAACAGTTCTTTGGCATTCATTTTTGCTGGGTTCTTTCCACCGATTAGAACCTTCCCTCGATAGGGCTGAAGGATGCCGCTCATCAAGGAGAGTGTTGATGTCTTCCCCGTTCCATTCCCACCAACAATGCAATAGAACTGCCCTTGCTTTACTTCTAAAGACAAATCTTTAATGATGTCCGATCCGTGTTTATCATATTTAAACCATACATCCTTAAACTTTATGACTACAGGGCCGTCCACTTTCGAGCTTGGCTGAGATTCAGCGATCGCTGCAGGTGTCTTATCCTCTAGAAAAACATCCAACCATTGGCGTCCTTCCTTCACTGTAACAGGCCATGCTAAGTCATTCTCTACGCCTGCGTAAATTTGCATCGGTGAGGGCATGGACAGAAACATCGGATGGTTCAGCTTGCTTAGAGCTTCTCCCACCCTTTGCGGGGTATCATCAGCAATCACGATGCCCTCATTCAGCACAATCAGCCGATCTGTAAGCGGAAGAACATCCTCTAGACGATGCTCGGTCATGATAACGGTTGTTCCAAGCTCGCGATTAATCTTTTTGACCGTCTCCAAAAAATCGGAAGCGGCGATGGGATCTAGCTGAGAGGTAGGCTCATCAAGGATTAGAACCGAGGGATGCATAGCCATAATCGCTGCTAAATTGAGTAGCTGCTTCTGGCCACCCGATAGCTCAGTCACACTTTTATGGAACCAGGTCTGAATTCCGAAAAAGCTCGCCATCTCAGCCACGCGCAAACGAATCGTAGAATTGTCATAACCTAAGCTTTCAAGGCCAAAGGCCAGCTCATGCCACACCTTGTCTGTCACAATTTGATTGTCCGGACTTTGGAGTACATAACCGATTTCCGCTGCTTGTGTCCGTTGATCGATCTCTTCTACAGGTTGACCCTTATAATAAATCGCCCCTTGGCGTTTGCCATGTGGGGTTAGGATTGTTTTCAGTTGTCTTAGTAAGGTACTTTTGCCGCAGCCTGACTTTCCACAAACAGTAATAAAGTCTCCGCTTGCAATCGTAAGATTGATATTCGAAAGAGCCATCTGCTCTTGTTCAGGAAAAGCAAAGCTTAGTTCTTCGATTCGATAGATTTCCATTTCATTGCCTCCACCATATTGATGAGCACAGGGATCATACATAGCGCAAAATAAGCGATATATACAAGGATACTAAAAGGTGTAATTGCGCTCGCTTTAATCGACGGATAATATCTCATCGTGTTCTCACCCATCGCTGCGCCGATGGCTACCATCGCAATTAAGCCTGTCATGATCAAGAGGGCTACTTTGTCCCGGACATCTAGACGGAAGATCGAAAAGCTTGTACGTCCAGGCAATCCATATCCTCTTGACTTCATGGAATCTGCCGTTTCAATCGCATTTTCCAGTGCCCAGGTGGTCATTATCGATAGGATCGTAATCCCATTCCGCGCTCGCGCGAGAAGATTTCCCTGCGTGACATCCCGGCCTATACATTTTTGAGCATTCGAAATCACCTTGATTTGCGCTAAATATCTAGGAACAAAACGAAGCACCATCGAAAAAATCAACGACAGTGCCGGCAGTATTTTTCCGAATATATAAATAAACTTATCCGAGGTCATCACGACGTTATAACAGGAGAACCATATGATTACCGTCACAAACATGCACGCCGCTGCTACGCCATAAAGAATGGATTCCTTCGTAATCGGGTTCCCGTTATTTAAATAGAACAGGATGGTTACCCCTTGATGGTTAAAAACAGGGTTCATCACCGCCATAAACAGTAGAAAAGGAATCATGTACAGCAGATTAAATCGAATGGCTTTCTTTCCTTTTAACATAAAGGAGTAGACCACTGCACTAATAAGAGCAATCACCTGAAATATGGGATGCATGAACACCATGCTAAATAACAACACAACAACAAAATAAAGAAAATTCACAAACGGATGAAAGGTAGAAAAGCTATCCTTCATTATTTCTGTGCTCCTCCTGTGGCTACATAACCACCTACATCTCGACCTAAATCACAAGTGTATACCCATTCAACGACATCGCCATCCTTAAGAACATAACGACTACTGCCGTAGTTAGGGAACCAGCCATTTACTTTGTACATCCATCCACTAAGCTCTCCAGCATCAAATTCATAAAGATTATTTATGCCTTCAATATAATTACTGTTATAGATCGGAGTCATACTGAATTCCATATGGATTTTATTCTTCTTCATCTCTCTTAGCAAAACATCAAACACAGACTCACCTTCATAAAAGGTTACCTTCTGCGCTTTATAAATGCTACCATCTGCCGGCAATACTTCAACCTTATCCTTATTGAAAATATCCATATTATCTAAAATCGTTGCTGCCGACACGGACAAAGTAGCCGTTAATTGCTTCTTCTTATCTACCGTTGCATCTTGCCATTCCACGGGCTTAGGTTTCCCGCTCGGTACTGGATCGGTAAGGAATTTATCCTTTTTCGGTTCCTGCTTTGTTTCTGTTGTCGCTACTTTTGAATCCGGTTTGACTACTGGTTTTGCCGTCGCTTTCGTTTCCGGCACGGACGTTTTAGCCGCTTTCGGTGTTGCGGTCGGTTGTGCCTGTGTATCCGATTTAGGTGTTGCAGTCGGCTTTTCAACCTCTGTTACCGCAGTTTCGGTTGGCGTTACCTCTTCAGTTGGTTTTACCGTTTCAACGGGCTTAGGCTTAGCTGTTTCACCAGGTGTAGCTGTAGGAGCTATCTCCGTTGTCTCGGCATCACTTGAGGTTGCAGGCTCTACATCAACATTCTGATTGGAGGCCGCATTGGCTGATTCTACAACTTGAGACTCAACACTGTTACTCGCAACCTTGTTCGGGCTCTTCTGATAATTCCCGCCCCAAAAGAAGGCGATCGCTAGCACGCCAATAATTAGTATCGCTGTTAGCCATTTTTTCTTGTTCATTTCTTAAGTTCCCCACCTTAAATAATAAGCAAGGGTATACATGCTACCCTTGCTTATCTCTTTAAATAAAGTTCTATTTAACGTCTGTCATGTCATAAAGACTCGTCTGACCCTTAACGAACCGATCATAAGCAACCAGTGCATACATCGCTTGATCCGTAGCCATAAGATCTACTTCTCCTGGTTTCGCACCTCCGTTGCCTACTCCACCCTGCTTCACGTGATAAAAACCACCTTCAGCTGCAGCAAAGCCAAGCAACGCATCTACCGCTGAACGTCCATTTTTAATAAATCTGGAATCCTTATGCGGATCTATACCAAGTCCAGTTAAAGCTACAATAACCTGAGCAATGCTCTCGGAGTTCGTAGATTCCCAGCTTGCAAAGCCACCGTCTGCTGTTTGCGTTTTGGATAGCCAAGCAATTCCACGATCCACAGCAGCCGTTACTTTGGCATTCGTTTTGTAATACGGGGTCAAGCCTTGAATAACCATTCCCGTAATATCAGGATCGGCCTCAGTAGCATTACTGCCTAGTGCCCATCCCCCGCCGTTGATCTCTCTGCCTAAAATGTAATCAATGAGCATCTCTCTAGTTGTCTGCGTCTTTACATCCTTAACCACTGGAATGTCGTGATGATTACTGTCCAGAGCGATCAGGGCAAACACAGGTCCATTAATGCCTTGCTTGATTACAGTATCAAAATCCGCGAGCGGTTCCAGTAGGTTATAACCCGCCACTTTATCAATATTTTTGCCGATTGAAGTTAATGCCAAAATAACTCTATCATATTCGGTATATTTTACGCTATGCAGCTTCCCAGCTTTTTCTTTAAGGGTTGCTTCTACATTCGCATAGTACTTAGCGTAATAACTATCTGGAACCTTCACACCAGAACGTGCCAGCCCGAACACTGTCCAATCCCCGCCAACCGAGGAGATGACTGGGTTTGTTACTGTTTTTTGCAAAAAGGCTGCTGTGTTCTGAATGTATGGACTAACTGCTTTGTCGCCACTCTTATAATCATGGGTTCTAGTAGCTACAACAGCTGCCATTTCTCTAGTTACAAGCTCTTTAGGCTTAAACTGATTATTATCACCTAACATAAGTCCGGTGGCAACAATGGTTTCCACATCTGCTTTTGCCCACGCAGACACAGTATTGATATCTTTAATAGCTGTACCTGGCTTCGTAGCCGGGATTGATAAGGCTCTGACAATAATGGCTGCCATTTGTTCGCGAGTAATCTTGTCATTTGGCTTAAATTCATTATTAAATCCTGTAATTAACCCTGCTTTATGAGCAGCATTCACATATGGATAGAACCAATCTCCCAGAGCGACATCCTTGTAGGTAATTCCTTTGTCACTCTTGATATCCAGTTCCAATGCTGATACTAGGATCTTAGTAAATTCTGCTCTTGTAATATGATCTTTCGGATTCACCTGACCATTGTTACCTTGGATGTACCCTTTTACTGTAGCTGTTTCAATCGCTGAGAATGCCCAGGATGAGATCTTATCGACGTCTTTATACACTTGCTTGATGTCATTAGGAGTCGCTGTTGGAGATGGACTCGGATTTGGATCAACGTTGGCATCTGGATTACTTCCTCCACCCGCACCTGGAATTCCACTTGGTTTAGGAGTGGCAGATGGGGTTGGAGTAGGGCTTGTAGTTGGTATTGGTGCATTTAAATCCGCACCCAAATTCGTAGTATATCGCCACTGAATTTTGTCCCCAGCACTTAGATTATATGAAGATGCACCATAATTAGGATATTTTCCATTTACATTATACATCCATCCACTACCGCTACCATGGTCAAATTCTCCATCACCAGCTATGGATTCAACATACACACTTCCAAATGTACTGTTCCAAGAATATCTATAGTCGATACCGCGGCTATCTAGTACTCTTTCGAATACAGACCACACTGTGTCACCAGATAGTAGCTCTACCTGTACAGATGGAATAACATATCCTTTCTTAATCGTAAGCTTATCCACGGATAGGGTTACGTATGGCTTAGATGGAGTGGTTCCTCCATCGCCGTTACCGTTACCATTACCGTCACCACCAGGTGTTTGTACTGCAGTGGAGGAATACGCAATGTAATCAGTGAAATGATTGGTTTTTACGATTAAATCATTTCCACTATCATAGGCATACTCAGACTTACCGCTCGCTAAGCCTAAGTCATCACTTGCAAATTTTTGAATCGCATGAGGTGTGCCGTTTTGAATATAAGCAGCATCTTTTCCTTTAAGGTCCTTAAAGGTTAACGTAATAAATTGACTGAATTCTACTCTTGCGCTGCCTCCCATGGAAAATGCTTGTACGATGCTATCAAGCTTCTTGTCCCCAGGAATAATTTGATTCAGACTATCTTTTAGTGCAGATTCTGTCCCTGTTAAAGGTGACATTAGTTCAATCGCTGCGGCATTTCCACTTGTAACTTTTGCACCCTTAGGAATGACTACAGATACGTCACCTTTGGTAGCCTCAATCTGAGGAAGATCGCTGTTATTAGGTAAACTAACACTAACCTTCGATTGTTGACTTTTAGGAATAACTACCGTTATTTCCTTGTTGCTATCTCCTGTGCTGATCGGAACGATATAATCATGAGCATCATCATTGATTACAACTTCCGGCTTATCACCAGAAGGTAACGGAAATTCTTTCGGACCCTCTGGTTGTACAGGTGGTTGTTCAATTACCACATCATTCATATCAAAGAGACGGTTACTGTGATTAATCAGACGATCATAGGACACAAGTGCATACGTACCTTGGTCCGTAGCCATCCCATCTACTCTTCCGGTGAGAATATGCTTAAATCCACCATCCGGATCAGCAAAGGTAAGCAGTGCATCAATCAGTGAATTTCCCTTTTTAACAAACCTTAAGTCACTGTGCGGATCTACGCCTACGCCAGTTAAAGCAACAATGACCTGCGCGATGCTCTCACTGCTTGTGCTTCCCCAGCTTGTAAATCCACCTTGATCATTCTGTGTGCTTGATAACCATGCAATCGCGCGATCCACAGCATCTTTTACATTAGGATCCTTTGCATAGTAAGGCGCAAGTGCTTGCATCGTCATTCCAGTGATATCGGTATCGGCTTTAGTACCAAATAACGCCCATCCACCAGTTGGTGCTTCTTTTTCTAAAATATACTGAACCAGTTTTTCTCTTGTGGTTTGATCTGTAACGCCTTCTACTACAGGAATATCATAGTTATGACTATCTAAGGCAATCAGCGCAAATATGGGACCATTAAGCCCTTGCTTCTGAACATATTGAAAATCTGCAAGTGCATTTCTTAGATCATACCCTGCAACATTCGTGATATCTTTTCCAATCGAGGTAAGTCCTAGAATCGCTCTTGAATGCTCTGTGCTTTTAGAAGGGTCGAGTTTTCCATCCTTCATTAGCTTAGCTACTTCAGCAGCTACATTATTATAATAAAGATTGTAATAGCCACTTGGAACCTCGAAGTTGGCCCGTGCTAGAGAAAGAATGGACCATTCCCCGCTACCTGTTCCAAAAGACGGATTTTTTACAGTGTTTAGGATATAGGCAAGGTTTTTATTTAATTGTTGTTTGGCTACAACGGTAGTAGGTTGTTCAAATGGAACATCATTCATGTCATAGAGACGGTTGCTATTATTGATCAGACGATCATAGGATACGAGTGCATATGTACCTTGATCCGTAGCCATAGCGTCTACTTTTCCGGTGAGAATATGCTTGAATCCACCATCCGGCCCAGAGAAGCTAAGTAAAGCATCTATAAGTGAATTTCCTTCTTTAATAAACCTAGGGTCACTGTGCGGATCTACGCCTACGCCAGTTAAGGCAACAACAACCTGTGCAATGCTCTCACTGCTTGTGCTTCCCCAGCTTGTAAATCCGCCTTGAGCATTTTGTACACTCGATAACCATGCAATCGCCCGATCCACGGCAGCTTTTACATTAGGATCCTTTGCGTAATAAGGCGCAAGTGCTTGCATCGCCATCCCGGTCATATCGACGTCGGCTTTGGTTACACCTAAAGCCCAGCCCCCGGCATCTGCTGCACCTTTTTTAACTTCTCTATCTAAGATGTACTGAACCAGGTTTTCTCTTGTGCTTTGATATATAACTCCCTTCTCATCAGGATCAGGGAATAATACTGGAATCTCGTAGTTATGACTATCTAGTGCAATCAGAGCAAATATGGGACCGTTGTTCCCTTGCTTCTGAATATATTGATAATCAGCGAGTGCATTTCTTAGATCATGACCTGCAACATTCGTGATATCTTTTCCGATAGAGGTAAGTCCTAGAATGGCTCTGGAATTCTCTGTGCTTTTACTAGCGTCGAGTTTTCCATCCTTAATTATCGTTGCTATTCGCGTAGCTACATTGTTGTAATAGAGATTGTAATAACCGTTAGGTACTTTGTAGTTCGCACGAGCTAGAGAAAGAATCGACCATTCTCCGCTACCTGTTCCAAATGACGGATTCTTTACGGTGTTAACGATGTAGGCCAAGCTTTTATCTAACTGTTCTTTAGCAGTGATTTTATAAGTAACCTGATAGGTTACATTATCTGCTTTGTTTCCTGCGCCATCTATAGCTGTTACTGCGATTACGTTACTACCTGGGTTTAGAGATGCTTTGTACTCACCATTAGTAGCTGACAGAACGACTTGGTTCAGCATTACTACTGGAATAATGTCTTTATAGACATTGTCTGTAACCACTACTTTGAAGCTTACATCTTTACTGGATACTACCTGTTTATCTTGTATACCTTCTATTGAAATCGTAGGCTTCTCTGTATCTGGCTCTTGTACTAGCGCATTAATCTGCTCTACTAGAGCTTGATCAACCTCTGTTGTTACAACTGTACTATCGGCAATTGCTTCATTCGCATGAGCCGGGATTACACTTGTAGAGAACGTCGTGATAAATACTGCTACAATAAGTAACCAAGCTAAAAACTTATTTTTCTTCATGTTTCCATAACCCTTCCCTTCTCTTCCTATGTTAAAAAACAGAATAAACTTTCATAGCACTACAAAAAAACCACTCAACATAACGTCAAGAGGTTTAAGATAGTGAACCGCAACAATAGCAGGCATATACTATATCAAACACCTCTCTATCGCTCGTAGAGTTTAACGGTGTATCAGAAATAGGCAGATATTCTGGCTCAAGTATCATCACCCTTGCTACCTTCCCAGTTTCCCAGTGGTACCTTGCAAGGACTCCTCTTTCACAGCGGCGGGACCGCGCGGGATTCACACCCGCTTTCCATTTAACCAATCTATGATTGTATTTCCGAAACATTCATAATTGGCACCTATTGCTAATATTAATTTTTCCATGCTTCATCATATCTAATATAGTTGCTTTTGTCATGCAATATTTGTTTTTTGTATAACGAGTAGTTAGCGATAATCCTATTGAATATCAAATCATTTTAACCACAATATACTCTTTTTCTCTCAGCTCAAAACCATCCTCCAGTGACAAAGAGGCCAAATCAAAGATTCGATCATACTTTTTATTACGTGGGAGTCCTTCTTCCTCAGCCCAGCATGTATAGAGCTCGAACTCGGCACCAGATACCCCATAATCTGTCATAAGCCTAAATAACTCCCGACAACACTTGAGTGAGGCGTTATACGATCCCGGTAGAGTATCTTTTAGCTTAGGGGATACAGAGAAGCCGCCCCAATTCGGTGAAATCCGATACACATATGTACTCCGAAAATGCTTGCGAATCTCATCGTTCCAATACACAAGTTCCTCTATAAAAATACCCGCTGCATCTTCTTCCGAGTCGTATACAAGACAGTCCTCATCTCTTAAATGAGACAGATCTGCGATGTCATCCAAAGGAATTATACCTTGCAGGCGCAGAGCCTCTCTATGTTTCTTATACTCTGGGGAATTTTTCACTTCATTATATGTCTTTGCTGACGGTACACTGCCTCTTTCTCCTAACGGAAGCTCTGTAGCCGAGCCTATGTAATGAAATCTGCTCACTGGATTGCCCTCCATAACTTTGGAATCACTGCAAATCACTAATTCATATATGAATTTACCACAAATTAGTAAGGTACTCGTTGAAATTATTCTATGTTAGGGTATTTGGTAAGCGTTTACAACGAATTCATGGAGGTGTACGTATTCATTTAAGCACCAAAGTACTAAGGAAGGTCAGGTTTAAGCATCCTCAATAATGATCTTACAAAGGAGAATTCAATGACTACTCGAATCCAGAAATCCTTCTTATCATTGACCCTTGTCACCGCTCTTCTGCTCTCTTTGTTCTCATCCATTGCCGCCGCTGCCACTAAGGACGAGCAACAAGCTAAGGCAGCACCAAAGAGTAAGATCCAATCCTATGTAGACGATATGCAGCCCGGATGGAACCTTGGCAATACTCTAGATGCTACAGGTGAGGATGAAACCTCCTGGGGCAATCCGCGTGTGACCCAAGAACTGATTAAGAAAATCGCCGCACAAGGCTACAAAAGTATCCGGATTCCTATCACTTGGGATTCACACATAGGTGAAGCACCGAACTACACTATTGATCAAGCTTACCTCGACCGTGTCGAAGAAGTTGTAGGCTGGGCGCTAGACGCCAAGTTATATGTAATGATCAATGTCCATCACGACTCCTGGTTATGGGTAAGTCATATGGAAGAGAAGCATGATGAGACGCTGGCGCGTTATAATGCAGCATGGACTCAAATTGCGGACCGCTTCAAGGATAAATCCGATAAGCTGATGTTCGAAAGCATTAATGAACCTCGTTTCACGGATGGCGGAAGTACGGATGAAGCGAAGATGGAACAAATGCTTGCAGAGCTCAACAATTCTTTCCATCAGATCGTTCGAAACTCAGGTGGAAAAAATGATGTCCGTCCGCTAGTGCTACCTTCATTAGAGACTTCTCCTACCCAACCTAGAATGGATCAGCTCTACAAAACGATTATAGCTCTTAACGATCCGAACATAATTGCGACCGTTCACTACTATGGCTTCTGGCCGTTCAGTGTGAATATCGCTGGTTACACCACGTTTGAAAAAGATACAAAAAACGATATCATCCAAACTTTTGATAACGTTTACAACACTTTCGTAGCCAAAGGAATCCCTGTTATCGTTGGTGAGTTTGGACTGCTAGGATTCGATAAAGATACAGGTGTGATTGAACAAGGCGAGAAGCTGAAATTCTTCGAGTACCTTACCTATTATTTAAAAGAAAAGAAAATGACCTCCATGCTCTGGGATAACGGGCAGCATTTCAACCGCAAAACGTATAAGTGGTCCGATTCCGAGCTGCACAATTTATTAATGTCTGGTCTGAAGGAACGTTCCTCCAGCACTGAAAGCGATCTGGTCTATCTAAAAAAAGGTGCAGCGATCAAAGACACCAAGGTGAAGCTGAACCTAAACGGCAATAAGCTAACCACGATTAGTGCAAATGGGAAGTATCTAACAAAGGGAAAAGATTACACCTTGAATGGCGAGGAGCTCACACTCAAAGCCAGCCAACTCAAAAAACTCACAGCTTCCCAAAAATACGGTGAAAATGCCGTGTTAACGCTGAAATTCAACAAAGGTGTTGCGTGGAGACTAAAGATCATCGTGAATGACACTGCCAAATTAAGTGATGCCAAAGGTACGACTGAATCGTTTGCGATTCCAACTACCTTTAATGGTAACCAGCTTGCCACGATGGAGGCTGTCTATACCGCTGGTGGCAATGCAGGCCCACAAGACTGGACACCATTCAAGGAGTTCGGCAATACGTTCTCACCCTCTTATAACACGAAAGAAATCAAGCTGCTTCCAGCCTTCTTTAAAGATGTTAAAGATGGGGAGGTCATCTTGAAATTCCACTTGTGGAATGGTGATATCCTTACGTACAAGATCACGAAGAGTGGAACAAACGTTGTAGGAAAGTCTTCTTAGCTTTCGCTGTATAATATAAAAAAGGAGTGTCCCTTCACGGGGACACTCCTTTTTTAACTACATCATACATATACTTCTTCATACGTCATCAACATCAAGCGATAGACCAGATATACTCCAAGATAAGCTCCCGTTAAAAGGAACATTGGATTCAAAAAAATCGCATGGATCGAGGTCATAAATACCGTGTTATCTCTTAATATTTCATATATAGCTAGGGCAGAAATATTACCTAAAATAAGCGTAGACAACACAGAAGCTACATTAAAAACAATACGCCACTTTATCCATTTCCGTTGTATCATTAGCATGGCGACGGGAACCACTATACTGCCAAATACGATTAGAAATTTCATTTAGCCAGCCACCTCAGTATCTCTTTAATCCTCCAGTTCAACACTTTCGATTTGCCCCTCGGCATTCACTGTCCACTCGATATCAACACCTGGCATCAGTCCAAGCTTGTCCTCATCTTCGATCACTACATGTTCGGGGATGGTTAGGGTCTGCTCTCCCCCACCTTCGACTTTAACGGTAACCTGTTTACCATTAGACGTAGTAATCTTCCCATCATATTCAATCTGCTGCAAAACAATCTTTTGGCTCGGATCCGTAATGGTAACCCGCTTGCCTCCGTCTGTCAGCAGCTCAATCTTTTTATGATAGCCGTCCTTTAAAGTGACTTCCTTAATGACTCTCTGAACGCTAACATCCGCCTGAAGTCCCTCTGTATTTGTGCCGGATGATGCATTGGGTTGTTCTGTTGCATTGTTCGTAGCCGCAGGTGCAGTGGCTTCTGTTATAGGCGTTGGAGTTACTTGTGTGGTTTCATTGGCAGCTTTAGAGCAGCCACTTAATAGGACGGTGCAGGCACAGATCAAACAAAGAATTGAAGTTCGAATCTGGCGTTGTGAATTTCCTTTATTCTGTGTCATCATTTACCTCCACACTTCCAGTTCTATTTAGTGAACATAGTTTTACCTCTTATCTTCCTTTTATTCACAGCGTCATAGCACGCCCATATCTGGCTAAATACTCTTCCTTCTCTTTATAATCTGGCATGAGGCTTCCAACCTTTCGCCAAAAAGAGCGGTCATGATTCATATGAAGTAAATGACACAGTTCATGGATGATTACATAATCGATAACTTCCACTGGAGCCATCGCTAAGCGATAGTTAAAGGTTAGCTTTTTATCCGAGCTACAGCTTCCCCACTTGGTTCTAGACTCAACAATGTCAATAGTCTTAGGCTTTACTCTAAGCTGTGTCTGATATTTATTGATCCGTTCGCCTACAATCTTTTTACAGCTAGCGAAATAGAATTTCTTCAGCTTAAGTTTAAGCTCTTCCTCATTTAAATCCCCTGTCTCTATTAGCTCTTGGAGCGAATAATATTTGCCTAAATATAAGAATTTACCCTCGTCCTCATACTCTTTGAGCTTTGGCGTTTCTCTGTTCGCTTCAATGCTCTGCAGCTTCTCCACTATTAATTTCCCATTACGCTCAACCACGCTTTTAATCGTCTCTTCACTTGTTTTCTTGGGAGCTTTGAGTGTTATACGCCCTGAAGAATCTATATGAATGGAGATTTTCTTGCCATTTCCATATTGAACATTAAACTCGATCACCTGATTGTCGTACTCAATCTTCATACCCACCATCGTTTCTATAAGGTTATTCGCAAAAAAAGGAGAACGCGTTTAAGCGTTCCCCCTATTTTAACATGATTCATCAATACACTGGATATCCTGCCACAAACATCGCTAAATACAAAAGACTCCCCGCAACAAAAACTACAGTAAGGATAGCATCCTTTGATTTCTCTTCAGTGAGCGCGACAGCAGCAAAAGCTAGTGGAAATGCAACAAGCAAATACCGCGGGGCTGACAGCAGCCAGGTAGCTCCCACTACGAACGCAAAGTACACGATGAAATAGGCGGTATATGAAGGTCGGATCTTTTTTGCACCCATGAACATGATAATTAGTGCTGAGAATATAGCGATTAAATTGGGCAGCCATAAGCCGAGAAAAGAACGGCTATCTCCACTCTTAAAGGTGCCCACAGCGTATTCCATCTGATATCTTACCGTATCAAAAAAGAGATAAAACCGCTGAGACCAATGCTCTCTCTGATAAATACTGAACTGAAACACATTTCCCGTCACGTGATAATTAATAAACAGATAGGCCAGCAAGCCCGTTGATATGATAGCGAGAAAACATACAGCGCTGATGATTCTATGTATAAAGACTTTTTTACTTAATCGCTTATAGTTGCCCATCAGATCCCGTCCAAATTCAATCGCAACCGGTACAATCAGAAGTACTCCGGGAGAACGTGTATAAGCTGCAAGTGCACCGCATAAGCACCCGATCAGCCATTCCTTTTTTCTCACAAAATATAAACACATCAAAGATAATGCCAGAAATAGAGCCTCGGTCATCGGAATGAAGAAAAAGAACGCCGCAGGGAATATGAAAATGTATTTCACGACCCGCATGGCATTCTTTCGATGCATGTCTAATGCTGCCAGTTCATAAGCAACCAATGCAGCGACAATCGATGAGATATTGGAAACGATGAATCCAGCGACAAGATAATTGCCTACGAATACTTGAACTACTTTAATTAGATTTGGGAGAAAGGGAAAAAATACAATATGGAACTTTGGATCTCCCTCCGTTACGTACCAGTTCTCGGCAATCCCCAGATAACTAGAAGCATCGATTCCAGAGATATGCCAAGTCTCTGCCATTTTGCTAAGCAGACCACCTGAATAGCCATTCTGTATGATCAAAAATGAATACCCGATGAGCATAAGCAGGATACGACTCGCCAATATCCATCCAATAATATAAAGCCAAGCCTGTCTTCTATCCTGCTCCTTACTCTTCCAAGTCACTTCATGTGCTGGATTCGTCAAAACAAAATCCGTCAATACAGGTATAGTGCGGAGCCCCAATAGCACAAAAAGCCCGAAACAGACCACAGAAGCGAGGGTGCCCAACATGGTCCAGCTCTGAGTCGAAATGGTCCAGTAAATAGCCGTCACCATCATAACAAGTATGAAGATGAAGGAAATGATTTTGTCGTGCTTTTTCATTTGATCCTCCAGTTATTTAGTCCGAACAATTGTTTAGGAAAAAAAGGATATAATTACCTATAGAAATATAATAGTCTTTGTGTATTTTTTTGTAAATCATTTCTATTCCTTTTCTAGAGTTATCTGATAGGACTGATAAACAAATAACAACAAATTTTAAAAAAGCCCATGCCCTAAAAATAAACTGTACCCTATCGAGTAGACACTTTTAAAAAGTCTCTCGGTAGGGTATTTTTGTTTATAACGAAGAAGATAGG
>NZ_VTZR01000039.1:0-1643 GCF_008370385.1 Paenibacillus sp. B2(2019)
GTAGGATCAAGACGAATATCTGGCTGCAATCCTATTCTTTGCGTTGGGTTTTTATCTGGATTAAATATGCCGAGTCCACTTATAGCGGTTTTTATTTTTCCTGGAAGCATAATGATACGTATATCACCATCAGTTCCAGCAGACGGCCTACCGAGAACTATGGAGTTTTCTGTATTTCTAAGAGACATCGTTGTAAACTCGCCTTGACTAGCAGTATGTTCATTGATTAGAATCACTACTTTCCCTTTATAAACGGAATTTGTTTCTTGGGGCTTCCCTGAAACCATAGGCTCAAGGTAATAAAATTCACCGGGTATTGCACGATTGGGGACCGATACTGTGGCAAACTCTTTTTCAGAAGCGATCAGATATTTGGCTAATTCATAAGTAAGTATGCTAGATGGGTAGTTTCTAAGATCTACAATTAGCCCTTTAGTGTTCCACCACTTTTTCATGATTTTATCAATCTCTCCATCTTTCAAGAGACCAGCATTAATATAGTAGATTTCTCCACTCTCCATTGCTTGTGATTTCGTATCAACCAGGAAATTAATGTCTTGTTGACTGCCTACTGCACTAATGTGCCTCTTATTTCCCTGCCGAATTACAGTAACGTCCGTATTCTTCTGTTCAGTTCGGAATAAATCAAGAAAAAATAAGCTGGCCGTGTCTTCTCGCGACTGTGATATATATTTTCTTCTATCTTCTAATAATTCATCTATATTTTTGTCGCCTACTTTTAGTACAATGTCTCCGACATCAAGTCCACACTTGTTAATTACTTTATTTATAACAATCTGATTGTTAATTTCGATAAAGTTTACGGGAAGCCGATACGTTCCAAAATAATCAGTAATCGTCTCTCTATCTTTGCCCACCAAATATGCATGAGAATCATGTATTCTAGTTGTCAGTTCTGCTAAGGTCATGAAATAGGAGTCATAATCCGATCCATCTACCATTTTAGGGATAAACTCCAGAAGCACTCGATCCCAATCTTCTCCGATGACATCTTTATACGGATAGTAATATTCGATAATATTCCAGTAGCGGAATAAACCTAGCAACCTGTAGCCTGTATCATCGAAATTCATATTAGAGTACGGGTTTTCATTTCCCATAGACGGAAAGAATGAATCCTCCTTAAAACTAACATATGCATATTCTCGTTCTGAAATATTCGAATCCAGAAGCTTCGATAATTCAAGACTCAAGTCCGTTCCGAGATATTCTTCATCCTTGGACCAATCTGTAGATGGACTGAGCTGTATGGAATCTTCGGAAAATTGATATTGAACATCAAGCTCTTCAGAAATGGACTCGCTGCCTAATGAATGAACCCACTCATAGAGAATTGAATTCACATCTGAATTTTCTTCTAAAATAGAGGGCACCACCCGAAACAGCTCATAATCCCAATTTACATCTCCAGATACAACCTTAGGATGATAGTATTTCACCACTCCCCATACCTTACTGAGCTTAGCAAAATCCACGATCTTTTGTTCAGAAAGGCTGGAAAATTTCATTCCACTTCCTTGGTCAAATTCTTGCTCCTTCTCTCTCCCGAGTTGATGAGTCTCTTGTGATGTAGAACATCCTGCAATAATAAAAATAAGCAATACACTGAAAAACACCAGGGA
>NZ_VTZR01000004.1:0-68739 GCF_008370385.1 Paenibacillus sp. B2(2019)
GTGAATCCAAAGGCAACACTGACGTTTGATGATGCTGACCAGATTCCAGTATGGGCAAGACCTTATGTGGCAACAGCAGCGGAAGCAGGCTTAATTAAGGGGAATGGGGATGGCAAATTTAATCCAAATGCCTCTTCCACTAGAGCTGAAGCAGTCACTTTGATTCTAGCAATGCTTAATTCAAAAAAATAGAAGTAACTTCGAAGAAGATCATCTGCTCTAGTGCAGGGGATCTTCTTCCTTCTTCAAGAGATCGATAGCCAAAACTATATCATGATTTCTAATGTTTTATCATTCAGGTCTCTTATCGGAAGGGCTATGATGTAAGCAGCAGATGAGTAATAGCCTGCATCAAATAAGTATTGGGGGAATGTAAAATGTATAATGCTCGACCACGTATTACACGCTTACTAAGTATGATCATGATTTCTGCCTTAACGATTCCATTGTTTACAGGTTGTGCTAAAGGGGAAACGGTTGCTGATAAGGGACAATCTACTACTCAGCCGGATACTCAGCAGGAGCAGAAAGAAGAAAAGAAGGATCCTGTTACATTAAAATTCCCAATATGGTCAACGATTACGGAGGATTTATTTGCAAAGCTTGACCTTGTAAACGAATACAAAAAGGAACATCCCAATGTCACCATTGAATTGGAGCTGTTAAAGGATACGGAGTATGAAAATACGATGAAGATCCGGAATTCAGCAAACGAATTGCCAGATATTTTGCCACTAAAATCAGCATGGCTGATTAATTTCAAGGATAATATTTTGCCTCTTGATGACTTAGAAGCAGCCAAGAACAATTTATTCGCAGCTGATTTCAAGGTGGGTGATCATATTTATGGTGTACCCGAAAGCCAATTCAATGAATATGTCTGGTATCGGAAGGGTATTTTCAAGGAATATGGACTTGAGATTCCAAAGACCTGGGGAGAGTTTGTAACTGCTGCTAAAACGATTAAAGACGGTGGCAAATATATTCCGATTGCCATGGGTGGTAAAGACGCATGGCCGGATTATCCTTTCAACGAATTTATGCCTTCTCTTGAAGCAGGAGATGGGGATTACTGGTCAACTATGGCGACGATAGATGAACCTTTTTCGAAAGGCCAAGCTTTCTATGATTCTTATGTGAAAATTCAGGAGCTGTACGATGCTCAAGTAATGGGCCCTGATCCACTTGGTGTTGGCTTTGATCAATCCAAGCTGATGTTTGGTTCCAATCAAGCGGCGATGATTGCTCTTGGTCAATGGTTCGGCAGTGATTTGAAATCGATGACGGATGTGGATATCAATGATGTAGGTGCCTTCTTGTTGCCGGTTCGAAATTCAGTAGATGAGCCATTCAATACGATTTCCATGGTAGATACGTTCTTTACAATTCCGAAATCTTCGAAGTATCCAGATGAAGCGAAAGAATTCATTAACTGGTTCTTCAGTGATGCATGGTATTCTAAATATTTGACCGAGGCTCAACTTCAATCGACAGTGAAGGATGTAAAGATTGATCTAGGTACAATGTTCGATGGTGCTTTTGACGTATCAAATCTGAATTATGTGCTTAATAAAGGCGGCAATGAGGATTATAAGAAAATTGAATCGGCGATTAAGTTCGATGTGAAGAAAATGGGGCAGGACATGATGTCAGGCAAGGATTTCGATAAGATGATGCAGGAAATGAATAAGAGTTGGAAAAATGCTCGTTCCAAATAAAAATAAATCTCAATTCGAAAGTTGAGTAATGAGGAAGGTGGCTACCATTTAGATGAGGCCACTTTCCTTATATAGAAAGGGAATGGAGGGATAGAAATGAAAACGATTTCTATGCAGAAAAACATACTGTTATTCAGTTTTTTATTGATTCCTATATTGCTGCTATTGATGTTTGTGCTTTACCCGCTTATAGAGCTTGTCAGAATAAGTTTTACCGATTGGAATGGAGTGAATACCCAGCAAGTTTATATAGGTTTCGACAATTACATTAAGATGTTTACGGATTCATCAGATGTATGGCTATCACTTCGCAATAACGGCATCTATTTCATTTTTCATTTAATTATGATTCCGCTTGAACTAGCGATTGCGGTTTTATTGGATAGTAAGATTCGTGCCAGCAAGTTTTTTAAGTCCATCATATTCATGCCTTACATTATCAATGGGGTTGCTATTTCGTATATATTCGCCTTCTTTTATAGTCCCATTAATGGTGGTTTAAATGGCATTCTTGAAGTGCTTGGGCTAGAGTCGCTCATACAGAATTGGTTGACGAATGAGTCTATAGTTAACCTTAGCTTAGTGTTTGTATCGATTTGGCGATTCTCAGGCTTCCATGTCATCTTATTCCTAGCCGGCTTACAATCCATTCCTGAGGATCAATTCGAGGCAGCAAAAATGGATGGTGCCAACAACATTCAGAATTTCTGGTATATTATCATTCCAGGTGTGAAAAAGGTACTAGAGGTTATTTTGTTCTTAAACATCGTTGGGGCACTACAAGTGTTCGATATTCCGTATATTATGACACAGGGCGGTCCGGGTCATGCGAGTAGTACATTCACATTATATACCCTGGAGACGGCCTTTAAATTTAACAGCTTCGGTATGGCTTCTGCGATGGGCATTACGATGTTAATTCTCATTATAATCCTGAATGGTGTACAGAGCAGGCTGTTCAACCTTAAGGGGGTTGGTGAGGAATGACGACGACTCGTTTAGCAATCCCTATCAAAAAGCTTGCCTTGTATTTTATTCTAATTATGATTTGTATGATTATCTTCATCCCCTTGCTTATAACGTTATTCGCTTCATTTAAAACTTCGGTGGAAATTGGCTCTGAATTTGCTCTAAAGTTGCCTGCAAGCTTTGATTTCGATAACTACAAAGTTGTACTGGAAAAGGGAAAGTTTCTACAGGGATTTGGTAACTCATTATTTCTTATTGCAGTCGGTGTCATCATTAATTCTCTATTGGGAACAATGACTGCCTATGCCATCAATAGATTTGAATTTCGCTTGAAGAAGATCATACTCGGTCTCTTTGTAGCAGGTATGATCATGCCCGGTATGATTACTGAAATTTCACGGTTTACCATTATTAAAAATCTTGGACTTTATAATACAATTTGGGCTCCGATAGTGATTTATGCAGCAACGAATCTGGTACAGCTCTATATTTATACGCAGTTTATAAATGGTATTCCCAAAGAATTGGACGAGAGTGCGATGCTTGATGGATGCTCATACTTTAGAGTCTTCAATAAAATGATCTTCCCACTTCTACTGCCGGCAACTGCAACATTAGCAATTATTAAAGCGGTTGATGTGATGAATGATATGTATGTTCCATATCTGTATATGCCGTCAAGCGCACTAAGAACGTTGACTACAACGTTGATGTATTTTAGTAGTTCAAAGTTTGGAAGTTGGGATTATTTAAGCGCTGCGATTATATTGGTTATGTTACCGACACTTGTGATTTATCTTGTGTTTTCAAAGTACATTTTCAAAGGTATCGTTGCAGGCGCAGTGAAATCATAAGGAGGGATGATAGTTGAGCAGCAAAGGACGAATGACAGTACCCATAGAAGCAGGCATGGATTACGATTTATTGAAAGACATTCTTGAGCGATGGGGAGCTGATGCAGTACGGAATAGTGATGGAACGGACCTGCCTGACCAGTTGCAGGAGATGAAGATGAAAGTCTATTCCACGTATTTCCCGACAAGAAATGATCAGTTGTGGGCACACGAGCATCCCGATCAACGTCAGCAAATGTACATTATGACGCCCCATATTACGGCTGTCGAGGAGTCGCTGCAAATTGAGCTAATGAAGGGCTATTATCGGGAACAGCTTGAAGTAGATTATGATCATGATTCCAAGCGATGGTGGGAAGTCATCAACCGAACGACAGGAGAAATTGTGGATCCTGAAAGCTGGAGTGTCGATCCACTAACAGGAATTATTACCCTCCATCAGGTGAACAGATTCCATAGCTATACCGTTACATTTCTAGTCTGGCAAATTTGGGATCAGACCCAGATGTACAATCATATAACGAATCAGTGGGGAGATAAGCCTCATGAGATTCCGTATGATGCTCGTCATTCGCTAACATGGGCACATATCACAGAGTATATGAAAAACTGGCTCGACGCAAACAAGCATGTTGACGTAGTACGTTTTACCACCTTCTTCTATCACTTCACCATAATCTTTAATGAGTTAGCAAAGGAGAAGTATGTTGATTGGTTTGGCTATTCGACGACAGTTAGTCCGCTAGCGTTAGAGCAATTTGAGGCAGAGTATGGTTACGGGATGCGTCCAGAGTTTCTTGTTGATCAGGGGTATCATAATACGCCTTTCCGCAATCCGAGCAAACAGTATCGGGATTGGATGCAATTTCAACATAAATTTGTCTGTAAACAGATTCGGGAATTAGTTGACATCACCCATCAAGCAGGACGTGAAGCGATAATGTTTCTGGGTGACAATTGGATCGGTACTGAACCCTATGGCGATCTGTTTCCGTCTACTGGGCTAGACGCTGTGGTAGGCTCTGTTGGTAATGGTGCCACGTTGCGAATGATATCCGATATACCTGGTATGAAATATACAGAGGGCCGTTTTCTTCCGTACTTTTTCCCAGATGTATTCTATGAGGGGGGCAATCCAACGGCTGAAGCAATTGATAATTGGGTAAAGGCGAGAAGAGCAATTCTACGAAAACCAGTCGACCGAATCGGTTATGGCGGTTATTTGAGCTTGGCTGCTTCATTTCCTGACTTTATAACATGTGTAGAACAGATAGGTGAGGAATTTCGGACCCTGTATGATCGAATGAACGGTACGAAGGCATATACGCCTAAGTTTAAAGTAGCAGTGCTCAATTCTTGGGGCAAGCTTCGCTCTTGGCAGACTACGATGGTCGCCCATGCTCTTTGGTACAAAAAAATTTATAGCTATCTAGGCATGCTTGAGTCGTTAAGTGGATTAGCAGTTGATGTTGAGTTTATTAGCTTTGATGATGTGCTAGAGTCGGGTATACCGGAAGATATAGGAGTCATTTTGAACGCCGGGGATGCAGGAACCGCATGGAGCGGCGACGATTATTGGGCTAATGAAGCAATCATTGCTTGCTTGAAACAATTTGTCTATAACGGTGGCGGCTTTATTGGAATTGGCGAACCAAGTGCGTTTATGTATCAGGGGCGTTTTTTTCAGATGAGCGATGTGCTGGGTGTGGATAAAGAAATAGGCTACACCTTAAGCTACACTAAGTATGATCAAGAAAATACGAGCGATCACTTCATTATGGGGGGACAAGTTAAACCGATTGATTGTGGAGAGAAAGTTGAATTTATTCGCAGTGTAAGTGAGCAAACGCAAATCATTCAAATGCAAAGAGGCGACATTGCCGTAGCGGCGAATAGTTTTGGGAAAGGACGCAGCGTTTATATTGCAGGATTACCTTACTCACCGGCAAATAGCCGCTTACTGCTTCGATCGATCTATTGGGCCGCAAGTGCAGAGAATGAGATGTTGTCGTGGTATTGTGATAATGTAGAAACGGAATGCGCCGTTTATTTGGAAACTGGCTGGGGAGTCGTCATTAACAACTCACTGGATCCGCAACGAACGAAGTTGTATAAAAATGCTGAGAGCTATATTGAGGTTGAGCTTAAACCGGGCGGTCATGAATGGTTTAGGGTGGATAGTTTAACTAATAGCTCGATAAATAAGTTTGGTTGTTATTAACATAGAACAGAGGTAATCTCAATCCGGCTAAATATAAACAACAACGCTTGGGCTCATCATGCCCAAGCGTTGTTGTTTGCTGAGTGAAGAGAGGAAGCTGACATCTTATTGTGCTTTTACGAATTCAGCATCCTTTTGCAGTCAGATCACCTTCCACTTAGTGTAGAGACAGTCCTATGGATATTCAGTATGGTGACAGCACAATTTTGACTTAATTTATTTGACGAATGGCTTCGATTTTATTTTTAATCAGGCAACCGTGGATCGAGTGCTGGAGGATCTAATAACCTAGGGTATCAAATTGTCAGGTGGAGACCGGCTGGGGAAAACGATTATATTTGCGCAGACTAAAAAACACCTCACAGTACCTCGTAGATCGATTTGATAAACTGTATCCTCAGTATAAAGGTGATTTTTCCAAGCGAATTGTATCGGGGGACAAGGCTTCGTAATGATCTCTTTGGAGAATTCAAGGATACCCCGTTTGGCGTGCAGGTGCGCAAAATTTCCAAGCTGGAGTATGAAGCACCAACGGCTGCATTTTAGGAATTTATCAATGACCATTCGCTGAGTCTGGGGCAAATTTTTTTGTCAAAAAGGTTATTGATTACATAGTCCAGAACGGTTATATCGACAATGGGTCTGAACTGATTAAGCCGCTTTTGATAAGCCGCAGAGTTCATCAAGCTGTTTGACGGGACGAAGCAACGAAGACTTGTAGAGATGGTTACACAGATTAAAGATTAAAGAGAATGCGGTTAAGATTATTGGGTAGAGTTAGGGTTGGAATTTATATTTTCACCTCAGCTTGTAGATATGCTCACCAGTAGTTTGAAAAACAAGTGCCAGACCACGATCATCCGTGGTCTGGCTTTCATTTGATGGAGCTCATCGTATAAAATTGTTCACACTGTCTACTCCACACATGTAGAGTGAGGAAACATATTATAATTTTTGGGGACGAACTGGAGACGAAAATCGTCACCAAGCGTCATAAATGAACAGAATAGATCACACGCAGTGGGGAAAGATCCTTACTTAATAAGGATTCTTCCTACATCTGTCTACTGTAACTTAAACCATCTCTATCGCTGGCAGCGATGAGGTCAGGGGTTCGATCCCCCTTGGCTCCACCAAACTCATATGGACTCTTAGCTCAGTTGGTAGAGCAGCAGACTCTTAATCTATTTGTCCAGGGTTCGAGCCCCTGAGAGTCCATCCTAAAGAAACGGCAGAAATGCCGTTTTTTTTGTTGTTTGTGAAGTGGTTTTGCTAGAAAATAGACCATACTCCTTTGCGAGAAGGCGGTCTATTTTTTTTGCGCTGAGGTAAGATTCAGTGCTCTCTCTCGGACGGAGATTATGATAATCTGCACCTCAAGGCCAGGCAATGCTTCATCAAGTCAACAATAGACTCTAGTCGGTACGAGCGACTTAGGTTATTATGAAAGCGCAAACAAGTTTTCTGGAAGTCATGAAAGCTACAATTTAGCTACAGAGCACAAAGGTAATCTGAACGGAGGATACGATGGAAAACTGGTTAGGTAAATCGTTAAAGCAGAAGCTGAGCTTGTTGATTATTATTTCGGTATTGGTACCGGTGTTGTCTCTGGGACTGTTCTCCTATTATATTGCTGAAAGCTTAACGGAAGAGAAAGCGAAAAGTTCAGGCATGAACACGCTTCGGCAAATTGGTGCCTATTTGGAAAATATGGTGAGCGATGTCGAGAATCTATCACTATTCCTCATCGGCCACCCTGATGTCCAAAGCTATTTGAAAACACCGGAACACGATTTGCTAAAGCAAACCTCGATCGTTAATTTACTTACAACATTATCGATTTCCAAACCATATATCGCCAATGTCATGATCGAATCGAATGAAGATAATAAGCCGTCGGTTTCCTTCAGATCCGTCCTCGAATCAGAATGGACCGATATTCAGAACGAATATCCCAGTTATTATGAGGAATATCCTAAATGGTGGTCACCGGTGCATCACTTCGTTACATCGGACGGCAAAGAGGATGTCATAACGATGTCGCGGCCGATTCGCAGCACATCAAAATATTACGATATCGGCATGCTTAAAATTAGCTTGACACAATCGGTTATCTCTAGCCATTTAAAGCAAGCTGGACTAGAGGGTGAAGGCGTCGCCCTGCTGTTGGACGGACAAAATCGGATATTGGCTGGGCCAGAAGGGTATTCGACTAACAAGAACTTGAACGATTATTTTCCCGGAATAGTTGATTTCAAGAGTAAGTCGGGTTCGTTCGATTACGGAGAAGCGGAGGAGCGGAGTACCGTACTGTACTATCAGATGCCGAATGTTAACTGGAGGCTCGTAGGCATCATTCCGGCAAAAGCTTACAGAGCGCAGAACCAGTATTTTTTAACGTTAACTGCAATTGCAGTCAGCATTTCCATGCTTTTTGTCATCGCTTTTGTACTTGTACTTATTCAAAAGGTGACGAAACCGTTGTCTGCATTAACGAAGTTTCTTAGGAATTCCAGCCCAGACGAACCGCTGCCGACGCTGCCCGTCACATCGATCGATGAGGTTGGACAACTGATTATTAGCTATAATCGGATGAGCTCGCGAATTATTAATCTAACCGATGAGGTGAAGCACAACGAAGCGTTGAAGAAGGAAGCGGATATGTCGGCGCTTCAAGCGCAGATCAATCCGCATTTTCTATACAATACGTTATCGTCAGTCCACTGGATGGCACTAATGAAGGGAGACGAAAAAATTGCAGATATGGTCGGCTCATTGAGTGATTTTCTTCGTTTCAGCTTAAATAAAGGACAGGAATATTGTGCAATCAGCCAAGAAATTTTGCATGTAGATCATTATGTGAAGATCCAGTCCATTCGATATCCAGATAAATTTGATTACGAGGCGAATATTCCGGCGGAACTGCTCGATATGAGAATGCTGAAGCTGCTGCTCCAGCCGCTAATTGAAAATGCGATGATTCATGGCATTTTGAAAAGAGAGGGTAAAGGAAGCATTATCGTTAAAGCGGCGTCAGCGGGAGAGCGTATAACCTTTATTGTTCAAGATGACGGTGTAGGCATGAGCAGGGAAAGATTGGAGCTGTTGAGGGAGAAGGTAAGCGCAAACTTGGGCATTGATCCGCTGAAGAATAATGACTCGGCAGGCAGCAGCTACGGATTGCGCAACGTTCATAATCGGCTGCAGCTTCATTATGGGCATGAAGCCGGTTTACGGATCGAAAGCGTAGAAGGAAGCGGCACTAAAGTTAGTTTTACGATTATACCGCTCCAATCAGAAATCAAATAGGCTGCAACCTTTGTGGGAAGGAAGGAGAATGTGCACATGAAGCTGTTAATTGTAGATGACGAAGTCATTATTAGGACCGGCCTTAGCACGGTTATTAAATGGGAAGAGAATGGCATTGAGCTGCTCGCGCCGGCTGCTTCTGCAGAGGAAGCGCTGATGCGCATTCCGATAGAGTGTCCTGACATCATTCTAACCGATATTCGGATGACGGGAATGACGGGATTGGAATTGTCTCGCGAGGTTAAGCGGAATTTTCCTTACATTGAAATTGTTATATTGTCTGGATTCGATGATTTTGCATATGCACAGCAAGCGATGCGGGAAGGAATAAGTGATTATTTGCTTAAAAATAGCCGTCCTGGCGATATCATGACTGCGGTTATGCGCGTGAAGCAGCGTATCGTCAGCAGACGGGAGGCCGTGCTTCAAGAAGCCATCCATCAAACGGCGTTCCGTTGGAAGCAACTGGATCGGTTTCTTCGCGGGGACAATCTCCTGACGGAGCGTGAAAGTGAGGAACTGTTGATCTATTATCCTGAGCTGAGGCTAGGATCGGATATGGAGAAGCTAGAGCTATGGCTAGTGACATCAGCGTCTCCACTGACAATGAAGGAGGAGACGGAAAGTGAAATGAATGAGGCGACTGCGATGATTAGGGATTCACTTGGCTGTGTCATTCTGGATTGGGAAAATGGATGGCTGCTTATTTTCCGCAGGGGGCAGCCGGGCGCGAAGCGATTGGTTAAGGCGTCGATGGAGCGGGCGGAGCGCGTTTATTGCCAGCCTTTTTTTGCCGCATGCGGTGTATGGGCCAGCAACGTGGTAGAACTGAGGGAGTCACTTCGCACCGCCGAACAAACCGCCTCGTACCGCTGGTTGGCAGAGGAAGCAAGAATGCTGGCCTATGAGGATATTAAAGATCGGAAAGGAATGCAGACCGTTTGTACGGAAGAAGTGGAGAGTAAGCTAACCGCCGTTCTGAGAAGCGGGAGCCGAGAGGTCGTAAAACAGTGGATTAAAGGTGAACTGGCGAGCATTAGACAGGATGCGGAAGCGACGCCTTGTTCCGTTCAAGCGTATTTACATTCCTTGATTGTTGGGGGGTACCGCTGGCTAGAGCGTGCAGCAGCGTCCGTTGGTCAATCGATGCCGAAGCTTCCACAGCTTGAACAGTTGGACATAAAGCTGCTTACTGCGAACCCAGAAGAAACTTTGCAGCAGATGCTGCTTGCGATCCATGCGCAGTATGAACGATTAAACGGCAGCAGGAATGAAGCCATTGACCGAACTGTAGCCTATATACGCGAGCATCTTGCAGACAGCTTGTCTTTGGCGCAAGTAGCGGCAAGCGTACATATGAATCCGAACTATTTTAGCAAGCTGTTTAAACAGGAAACAGGTAAAAACTATATTGAGTATGTAACGGAAGCGAGAATGGAATGGGCTAGCCGTTTGTTGAAGGAAACGCCGGCGAAGGTGAGCGAGATCGCTAAGCGGGTAGGCTACGAGGATATGAAGCATTTTAACCAGCTATTTAAGCGTTACAGTGGCGAAACTCCTTCGCAATACCGTTCAAGATGAATCGACGAAGGTGAAAATACCCCCCGTATGGGCTTAATTTTCCCCCCTACGACTTCTCGTCTGTCTTATCTATACTAGGGTTATTACTAAAGGGGGAATATTTGAATGAAGAAGAGACTTGCGTTTGTAACGACAATTATCTTGATGATTGCCCTTTTGGCAACCGCTTGCAACAATAGCGGAAAAAAGGAGCAGAGCAATGAAGACAACAAAAGCTCTGGAGAAAAAACGAAAATATCAATATGGCATAACTTCGCGGGTGACGACCTGCGTGCCAAAGCGGTTAGAGACCTGATTGACAAGTATAAAGAGGAGCATCCAGACGTTGAGGTAGACGCGCAAGCGATCCCGGTTGACGGTTATCGTCAACGCCTAAGCACGGTGGCTGCGGCAAATGAAATGCCAGATGTATTTTTCGTATATGCGGGCAGCCAATCCCAAGAGTTCTATGATGCCGGTAAGCTTCAACCGATTACAGAGTTGATGGATAAATACCCAGAATGGAAGAACAGTTTCTTGGCAGGGGCATTCGACCGCTATGAGTTTGAAAAAGGACAAATTTTCACCGCGCCGCTCGGTATGTCCGCAACTTCGTTCATGTATTATAACAAAGATCTTTTCGAGAAGCATAGTGTAAAAGTGCCGACTACTTGGGAAGAGATGATGACTGCAATTAAAACATTCAACGACAACGGCATTACTCCGATTGCCCTTGGCAATAAAGCGCCGTGGGTTGCACAATCGACGATTATCGGTTCGTTGGCTGACCGTGTGACGGGCACGGAATGGTTCTTGAAAGCTGCAGCTCAAGATGGAGCGTCTTTTACAGATCCTGTGTTCATTGATGCTTTGGGCAAGTACAAAGAGCTCGTTGACAATAAAGCGTTTCAAGATGGCGCAAATAGCATCGACAACACGCAAGCAGAGCAATACTTCATTCAAGGCAAGGCAGCTATGATGATTAACGGCGCTTGGTCGCTTACGAATCTTGCAGCATCCGCAACTCCTGAGCAGTTGGCACCTATCGAAGTCACAACAATGCCTGGCATAGAAGGTGGAGCAGGCAAACCGAATACGATTTCCGGTGGCGCAGGCGCTGGCTTTGCGCTTAACAAAAATACAAAAGGCGCACAGAAGCAGGCAGCGCTTGATCTGATCTACGCAGTAAGCGGACCGGATGGCCAAAAGGCGATCGCAGAAAGCAACTCAATGGTTATGTACAAAGTAGAACTGGATAAGTCGAAAGTAAGCCCGCTTTACTTCAAAGCTTATGAATTGGCTGTGAATTCTGAAATTACGCCAGTATATGACGCCTATTTATCTGCTGAAGCAGGCGAGGTGATCAACAACGGTCTTCAAGAGCTTATGATGGGCGGTAAGCCGGAGGATGTAGCTAAAAAACTGCAGGATGCGCAAGCGCGTTCGACTAAAAAGTAATCAGACAAAAGTACGTAAAGGAGGCTGTCGCCATGCCTGCATCATTGCGCAGCAGAAGCTTCGTCATCATGGCGCTGCTTCCTGCACTACTCATCTTTATCATCTTTGCGATCGTCCCGATTTTTTGGTCAGCTTACTACGGTTTCTTTGAGTGGAAGGGACTCGGTGCTGCTAAGCTTATCGGGTTGGATAATTATCGAATGATACTAGAGGATCCAGTATTCTGGAGAGCACTGAAAAACAACCTGATCCTTGTTGTCTCAGCAGTAATAGGTCAAGTATCGGTCGCATTGCTGCTTTCATTGTTCTTGCTCAAGAACACGATGTTCAATCGGTTGATGCGCTCCGCCGTATTTCTCCCGATGGTGCTGTCTACAGTCGTCGTCGGTCTCATCTGGGGCTATATTTATCACCCGCAAATCGGTTTGCTGAATCAATTATTGGAGACGCTGGGACTGGAATCTTGGCGCCGACCTTGGCTAGACGATCCTAAAATCAATATGTTTGCCGTATCGATCCCGATTAACTGGGCGAATATCGGCCCGTATCTTATCATTTTCATCGCTGCACTCCAAAATATCTCTTCAGAAATTGAAGATGCTGCGAAGATCGACGGGGCGGTAGCCTGGAGAAAGCTATTTTTCGTGACGCTCCCGATGATTTGGGGAACAGTTGTTGTAACCATCGTACTGTGCATATCTGGAAGTTTGAAGGCATTCGACCATGTTATCGTCATGACGCGCGGCGGTCCTGCACAATCGACAGAATTGCTCGCCACATATATGTACAATAACACCTTTACGGTATACCGTTACGGCTACGGCTCTGCGGTATCCACAATGATTATTCTGATTAGCGCCGTGCTCATTGGCCTAAATCATATCATCACGAAGAGACGCGGCTAATGGGCGGTCGGCTAATGTTAGCCCGGCCGATGAAGGAGTGAATCGCTATGCAAGCAATGATAGACGCTCGGTCGGAGAAGATGAGAGGCTCGCTGTGGCGTAAGCCGATTTCCGGAATTGCGAAAATCATCCTGTTATTTTATGCCATAATTACATTGTATCCGCTATACTGGTTAGGAATAAGTGCATTCAAGTCGAATCAGGAATTTTTCAATCGTCCCTATTCCTGGCCGCAGCATTGGCAGTTCGACAATATAACCCGGGCATGGGATCTCGGAAATATGGGCCGGGCGGTGCTCAACTCTACAATTGTTACCCTCTCAGCACTGCTGCTGACCATTGTGCTCGGCATGCTTGCAGCTTATGTGCTTGCCCGGTTCCCATTCAAGTTGAGTGGCGTTGTAAAAGGATTGTTCTTGCTAGGCATGCTCATTCCAATTCATAGCACACTCGTTCCATTATTTATTTTCATGAACAAGCTCGGGATGCTGAATACGTACTGGTCACTCATCCTACCGTATACGGCATTTGAATTACCAATTGCGATCTTCCTTGGAATGTCCTACATCGTATCCATTCCGAGAGAAGTAGAGGAAGCGGCGATGATCGACGGCAACGGCTGGTGGGGAATCTTCGGACGCATCATTTTCCCGTTGTCCCTGCCGATCGTCGCTACGATTACAATTCTTGCATTTTTGAGGTTTTGGAATGACTTTTCCTTCGCGCTCGTCTTTATTAATTCTCAAGCGCTGAAGACGCTGCCCCTCAGCTTGTCGCTCTTCTCCGACGGATTCGGAACGGACTACAGCTTAACGATGGGTGCGATGTTTATTGCTGCAATACCAACCATCCTTATCTTTTTGATCTTCCAAGAGCATATTATGAAAGGCATGGTTGCAGGCTCGGTCAAAGGTTGACACCCTTGATCGAGTTTTTGATGTGATTTTATATATATTTCATTCTTGTGGAGGGATTGATAGTGAAGTTACATTTTATAGGAGAATTGAGCGAGCTTCAATCAGGGCTTCAGTTGCTGCTTGCCGAACTTAAGTCAGAATGGTCGGAGGATGGAATTCCCGTTTTAATAGAACCGTCTTCAGGAGAACTGGAAGTTGGTTATGATGGTAAAAGCGCTTATATTCGTTATAGTGCTAAACATCAGTTCTTCCGCGGCTTGGGACTGTTGATTCAGAAGATTAGTGGCGGAGAGCAATTTCAAATTACAGAGCAACAACAATTCGATGCGATCGGTCCGATGTTTGATTTATCGCGCAATGGAGTGCTGACCGTTGAAAGCTTCAAGTTTATGCTGCGCAAAATGGCGCTGATGGGCTTGAATAGCGTCATGCTCTATTTGGAAGACACTTACGAGATAGAAGGCGAGCCTTATTTCGGCTATATGCGCGGCCGTTACTCGGCGGCGGAGTTGAAGGAAATCGACGATTACGCCGATCAATTCGGCATTGAAGCGTTCCCGAGCATTCAGACACTGGCTCATTTGGAGGAGTTTTTGAAATGGGAGCCAGTAAAGGAATATAAAGATACAAAAGGCGCGTTGCTAGTTGGAGCGGAGAAGACCGATCGTCTGGTCGAAAATATGATTGTCAGCATTAGCGCGCCGTTCCGCAGCCGGAAAATCCACATCGGCATGGATGAAGCGGAAGAGCTTGGACGCGGTAAATTTTTGGATCGCAATGGACATATGAACCGTTTTGATATCATGACAGGCCATCTGGAGCGGGTGCTCGCAGTAACTCGACGGTTAGGGTTGAAACCGATGATGTGGAGCGATATGTTCCTGAAGCTGGCTTCAGCTAACGGTGAAGATTATTATGGCCATGAGACGCAAATATCAGAGGATATGTCGAGACGCATTCCTAAGGACATAGATATGGTTTACTGGGACTATAACCACGTCGAGGAGAAGGACTACGAAACATTGATCGCCAAACACCGGCCGCTCGGCAATAATCTTATTTTTGCGGGTGCTGTGTGGGTATTCAATACGTTCGGCGTCAATTACGGGCTATCCTTGCCGGCGACCGATGCAGCGCTGACGGTATGCAAGAAGGAAGGTATCCGGGAAGTTTATGCGACGATGTGGGGTGACGACGGAATGGAGAGCAATCCGTACATCGCTTTGCTCGGCTTGCAGTATTATGCGGAGCATGCTTATTCTTCGTCGACGCCGACTGACAAGGCGCTGGCCGAGCGCGTTCGGTTCTGCACCGGCATCGAGGCGGACGCTTACATGGGGCTGAAGTATTTGGACGAGACACCGGGAGCTGCACCAAATAATCAGAAGCAGAGCAATCCGTCTAAGTTTCTGTTGTATCAGGATGTACTGCTGGGGCTGTTCGACAAACAGATTGATGGGCTAGATATGGCGGCTCATTATGCATGGGCGGAAGGTGAAATTGCTAGCCGCAGAAAAGCTGAGGCAGAGCTAGATTACTTGTTCGAGGTGCCGCAAAAGCTGTGTGCGGTGTTGAAGCAGAAGAGCGAAATCGGTCTTGAGCTGAAGCGGGCTTATGACAGTGGAGACAAGGCAGTGCTTAGGCGGATTGCAGAGGATATTTTGCCCGAAATCTCGCTGGGTGTGCAAAATCTTCGCGCCGCACACCGGAAGCAATGGCTATCGATGTTCAAACCGTTCGGCTGGGAGGTGCTCGATATTCGTTACGGCGGCGTTGTAAGCCGGCTGGATACAGCGAGCATGAGGCTGTTAGAATATGCGGACGGAAAGCTCGAACGGATTGAGGAGCTGGAGCAGGAACGATTGCTGTATAGCACGACGAACCGCTTCACCGACAAAGGTGCAGGCTGGTGCAGCTATTATTACCGCATGGCGTCGCCAAACGTCTTTTTCCATGTGATCAATCCATTCTAGGTTGAAGAATTATTCTCAAGCAAATTGAAATCAATGGTACTGGTCATGAAGTGATGGTTAGGGGCTCCGTTTTTTGTATATTTAATGTACAAGCAGGGGGGAACGAGGATAAAATACGTGGTGAAGACAGTAAAAGATTAGACATAAAGAAAGCTGTCGAGTCATTCTCGACAGCCTGAGCAGCTCGAGTCCCCATAGAGGTCGAGCTGTTTTTATTTTGTAAATCTTACTATTCGCTATGCGCATTTGTTCCTTACCTTAGTTTACCAAGCCATTAGCGGATTGTTTTTCTTTCCATACCATCGTAATTACAAGACCAATAAACATAATGACAGCCGCAAAGAGATACGGATAGTTGATGTTTACATCAAATAATACTCCGCCTAATGCAGGACCGATGATATTACCAAGGCTAGTATAGGTTGAGTTCATGCCAGCGACAAAGCCTTGCTCTTTTTCAGCCGTTTTTGATAAATAGGTCGTTAGTGCTGGACGGAGTAGGTCAAACGCGAGAAAGATGAAGCAGGTTACTAGCAGAACAGTTAAATAGTTATTGATCATGGTGGAGGCTACAGCTAAGGCTACGCCAGCAATTAAGCAGAGTTGAATGAGCTTTTTTTCACCGAGCTTATCTACCATTTTACCGAATAAAAAGACCTGCACAACCACCCCGAAGATTGAGCTTATTGTAATGATGGTTGCAATATCCCGTGGAGTGAAGCCAAATTTATGATCAGAAAACAGGCTAAACACAGTTTCATATGCCGATAAGCCAAAGGCGAGGACAAACACTATAATAAACGCAATAATATATGCTGGATGAAACGAGCGTTTAAGATCAGTGATAAAGTTGGTGTCTTTTTTAAGTTTACTGATTTCCAAAAGCTGCTCTTTGGATAGTGGCTCTTTCAGAATAAATATCGACGAAATACAAGTGATTAAGGCGAAGCCAGCAGCAAAATAGAATGGAGCACGTATACCTAGTTCAGTAATAAATCCTCCGATTCCTGGGCCAATAATAAAACCGATACTAATGGCGGCAGAAACATAACCCATTGCCTTAGGTCTTTCCTCTACTGAGGTGATGTCCGCAACATAGGCAGTGACGGCAGGCATAATGAATGCACCAGCAATCCCTCCAAGAATTCTGGCAATATAAAGAACGGATACATGTGTGCCTAAACCAAAGATTAATTCCGATACACTGAAGAGCACTAAGCCGATAACGATCATTTTTTTTCTGCCGTAAGTGTCAATCCATCGCCCAGCCAGAGGAGACATGAGTAATTGCGCGAACGCAAATGCTGCTACAAGATACCCCATCGTTTTACCTGACAAATGCATAATGTTCATAAAGGATGGCATAACAGGGACGATCAGCCCAACGCCTAGAAAAACAATGAATATGTTACTTAGTAGAATGAGTAAGACTGTTTTTTGTTCTTTCAATGGTTTCTTCATGAAGTAATACCTCTCTTTGTAAAATCACAGCTGTGAAATACCTCTCCAAAATACGGTCCATGAGGCATTTAGTTTTTCATTTAAACGGATTTCATTATTGCCATACACAAGCTCTAGCATGATCGAATCAACTACACCTAAAAAGGCAAGCGTTGGAATGGAGGCTGCATCTTCCATGATGACTTTGGCATCGATCCAAGCTTGGAATTTACTTTCAAGTACGGGTTGAATCTTTTTCTCTGTGTCGATTACTTCTTCATCAATCGCTTTAGCAAGATGGGGCGGTGGAAAAAAAGAGATACGCAGCCAGAACTTTAACTGCTCGTTCTTTTGAAACATATCAATGACCAATTGCAGATATCCTAATAAATCTGTTTTAGGATTTTGAGTCCCTACCTTACTCAAATATTGTAGTTTGGATGAGATTTCTGTCTCTTTGGCATCTTGTAGAACTTGCAGAAAAAGATCATCCTTCCCTTTGAAATGGGCATAAAGAGATTGTTTTTTCATCCCGACTTGCTCAGCAATTTGAGACAAAGAAGCCCCCTCATATCCATGAGTTGTGAAACATTTCAAAGCAATGTCTTTAATTTCTTTACTTTTCAAAAAAATCACCTCGATATTAACGAACGTTCGTCAGTTATACTAACAAAATAAATTGTTTTATGCAAATGAATATTGTTTTCGTATATAGCAATGCTAAAATCCGTTAAATTCCTTAAGCATTTTGATAAAGGTTTCAAGCTGCTGGTTATCCCATTGAGCAATACGTTCGTAAAATACGAACTCCTTATCCTGCAGCGCAGCAAAGGTTTGTTGTCGTCCAAGCTCTGTGAGCGCAAGAAGTACAGCTCGACGATCATGTGGAGAGTCTTCCCTTTTAACATACCCTAAATTTTCAAGCTGTTTGAGAAGACGACTAACCGAACTACGATCCATAGCTGTTGCTTCCGCCAAAGCAGAGGCGCTAGTCGGACCATAGGAATACAGCCAACGAACGATATGGAAAGCAGCAGGTTGTATAGAAGAATCGAAAGCGGCGGCAGTTCTGACATTCAGTGCATGTGAGGCGCTAATAAGCGCATTAATTTGTTCGCCGAGCTTTAGCTCGAGTTGTCCTCTTAACGTATCTTTGCGTTCGACATTCATTGGTTTAACCACCTAACGTAGATTATTATTCAAATATTTTATATTTTTAATTAGTTGACATTTATCAATCACTTGAATATAGTTGACATATATCAATTATATATTTTCAACAACATCCTGTCAAAATGAACTTACAGCTGTTTGAGAATGAAGATGACGACAAAACCGATTATTGTAATTACTGGAGCTACAAGTGGTTTGGGACAACTCGTTGCCATTGAAATGGCAAAGCGTGGTGCTCATCTTGTTCTGACTGCTAGGAGTGAAAGTCGCGCTGAAGCTACTCAGAAAATGATTAAAGAGAGCGTACCTGCTGCCGAAATAAATTTTTTCTACGGGGACTTATCCTTAATGAAGGATGTCAGTCGTTTGGGGCAAGAAATATGTAGCGCATATCCGAAGATAGACGTGTTAATAAATAACGCAGGACTTCATGCTTTTGAACAGCGGATCACTGCTGAGGGATTATCAGAAATGATGGCCGTGAACTATTTTGCCCCATGGATATTGACTCATACTTTACAGCATTCTTTGAAGGCAGCGGGAAGTGCGAGAATAATAAATGTGGCTTCTGAAGCTTCACGCAATCATGGAGAACTTAAGCTTCCTGAGGATTTGATAAATACATCTGATTTTTCGGCTAGAGGTTCGTCAGAGATATATGGAAAAACTAAGCTGCTTAATATCATGTTTACCGCTGAACTTGCTCGCCAATTCAAAGGAACCGGAGTTATTGTTCACGCATTAAATCCTGGTTTTAATGTAACGGGTTTGGGGCGTGAGTTATGGTTTGCACCTATACTTGAACGGGTATTGAAATTTCTTCATATTGGGAATCCACGTAAGGGAGCTGATATCATTATTCGTTTAATGATCGATCCAAAATATCAGGAGACCACAGGGGGATATTTTAATGTTGGAACAGGCAATCCAATAGTGCCCGTACATCCAGGTGGAGATAAGGAAATGGAAAATAAATTATGGAATGATACGCGATTAGTAATACATCAGATAACTCAATGACAAAAAGAGCTGATCCTAAAGTAGAACTTTCTACAATAGTGTCGGCTCTTTTTCATTTTGAATCAGCTCGTAAGCGATGTCGAAAGATGAAAATAAACTCGGATTTATTTGTGAAGTAAATTTGAATGTGTAATATTCTGAGTACTTTTGTCGCCATGCAGGAAGTAGCACAAATTTAAGGGAATATGTTGTTCAATATTCATGGTGAGGTAGAAGTGAGCGTTTATAAGTTATCTTTTAAAGGGGAGGGAACTTATGAAAAAAAATTGGCGGATGTCTAGGACTGACCCCCGTGTGGAGACAGGGATCAAAAAACCTTACAAGTTAAGCTGCCAGTCGCCGGAAATTAACCGGTGACTGGTTATTTAGTTTCGCTGATTGCAGTCGTTGTAAATGTGAGATCTTCGAGGTAAAATGTTTCAGACTTTAGTGTGGGATGAAACGATTCTATGGGGGCATTATCAGCGGGCGTTCCTTTACGCAAGTCTAGAATGCTGGAGAAGTACAACATCTTACCGGCAAATGCAAATAGGTAATGTCCGTGACGAGTTTTTGCAGAGGAGCTTCTGCATGAAATTGTCGCTTGAGCAGATTTTCTGAGGAGTGAACAGGTTGCCCATTGACCTTTCGTTTTTTCATCTTCACGCGGCACTGAAGCCTCTCACACTGCATAATCCGCTGGATTCGTTTGTGATTTATACTCTGCTCTACCCGAAGGAGCGCCGTGATTTTCCGATACCCGTAGCCGAATTTATGACGGATGCAAAGCTCCCGGAATTTTTCCACCACTTTGTCTGTATGTTTTGTCCCCACAGTTGCTTTCCAGCGGTAGTAAGTCGCTCTTGCATTCCGAGCCATGTACAAGCCTCAGACACCGTCACTTCGTTTCGAATGAATTCGATCCAAGCAATGGCGACCGCTGGTTCCACCCTCTTTCCAACTTCTCGTACTTTTTTAGCAAATCTAATTATTGCTTCAAGAATTGGTTCTCTGCCTTTACTTTTTGGAGCTCCACGGGATAACTTACTCTGGTTGCCAATGCAAAAACACCTCCAAGATTATCTCCCTATCTTACGACAAGGTTCCATTCTCTTGAAGGTGTTTTGATTTGTCTCACGTTATGGGGTCAGTTCCTGGGGTCAGTCCCATTTCTTGCATGGCTTTTTTTGCTTGATTAGCACTGGGGCAAGCGCTAGCCTAGCTATGCTCCGCTAACTGTACCTCGAAGCCGTCTGGGTCCAGTATATATAAGAATCGCAGATGGGGATTTGGTGTGATCGGTCCGCGTGCGACGGGGATGCCTTGGCTTTTCAAATACTCTATGGCATCGTCGAGCGATTCCACTTCGAAACCAACAGAAACGCCGCATTCCGGCTTCAGTGCCGGATCACTACCCTGAATAAGCTCGATTTTGGGCTGATCCACCGTGCCTAACATAACAATTTGTTTTCCTCTACTCTCAAATCTGCGGTCAATGGGAAGCCCCAGAATCCGGTTATAAAAATCAAGGGAAGCCTCCAGATCGCGCACCCTAAGCGTTACCCAATTCATGCTCAACTTCATGATTGTAATGTCCTCCTCTATCTATTTCTATGACTAAGCCGATTCTACTTAATTATACGCTTTCTTGTTCACTAAAAGTTCGTAATATTAAACCTAATTCACGAAGGAATACATAATTGTTAAACGATGCCTTGAATTCTAGAATGATGATATTGGAATTATATTACTTTTTCAAATCCAAAATCATTCTGGGAGGTTGGCATAATGAAGCGTAGGCTTATTTACGTTCTTACGATCCTAGTAATCGTTCTAGGTTCCTGGTTGTTACTGCATAACCGAGAGAATAAGAACGCTTTAGAAAAGGAAGGAAAAGAAGTGACTAACGTGATTACTACTGACAGTAGCGCAACAGCGGCTAAAGTTACTGTCAATAATGGACAAATCCCTGTTCAGTACTTGACTCCTGCTTATAAGGTTACTGTGAAAGGAGATATTTTGTATGCGAGCAAGAAGAATGAGACAGATGCTGTAGAACCGCTGAAACTCGACCTGTACGAGCCGTCTGGCGATAATAACAAGAAGAGACCTGTATTTATTTTCATTCATGGTGGAGGTTATACAGAAGGGAATAAGAACGATGCAGCAGATTTTTCTACGGGATTGGCGAAGCGAGGATATGCTGTATTGTCCGTTGATTATAGGCTGAAAAAAGATCCATTTACTAATTTCAGCCGCACGCTTAATGACGCTTATGAAGATATAACCGATGTGATTAAATGGATCAACGATAACGCAGAGATTTACGGGATGGATGTAAGCCGTATTGTTATCGGTGGTGATTCGGCGGGGGGACATCTAGCCATAAACTTTGTCAATCAATATGTATCACAGGATCCTTCCATCATTAAATCTGTATTTTCTATTGTTGATATTTATGGCGGTGATCTGACGAAAAGTGCGGACAGCAAGCTGCCGCCGGTCCTCATCATTCATGGAACGATAGACAAACTGGTGCCGTACCAGCAAAGTGTTGACTTGGCCGAACAGCTGAAAGAGAAGGGGGTGTATCATAATCTACTCACCATGGAAGGTGTCGGACATGACTACAAGAATGATAAATACATCGATGAGATTATGGAGACGACAACACATTTTCTATGGAATGTCATGAATAGTTCTGATCTTGCAAAGCTACCAGAGAATTCCGGAATTTCGATTGCTTCCGGCGATGCCTTTGATATTAAGCTGCCTGAGGCCTATCGCATTCCTGCGAAGGAGTCGATGAACATCGATTTGCCTGAGGGCTGGATACTTCGTGAACAGGAGGAAGAAGACAGACTTCGGATACAGGTTCCGGAAGGCTTGGTACGAGGAAACGATACACTGTTTGTCTCACGAGGCGAAGATTCTAAAACGGCAATGAGCTTCGCTGTCAATGTTAACGTAATCGACCCGCTGACGGTGAAATATGAGACATTTTATGATGAAGCTGCCAAGGAATTAAAAACTCATATGGATGTTACTAATCAGTCTACGAACAATTTCAATGGTTCAGTGGAAGCCGATTATGAAACAGGACGTTCTACTCAGGGGACCTACAACGCCACTGTGGAGAATCTGGAATCAGGAAAGAGTGTGCGGTTAGAGATTCCTGAGCTTGCTAGAGGACAACGGACGCTTAAATCTTATAATGACATAGGTAATCTATTGCAGACGACGTTAGATTCCTTTAACGCGCTGTTGTTGCCAAAACTCAGTAAGCCCGTTGAAATCAATGGTAACCTATCAGATTGGAGTGATCTGGCTCGCTTTGATGTAAAGGATATCAAAATCAATGGTTGGCGAGGTGAGCAGGATATCAGTGCGACCGGTTCCTTAGCTTGGGACGCGGATAACCTTTATCTAGGGGTAGAAGTTATAGATGACAAGCATGAACAGTCGGCATCAGGTGATGCCATTTGGAGTGGGGACAGCATTCAGATTGGGATTGGCATTGCAAACTCAGACGGAACGGTACCCTCGGAGTATCATGAACTAGGTGTGGCTCGGGGAAATGCAGGGAATTTACTCAAGTGGCGCTGGCTAACACCAAGGGGATTCAATATAAATGATGCCCTAGAGCTAAAGTATGCCGTGAGTCGTTCAGATTCAACAACCAGCTACGAATTAGCCATACCCTGGCGTGAACTGAGCCATGACATTACGCAGGTGAAGCAAGGAATGAAGCTTAAGTTTTCGCTGTTGGTCAATGATAATGACGGCGAGGGGCGTAGAGGCTGGCTGGAATACAATAGTGGCATAGGTTCTTCGAAGGATGTTAATGCCTTCGGGGATCTGTACCTGATGGATTAAGAGACTATTTCATAAACGGCAGAGATGCCGTTTATTTATTTTCTCCTCAACTGGTAGGAATTTGTCTATTATTAAAGTGTCAGTTCAATTCACTAGATGGTATGATAGGAGCGGGAGGGAATTTAAAATGACCAATGAGATAACAAATGAGAACGAAGAAACATTAAACGAGAACGAGGAAATAACCAATGATCCAGAAATGTCTGAGGAGGATATGAATAAGCTAGTGATGGCTGTTCACCATAACGGTCTCGTAGCTTTGAGAGTGCACTTTCAAGACGTTGAAGGACAAGTGTTGAATATGGAGGCCTACGGCCCGGTTTTTGTTTTTCACGTAAAGTCTGAGTTAGACCATGTCTATTCTTGTGGCTTTTTTCTGCGTGAATTGATTGCAAGATTCCAATCGGGTAAGGATCCTGCAGCATGGATGGCTTCATTCTTTGTTGATCTGATGAAGATTGAGGGAGGCAAAACACTTCCAAAACCGCCTTCAAGTGAAGAAGAAGCTAAAGCGATCATAGACAATGTATTAGTTCCGCAATGTATAAAAGAAATTACCGAAGAATTTGCGCCAGAAGATGTACATGTTGGTCTAGCTTGGAACGAAAAACTAGGTCCGGTTTTCGAGGCTGGATTTCCAGCGATAAGCGATGGGAATAACGTTTGTGCGTTCCCACTGCATTTATTGTTAACGCACTTGCAATTGAATCGGGATCCTTCCGAGCTGCTTGTTCAAGGCATGTATAACATCCGCAAGGAACATGGGTTGGAGTAAAACAGGCTCTGAGCCTTGGCCATCCGTACAACAAAGAAACGGCAGAAATGCCGTTTCTTTGTTATATTTTATGAGTTTTTACAAGTGGTGTGCTGTATCCATAGGGACTAAGGAGGTTTTCTAGTGAATATCAGAGCATTATGTGAAGGGATAAAACTTGATCCAGCGGCTAGACAGCAGGTCTATGAGTTTCAGATGAAAGAGGATGAATATCTAGTTTATAAACAACATTTTTATTTTGACTGATTTTCTTTTTTTGAATCTGTGAAAGCATCGGAGGGCTATCGAAAGCTACTATTATATTTATTTGTGAGATTCGCAGTAGATGCTTATGAAGAGTATCGTATTCGTAACATTGAGGATGAGATCTATTATGATACATTCTCAGATATTCAGATCTGGTGCATGCAATGTCTACGTGATTACGGTGAATATGGTATTGAAGAATATAACTGGCTGCAAGAGCATGTTCAGCTTCGTTTATTTCGTTTGGGAAGAATGCAATTTCAACCTTTTGCGATGGACCGCGATTTAGTTGTTGATGGTTGTAAAATCTTTACCAATCAAATCGTGCTTAATGTGCACATTCCAGCGGGAGAGCCTTTATCCGTTCAAAGTGTCGAGGAATCCTTTCAGTTAGCCAGAGTTTTTTTTAGAGGTATAACTCCAGTGTTTATTTGTCATTCATGGCTGCTTGATCCGGAATTAAGTGAGATCATGAACCCAGAATCGAACATTATTCAGTTTCAAAGTCGGTTCTACATTTATGAAGTCGATAAAAGTTCCAAGGAAGCAGAAGAAAGAATATTTAGTAAACTAAGTATGACCCCTCAAGAGTACGAAGAGAACACCCAACTGCAACGGCGTGCAAAAGCCTTTTTAATTGCAGGAGGTAAACTAGGAAGTGGCTATGGGATTAAAGTACATAAGTAAGGTTGAAATCTTGGCATATTACGGATAGAGAAGACGTACACTGCAAATGAAGTGATGCGTTAACCTGACTCTGGCTGTAATAGCTGGTTTTGGGGATAGTGTTTTGTTTTATCCAAAAACGAAACCGGTTTCAAATGTACGAGCGCGCCGTGCAATGAAATCAATAAGATCAAAGAGGTGATTCCATTGGGCTGACCCTGGGCAGATATCGTCTTAAGCATTCCTGTGTCCTATAATTTTTTCATTTATTAGGAGGAGACGATGATGTTGAGAAAAGGAAAAATGCTAAGTCTATTTCTGCTGTTTACACTCATGATTGCTCTAGTGCCTACAGGTAATTCAAGTGCAGCCTCGAACTGGAATCTGGTATGGAGTGATGAATTTGATGGGAATTCTCTAAATACTGGTAATTGGTCCGCTGAAATCGGCACAGGGAGCGGTGGCTGGGGTAACAATGAACTTCAGTACTATACTAGTCGTCCGCAGAACCTGCAAGTTACGGGTGGAAATCTGGTTATTACAGCGCAAAAAGAATCCTACGGTGGAATGAATTACACCTCTGCACGGATTAAAACACAAGGACTCAAAAGTTTTACCTATGGGAAAATCGAAGCTAGAATCAAGGTGCCTTCAGGTCAAGGACTCTGGCCGGCATTTTGGATGCTTGGATCAAATATTGATACAGTAGGTTGGCCTAAATCCGGTGAAACAGACATTATGGAACGTGTGAACAATAATGCTTTTGTTAATGGGACGGTACACTGGGATGCCAATGGGCATGCCGAGTATGGGCAGGTATCCGGAAATCTGGATTTCTCTCAATACCATGTGTACAGTGTTGAATGGGATGCGAATTATATCAAGTGGTTTGTAGATGGCAACCAATTTAATGCTTTTTATATCGAGAATGGAACGGGAAATACGGAGGAGTTCCAAAAACCCTTCTTTATCCTGCTAAACCTTGCTGTTGGTGGGAATTGGCCTGGAAGTCCAAACGCTTCAACTGCTTTCCCGGCGCAAATGCTGGTTGATTATGTACGTGTGTATCAATCCGCGCCTACCTCAAACATCGTTAGTGGTGGGATTTATACTTTAGCCGACAAGGCTAGTGGCAAGGTTCTGGACGTAGTGGATGTATCCACAGCAAGTGGGGCAAAGATGCAGCAATGGACCAATTACACAGCCAATAATCAGAAATTTAAGGTGGAAAGTACAGGAGACGGCTACTATAAGCTGACAGCAGTGCATAGTGGAAAAGTATTGGATGTGCCGAACTCATCAACCGCCAGCGGCGTACAGTTGCAGCAATGGGATGACAATGGTACCAACGCTCAGCGGTGGAGCATTGTAGATGTAGGGGGTGGCTACTACAAACTAATTTCTAAAGTGAGTGGATTAGCTATGGATGTAAACGGAGCCTCAACGGCAGATGGCGCAGCGGTTCAGCAGTGGACGGATAATGGAAGCGATGCTCAGAAATGGTTTTTTACTAAAGTGAACTAAAGGATCTATTATACGATCATGTTTAAGAAAAAAGGCAGAGATGCCGTTTTTTAGAATGATGAGAAACCCAATTCACTGGATGGCCTTGGGTTTCTCGAGATCCTGAGCCCCTATCTAATAGGGGCTGCTTTTTAGCGTTTAATACGTCGTTGATATTGAATTCTTGTGTTGATTACTGTCCCTTTTCTTCTCCTAATCGTTCTAATTAATTTCAATTGAAACAGCGAAAGGGGCGAGATTCTTGTGCGAATAATTTTAATTCTACGTTTATAAATGATTCGTCTATTACTTTTTTGTATGAACCGCCGCTTAACATAGCTGACCTTCCGTCTTCTTCGTTTTAATTTGGCTTTAAAAGCTCTCCAAGGAGTTAGATTTAGGAACTTACGATATAGCGCAAATCCTGAGGAATCTTTATTCCAGCATTTCTCATCCCCGGCAAAATGGACAATTTTATTATTGTAGTCATGATCTGGGATGGCCATGTTAAATGAATTAAAACGGATATCGAGAGGGAGGTAATTCGCTCCAAAAACTGCATTTAGAACATCCTGGTCAGGCATGGTGACATCAGGGAAAGTGCGCAAGAAGTTCAGCATCTCTTGGTACCAGTTCGTATTCTGGCGGATATTATTCAAAGCAAATACGATCACTCCAGAATTAAAATAAATCTCAGGATTCAGCCCTTTGGCGCTCACAATAGGTGCAACATCCATAATGCCCTGATCCCAAATCGCCCCTAAATATTTTTCGTTCAGCTCGACCTGCCACAGCTCCGCGATGTCTATGTTTACCAATACATCACAATCCAGATAAATAATTTTGTCAGCAGGAATTAACGCGGGAAGCAGCAATCGGTACATACTTGCATGTGTCCACATATCGATAGAATTAATATTGGCAAGAACCTGGAGCATATCTTCGGGTAAAGTAATCGAATAAAAGCTAATCGTATGCTGATGTTTAGTGGTTAATCTGGCGAGCTTTCGCTTGTTAACTTCGGTTAAAGAGGCATCATGTAAAATATGAACATGGATTGGGGAACTTGTATGATGAAAAACTGACGCTAAAACGACACCGGCATGCTCTACATACTTTCCATCCTTATCTTGAAAGGCCAAGGCAATTTCGATCATTTGATTTATCCTCTCTCTACATTAGTGTACGAATGTACCACAGTATACGTTTGCCCTGGCGAGAGGATAAAGGCATTACACCTACGATATTCACCCAATTTATTTTGCATATAAAAAAACCAAGCTCTGCAAATCAGAGGCTTGGTTCATGAAAGCACTTATTTATTTTCGCAGCTTAATACGATCTATGTGATGATTGTTATTTTTAAATAGTATAAGATCTGCACGATTTCTGGTAGGCAAAATATTGTGTATCAAATTTTCAAAATTGATTTCTTTCCATATTCTTTTCGAGATCTCGATAGATTCTTCTAGTGATAACTGTGCATATTTTTTAAAATAAGATAGCTCATCTTGGAAAGCGGTATCTCTAAGCTTAATAAACCGGTCAATATACCATTTCTCAATATTATTCACATCAGCATCCACATAAATTGAAAAATCAAAGAAATCAGATACAAAATAGTTTGGCATACTTTGATTAATTGTCAAACTAGTCTGAAGAACATTTAATCCTTCAACAATTAGGATGTCCGGGTTCTCGATCGTAATACATTCATTTGGCACGATATCATAAGTTAGATGCGAGTATACAGGACTTTGAACACCCGAAACACCAGACTTCACTTTAGTTAAAAATGAAATTAAACTACGTGTGTCATAGCTTTCAGGAAATCCCTTTTTCTTCATGATTCCACGCTTTTCCAGCTCAGCATTGGGAAGTAGGAACCCGTCAGTCGTAACTAAATCTACTTTTGGATGAGAAGGTAATTGAGAGAGGAGCTTCTGAAGAAGTCTAGCGGTTGTACTCTTGCCAACAGCGACACTTCCGGCGATGCCTATGATAAATGGACCTTTTTTAAGATCGTTATTAAGAAAGTGATTTATAGAATCTTTAAATGTATGAGAGGCTTGAAGCTGCAAATGTATCAATTGGGACAGAGGAAGATAGACCTCATTTACATCCTCAATCGAAATTTTATCGTTAATACTTTGGATATCGCTAAGCTCTTCTTCTGATAATTGGATAGCGGTGAAATCGCTTAGCTTCTTCCAATCCTCACGTAAATAAAGTGTATATGCTGAATTATTCACCATTAAAGTTTCCACATCCCTGAGTTTTTTAAAGATTCACCTGCACTTAGGTATTATAACCGTTCATTCAACTTGATTCCATTCATAGCAATCGACATTAGTATGGACATTATGGAGAATTTATTTCAATAAATAGGAAAATAAATTAAAATATAGTGAACGAGGAAGAATGGAGTGGAACCATGGGAGTTTTTCGAAAAGTTGAAGTATTAACGGATTACACGCGCAAGGGTACGTTCCAAGAAGAGTCAGAGCCCAGAAAAACCGTGATAAGTATTTATTATCCGGATACGGATGGTTTGCTCGATAACAACGAATCTAAAATGAAATATATGGATCTTTTCCGGCCCTGTGAACAACAAGCAAGAGAAATTCTACAAGATATTGGAATGAATATGGATATCATAGATGGATTATCTACCTCAATCAGCGAGGGAGCATTGCAACAAAAATCCAAACGATCCTATCCTGTCATTATCTACTCTCCTGCACTAGGCTTAGATAGAGATATGTATATTTACAATATACAAGCGCTGGTAAAGCTAGAATTCATAGTGGTAACCGTCAGTGCTGCTTATGAAGCCATGTTTACAGTTAGTCCAAGTGGAGAATTTATGAATCAATCAGAGGTCATGAGGACAATACAGGCTACAGATTATAGCGAATTACATCACTTAATTTCTATTCGAAAAAAGGATATAAAGTATGTATTAGATCACCTATCGAATCTGAATTCAAGAATGGAAAGTTTTGATATGAACAAGGTTGGCATTATTGGACATTCAATCGGCGGTGCTACTGCATTAGATTTAACTATGGAAGATGATAGAATTAAAGCCGCAGTTTTATTAGATGCAAGTATGCATTTATATATTGAGAATGAAGTGAAGAATACGGTACCCCTACTTGTATTAAGGCAAAAAGCTTCTACATTAGAAGCCTTAAGTAATATTTTACAGGAAAAAATAGCAAATGATTTCATCAAAGGACAAGAGAAGCTTTTTCGGAATTGGAATGGATATAAGTCTTTTTTGAAAATACGAAAGGCAACGCATATGTCCTTTAGTGATATGCCTCTTTTTGAGGAGGACGAAACTTTATATCATAGAACTTGTGGGATTCATAATCAGATAAATGAGCTTGTCGCTAAGTTTCTTCAAGAGCATTTATTAAATCAGGGGAATGCTTATTCTACATTCATTAGTCATAATCATAGTGATTTCTGTGAGATCAATGGCAGTGGAGATGAAATTTTGTGAACTAGCATACAGGATTTCAAGGGATGTTCGTGTGGGCAAGAAGCTATGTGCTCTCTTCTGAAAAATAAGAAAAACGGCCGAGGGCCGTTTTTTTATCCTTTAATCCCAAAAGCAATCCAGCGCCCATCAACATCTTCAATAACAAATTCCTTGTTATTATAGTCGGTGTTTGCTAATGCTCGGACAATGTTAACACCAGCCGCTTCAAATTCTTTCTTCAGCTGTTCTTGCTGTTTCGTAATAAAATAGGCATCGTAACCATAGCCATACAATTCTCGATTAGGAATAACCCTTTGTCCTTGGGATTGAGTAAGGATAATTTCTGTATCATCACGATAGAGGCAAACATGCGGTTCTTCCGTATCTAAATAGGGCACAACTTGAAAGCCTAAGTACTGATTGTAATAAGCAGCGGTGCGCTCAATATTCAGGGTAGGAAAGATACTATGTGATTGTAAAAGCTTTTTGTCCACTTGTGAGTTCATCCTTTCTAAGAAAATAGATACCCATATATTACCTTGCGACAAAGATTTCAACAATACGTGGAGTTATTAAACCGCAGGAGACATTCATGGTTGACACCATAGATATTCTATAATAATATACATGCATGAGCATACATTAATTAATTTCTGCTAAAACATGTTTTTAATGTTCATAATAAATTTAGTTTTTTATAAAGAGGAGAGATATCATGAAGAACTTGTTTACCCCTTATGAAATGAAGGATTTGAAATTGAAGAACCGCGTGGTTATGCCTCCAATGTGTCAGTATTCAGTGACTAACAAGGACGGAATTGCTACCGATTGGCATTATAATCATTACGTAAGCCGCGCCATTGGAGGAACAGGATTAATTATTATTGAAATGACCGATGTAGAGCCTGATGGCCGAATTACAGATTTTGACCTTGGCATTTGGTCCGATGAGCAAATACCTGCATTGGCTAGAATTGTTGATGCTTGTCATGCTTATGGAGCAAAAGTAGGTATTCAAATTGCTCATGCTGGGCGTAAGGCAGAAGATGCAGCAGTTCCTGTATCCTCTTCTGCCGTTCCATTTGATGCTGACTCCAAAACACCACGTGCCCTAACGACTGAAGAAGTGAAGGGTATGGTTGAAAAATTCCGGCTCAGTGTGAAGCGTGCGATTCAAGCGGGGTTTGATGTTATCGAGCTTCATGGTGCGCACGGTTACCTTATTCATCAGTTCCATTCACCACTAACGAATCAAAGAACAGATGAATATGGCCAAGATTTGACCTTGTTTGGTACTGAAATCATTCGTGCAGCAAAAAGTGAAATGCCTGAAGGAATGCCATTGATCATGCGTATCTCAGCTCAAGAATATGTAGAGGGCGGATACGGCATTAAAGAAAGCTTGGCATTTAGTAAAGCTTATAAAGAAGCTGGCGCAGATATTTTCCATATCAGTGCAGGTGGTGAAGGTCCTATCGCGGCTGCTGGCAAGCCAGGAACACATGCGGCGTATCAAGTTCCTTTGGCAAGAGAGATCAAATATGGTTTGAATGTACCGGTGATTGCTGTAGGCAGATTGGATGAACCTGCTCTTGCTAATGCAGTCATTGGGAATGAGGAAGCAGATCTTGTTGCAGTTGGTCGGGGGATGCTGAGAAATCCATATTGGACGCTGGAGGCTGGGGTTGAGCTTCAGCAAGACCCTAGTATTCCTCGGCAGTATGCCTTTGGATTTCCTAGAATTAAAGGCTAAGGAATAATGAACTAAATGGAATCATTTGGAAAGACCGATTTCTTGGAGAAACGGTCTTTTCTCTTTTTTGGATTAAGCTTGGCACAATGGATGTGGAGTGTAGTACTATTATATAGAAGAAAAAATTCATGAATAGTCATACGCTCAGGAGATGAAGAGATAGATGGACAAAATTCTTAACAATGACCTTATCGCGAATTGGTTGACGTTAACGCATATACAAATGAATGTGACGAATGAATTAGAAGTTCATTTGCAAGCGAATCATGGATTATCTTTAAAAGAGTTCTACTTGTTATTATTCTTGTCGGAAGCCCCAGAGAAAAAACTGAAATTGCAGAAACTTGAATCCATGGTTGGTTTAAGCCAAAGTGCCGTTTCACGTTTAGTTAGCCGGTTTGAAGCCAAGGGCTGCGGAGCCTTAGAGAGAAAAGCATGCGACAGTGATCGCAGAAGTATTTATACCTCCCTAACCTCCATTGGTGAGGCCAAGCTCATCCGTGCACAAGAAACCTTTAATGAGACGCTAATGACGACATTCCCGGAAAAAGATGTGGAACAGCTTCTAGCGCAAATGCTTCGTATGAAGCAGCAATCATGAATCAGCTCAAAAAAACCTCTGTTTAGGTAAATGGATCGTATCTCCATTTCCCATGCAGAGGTTTTTTTGCGTGAGAATATCTTATTCCATTACCGCTTAGAAAGCTGGTAATAATTATAACTTTCATTTTCAATCGTAATTTCATTAATTAAGTCGAAGTCACATTTTTGTATGACTCTATTTGAGGGCGTATTGTGTACCAGAGCAATAGCGTTTAATACATCGGTAGAAGTGTGCTCAAACAAATACTTAATTAACCCCTCGGCAGCTTGTGTGGTATACCCTTTGCCGCGATGATCCTTGGATATGGCATACATGATTTCTCTGTTCGGAGCGGGTAATTCATCCTTCATTCCTGTACAGCACCAACCGATAAACTCATTCGTCTCTTTTAAAATAATGCCTAAACGAAGACGAAGCTCCCCGATATTTCCATCCGCTGAGACCGCTTGTAGAAACTGTTGATTTTCTTTTATTTCATAGTTTATTAACCAATCTAGCCGTTGTTCTTTAGGGACATTCCAGTCGGGCAGAAATTCTATGATTTCAGGCTGCGTGGTAAGTGCGTGAAACTCGTCTAAATCCTCCACTCTAAACTCTCGTAACAGGATATCTTTACATTCAATTGTAAATAAATCGCGTTTTGTTGTTTCATAACCTACATGGTTATTCATATTTCATCTCTCCTTCATACATTCAAATTCATTTTATCATGAATAAAAGGGTCTATTTGGTAATTTTTAATTATAAAAAAGTTTTCTTTTATTTCACACAAATATTAATTAGTTAATATATTAATTGATTATAAAGTGTGTTATTATGTTTCGTATAAAGGTTAAATGATTCACGGATGGGGCGGTTTTGTCGTAGTAATCAGTAGATTGGTTAGGCTTTTATGATTTCTAATACAAAATATGACAGGTGATCTTCTATGAACAATGACAACAGTAATAAATCTATTAATGGTAATTTGATAGCGCATTATAAGTTTGATAACCCCGATCATGTGGGTCAAGATTACTCAGGGAATGGGAACGATGGAACCGCTTCAGGGACTAAGCTGCCATCCATACAGACTGTAGCGGGTAGAAGTGCTGTTTCACTAGCGGGTGGAGAACATGGCACATCCTATATTTCTTTGCCAGATGATCTTCTTAAAGAAGTCAGCGACCAAGCTGGCCTTACTGTCTCGACTTGGATGCATGTAAGTACTGGCGGGAGTTTATGGGAAAGACTGTTCGATTTCGGCAAAGGCGAGACAGGACCCTATATTTTTTTAACGCGTAATTTCCGGGGGACTTGTTTTGCGGGGGAAGATTTAGTCGCAGATCCTGGTAAATCCTTTGCTGCTGGTGAATGGGTGCACGTTGCCTTTGCGGTCACAGGAACAAAAGGTGGAACACTAAGCAGTGCAGGACCTGTGATGTATGTCAATGGTGAGATCGTTGCGGATGGAATGATAAGTCAGACTTCTAGCGGTACATATGCTAAGCTACGCACGTGGTTTGCTACATTTGAGGATCAAGTGAATTATAGTAACAATACGATCGGCAAGTCCCAGTACGCTGCAGATGTAGATTTTGGCGGCTCTCTTTCGGACTTCCGTGTATATAAAGCGGGATTAACGCAGGACGAAGTGATTGAGATTATGTGTGAGTCTTTGACAGATGAAGAGATCGTTAAGCTCGCAAAAGATAAATATTTAACCTTCACTAGTTCAATCATCACCAAAGATATCGAATTACCAGCTTCGCTCATGGGTGGAAAAGTTGACGTGTCCTGGGTATCCAGTGACTCAGCAATTATTTCTAATGCGGGAGTTGTAAATAAAACCGTCCATTCTGCTAAAGGTGTAACGCTTACAGCAGTTTTGAAAAAAGGTGACAGTACAGTAGAGAAGAGCTTCACCGTATCTGTGCTTCCAGAAGGTTTGCCACCCTACACCTTAACGATCGATGGAAACCATGAGATTTTGGATGTTAGCGAAGTTCTATATGGCCTATTCTATGAAGATATTAATAATGCGGCAGATGGTGGAATTTATGCAGAGTTAGTGCAGAATCGTTCCTTTGAGTCGTTTGCTTTTGACAGCTATTCGCATGTATGTGGTGTGCATGGGACTTCAACAGGAAGAAATTATACACCTCTTCATGCATGGTCCGGTGACACGGACAAAATGACGGTTCATCATACAGGCGGATTAAATGATTTCTTCGGAATCGAAGATAAAGATATGAATGCTCATTATGTGACAGTGGCAGATGGCGCAACGATCAATAACAGAGGCTTTGCGGATTCCAATCAGCACTGCTCAATGTTTATTAAGAAGGATGCTAAGTATAACTTCACGATTTGGGCGAAGGCTGAGGCAGCGGGAACAATCACCCTGCAATTGCTCGACAAAGATGGTAAAGCCATTAGCGATACAACGGTAGTTGAGGTGTACGGTGACGGTAACTGGAAGAAATATGGTGTAGATTCTAAGTATGTATTAACAGGATCTGAAACTATACTCGGTCAGCTGGCGTTAACCTTTAACGGTGAGATTTCCATTGATATGGTCTCCTTAATGCCGGAAGATGTTTGGGGCGCTGGGGAAGAAGAACGTTCTGCTACAGCTCACGCTAACTATAAGGGGAATTCGAACTATAGATTAAGAAAAGACTTAGTGAATGCACTTGTTGATCTTCATCCAACATTCTTACGTTTCCCGGGGGGCTGTATTTCTGAAGGCTCTCACATTTGGGAGAATGTGTACGATTGGAAAGAGTCTGTCAACGATATTGAGCTTCGCAAAGAGAACTATAATGTATGGGGCTATATGATGACCATGGGTCTTGGATATATGGAGTATTTTCAATTAGCCGAAGATTTGAATGCAACACCACTTCCGGTTATGGCCTGCGGCGTACTGTGTCAAGCTCGTTCGGATTATGCGAATCCAGCTGGCGGTGCGTTAAGAGATTATTATGTGAAGAACTTTACGGATCTGATTGATTTCGCGATTAGCATGGATTTTGACAATAACGAGTGGGCCGCTTTGCGTAAAAAGATGGGCCATGAAGCAGCGTTTGACCTGCGTTACTTGGGCGTGGGGAATGAAAACTGGGGAACAGAGTTTTTTGCCAACTTCGAGTATTTTAAAACAACGATTGATGAATATATGGTGAAAAACTACCCTGATCATGAACTGACTATTCTTTCTACGGTTGGCGCACAAGCAGATGACGATGCTTATCAGCAAGGCTGGAAATTCCTAAGCGGAAATCTACAGGGCTCGGAACAGATCAGCTTCACGGATGGAACATCGAGTATTGAAGAGACGGTTACCTGGTATGAGAAACAAAAGAACTACATGGATACGATTGCGGACGAGCATTACTACCGTTCCAACGAGTATTTGTTAGAGAATGCGGATCGCTACAATTACTATTACAGAGCTTATAAAGAAGACGGCAGCTTGGACGAGGCTGAAACTTCGAAGGTTTTTGTGGGTGAATATGCTTCGATAGATAAAAATACTTTGGCAGGAGCGATTGCTGAAGCGGCGATTATGTCCAGCTTCGAGAATAACTCTGATGTGATTAGACTAGCTGCAACGGCACCATTGTTCAATAAGGTATTAACAGATGGAACCTACAGATGGACACCAGATTGCATCTGGTTCGATGATGAAACTGTATGGTACACGCCGAACTACTATGTTCAACAGCTGTACGCAAAATATCTCGGCACCAAAGTGGTTGGCACATCGTTCTCGACATATCGCAACGGGGAAAAGGTAGACCTCATTCCTCACGGAGGAATTGAAGTGGCTGCCGGAAAATCATCTGTAGTTGTGAAGCGGGTGAAGGTTACTTCGAATACGGATGGCAGCGTTATGTTAGAGCAAGATTTTACACAGCCGCTGCATGAAGCTTGGAAAGTCATTCCTGGTTCTGCCGGATATACGATTGATCCTTCCAAAGGTCTAGTCTTGAAGGCACAGAACAGCGGGCTGAATGGATTGTATATTCTCAATGACGCGTGGACTAATTATAAAGTAGAGGTCGTTCTTGAAAAAGCTTCCGGCGAAGATGGCTTCTATGTAGGTGCAGGTCTGACAGACATTTCACCGGAAAATAAAGATGTTATCGAATATGCGATTGGCTATAATGGCGATGCCACAGGAGTCAAGGTGTACAAGCAAGGAATTGAGGCCTATACTCTCGGCGATTATTCCTCTAGTACAGCAGCGGGTAACCTAAGAGCTAGTTGCTATGAAGAGCTAGCGGATCATACGGAATATACCATCACTGTTAATTATGGTGGAGCAGATGGCAAGCATTTGATTTGCTCTTACACAGATGGCAAGGCAACAAGCAAAGTGCTTGATTATAAGCTCGAAGCGTATAACAGAGAAGTATACAATTCCGTTACTAAAGATGATAAGCATCTCTATGTGAAGCTTGTGAATGCGGATCGTGTAGAGAAAGCAACGAAGCTTGATCTGAAAGGCTTAAACGTAGCTACTACCGGTAAATGGATTACTTTAACGGGCGATGCTTCGCTAGTTCACACACCTAATGTGAACAGAAAAAATGATGAGAAGGTTACTCCAGTTGAAACGGAAATCAGGTTTGATAAAGACACTGCAATTGTAAATCTTGCTGCCCATTCTGTGAACGTGATTGTTCTGGATCTTATTTAATAGAAAAGATAGCATTCAGCGCGCGCCGATAATACTTCGGCGCGTGTTGTTGTTTAGGAAGGCTTGTAATCGGTTGATGTTTATATAGGGAGAACTGTCCACTTCTTGATGAATCTCTGAATCTAACATACACTGGTGAAAGCACAATCACCCGAATGACTCTCCATCCTGCGATCCTCCCAGAATATTTTTCACCACACTAATGCTTTCATTTCACGAGAATATAGTTCATATCTTGCCCCTATAGGAGGATGATACAATGATGAAATCATTCAAAACGGACTGGAAAGCAAATCTAAAAAATCCACAAACGATTATGGCTTTGTTTACTTATCGTTTTGGAAATTGGGTGTATTATCGGGTGAAAAGTGGCCTGATCCGCAAACCTTTGTGGCTCCTATATCGCATAATGGATGTGCTGTTTGTCCGAATTGTTGCCAGTGGAGAGCTTCATGCAGAGGCTCAAATTGGTGATGCGCTTCATTTACCACATGGGTTAAATGGCATTATCATTAGTCCTAAAGCGGTGATTGGCAACAACGCTACTATTTTTCACCAAGTGACCATTGGGGGGCGAAATAACTTAGGGGAACCCGTGATTGGTGATAGAGCATTTATCGGAGTAGGTTCTAAGATACTAGGCCCGATTACGCTGGGGAACGATGTTAATATCGGAGCTATGTCTGTTGTGGTTAAGGATGTGCCGGATAATGCTTCGGCAGTAGGGATTCCTGCCAGAAATATTTTGCGAGATGAACCCAAACCTGAGAATACAAGATAACGGCGGGATGTTCTATTACATAGGGTATTGCTTTATTTTAAAAAGTTACAGGGTATAATTAAAGCATCCAAGAAATCTTGTAATAACCTTCTAGAGATCGGAGTAATGAAATGAAATATAGCAATTTAGAAGAGTGTGTTAATGATTTAGAGAAGCATGGACATTTGGTTCGTATTCATGAAGAAGTGGACCCTTATCTGGAGATGGCCGCGATTCACTTGAAGGTTTATGAAGCCGGTGGCCCTGCATTATTATTTGAAAATGTAAAAGGCTCGAAATTTCGTGCCGTATCTAATCTTTTTGGAACGCTAGAGCGCAGTAAGTTTATCTTTCGGCGTACTTGGAACTCCACACATAACGTAATTGCACTTCGTAACGATCCGGTAAAAGCACTCAAAAATCCTTTTAAATATGTAGGGACAGGACTATCCGCGAGAAAAGCATTGCCTATTAAAAAGCCGGGTGGTCTACCAAGTGGTTTCCAGGAAATCAGTATTTCTGATCTTCCGCTGATCACACATTGGCCGGAGGATGGTGGCGCTTTTGTCACATTGCCGCAAGTGTATTCCGAAGATCCAGACAAGCCTGGCATTATGAACTCCAATCTGGGGATGTACCGTGTTCAATTGAATGGTAATGAGTATGAACTCAATAAAGAGGTTGGTATTCACTATCAAATTCACCGCGGTATCGGCGTGCATCAAGAAAGAGCTAATCGAAAAGGAGAACCGCTTAAAGTGAGCTGTTTTATCGGCGGACCTCCAGCGCATACGTTATCGGCTGTAATGCCTTTGCCAGAGGGTATGAGTGAGATGATCGTTGCCGGTTTACTTTCGGGACGTCATTTTAGCTATAGCTATGTAGATGGATATTGCATTAGTAATGATGCGGATTTTGTGATCACAGGGGAAATTCATCCTGGGGAGACGAAGCCGGAAGGACCTTTTGGCGATCATTTAGGTTATTACAGCTTGGTGCATCCTTTTCCAGTTATGAAAGTACATAAAGTGTACGCTAAAAAGAATGCAATCTTTCCATTTACGGTTGTCGGCAGACCCCCACAAGAGGATACCGCTTTTGGTGAGTTAATTCACGAGTTGACGGGTGGAGCTATCCGACAAGAAATCCCGGGTGTCAAAGAAGTTCATGCAGTAGATGCTGCAGGTGTTCATCCCCTTTTGTTTGCGATTGGCAGTGAACGTTATACACCTTATCAACAAGTGAAGCAGCCAGCGGAGATTCTTACGATCGCGAATCGGATATTAGGCACAGGTCAGCTTAGTTTAGCTAAATTCTTGTTTATTACAGCTGAAGAGAAACAACCTATCAGCACACATGATGTTGAGGATTTCTTGACGTATATTTTAGAGCGAATTAATCTTCGCAGAGATATTCATTTCTATACGAATACAACGATTGATACCCTTGATTATTCTGGTACAGGACTAAACAGCGGAAGTAAGGTGATTTTCGCTGCGGTTGGGGAGAAGAAAAGAGAGCTATGTACAGAGGTTCCTGACATACTTGAACAACTACAGGGATTTGGACATGCAAAGATGGTGATGCCAGGTCTCGTGGCGCTTCAAGGCTCTAAATTCACTACTTACGCTGAAGCAGCGCAGGAAATGAACAAGTTTAGCGAAGCGATTCAAGTACAGGGAGCACTCCCATCTTGTCCGATGATTATTGTGTGTGATGATAGCGAGTTCTTAAGTGATAGAATTGAGAATTTCCTATGGGCGACGTTCACACGCAGCAATCCTTCTCATGATATATATGGCGTGAACAGTTCAACGGAGTATAAGCATTGGTCATGTGATAACGTGATTATTGATGCGCGTGTAAAACCTCATCAAGCGCCACCATTAATTCCGGATCCAGCGGTTCAAAAGCATATTGAACGATTATTTGCTCCAGGTGGGAACTTAAACGGTAAGATCTAACCATAACTCAAAGACCTTCTTGGGAAACCAAGGAGGTCTTTTTGCTGTTTTTTGAAATGATTTTACTAAAATGAAATTAAAAATGTATAGGTTGTATTCTGGGTTTTATGTCCCAGCTTGTCACGAAATCGTAGGATTTTATAACTATAGGCGAGTGAATTGAACGGTTTAGTGTATGATAAACTCTGTTTTTTAAATGTTCATAGTGAAACTTAGGTGGTAGTATCGTGTTGGATATGAGTGCATCTGGAAATAATTATCCAGAAAAGTGTCTGAGCAAGGAGGAGGGGATACGCGCACGAAGTGAACTTATATTTGAAGAACGAATGACAATGAAGCTTATTGTAAGCGTTTACTACAAAAGGGCCAGATGCGTACTAAGTTCTTTCAATCATAAGAAAGCGGGTGAAGCACGGAAGATGAAGAGAAATAAAATGGGGAATAAAATACTTATTGTGTTATTGTCGTGGGTCTTCATTTGTTCATCTCTATTTCCCTCTACAACATTTGGAGTGCAACCAGCCAGTGCAGATTCAGGTCCAATAACTTTGCGATATGATTTTGGAACGGCAACAAGTCCTGTAATGAGTGGTTATACAGCTGTGCATGAATCAAAGTTGTATACGAAGGAGCTAGGATATGGTTTAGATCAGGCGGTTGCCTCAAGAAATCGCTCGGGCGGAGATGAACTGACTAATGATTTTGTACTGGGATTGTCCTACGCCTTTCTAGTGGATCTTCCTAATGGGGATTACGATGTGACTGTATTCTCAGGAGATTTATTGGCAGGTACAAGTAACACTAAAACTACGATTACCTTAGAAGGTGTTACGGCTGGTTCAATAAGCAGTAAGCAGGCTGTAAATCAAGCCACTTACCGCACGACTGTCCAAGACGGTCAACTAACCGTTGGCATCACGGGTACAGGGGTTGGCGGGTATTTAAATGGACTTATGATTCAGCAAATCGTGCCGGGTCCACTGCAGGCTCCTGAGGGCTTAGCGGTTACGAATCTCTCGCCCACTGCGGTCTCTCTCGGGTGGAGCAGCGTGACAGAAGCAGTCTATTACAATATATATCGGACAGAGCTTCCTAGCGGGACTATTCAATCGGTAGCTCAAGTTACTGCTAACAGCTACGTGGATTCAGACGTAAATGAAGGCAGTGGCTACATTTATAATGTGTCTGCTGTTAAAGGCAGCGGTGAGGAGTCTGCTTTGAGTGCACCTGTGACGGTAGATGAAATTCCGGGGGCAGAGGTTCCGGCAGCACCAACGGGCCTTTCGATTGTCAGCGTGGGTGCGAGTTCTGTTCAGCTAAGTTGGAACAACGTGGCGGGAGCTACCCGTTATACAATCTTAGGGTCTGATTCAGCAGATGGATCCTTCCAAGAGATTGGCCAGTCGGAGACAGCGACATTTACGGATGTAGCAGTGGATACCTCTAAACGGCAATATTATGGGGTAAAAGCTGCTAATGCCCAAGGAGAATCCCAGTTATCTAACAAAGTTGAAAGTATGGTATACACGCCGCCTGTAACATTGCCAGAAGGAAATGTATATTCCTTTGATTTTGGCCCAGGTGCTGCGGCGGAAGGTTATCTTAAGGTCGATGCAGGGGTATCTTATTCCTCTGCGGTTAAATATGGATTTACGGATATATCAAAGGTAACTGGTGTAGACCGGGGAACCACTGATCCTTTGCGATCGGATTTGGTAGTCCCTAAGGATACTACCTTTAATGTAGATTTACCGAATGGTGACTATATTGTGTCACTTATCGCTGGAGATAGCGTCGGAGACACGGACATTGGCATCAAAGTAGAATCCATTCAAAAAGTTCAGCAGACAAGTAAAACAGCTGGTCAGTATTTGGAAATGAGCTTTGACATCGCTTTGGTGGATGGACAAATGAACTTGGTGTTCTCTGGCATGAAGCCTAATATCAATGCACTGGTGATTACTAAGCAGCCAGATCGTCCTGCTAATGAATTGCCTACAGTTTATATTGCGGGTGATTCAACTGTGCAGACTTACGATCCTTACTGGATACCACAGGCTGGCTGGGGACAAATGATTCCTGATTTCTTTAGTGAGGAAGTAACGTTTAAGAATCACGCTATCGGAGGCCGCAGCTCTAAGTCATTTATTGTAGAGGGGCGGCTGGATGAAGTACTGCGAAAGATACAGCCAGGTGATTATTTCCTTATCCAATTTGGCCACAATGACGCAACGATCAGTGTTCCTGATCGGTATGCCTCTCCAGCAGATTACAAAAATTATTTAAAAACGTATGTCGAGGGTGCCAGACAAAGAGGAGCGACTCCGATTCTGGTGACCCCGATGGGCCGCAGAGATTATAATGCTGCCACGGAAAAATTTAATGTGAGTTTCCCTGAATATGTGCAGGCGATGAAAGAGGTAGCCAATGAGCTGCATGTGGAATTGGTTGATCTTAGCGCGCTAAGTGTCGCTTATTACAATTCGATCGGTTTTGCAGCTACACGCTCTGTATTCCTTCACCTCGATGCAGGGATATATGGTGCTTTCCCGAATGGGTCGGCAGACGATACTCACTTTCAAGAGTACGGAGCGATTCAAATGGCTCGTCTGCTGGCCAAAGGAATAGAGCAATTAAACATTCCGCTTTCCAGCTTTGTACAGGACATTAAGCAGCCAGAAACAGTGCCTGCCAAGCCAAAAGGTCTTGTGGCGGGAAGTATCAGTAATGCAGGTGCAGTACTGAAATGGGATAAAGTAGAGGGTGCTGATATTTATAAAATCTATCGTAAGCTAGCGTCAGAAGCTGAAACTGCTTACGCATTGGCGGGAACTGCCACTGTTCCAACTTTAACATTAAGCGGAATGGCGGAAGGTAACAGCTACTCCGTTCGAGTGACTGCAGTAAATGGGTTAGGAGAGTCTGAGCCTTCAGATGAAGTTAAGCTGACTACGAAGTCCGCTCAATACCGTTATGATTTTGGACCTGTTGGCTCACCCGTTGCCGCCGGTTATACGGAAGTGAACCGTAATGTACTTTATACAACAGAACGTGGTTATGGCTTGTCCTCAAGTGAAGGTATGAGTGATCGAGATCGCGGTAGTGCGACTGATGCCCTTCGTAGAGATTTCGTGATCTATTTTGGAGGTTCGTATGAATTTAAAGTTGATTTACCGAATGGTTATTACTCCGTTAAGACCTATACCGGAGATTGGATTGGTTCTACCAAGACGAACGTAGCAATTGAAGGCAAAGATTATGGAACAGTCTCTTCAGGTAAGGAAAATATTGCTGAGAAGCTGTATAACCAGATCGCTGTCAAAGACGGTCAGATGAATCTTGTTTTTAGTGGCACAACGGCTCATCTCAATGGACTGGAAATCACACCTCTATTATTAGCCCCAACGAATCTAAAACTGGCTAGTCTGGACTTAAACAATGAGCCTATCACAGCTAATCTATCTTGGGATGGTATGGATGGTGCGTTGAAATACCGAGTGTATCGTCAGGCAACGGTTGCGAATAGTGCAGAGCTGCTGGGCGAGACAACAGAGCCGCTTTACACAGATACCACTGCGGATATCGGTATGGAATACATCTATACGGTAACTTCGGTGGACAGCACGGGACTGGAATCCGTAACATCTAATGCCTTAAAGGTGTCTATGATTGATCCAGCTGTAGCAAAAGCAGCCGTACCAAGTGGTCTATCAGTACAATCTACGAACAAAAATGATGTGACCTTTACGTGGAATGAGGTTTCGGATGCAAGGATGTTCAACATTTATCGTGCGAAATCCGCGGATGGTGAGTTCATTCTAATCGGCAAATCATTTGAAGCTTCATACACAGACACGACCATTTTAAGTACAATTCCTTACTATTACAAAGTTGCCTCGGTAAATGCAGGCGGTATCTCTGATCTTTCCGCTTCGCTGGAAACCTCAGCGGTGACAACGCTATACCGGAAGATGGAGGCGCTGGATCGTGCGCCTGTAGCGGTTAAGACAGATGCGGGTGTTTATATCAGCTGGCGGATGTTAGGTCTGGATCCAGAATCGATTGGATTCAATCTGTATCGTGGGGAAGAGAAGCTAAATGATTCGTTGATTACTCATAGCACGAACTATCTTGACACTTCCGGTACAGCTGACGCCAAATATAGAATTACATCAGTAATCAATGGAGTCGAAAAAGCGGCTTCGGAAGAATTCAGCGTATGGCAGAAGCAATACCTATCTATCCCCTTGCAAAAACCAGCAGATGATTACACCAAAGACGGTCAGCCTTATACGTATAGTGCAGGGGATGCAAGTGTAGGGGATGTGGATGGTGATGGGGTCTACGAAATCATTATGTTATGGTCGCCTTCGAACAGCAAAGATAACTCCCAGGCAGGTTATACAGGACTAGTCTATATGGATGCTTATAAGCTAGATGGCACACGTTTATGGCGGATTAATTTAGGGCCTAATATTCGTGCGGGCGCGCATTATTCACCATTCATGGTTTACGATTTGGACAGTGACGGGCGTGCTGAGATTATGCTGAAGACAGCAGATGGTACGGTTGATGGTCAAGGTACTGTGATCGGTGATGCTAGTGCAGACTATCGCAATAGTTCGGGTTATGTGCTCCTCGGCAATGAGTATTTAACAGTGTTCGAAGGGGCAACAGGCCGGGCTGTGGATACGGTTAGTTATGATCCGCCGCGTGGTGATGTGGGCGCTTGGGGCGATGCCTATGGTAATCGGGTGGACCGCTTTTTAGCCGCCGTAGCTTATTTAGATGGTGAACAGCCAAGCGTGATTTTCAGCCGTGGATATTACACTAGAACTGTACTTGCAGCGTATAACTATCGCGGAGGTAAGCTAGAGAAGGTATGGCGATTTGATAGTAATGAAGAAGGGTATGGCGATTACGCAGGGCAAGGAAACCATAACCTTTCAGTAGGAGATGTAGATGGTGACGGCAAGGACGAAATAACCTTCGGCGCGATGGCGATCGATGATGATGGATTGCCACTGTATAATACAAAGCTTGGTCATGGGGATGCGATCCATTTCGGAGATCTTGATCCTACCAGACCGGGGTTGGAGGTCTTTGATGTACATGAGCATACCGATTCCAAGTATGGTATTGAAATGCGTGATGCAGCTACAGGGGAAACCATATGGGGTGTGTTCACAGGAATTGATACTGGACGCGGAATGTCAGCAGATATTGACCCGCGTTATGCTGGGGAAGAGGTATGGGCTGCAACGATCACCAATGAAGTGCAGATCCCTGTTACAGGCGTATACAGTGCACAGGGAGAGCTAATCACGAATAAGCTGCCTTCCTCAACGAATTTCGGCATTTGGTGGGATGGCGATCTTTTGCGGGAATTGCTGGATTCTAATCGAGTGGATAAGTGGGATTACACTAACCAGACAACAGCTAATTTGTTGACGGCAACTGGGGCCTCTTCTAATAATGGCACCAAGGCGAATCCAAGCTTGCAGGCGGATCTGTTCGGGGATTGGCGTGAAGAAGTGATCTGGCGAGCAACGGACAGTTCTGAATTACGAATCTATACAACAACGGATATGACAGATTATCGTATCCGCACATTGATGCATGATCCGATCTACCGACTGGGAGTGGCTTGGCAGAACGTGGGTTATAATCAACCTCCGCATCCTGGATTTTTTCTTGGCGAAGGCATGGAACAACCAGCGGCGCCAAAAATTCAATATGTAGGTTCACCGGGGGAAACAGAAGATACTACACCACCTGCAATCACGGGTTTACCTTCTACTCAAATGAGTGAATCGGATGTTTTGAAAGTACAGGTCGTAGCAGAAGATCCTGAATCGGGTGTTCGTAGTCTGGCTATCACCTTTGATGGAAAAGAAGTTGTCTACGGTGATAAGATTCCACTAACAGGACTTACGGGATCACATACGTTCATCGCAACAGCTGTGAATAACGCTGGACTCTCGACGACAGAACAAGTAATTATAGTCGTAAACGGGCCTCAGAAGGCTACAGGAATTCCGGGGCAACCGGTTCTATCCAATAACAATGGGCAGGATACAGGACTCTTGGATGGTGATTACCAAATCACAATGAACATGTGGTGGGGCAATAATGGTACGATCTACAAGCTATATGAGAACGGTACCTTAATAGACACGCAAACCTTACGTGACGACTCCCCAACCGCACAGACCGCAGTGACTAGTGTTACTGGAAAAGAAAACGGTACCTACACCTATACTGCTGAGCTGACCAATTCTTTTGGCACAACGGTGTCTGCTGCTCATGTGGTTATCGTGAAGGATGCTGCACCAGGTAAGCCAGTGTTATCTAATGACAACTGGGATGGTGATGGAGAGTATAAAGTGACCATGAATCAATGGTGGGGGATGAACGGCAAAGTGTATCGCTTGTATGAGAATGGAGTGCTGATCGATACACAGACTTTAACAGCAAATACTCCGAATGCCCAAACGGCTTCTACTTCGATCACGAATCGATCTCCGGGTGTTTATGAATACCGTGTAGAACTGATGAATGATCAAGGCGTTAGTGAAAGTGCAGTTATGAAAGTCTCGGTAAAATAATTAAGCAATAGTTAAAAAAGCGCCTACGTCGGTAATATCCGGCTAGGCGCTTTTTGAGATTATCTAAGATTTAAAGGATTCTGCAAGACTATTTCCACTATCATCGTCATATGAATCTAAACAACGAATGATAGGGAGGATTGTAATCATGGAATTGACGGATATTATCTCTAAGATTGTGGTAGTCATACATGTTATAGCGGCCATAGTGGGAATTGGACCAGCTTTTGTGCTGCCAATACTGACAAGCTCTGCCAAGACAGGCAGCCAGCTTCGTTTTGTATTTGGCATGATGAAGACAATCAACAGATTCCCTAAAACGGGTGGAATTACCCTGATCGTTACAGGCATTTTGTTAATGATCATTGATAAAATGGGCTTGTCGGTGTTGTGGATCAATCTTTCGTTATTATTTTTTATCGTGATAGAAGTCATTATTATTGGATTTGTTGAGCCTCGATTGAAAAAGCTGACCCAGCTCGTGATGGCGAGTGAAGGCGACGAAATCCCTGTAGGCTACAACGCCGCTATGAACAAGATCGCTCCGTTAGAAGCAGCTGTACATGTGCTCACTATCGTCATTATTATATTAATGGTAGTAAAGCCGGTATAAGATCGAAGCGTCTATTCTCAATGATCTCTTCATAATCGCGAATGAGTCCATCAAAAATGCTCTCCCACGAGCGGCCGAGCGCCAGCTGTCGCCCCTCATAACCCATAGCAGCCAGCTTTTGGGGTTGCTCTATACATGCACAAATCTCACGAATAAAAGCATCCGGGGAACGAGGTGGGGCGATTATTCCGGTGCGACTGGGTGTAACCAGATCCTTCACCCCGCCTTCATTTACGGCGAGGACAGGCAGTCCAGAGGCCATGGCTTCAAGGACAACATTACCGAAGGTTTCCGTACTGGAAGGGAAGACGAATAGATCAGCTGAGGCATACAATTGGGCAAGCTCTTCACCGTGTTTGTAGCCCGTAAACGTGACATTTTGCGGCGCCTGCGCCCGCATCTCTGATAATAAGGGACCGTCTCCAACAACTAACCAATGTACCTGAGCTTGCATAGACTCGGGCAATTGCTGCATGGCGAGAGCAAGGGTGTTGATATCTTTTTCAGGAGCAATCCTTCCCACATACAGAAGTAATATCGGTGCGGTAATTCCGTAACGATCACGGACCTGATGGCTGCGTTTTTTCGGAGTGTAGAGATTGCAGTCGATGCCTCTAGACCAAAGCTTCAAACGTTGAAAACCTTGAGCTTGTAGGGAATCGAGTGTTTCATTGGAGGGAGCGAAGGTAGCATCGCAGGACCGATGAAACCACTTCATGTACTTCCAATAAAGAGGAACAATTTTTTTCATCCGATAATATTCAAGATAGCGATCAAAATGGGTATGATAGGAGGCGACATGAGGCAGGCCAAGCTTTCGCGCATAGCGAAGGCCGCATAGACCAATATTGAATGGAGTAGCCAAATGAAGCAGATCGGGTCGAAAAGCTTTTAGCTCTGACTGGATGGAGGACATATTCGGCAGCGCGAGTCTACATTCCGGGTATAAGAAAAAGGGGATACTGGTAATGGGACGTATGGGATCGGCATAACTGTCTTCAGGAGCAGATTTCGGCGAAAATAGCAGATGCTCGATACCTCGCCGGTTCAAATGAGTGGTTAAGCGCTGAAGCGTAAGTGAGACACCATTCGTTTGCGGAAGAAATGTGTCTGTAAATAAAGCAAGACGCATAGAACCCCTCCCAGGTACTCTTGATGTCTTGATCATAACAGCCCATTATTTCATGGAGGTCAAACGGATGTTAAACAGAATATAAAAATCCACTGCACACGGTAATGAGGTGTACAGTGGATTTTTTTGTATGTGATCTTATATTTACACTTCTTCATATATCTGCTGTAAAAAAGCGATGCTTTCTCTTAGATGCGATTCAGGAGTACTCTCTAAAATGCCCTGAATATGCGGACGCTCGTATTTCATATAACGGAGAATCGGCTCAAACTCAAGCCAGCCCTGACCTACAGGAACAATTTTGATGGCTCCATCTTGCACGATAAAATCTTTTAAATGAATGATGGCAATTCGATTTCCTAAGAGCTTCAAAGCTTCCATAATAATAGCTTCCTGATGCAAGTAATTTGTAGGTGACATTAGATTTGCGCAATCCAATATGATCTGAAGATTATTAGAAGGAATCTCATCCAGCAGTCGGCGAGTTAAGGAAGCGGAATACAGCGGATGATGAAGTCCTGCTTCAATACCTACCGTCACACCAAAACGTTCGGCCTCTGCGACCATTAGCTTTACCGAAGTAACGACCTGTTGAAAAGCTTCTTCTGTAAAATTATCTGTGGTATACCCAAGTGCCACACTTCCGGTTTCCGTACCTACTAGACTGGCACCGAAATCTCTGGCCAAGCGAAGATGGGTATTGAACTCGGCTAACGCTTGTGCCCGTTTGTATGGATCGGTGTCTACAATATTAACGTAACAGCCCAGCACCGCAATCTGAATACCAGCCTGTCTAAAGGCATTTCCGTAATAACTAGCTGTTCCAGGGCTTATAGCAGTCAGACTCGGAGTGCTGTCAGGAAAAGATTTCTTAAGTGCAAACTGAATATGAGCGAAATTATAGAACTGAATCTTTTCAATTAAATCCTTCAATGAAACTTGTGTGAAATCATGTGCTCGAACACCTAGGTGCAGGGGAATACTCATATGATCGATCGCTCCCATTAGTATTGTTGTTTGTGTGGCGCTAATTTATCCCAGTCAAAGGTAACCCCAGTGCCTGTTACTTCAGGCGCAATCGCCATGCCATTGTCCTTGTTAATCACTAGCGGGCGAGTGGTGTATTGATCGATAGGGAAACTATGCATTTCCAGATAACCTGCGTTGGGCATAGCGGCTAACAAACTAACATGTAATTCCTGCATTCCATGTGTGGAGACGGAAAGGTTATATGCTTGTGTTAAGTGAGCCACCTTTAACCAGCCCGTAATCCCGCCTATATTGGAAGCATCCGGTTGAGGAAAATCCACATGGCCATATTGCAGCATGTGATGGAATTCAGTTAAGGTCCGAAGGTTTTCTCCGCCTGCAACAGCAATGCCTGATTCTTCTGCAATACGCGCATAGCCGGCATAATCTTCCGGAATCGTTGGTTCTTCTAAGAAGAGGATATCGTATTTCAAAAATTCACGAGCGGCTTTAATCGCTTTTTCTACACTCCAGCTCATATTCGCATCGACCATAAAGGCCACATCTGGACCGATTAATTGGCGCACCGCTGACACTCGTTCCACATCTTCAGCTAATGTTTTTTGTCCTAGTTTAATTTTGACAGCCTGGAGGCCCATATCTAGGTATTTTTGATTGTTGAGGAGGAGCTTTTCTAATGGGAAATTCAAATCAATCGCTCCGCCATAACATTTGACTTCATTGCTTGCGCCACCCAGAAGTTTGTAAAGCGGTTCATCTGCTTTCTTCGCACGTAAATCCCATAAAGCGATGTCACATGCTGCAATGGCGAAGCTAGCCAGACCCCCGCGAGCAACATAATGTATTCCCCAGTTCATCTGCTCCCAGATACTTTCCACACAGCTAGCATCCTTACCGATTAAAATCTGAGTTAATTCATTCGCAATTAGTGAGCAGATTGCTTTGCCGCCAAATCCGCCAGTATAGGTATAACCTACCCCTTCACGACCGTCATCGTTTCTAATTTTGACAATGGGAACTTCAAAGTGAGTGTGCAGTCCGTGTTTAGCGTCCTCCATGATTTCCGGCAAAGGGATACGATAGTACTCTGTAATAACTTCTTTAATTAGAGACATCTGTGATCACTCCTTGTAGTAGTTGTTGTAAGTCTGTTAATGGTAAGGCAGTAGATTGTTCAATAGCCTGAACCACAAGTCTGGCGATGTGCTGAGCACCTTGATCAGAGAAATGAGTATCATCCATAACTCCATTTGGGTAATTCGGATGTGCTTTTTCAGGCAAATGCATGAATAAATTTTTGGATTCTTCAACACCTAACGAACGATAGAGCACTTGCGAAGCTGCGAAAATATCAAGCAGCGGTGTGTGCGTTTCTTCAGCTACCTGCTTCATAGCCTCGGGATAAGCGCCTACAGCAAGCGGGTCAAGCTCTCCATCGGAGTTGAAGCGGCGGCGACTTACAGAGGTTAGTAGAACCGGAGTCCCGCCTAACTGCCGAGCAGCTTTAATATATTGAATTAGGTTGCGGCGATAGTCAGTGTCGGGATCAGTGTAACGCAAAGGATCTTCTTTTTTCTCATCGTTATGTCCAAATTGAATGAAGAGGTAGTCACCGGCCTTGAAGTCTTTAAGGATGTCCTCCAGGCGGCCGTCAGTTATAAAGGATTTGGTACTGCGACCATTAATGGCGCGATTCTCGATTCGAACAGAAATCCCAAAATAACCTTGCAGGTATTCTCCCCAGCCAGTCATAGGTTTTTCTCCAGCGCCTTTGATAGCCGCAGTGGAATCTCCCGCGATAAATAATGTGGGTGTCATAGGATCTTCTCCTTGAATGTAGTGGTGTTTACTTAGCCATTTCTCAGAAAGGGAAAGCCATTGCTGGCAATGAGGATGTTCTTTAGCAAGCCCTAAACCATACCGTCCTTATTCTCCACAGGAACGCTGGCATCATTTGCTGTAGTCCATATAAAAGTTGGAGGTGTTAGAGAAGTCATCTGTGATTCTGAGGAGTAGGCGTGAAGCTCAGCTTGTGTTGGGTGGTCTCCCAGGCGTTGCAAGAGGATAAAGGGTGAGTAGTGAGGTTTCCAGAGAGAGCTCGGTTTGTTCTGCATGGTTGGAATGTACACGGAAGCTCAACATTGTGTTCCAATTCCTCCTTAAAAGATTATATGCACACGTTAACATATTTCAGAAAAAAAGAGAGACTCTTTTTTTTGATTCCACCTGAACAATAGTTCTCTCTTTTTACATTGATTCGTCAAAGGTGGATTTAAGTTTTGTGCCAGCGTTGTGATCCCGGTATTGTCCGGGTGTCATGCCTTCCTGCTTACGGAAAGAGCGAATGAAGTTCTGAGAGTTGTTATATCTTAATTTGGCTGCAATATCTTTAATGGGCATATCAGTTTCCTTCAGCCATTTTTTCGCCATTTTAAATCGGTACATCGTTAAATATTCGCTGAAATAGTACTGAGTCTCCTTACGGAAGACGCTGCTGATATAGTTGGCATTATAATGCAGACGTGAAGCACATTCTTCTAAAGTAAGGTCTGTATCGTAATCATGTTGTATCAAATCGATGATCTTCTCTGAGATGTTGTGGTATTGAGCATTTTGTCTGCTGTTAAAAATCTTGATCATCGGATAAATGACCATGCTCCAATACCAATCTTCAATCTCCGTTACAGTATGGAGGTCATGCAGCTCCTCAAATATGGAACCATTAGCATGATAAATTTGATTTAAGCTAATACCGGATTCCTGCATCATAATGAGTAAATTATTGAGTAAGCGCGTCAACGGGATCTGGTATTCCTGTGGTGAAAGCTCGTGAGCAAAGATAGATTTGAAGAGCAAATGAATGAGTTCCTTTGCTTTATCTGTTTCAGCTAATTTGATAGCGTCCAGTAAGTCATTTTCTTTATGAGTAGGGTAGTTCAAATTCAGATAGTGCTTGCCAGAGTTAATATTCTCATACTGGATAATGACACCTTTACCAAGTTTGATCCGATGCTTCAGTGCTTCGAGTCCCTCTCTGTAAGCCGTGGATAATTTATCGAAGGTGTTGAAGGGAAGGCTCAGACCAATGCTCACCTGAAGCTTTAGGTAGTTGTTTATTTCCTGCTGCAGCTTCTCCGTTAACGAATATAATGTCTTGTGAAAAGACTCGGTATCACTGTCTGGACTCCCCAATAAGACGACTACTGCATGATCCATAATTACAGGTGCCAGTCGTTGTTCAGGGCAGACTAACTCTTCGATTATATTGTGGGCAGCGAATAATAAGAGATTAAGATCTTTTTTCTCATAGCTGGAATCATCGGCAAAATCAATCGACAACGTAATCACAGCCATCGTCTTCCATTCTTCGAGCTGCTTATGGTAGCCGAATTGTTCCAGCTCTTCGTGCAGATCGCGCTTCTTCACGTTGCCATGGAAAGCATTGATTAGGAAGAAGGTACGCACCTGTTGGATATGCTGACGGACTTCTTTTTCCAGCTGTGATTTGGATTGGAATAAAGAATGAACTTGTTCTCCAATAATCTGAAATTCATTCGTGTGTCTGGATTTAATGTCCGGTTTGCGTTGGCCCATTTGATTGAGTAGTCTTTCAATGGGAGTGTACATCCGTCTTGAACCGATCCATGCCAAGAGAATAGACAATAGAAGCATAAAGCTACACACGAATATCGTAAACAGGCTAATTTTTTTGGATTCTTTCGTTAAACTTTCCATGGATGTGACCGAAAGATAGACCCAGCCATTCATCTGAGAGCGCATGTAAGTGACGGAGTAATCCTTCTTGTGGATCCTGGTCTTAAACTGACCTGAAAGTTTAGATGGATTAGTAATGAAAGAATCTTCTGTAAATCCGCCTTCTTTCATTGGTTTCCCGATCAAGTTGCGGTCCGGATGGAGCAGGAATCGACCTGTCTTATCCAGAACGATAATATCATCGAGTGGCTGTACATCCGAGTTAATGAAATCCTGAAGACTGCAGACAGGAATATTAGCTAAGGCAAGCCCATATTTTTGCAGCTTATTGGTTGGGAGTTTCTTGATAAGACTAATGCTGTAGTTACAGCCTGTGACGTTAATGCTTTCCTCACTGTAAAATATGGAGGATGGGTTCAGGATCCACGAGGTATCTTCGGCAATATTCATCAGGTTGGTGAGCTGCGCATGGTCCTTGTACTCATTTAAGCGATAAACACCAGAATTTTTGATCATCCAATTTTGCTGCTGATTTAATAAGATGACATCTTCCAGCTTCGTATCGAAGGACTGCATATTGCGAATTTCGTTTCTTAAATCATTGTATAAAATGAAATCGGTTTCATTTAAAGGGTTGTTTAGTGCTTTTTTTAATACACTAGAATTGATCACTTGGTTTAATGTTTGATTGACAGTTGTTAACTTATGTTCTACATTTGAGGTGATTTGTAAGATTAATTCCATTTTGCTGTTGTTAACGTTTTTTTGAATTTCTTTTGAAGATGTGAAGTATGAAAAAGAACCGATGAACAACACAGGCAGCGTGCTAATTACAAAGGCAAACATCGTTAGCTTACTTAGAAAGCTTAATGGTCTCACGGGACTCAGCACCTTTACTTATGTAGAAGTAGACACTTGATCTAAGTGTATGTAACTTGGTATGAAATAACAATAATCATCTCGTTCTGTGATAATCATTAGCTCTAATTATGCTTATAAATTGTAAAATTTTCAAGATATAGAGTGATAATCCTTACAATACCTAGGAGGCCACAGAAATGTCTAAAGTATCTATGGGTAAAAGGGCAACGCTGTATTTCTGCTTATTTACCATGCTCGTCTTCTCTTTTTTAAGCGCTTGCAACGATAAGGAATCTGCCGAAGCCGGCCCAGTAGTATCTCCCACGAGCATCTCAATTTTGGCACCCCTTCATTTTCCACAACAGCCTTCGAAAGAGATTATGGCAGAGATCGAAAGACTGACAGGTGTGAAGCTCGATATAAGGTGGGTTCCAGAGGGGGTCTACACGGATAAGATGAACACGGCGCTTACGACCAATTCCCTGGGAAAGGTCACATTTGTAAAATTCTCAGACTACAATCTGGTGAAAAATGCTATTCGTTCGGATGCCTTTTGGGAGATCGGCCCCTATCTTCAGGAGTTCTCCAATCTTAAACAACTGAACCCCGCTATTCTTAAGCAGACTTCTGTAGATAGTAAGATCTATGGCCTATATACGGAACGCCCCTCTTCCAGACAGGGGGTCATTATTCGTAAGGATTGGCTCGACAATCTCCATTTAAATAATCCACAAACACTGGATGAACTGTATGAGGTTATGAGGCAATTTACATACAACGATCCAGATCAGAATGGCAAACAGGATACCTTCGGATTAGTCGATCGAAATGATCTTGTGTATGGGGTATTCAAGACATTAAGTTCGTATTTTGGCACCCCGAATAATTGGAAACTAGAGAATCATCAATTCGTTCCTGAATTTGTGACCGCTGAGTATATGAACACCATGAATTTCATGAAGAAATTATATGATGAGAAAATTATTAATCAGGATTTCGCCTTAACGAGCAAAGAAGTACAACGTGATAAGTTCATTAATGGTATTGCTGGTGTATTTATTGGCAGTATGACAGATGTAAAGCGGCTGTCTATTGAAGCTCAGAATTTGAATCCAAAGGCAGAACTTACGTTAATCAATCGGATCGAAGGGCCAGTAGGATATAAGGTGTGGTCGATACCCAATTATAATGGACTCTATCTCTTCTCCAAAAAAGCCATTGCTACGGAGGATGAACTCCGCGAGGTACTCGAATTCTTTGATCGAACCATGGATAAAGATGTAGCGAATATAATGATGTATGGGTTTGAAGGGCGCCATTATAAGCTTGAGGGAGGAAAAATCATTCTTCCCGAGGAAACCTCAGAACTGCGGGTGCAAGAAGTAAATCCGTTATATTCTTTGATGATTGCAGATATTAGTAATAAGAACATTATGGAGGTGGCTCAGAAGGAGCAATTGACCTCACTTGCAGATCAGCTAAGTAAAGATAATGAATCTTTTCTGGTCGACGATCCGACCGTGTCTTTAAGCTCATCCACCTATGATGAAAAGAATGTGGAATTGTCTACAATCATTGTGGACGCTACGTACAATTACATATTAGGCAATATAACCGCTGAGGGATTCCAGAAGGAAGTTGAGAAATGGAGAGCTAGCGGAGGAAATCTGATTATTAAAGAATATGGTGAGGCTGAGCTTGGGATAGAAAAGTAATTAGGTTAGATAATCTTTGATCCACTGCGGATGACGCGGTGGATTTTTTTGTGTTATCACCATAATCATTTGCTCAGATCCCTTTAAGAACGGGGCTTTATGGGGAAATGATTGTTTTCGTAACCTTGCCGACGATGTAACGTGGAACTCGTAACCAATACAAATTATGGAGGTCAAAATGGTATGAAGAAGAAATCCTTCACCATGTTGTTGACAGCACTGTTAGCGTTCAGCACATTGTTAGCTGGATGTGGTGGTAACAACAACAATCAAGCAAGTTCTGAAACTGCAAGTGGTGAGAGCACTACTAAGCCAGTTGAGACAGAAGCACCTAAAGAAGAAGCGAAAGCAGGACCGACAGAAATTAAGATTATGCTTCCATTAAATACTACAGAAACACCACCCGACAGAATTAAAACAGAAGTGGAGAAATTGACGAACACAAAGTTAACTTATCAATTCTATCCGGCAGATACGTATGAAGAAAAGCTGAATTCATCCTTTGCTACGGGATCACTGCCACAAGTAACCTATTTGAAGAATCAGACAACCTTTATTCAAATGAAAGACGCGATTAAAGACGGTCAGTTCTGGGAAATAGGTCCTCTTTTAAGCGAGTTCCCTAATTTGAGTAAATTGAAACCGGAAATTCTGAATAATACGAAAGTGGATGGCAAGCTGTACACCTTGTATATCGGTCGCCCGCTAGCACGCCAAGGGATCATTTACCGTAAGGATTGGGCAGATAAGCTGGGACTTAAAGCACCAGCAAATGTAGATGAATTGCTGGCTATGGCTAAAGCATTCACAGAACAAGATCCGGATGGTAATGGGAAGAAGGACACCACCGGTATTATTGATCGGAATGAATTAACCTACGGTGCTTTCAAAACAGTATCCTCCTGGTTTGGCACACCGAACACATGGGGCGAGGTGGATGGTAAATTAGCACCTGACTTTACGTTCCCGCAGTATATCGATACGATGGACTTTTTCAAAAAAGCACGTGATGGCGGCTACATGAACCAAGATTTCGCGGCTACTAGTAAAACAGATGCGGTGAATATGTTCACCAGTGGTAAAGGCGGCCTTTATATCGGGGGCTCCATGCAGGATATCGATTCTCTGAATAAAGATACCATCAAGAATTTCCCGGATGCAGTTCTGGACACACATAGTATGGTTGCAGGACCGGACGGGAAGTTTGCACAATGGATGATTCCTGGGTATAACAACGTCGTCTTGTTCCCTAAATCTGCTGTAAAAGATGAAGCAGAGCTGAAGAAGATTCTTGCTTTCTTTGATCAAATGATGACCCCTGAAGTTGCAAACTTGATGTATTGGGGAATTGAAGGCGTTCACTATACCGTTGAAGACGGGAAAGCGAAGCCTGGAGATGATAAAGAGCTGATCGAGCGTGAAGTAAAAGGCTTTAAGGATAGCGTTATCGGAGAATATGAAACGAATGGTATGTACCAAAGCTATAACGTGCTGCCAGGCCGAATTCACGCCGAAGAATTAGTTCTTGAGAATGTGAAGGTGGGTGTTCCTGACCCAACTGCTGCAATGGACTCTCCTACTTATACAGAAAAAGGTGTTGAACTCCAACAGATCATAACCGATGCGACCTACAAGTATATTTACGGGCAGATCGATAAGGCTGGATTTGAGAAAGAAGTGGAGAATTGGAAGAGCCGTGGCGGAGCTAAAATCATTGAAGAATATAACGCATTGTACAAGAAATAGATTCTAGCTGAAAAGGTTGTTGATCCTGTTTCAACAACCTTTTCTTCTCCTAACCACATGGTGAAATAAAGAGTTTGAATAAAGAAGGAGAAAGGAAGAGAAACATGCAGGAACTCACCGCACAGCCAGCCCCACAACAAAAGCGTATATATAAGAGTAACAGTGAACTAAAAAAGCGGCTGTGGAGAAATAAATGGCTCTATGTCATGCTAACGCCGGGCGTACTGTATTTTATTATCTTTAAATATTTACCTATGTATGGATTGATTATCGCATTTCAAGATTACAAGCCCTACCAAGGAATAACGGGCAGTGATTGGGTAGGGATGAAGCATTTTAGCAGGTTGTTCACAGAACCGGACTTCTTAAATATTTTAGTGAACACACTGATCCTGTTTGGATTGAACATTCTTATTTATTTTCCGATCCCGATTATATTAGCCCTGATGCTGAACGAGCTTCGAGGTACATTTTTCAAAAGAACGTTTCAGACCCTATTCTATTTACCCCATTTTATGTCGTGGGTTATCGTCGTCTCCATCTCCTTCGTTATGGTCACGATGGACGGAGGCATTGTCAACGAACTGCTAGCCTATTTTGGCTTTGAAAAAATCAACTTCCTGCTTAACCCAAGCTGGTTCAGGCCGATGTACATTATTCAGGTCATTTGGAGAGAAGCAGGCTGGGGAACGATTATTTATTTGGCAGCCATTGCTGCAATCGATCCGGGACTCTATGAAGCAGCACGTATGGATGGAGCTGGCCGGCTCAGACAAGTCTGGCATATTACACTTCCAGCGATTCGAGGCGTAATTATCACCTTATTTATTTTGAAAATCGGTTCCGTTCTGGATCTTGGATTTGAACATGTCTATCTGCTGCTTAACTCCATGAATCGAGAGGTCGCGGAAATTATTGATACGTATGTATACACCGCAGGACTAAGACAAGGACAGTTTAGTTACAGTACAGCCATCGGATTCTTTAAATCTATTGTTGGTTTGATCATGGTCATGACGGTGAATAAGATCTCCAAGAAAATGGGAGAAGAAGGCGTTTATTGATACGTTGTAGGAGGAATCGAAATTGCATGTTGTAGCAGGATCTTTCACAACTAGTGCGGAGATTGCAGCGAATAAATTTGTGCTAATTCCAAAAGTATGGAGTCTCGAAGCGTACAAGTTCATCTTTTCTACGAACACATTATTTAAAGCGATGGGAGTTTCCATCGGGGTCACAGTGATTGGAACAATTTTCAGTATGTTTATTACCTCTCTGATGGCTTATGCGCTGGCTAGAAAAGATCTGGATGGACGTAAGGTAGTTAACTTCCTGGTCGTATTCACGATGCTTTTTCATGGAGGAATGATTCCAACGTTCTTGGTAGTTAAGGAATTAGGTCTTATCGACTCTTATGCAGCGCTTATTCTACCTTCAGCCATTAGTGCTTTTAACATGATTATCTTAAAGAACTTTTTTCAAAATATCCCTGAGGGCTTGGAGGAATCCGCGAAAATCGATGGCTGCAACGACTTCGGCATTTTGTTCCGAATTGTTCTGCCCTTATCCTTGCCAGCTTTAGCGACCATCGGATTGTTCTATTCGGTTACGTATTGGAATACGTACATGAGTGCTATTCTGTATCTGGATGATAGTGCGAAATGGCCAATTCAAGTACTGCTCAGACAAATCGTTGTCCTTGCAAGTGGAATGGACCATAGCGCTACGCTTGATGCCACTGTTCCACCACCGGATCAAACAATTAAGATGGCTGTCATCGTGGTAGCTACTCTGCCAATTCTCATGGTGTATCCGTTCCTTCAGAAGCATTTTGCCAAAGGTGCCATGTTAGGTTCTATGAAGGGCTAATAAGAGGAAGAGAGAGATTATTCTTTGGAAGGAGCTTGGAGATGACTGGCAGGATACCAACAACACCAATGGATTGGGCAAAAAAGGCATGCGATTCTTTAATGGATACTTACAGAGCGGGAGAGCTTCCTCCAGCACATCGTTGGCATTACCATCAAGGTGTATTTCTGTGTGGTATGGAACTTTTGTGGAATGCTTGTCAAGAAGACCGCTATATTAACTATATTCAGGAATACGTGGATGATTTGGTAGATGAATATGGTAACTTTTATTTCGCCCGCGATGAGCTGGATGCTGTTCAAGCTGGACAACTGCTGTTTAATCTTCATAAACGGACAGGTAAACTCAAGTATCGCATTGCTGCGGAGAAGCTGAGGAATTTATTGCTTACGTTAAACAAAACCTCTGAAGGTGGGTATTGGCATAAGGATAAATATGCTAACCAAATGTGGTTAGATGGGCTTTATATGGCAGGCGTATTCTCGTTAAAATATGCTAATGTCTATGGTGATCCTAGCTTGCGTGATACAGTTCTCCATCAAGAGATGTTAATGCGTAAGTATATGAAAGATGAGACAACCGGGTTATTGTATCATGCTTGGGACGAGAGCCGCCGGATGCCATGGTCAAACCCGGAGACAGGGTGCTCACCGGAATTTTGGAGCAGATCGCTGGGCTGGTATGGTCTCGCATTGTCGCAATTTCTTGATCTGTTGGCCGTCCAAGACCCAGCCCGAGCTGAATTATCTTCTACTTTACGTGATTTTGTTGATGCCCTTATTCGTTATCAAGATCCGGTAAGTGGACTTTGGTATCAGGTCGTAGATAAGGGGCATGAGCCGGATAATTGGCTGGAGACCTCAGGTTCATGTTTATTTGTCTACACGATTGCCAAAGCAGTGAAGCATGGCATTGTAAGCGATGTGGAAGTCGCTACAGCCTCGGCTAGAAAAGGGTATGAAGGGTTAATCCAAATCATTCAGTGGGATGAGCAGGATAGGTTGATTTTGCCGGACATCTGTATCGGTACTTCGGCTGGAGATTACGAGAGTTACGTCACTAGACCTAAAGTTAAAAATGATTTACATGGCGTAGGCGCGTTGGTGATGGCTTGTGTTGAGATGGAGAGCATAATCCAAGGGTGATTCGATTGAATTCTTACTAGACAATGACTTGATTCTCTGGGACTGAGAATCAAGTCCTATTATTTTGTGGGAAAGTTATTCTTAAATTTAATGATAATCAGGGGGTTGGGATGAAGAGATCACATTGGGCAATCCGCACAGCAGACTCAATCATGGCGAGGACACCAAAGCTCTATGAAGATAAAGGCTACAACGGAAGCTGGACGTATGACTATGGTGTCGTATTGAATGGATTTGAATGGCTTTGGAAGCAAACCGGTGATGCGAAGTATCTGCAATTCATTCAAGATCAGATGGATAACTTTATTCAGGAGGATGGCAGCGTTAAGGGTTATCGACTAGATGAATACAATATCGATCACATTAACAACGGGAAATTATTATTTACGCTATATAAAGAAACCAAGCAGGAAAAATATAAACAAGCGGCTACCTTATTTAGAAAGCAGCTAGAGACACATCCGCGAACTTCGGAAGGTGCTTTTTGGCATAAAAATATTTATCCCTATCAAATCTGGTTAGATGGTCTTTATATGGGCGCGCCTTTCTATTTAGCCTACTTGCTAGCTTTTGAAGAAGGGCAGGGGCTTGAAGATGTTACGAAACAATTTATCTTGTGTGAGAAGCATACGAAGGATTCGGAAACAGGTCTGCTATATCATGCATGGGATGAACAGCGTCTTCAACCTTGGTGTGACCGCAAGACAGGATGCTCTCCAAACTTTTGGGCGCGTTCACTTGGCTGGTATCTTATGGCTTTAGTAGATGTTCTAGAGTTATTGCCGAGTGAGCATTCCGATTATCCAGAGCTGGTGCGTATTCTAAACGATACTTTATCAGCTGTGAAGAAATATCAGGATCCTGAATCTGGCGTCTGGTATCAAGTAGTGAATCTGGGGCAACGCAAAGGGAATTACTTAGAGGCTTCTGCTTCTAGCATGATTGTGTATGCTATGGCAAAAGGTATTCGAATAGGCGTATTAGAGGCTAGTTGGTACGAATCGTTAGATCTCGCCTTCCAAGGACTTATCTCAGAGTTTGTTCTTGAGACCAAAGAAGGATGGGTCAATCTAAATAAGAATTGCCAAGTAGCAGGGTTAGGTGGAGCAGATCAACGCGACGGCACGTTCGCTTATTACATTAGTGAGCCTATTGTTACTAACGACCAAAAGGGTGTCGGTGCTTTCTTGCAAGCCTGTGTGGAGTACGAACAATTAAGAGGCTGGATCTGATATAGAATAGGAGTGCTATAAAATGTCCGTATATAATATTGAGGATTTTGGAGCGCTTAAGAATAGCGGGATGTTAGCGACAGAAGCGATTGCGCATGCGATTGAAGCGGCAAGTGAGGCTGGTGGAGGAACCGTTTATGTGCCAGCGGGTACTTACTTTACGGGTGCGATTGTTATGAAAAGCAATATTGAATTAAATTTAAATCCAGGAGCGATCCTTTCATTCAGTACGAATCCGGTGAATTACCCTGCGGTGGAATGTAGATGGGAAGGGGTGAAGCAGCAGGTTCATACGCCTTGTATTCATGGCAAAGGTTTAGTCAATATATCGATTACCGGAAGCGGAACTATTAATGGTAATGGTAAAGCATGGTGGGATGTATTTCGGAATCGTCGGGAAGAGCTCAAGTACCCCCGTCCGACTTTGATTGGATTTGATAGCTGTCAGCGGGTAACGATTAAGGATGTCTCGCTAGTGAATTCTCCAAGCTGGACCGTTAATCCTGTGGGCTGCTACAATGTGACGATTGATAATCTATCTATTTTGAACCCGGCTGATTCTCCGAATACAGATGGTATTAATCCAGAATCTTGTACGAATGTTCGGATTAGTAACTGTAATATTGATGTAGGTGATGACTGCATTGCTATCAAAGCGGGAACTGAAGATACGAAAGAGCGCATTCCATGCGAGAATATTACGATCACCAATTGTACCATGGTTCATGGGCATGGTGGAGTTGTACTCGGAAGTGAAATGAGCGGAGATATTCGTAATGTAACCATTAGTAACTGTGTATTCAAACAAACCGATCGTGGCATACGGATGAAATCAAGACGTGGACGCGGAGGGACGATTGAAGATATTCGGATCAGTAATATTGTAATGGAAGACGTCATTTGTCCGTTCACACTAAATCTATACTATTTCTGTGGACCTCGCGGGAAAGAGAAGTATGTGTGGGACAAAAACCCTTATCCGATTACAGATGAAACGCCATGCTTTAGAAGAATTCATTTCGCCAATATTACCGCACGTAATGTACATGCATCTGCGGGATTCTTATATGGACTTGCAGAGCAGTATGTATCGGAGATTACTTTTACAAATATTGATATCTCCATGGCACGTAATGCAGTTCCCGGGCATCCGGATATGATGACAGGGATCGAGAACATGAACAATCGTGGATTTTTTCTGGGCAATGCAAGGGATGTGCAATTCCATCAAGTGAGCATCGAGAATCATGAAGGGCCTGCTTTTTATATTGAAAATGGCGAAGCCATAGAGATCATGAATTGTCATTCGAAGAACACGAGCAAGCCAGAAAAACTAGTAGAACAAGTTACAGTTTCGCCTACAGAACAGAATGTGTGTCCGTAAGGGAGGGAACCATGGAGCCTGATAAACTGAAGGAACTGTTGGGCGATCTTCCGTTGGATAAGCCGATTGCCGTAACTGTGATCAACCAAGAGGAGCGGGACGGATATAGTCTGGAATCTCTTTTACTGGATCTTAATGGAATTGAACAGGTGCCGGCTTATGTGGCAATCCCTTTGGATAAGGAAGGGCCGTTTCCACTAGTTGTCTTTAATCATTCTCATGGAGGGAATTACGCGAATGGACGTAATGAGTTTGTTCAGAGTAGTTCCTATTTGCAACAGCCCTCTTTTGCTAAAGTCTTAACAGAGATGGGTTACGCTGCTTGCTGTATCGACATGTGGGGATTTAATGAGCGTGGTGGCAGAACTGAGAGTGAGTTAGTGAAGGAAATGCTGTGGCAGGGGCAGGTCATGTGGGGCATGATGCTATATGACAATATTCGTATGCTAGATTACATGTGCCAACGTGAGGATATTGATACGTCACGAATCGCAACAATCGGTATGTCCATGGGTGGTTTGATGGCATGGTGGCTGGCTGCATTAGACGAACGAGTCGGGGTGATTGTCGATATTTGTGGTCAAGTAGATGCACATACCCTAATTGCTGTAAGAGGACTAGATCACCATGGTTACTATTCTTATGTGCCCGGGTTATTGAAGTATTTCACAACGCTCGATATTCAAAAGCGGATCGTTCCCCGCCCGCGAATGAGTCTAGTAGGCAGAAATGATCGGCTATGTCCCACTGAAGGAGTAGCACTCTTGGATAGGGGGCTGTCCGAAGCTTATCAAACGGCAGGGAAATCAGAACATTGGCAACCTGTCATTTCTAGTGGTGGGCATATGGAGACCTTGGAAATGCGGACTTTATGGCAGCAATTTTTGGCGAAGCATCTCTAAAATCCATAGAAAGGAACTTAACTAACGATGCTAGTAGTAGGCAAAGAATCCTTTTGTGACTATCACAAGATTCAAGAGGCGATAGATTCGCTAGAACGCGAGCCATCGGGCCAAGCGGATACGCTCTATATTTTGTCAGGCATCTATAATGAGACAGTTAGGATTTATCGTTCTTATCTAACGGTCATAGGGATTGGCCTCGTGGAAATAACCATGAATCGTTATGCCAAAGAGCGTGATGAAGCGGGTGAAGAAATCAATACGTTTGCTACACCAACGTTATTTCTGGGAGGTACCGACCTGGTCTTAGAGAACCTGGTGATTTCCAATAGTGCTGGGCAGGGAGAACATATTGGTCAGGCGGTAGCCGTTTATGCGCATTGTGACCAAACCGTGTTCAGACATTGTACCTTTAAAGGGCATCAAGACACGTTGTTCACAGGGCCTTTGCCACCTACTCCACGAGAGCGAGGAGCATTCGGAGGCGTTCCGCTGAGAGAACATCATGCCCAGTATCGTCAGTTGTATCAGCATTGCTATATAGAAGGAACGATCGATTTTATTTTTGGTGGTGCAACGGCTTATTTCGATCAATGTGAGATCCGAAGCTTGCGTCATAGCGAGAATCAAGCAGGGTATATAACAGCAGCTTCGACACCCGAGCGACAGTCACATGGTTTTATTTTCAAGAATTGCTTCTTAACAGCCGACCCTGATATTACTTCAGTGTTTCTAGGACGTCCTTGGCGTGAGTACGCTAAGACTGTATTTGTGGGTTGTCAGATGGGTTCGCATATTCATCCTTTGGGCTGGGACAACTGGAATAACTCAGCGAATGAGCAAACTGTAAGATATCAGGAATATGATGTGAAGGATGCTGCGCTCCTAAGTAAGAAGCGTGTTCCTTGGGCAGATTGCTTTGAGGATGGGGGAGAAGCGCTGGATAAAAAGTTTGTTTTTGCTGGGTCGGATTTTTGGAAGTAGGTACTGTAATTGACTTGTCTAAAAAAAGAGGCAGCCCTGGACGAGTGAAACAAAGTCCTAGGCTGCCGTTTTTTAATGAATGAGCGCTTTATCATTTATTCTTTTGTTTTCTTTCAATATATCTCCAAAAGTAATAGATCAACCAAAATACCATAGGAACTATTAAAACATAAGGCCTTTGGATTGCTGGAAGAATGTAAAATAAAAATAGCCCAATTATTATCGTTGGTAGCAATAGAATAAAATACTTTTTCCAATGCATTTCTTCTCCGCCCTTTTACTTAATACTAAAAAAATATCTTGTTGCTTTAAGTGTTAATGCCCTCGTATATCAAGATCACTTAATGGATAGTCACTACTGCCCCAAGTATAAACAATATAATAGCTGATTAGTTGTTCCTCTGCTTTCAATGCTTTGAATTTCAAATCACGATGTTCAATAAAGGTAATGTTATTACTCACTTGCTTTTCAACTACGTAGCTCCACTCATTCTCGCGATACTTTGAATAAAAATTATTTAATTCTTCTAAAGTTAGCTCCGATTTGATTAAAATAGCGCAAAAAAATGGCATTAGATTTTTCTTTGTGGAATATGCAATATAATTGTTAATAAATGGAGTGGTTCATTAAGCTAATGGGTAGGAGGTTTAAGATCAATCTCGGAGAACCGTACCACAAATAAGGGCAAGTTTTTTTTTGGAATTCCTTGCGGCGTATGGGTTTGAATATATGTGCGTAGGTCACATTTCGAAGAAACAAGAGAAAGGTGCATCGGTTCATTTTTTGATTTGTAAAAAGGTGTATATGAAAGTAAACAGATATCTATTTTCAAGCATAAAATTGCCTCATAGAATTAGTCGTAAAGGGGCCGTTTGGAGCTTGGATAAAATGGACACTCGGATCAAGACCATGTACCAGACTTGTTAAAATCATTTAAACCTAAGAAATGGGGATGAAAGATGAAGCGAAGTCAGAGGTATCCAAGACGAAGTTCCTTGCTGTTATCATTTGTGTTAATCTTATCGATTGTTTTTTCTGTTCAACCATCAGTAGTGAAGGGAGAAGGGGATAGGTCGCCGAAGATTTCGCAGGGGCAGGAGGATCAACAGCCTTTACTTGAAGTTCCTAATCAGCAGGGACAACAAGAAAAGTCCGATCCTGATCTCGAGCAACAACCCCATTCTAACTTAGAACAGCCGCTTGCCGCTGCTGCTGCAACAGGATATTTCCCACCAAATACCGCGGCATCTGGGAATGTGAAGAACATGGCCTTGCTTTATACTGGATATTACGGTGGACGAACGACATACGAGGGAAGAGAAATCGGCACGTATGACAAGAATACGCTTTTGCCCTATGTTGCGCACTACAACAGTAATAATGTGATGGATGACACCTTTTTCGATTCATTTCTATTTCTAGGAATCAACACATCTGACTATAGAGATTTTGGTGATACAGCGGACCCTGCCAAGTGGACCTATAAGGCGGATTGGGAATGGTATATAAACCGCATTTTCACCTCTAATCAACAGCTCGATGCCCTCAACCAAGCAACCCAGCAAGTTGCAACCACACTAAACCTAACAAATTACAAATCCAAAGTATATATTATGCTGCCTTATCCTAATAGCGAAATCACCAATTTCGGAGATGTCGATAACGACGGAATCAGCGAAAATCTGAATTCGATGCCTAGCAATATGACGAAGGTAACCAAATGGTATATCGACACCGTATTAAGCAGATGGAATCAAGCCCAATACAGCAACCTTGAATTAAAAGGCTTCTACTGGTTCCATGAAGATATTGATCCCGGCAATCCGGGTGAAGTAAATGCAATTAATAACTCTGGTAACTATCTTCATTCGCTTGGTCTGAAACTTGCCTGGATTCCATACTTTGGTGCCGGACAAAGCAACAACCGGAATAATTATGCAATCGATTTTAGCATCCAGCAGCCCAATCACTATTTCGTTCCGGAGACTGATTATTCGAGAATGACGAATGTATCGACCCAAGCTCAAACATATAATAAGGGCATCGAAATGGAGTTTGACGAAAGAGCGATGTTCGACCCCGATTTTAAAAACAGATTCGATAATTACTTAAAGGCCGGCGTAGAATACGGATACATGACGGGAGCGGTCAAGGGTTGGTATCAAGATATTTTTGGGATATACAACTTGTATAAAAACAAGAATAACAACGGTGTAAACGGAGTTTATGACGGGAGACAGATGTATGAAGATATCTACAAATTTGTTAAAGGAACGTATACCATTCCAGTTAATCTTGCAAGCGGTAAATCGGCAGTAGCCTCATCCAACCAAAGTTCTTCTCTATCCGCTGCTAAAGCTGTTGACAATTTGCCGGGTACACGGTGGTCAAGCCAACAGTATTCAAGTACAGAGTGGATTTACGTCGATCTCGGGCAAGCTAATAACATCAAACGCGTTAAACTTAACTGGGAGTATGCTTACGGCAAGAGCTACAAAATTCAAGTATCGAATGATGCGGTCAATTGGACCGATGTGTATTCGACAACGACAGGCAACGGAGGTGTAGACGATATAGGCTTTGTGCCTACAACGGCAAGATACGTGAGAATGCACGCAACAGAGAGGGGCACGAGCTATGGTTACTCTATTTATGAGTTTCAAGTATATGGAGACAGCGTCGGATCCGCTACTACAACAAATTTGGCGTTAAATAATACAGCTACGTCATCTTCCAATCAAGAGGCAGCTCTTTCTCCGAATAATGCGGTTGACGGTAACGTGACGACAAGATGGGCCAGTCAGTTTGCAGACCCGCAATGGATTACGATCGACCTTGGGCAGGCTTATAACATAAATCGAGTTATATTGAATTGGGAGCTTGCCTATGGCAAAGGCTACAAGATTCAAGTATCGAATGACACTGTCAACTGGATGGATGTGTATACGACAACGAATGGAGACGGGGGGATTGACGATATATTCTTTACTGCCGTAAATGCAAGGTATGTAAGAATGTACGGAACCCAAAGAGCTTACTCCTTCTATGGCTATTCCTTATATGAATTCCAGGTTTATGGCAAACCGAATCTAGCGTTAAACAAATCGGCAACATCCTCTTCCAACGAGACATCCACATTAACGGCCGATAAAGCGGTGGATGGTAATGTAACGACAAGATGGGCCAGCCTGTATTCAAATCCGCAATGGATCTATGTAGACCTCGGACAGGAAACCCGCGTCAACAATGTCAAACTCAACTGGGAGTATGCTCATGCTAAGGGCTATAAGATTCAGGTGTCGAACGATGCAACCAACTGGACGGATATATACATGACAACGAATGGAGACGGTGGTATAGACGATATCTACTTTGAACCGGTAAATGCAAGGTATATAAGGATGCATGCGACAGATCGAGGCACAGGCGACTGGTATTCTCTTTATGAGTTCGAAGTTTATGGCAGCTGATCCATTAGCATACGTAAAGCCTAATATGGGGTTCTCATCCCAAATAACAAAACAAGCCCATGCACGAAACACTGTGCCGGGCTTGTTTAGCTTGGACCCCATCACATGTCAGGCGGAATATATCCAATATCTCGGCTATTAGTTGACCGGATTTGCTGGTGGGCACGTGTCGGCGGGACTGCGTATTTGGAAAAATATGACACTCCCGCAAAGGATGGCTCAAAAACTTGCCGTTACAGACAGCGCGGTGAACCGTATCACAAATAGAGGCAATTTCTCTGAAGAAAAACTTGCAGAAGTCTGTATTTACAGAATGCGGACCATTAAGAGTAGGTCAGTCTTTATGGAGTATATTGTGTAAACAAGCCTATGCGCGCTTTTTTATTGTTATACAACATATGGATTTATTTTGAATGACAGACTCACTCTTTAAAATAGGGCGTAATCCCTCTTAAATATAGGTTCTCCACTAACTCGAAAAATTCTTCTGACGATAAATCCTTTTGACGCTGGAGCCAAAGACGAAATAAAGAAAGGGCAGTTGTCAGGTAAA
>NZ_VTZR01000040.1:0-1104 GCF_008370385.1 Paenibacillus sp. B2(2019)
ACTGCAATGCTTCCTGTTATTTTAATGTCTATTGCTACGATTATTACATTGCTTCAAAAAACGATCGGATTTGAAGATAATAGTTTACTAGCCGCTATCCGTTTTATTGGTGATGCATCAACTTCCATGTTAATTTCCTTACTGGTTGCTGTCTATACCATGGGATTAGCAAGAAAAATTCCAATCAAAACTGTAATGCAATCTTGTACAACTGCTATTACTCATATTGGGATGATGCTCTTAATCATTGGGGGCGGCGGAGCCTTCAAACAAGTATTGATTAATGGCGGCGTGGGTGACTATGTAGCCGAACTATTCCAAGGAACTTCATTATCACCCATCTTGCTTGCCTGGATCATCGCTGCAATCTTACGTATTTCCTTAGGTTCTGCTACTGTTGCATCTTTAACAACTGCTGGTTTAGTTATTCCGATGTTAGGACAATCTGACGTTAATCTTGCTTTAGTCGTGCTTGCAACGGGAGCGGGTAGTTTAATAGCTTCCCATGTTAACGATGCTGGTTTCTGGATGTTTAAAGAGTATTTTGGTCTAAGCATGAAAGAAACATTTGCAACATGGACATTGCTTGAGACAATCGTTTCTGTAGCTGGATTAGGATTTATTCTATTACTAAATTTATTCGTTTAACAACAATATTTGTGGGCAGTAACCCCCACTTATTCTCTTAGAATCTCCTGTGTCAATAAGTGAGGGTTTTTTCTACCTATTAATTAGAAGGAGCAGGAAAAAATGTTCAATACAATTGGTGTCATTGGGTTAGGGGTAATGGGCAGTAATATCGCTTTAAACATGGCTAGTAAAGGTGAGCAAGTGGCTGTTTATAATTATACAAGGGACTTAACCGATAATCTTGTTGGCACAACGGAAGGTCAATTAATCCATCCCTACTACAAAATTCAAGACTTTGTTCACTCCTTAGAAACGCCAAGAAAAATCTTCCTTATGGTCACAGCGGGCAAACCGATCGATTCGGTGATCAGTGCATTAGTACCTTTTCTTGAAGCAGGCGATGTGATCATGGACGGTGGTAACTCCCATTACGAAGATACTGAACGTAGATATGATGAATTGAAGTCTAAAGGA
>NZ_VTZR01000005.1:0-96235 GCF_008370385.1 Paenibacillus sp. B2(2019)
CCGCTCCTGTTGCCCCTGTCACTCCAGCTGCTCCAGTCACCCCGTCGGCTCCCGTTGCTCCTGTCGCTCCATCGGCTCCCGTTGCCCCTGTCACTCCGTCGGCTCCCGTTGCTCCTGTCACTCCGTCGGCTCCCGTTGCTCCTGTCACTCCGTCGGCTCCTGTTGCTCCAGTTACACCTGCCGCTCCTGTTGCTCCAGTCGCTCCATCGGCTCCCGTTGCTCCAGTCACTCCATCCGCTCCCGTTGCTCCAGTCGCTCCATCCACTCCCGTTGCTCCAGTCGCTCCATCCACTCCCGTTGCTCCGGTCACTCCGTCGGCTCCCGTTGCTCCGGTCACTCCATCGGCTCCCGTTGCTCCAGTCACTCCATCGGCTCCCGTTGCTCCAGTCACTCCATCCGCTCCCGTTGCTCCAGTCGCTCCATCCACTCCCGTTGCTCCGGTCACTCCGTCGACTCCTGTTGCTCCGGTCACTCCATCGGCTCCCGTTGCCCCTGTTGCTCCATCGGCTCCCGTTGCACCTGTCACTCCGTCGGCTCCTGTTGCTCCGGTCACCCCATCGGCTCCCGTTGCTCCAGTCGCTCCGTCTGCCCCTGTTGCTCCAGTCGCTCCATCGGCTCCCGTTGCTCCTGTCGCACCATCGGCTCCCGTTGCTCCTGTCACTCCGTCGGCTCCTGTTGCTCCTGTCACTCCGTCCGCTCCCGTTGCTCCAGTCGCTCCGTCTGCCCCTGTTGCTCCAGTCGCTCCATCGGCTCCCGTTGCTCCTGTCGCACCATCGGCTCCCGTTGCTCCTGTCACTCCGTCGGCTCCTGTTGCTCCTGTCACTCCGTCCGCTCCCGTTGCTCCAGTCGCTCCGTCTGCCCCTGTTGCTCCAGTCGCTCCATCGGCTCCCGTTGCTCCTGTCGCTCCATCGGCTCCCGTTGCACCTGTCACTCCGTCCGCTCCCGTTGCTCCAGTCACTCCATCGGCTCCCGTTGCACCAGTCACTCCATCGGCTCCCGTTGCTCCGGTCGCTCCTCCGGCTGCCCCTGTTGCACCAGTCGCTCCGTCGGCTCCAGTTGCTCCTGTCGCTCCAGTCGCCCCGTCTGCTCCGGCTGCCCCTGTCGCACCAGTCGCTCCGGCGGCTCCCGTTGCTCCATCCGCACCGGTTGCCCCTGTCGCTCCATCTGCTCCATCCGCACCGGTTGCCCCTGTCGCTCCATCTGCTCCATCCGCACCCGTTGCCCCTGTCGCTCCGTCTGCTCCTGTTGCCCCAGTTACCCCTACCGTTGCTCCGAGTAATTCAGAATGGACTAGTCGGTGAGCAGCCACAATTTGACCCACACTATTTTTTCCCCAGACTGAAATTTGAATTGGATCATCTACCAGGCTTAAAGTCGTAAAAATAAATTCAAATGCATCAAAATCCGCATAATAATCTGTTGTTACAACTTGATCAGGCATAACATTAACAAGCTGACTAACATACATGGTTCTTGTCCCATTCATATAATATCCTTGAACGAGAACCGTAGAAGAAACAACGTCACTTCGGTTATCGATTTTGATCGTAACATGTTGAGTAGGTCGTATACCTCCCACCATGGTATTATCTATCGGCCCAGTAGATAAATAGCTCAATTCTCAACACTCCTTTAGATTATTCCTACATGTTTTTCCCACGCTACTATACGATGAGAATCTACCAATTCTCCTGAAGCCTGTTTTCCCCAGACCGAGATCCCTACCTCTGCTTCAACAACTTCTAATGTTGTAAATTCAAATGCAAATGCATCTAAATCTGCAAAATAGTTCCTAGTTAGAACTTGGTTAGGTGCGAGATTAATCATTTCATTCACATACATCGATCTTGACCCATTTAGCAAAAATCCCTGAATAACAAGATTATATGGATTAAGAGAATCACGATTAACTACTTTTACTGTTACGATTTGTGTCTGTCTGACCCCTAGAATTGGACTATTATCTATAGGTCCGGTTGAGAATAAAGCCATCTTTTTCACTCCTCTCTTCTGCTGCAGTTTGAAAAATAAAAAAACTATAAAACTAGTAACATGGTTCATAATTAATAGCTCTATATAGTAATATTCTGTATTCAAAGTTAATGTGTGGACATTTATGCAAAGGAATTGCCACTCAAAAAAAGACAACCTTCTATTCTTTGAATTTGTAATCTACTAATCGGACAATCTTAAACTCAAGCATTTTCTACGTTTTTCTAACTAACACCCTATTGCTTTTTTCGAAATATTCGTTATACTGATAAAAATTATTCAAGCATCGATGAGCGGGAGAGTAGTTAACGTGTTCTAGTCCACAGTGAGCCGGGTAAGTGCAAGCCGGTACAGATCACTTAATGAAGCGCACCCGTGAGATGGACTTCTGAACCTAAGTAGGAAGTCCCGGCTGAAGACCGTTATCCTGTAAGGTGGCTAAATATCTGTTTAGCAACGAGAGTGGTACCGCGAGCGCTAAAGCCCTCGTCTCTTTTGAGACGAGGGCTTTTTTGTATTTTCAAAGGAGGGTATAAAATGTTAAGTCAAATCATCAAACACAGCATTGAACAAAGTGTAAAAAAAGTATTCCACACCTTAGAAGTTGCCTACCCAAACGATGTTGCAATTCTGATCGAACAGCCAGCTAATCTAGAGCATGGTGATTATTCCTGCAATATTGCTATGCAGCTAGCCAAACTCCTGCGTAAATCCCCTCTCGTCATAGCAGAGTTAGTAAAAGCAGAAATTAAATTACAAGAGAGGTACACGGGTCTTTTACAAAAAGTCGAAGTAGCTGCTCCTGGATTTATTAATTTGTATATGAATTGGCAGGTGTGGGCTAAACATTCCTTTAATCTGCCTGACAGCACAAGGGAAAAGGTCATCATAGAGCACACTTCAATCAATCCAAATAAAGCTGCTCATGTAGGTCATCTGAGAAATGCTTGCATCGGCGATGCGCTGGTCAGAATAATGAAAAGAACCGGACATAACGTAGAGGTCCATAACTATGTGGATGATCTGGGCAACCAGCTGGCAGATACAGTCGTTGGTTTATTAAATGTACCTTTAGAAGGGGAACATCAACGTTTCGGTGATTATTGCTGGGATCTATATGCCAAAGTGAACAAAGAATATGCACGGAATCCAGAGATCACTCACAAGCGCACGGATATGCTGCATGCCCTTGAACAGGGTGATGGTAATGAGGCGTGGCTGGGCAACCTAGTCGCTGAACGTATTGTGAGAGAACATGTAGCGGAAATGAAGCGTTTTGGTATTCACTATGACCTGCTGGTGTGGGAGAGCAATATTTTAAAAGAAGGCTTCTGGACAGCCGCATCTGAGCTATTGAAGCAAACGGCAGTTTTTGTACAGGAGACTGAAGGTAAGCTTGCGGGCTGCTGGGTGCTAAAGCAAGGGACAGAGGTTAGCAGTGGAGCGGATTCAGAGGATCATCAGATGGATAAGGTGCTTGTGCGTTCGAATGGGATTTTGACGTACACAGCCAAAGACATTGCTTATCATCTCTGGAAATTCGGTCTACTATCCAAAGATTTCACCTACAGTGAATTCTCGTCTGGTTTATGGACCACAGGATTAACTGGAACCCCTGAGCCTTATGGACATGCCGACCGTGTTATTAACGTGATCGATTATAGACAGGAATATCCGCAACAAATGGTTAAGCAGGCTTTAGGAGCACTAGGATATAACGAGCAGGCTGAGAAGCTCCATCATGTAAGTTATGGCGTTGTTTCTCTTAGTCCGGCCTCTGCTGCTGAGCTGGGGATAGATGTTTCAGAAGGGAAATCTTCTTATGCCATGTCCGGGCGCCAAGGAATCGGCGTTAAGGTGAGCGATTTAGTAAAGCTTATGGAACAGAACATAGAACATTCGCGCTCCGATAAAGAGGGTCTTTCCAGCCATATCATTGCAGCTGCTGCTATTCGTTATTATCTGCTGCGGTTTAATCTGGGAACGGAAATCGTGTTTGATTTCAAACAGGCTACCGAAATATCCGGTAATACCGGGGTTTATCTGATGTACACCTATGCCCGTGCCAGTAGTGTTTTGAGCAAATCTACAATCCCATTCAGCACAGATGCCTCAAAGCTTCAATTTCCACTCGAAATGGAAAAAGCAGAGCTCGCTTTGCTGAGACAGCTTAGCCTCTGGCAGGAGACATTGTATTCTGCCAGCATAGAATTGACGCCGAATATACTCTGCACATACGCGCATACCTTAGCCACACTTTTCAATAACTTCTATTCTATATGTCCGATTTTAAAAGGTGCGGGGGCTACCATCGCCTTTCGCCTCTGGCTCACTTCGAGATTTAAGGATACTTTAGGGGATGTACTTGAAGTGCTTGGGTTACCGACACCGAGCCGTATGTAGTACAAAAAGGGCAATCTCCACGCTTATCGCGGAGATTGCCCTTTCTTTATTATCTTACTTATAAATGTCTATCACATTTCCAGCTTCTACGCAGAGACGATCAAAGTCCTCACGTTTGATACGGATACCACCACTACGGTAGCGATTAAGCGTACCTTCGGCTTGCACTTCTGTACCGTTAACAGTAATCCGACTGTTATCAGAGCCCGTAAGGTGATAAATAAAGTCTACCTTAGTGCCTGCATATTCAAAGCTAAAGCGCATTCCGTCCAGCGACTCCGGCAGAATTGGATCGACGATTAAATCTCCGCCTTCCGTACGGATCCCCAGTGCATTCGAGATCAACTGGTTCATGTAGATCCCAGGACCGCTTGAATAGATTCTCCAGCCACCTTTAACCGCTACGTCACCATTACGCAGTTTATCGAAATTCTCCTGTGCCTCGTAACGGGTGTTAAATTTACCATCCGAGCTACTGAAATAAGAGTTAGCCTGACGTAGTTCAGCGTTTGGCACCACGTCGCGGATTCCGATCGGATTGATCGCCGCTAGGCCATTCCAGACCTGATCGGTTTTCCCTAGCTTAGCCATAGCTTCTACATAACGGATGTGTGCATGTACATATTGAAGTCCAATTTCCCGACCAAAGTTAGAAGCTTGCTCCGCACGTTTGAAATGGGTGCTTACGCCGCCAACATATTGAGCTGGACGGTTCATCAGACGAACGCCATCTGGACAGAACAGTTTATCTTGGATTACTTCATAGTGGGCTTCGGCTTGTTCTGGTGTAAGCAGCTCACTGATCATACTGCGCGTCATTGGCAGCAGACGGTATTGGATCCCTGTTTCCGTATCACTTGGATGCACCATAAGCTTCACTTGCTCTGGGTCCTCCATATACAAGAAGCCTGGAATTACCTCAGATTGAAGCATATGTGTGTTGAAATCCTCACGGATTCCCTCCACCATCGCTTTCAGCTCTTCCGAACCTGCTGGATCAACTTTATGAAGCACTTCTGAGAACTGATTCAATGTCTGATAGGTAAGCGCCACTGTCCAACTGCTAACCATGTACTGCTTCAGCTGTGGATTAGCCGGTTGGAGTGTATCATCCCAGTCTCCATCACCGTAAGAAGACAAATGCGTGTCATGCAGGAAGTGATTCTTAATATAAGCAACTTCCTTCCGTGCATGATCCAGCAGCGTCGCTTTTTCCTCTGTAAAATCAAAGCTATGCTTACGAGTATAAGGCACAGTCGCTTGCAAAATACTGTAGTCTTGCGTTACCGCCAAATAGTCTCCAAGCACTTTGAGTGGCCATACAATAATATCTCCATGGCTCTCCTCTTGCTGAATCTTCGTATATTTATCAAACATGAACCACTGTGGCCAGTTACCATCATCTTCATATTGATGAGCATACAGGGTCAGTAATATTTCACGAACCTGATCGTATTTTTGCGTAGCCATGAAGTATTCCACTGGTCCCTGACACACATCACGGGTTCCCCAAGCAGCGCCGCCGTATTGTTCCAATCCGTGAGGGACTGAATAATGGACGAGCATATTATGTGTATACCACCAAGCTAGAGCATTTACCTTAAACAACTCACCTTCTGACCCATCACCTAACGTCAAACGGAAGCCATTCATAACCCCGCTATAGAACTCGCGGTATGCGGAAATTTCCTCTTCAGCTGTACGGCTGCTCGATTGAATCTCCTTACCATCCAGAAGACCTTGAATGTTCAATGTCCACTCACTGCTCTCCGACAGTTCCAGAATAGCAAGCGGTGCATCTGACTTCTCAGCATGAGAGACAAGTCTACCTTCATTTTGAAGAGTGAAATCTGCTCCCTGTACCTGGAATTTATATTGCAGATCAGGATATTCTCCTGCACTTAGTGCACTTCTATCAGCCGAGAAGGTTACGGTTCCCTCTTCTTGCTTGAATTGATATGGAAGCTCGTATTCGTTAACGTTCATAGTGATTTGATTAGTGACTAAATAACGATAAGCTTTTCCACTTTCCGTACGTACATTCAGGAATATCTCCGGGGAATCTGCCGTAGTGTAGTTCGTAATAATAAAACATTCGCCATCTGTTCTGTAATACCAACGGGCATAGTTGAAACCAACTTCGAACAATGAAGGCATGGTCAAGAGGCGGTACTCGCCATTCCACTGCACATAGATTCGTTGTCCCGAAGCTTTTGGAATATTAAGCGCATTTCTAGGATTGGACATTAGCTTGTTGAAATTGGTATTGCCAATGACTACTTGGGAGTTAAAGATCCCGTACATATAAGAAGTTGTCGTGATAACCTTATCGTTAAGTCGAGCGTTGTCCCCACTCATCAGAATATGACCATGCGGTCGCTCTACTCTGAGTTCCTTCTCTTTCAATACAACATGCTCATAATTTTCCGTGAAGAAAGACAGAAGCTGGTCTCCCTCTTTTTCCTCTTGATAGCGAACCGGGAACAAGGCTTCGAGCTCTTCAGCCGTTAGAGAATTTGCAGCTAGCGGTGCTCCCAGCTCTTTCGTCAAGAAAGAACGCTCGAGCGGCGCTTCAGCTTCTAAAGGCATCTCTTTTACCGTTTCCCAAGCCGCAGTAACATCCTTCGTGAATTCTAACGAGCTAATCGCTTTTGGATGATCTTGCTTGAACAATCCATAAAATACAAACTGGGCTTCCCCGCTCAGCTTCACCCGCTCCGATTGCAGGGCAGTATAAGCGAATTCATATTGATAGATTTCATTACTTAATTGCTCACGACTCAAGCTTTCCGGTTGATTGGTCTCTTTATAAGACAATCCAAAGAATTGAAAACCATCCGTAGAGAAGCTTGCTGCCTTAGTGATTGCACCCTGTTGTAGATATGGAAATTTTCCACCTTGCGGTTGATTCTGTCTGGAACATACTACATATCCCTTTGACTGATCCTCGAATACGGCGTGGTCAATATACTGTGACAGGTAGGCTTCATTACTGCGAACAGCACCGATATCGGCAATACCCACATCTTGTCCGTACACGAGATCCACATCTGCATCTTGACCTGTAAGCTTCACGTCCCAGAACCAAGCGCCTTGAGCCGTCGGAGTAAAAATAACCTGATACTCGATATTTTCCGCAGTACCTTCCCAAACCAAGCGGTTCCCAGCCTTACGTACAGTGCTTGAGGAATGAATGCCCAGCAAAGGAACAGCTTGAATGCTTCCATTACTATGAATGCGTAAATATAGGTTGGATAAGGAGCCATCCACGATATTAGGCAGCAATTGATTGATCATTGTTCGTTCATGGAGAACTTGGAACAAGTCCCCGCTGTTTGTAAAAGTGAATGATAAGTCTCCAGCGTTTAAATGGATGTTAGAATTCATATTAGTAGTCATATTCTTGCACTCCTCTATTACGACAGCCTGTGTCGTATATATTCTACTTAAGCTAATGTTAAGCGAAAATCGCGTTCTTTAACCTCTTGGCTATTTGGACCCACAAACAATTTGAATTGTCCCGGATCACTGATAAAGCTTAAGTCGCTATGATAGTAACGAAGCTGTTCTTCTGTAAGCGTAAAGCTCACTTCCTGGCTTTCTCCCGGGGAGAGGCTGATCTTAGCAAAATCTTTCAGTTCCTTCATTGGTCTGACAACTTCTCCTGAAATGTCTCGGATATAGAGCTGCACTACCTCTTCACCTTGTACATTACCCGTATTAGTCACCGTAACAGTTACTTTAATAGGCTGATCCTTCGTCATTATTTCACCGGACAGGATCGGTTCACTGTAGCCAAATGTCGTATAGCTAAGACCAAAGCCAAATGGCAGGAACGGCTCATTAGGAATGTCCAGATATTGTGAGACATAACGCTTGTCCGCACCCGGTGCATGTAGAGGACGTCCAGTGTTGAAATGATTGTAATAGACCGGAATTTGCCCAACAGATACAGGGAAAGACATCGTTAATCTTCCTGACGGATTCTCGTCACCATACAGTAGACTGGTAATCGCCGCGCCGCCCTCGCTTCCTGGGAACCAGGCTTCCAGAATAGCATCCGCGTTCTCGATCACACCACTAAGATCCAGCGGACGTCCGTTAAACAACACCACCACAACAGGCTTACCCAGCATCTTCATACGTTGCAAAAGCTCACGCTGCGCTTCCGGCAAGCGGATATCTGAACGACTTCCAGCTTCTCCGCTCATATCCGAATGTTCTCCAAGCGCCAGCACAATCACATCGGCTTCCAGCGCTGCCGCTTTCGCCTCCAGCCATTGCTCTTCTGTAAAGCTCTCAATCCCGGAGCCTTCTGCAACGGTAACCTTACCTGCAGCTGCACGAGCTTCAAAAGCTGGAGCAAGACGGCTAGCTTCTTCTGTTGAACCCAACCAGGACCATGGTCCAAGAATATCTCCGTTATTAGCAAACGGTCCGATTAGCGCAATCCGCTGCTCTGTCGCAAGCGGCAGAACCTGATCATTCTTCAGTAGAACGCAGGATTTAACCGCTAATTCTCTCGCTGCTGTCCGGTGAGCATCACAGAAAATTACCTCGCGCTCTTTCTCTATATCTGCCCCACGTAACGGATTCTCAAACAAGCCCAGTCTTTGTTTCAATTTCAAAATACGAAGTACGGCTTCATCAATGATACTTTCATCCACTTGCCCATCTGCTACAAGAGCTGGCAGTTGGTGCACATAACACTCTGTCATCATCTCGATATCCACGCTAGCTTTGATAGCTTTAAGTGCTGCTTCAGCCTCATCCTCGGCGACACCATGTGGGATCAGTTCCTTCACCGCGCCCCAATCCGAGATCAACACGCCGTCAAAGCCCCATTCCTCACGCAGCAGCTGACGAAGCAGCTTAACGTTTCCGCTTATTGGAATCCCGTCAATCGTGTTGAACGAAGTCATAACCATTTCTGCACCCTCATCCAGTGCTGCACGATAGGCTGGCAGATAATATTCCCGTAGCTGACGTTCTGATAAATCGACCGTATTATAATCCCGTCCGCCTTCGGATAGACCATAGGCTGCAAAGTGCTTAACGCAAGCCGCCAGACGACTTACATCACCAGTCAAGTCATTTCCTTGAAATCCACGTACAAATGCACGGGCAAACCTACCATTCAAATAAGGATCTTCGCCGGTAGACTCCATCACTCTTCCCCAACGCGGGTCCCGAACAAGGTCCGCCATAGGGGCAAAAGTAACGTGCACACCAGATACTGCCGCTTCTTTAGCAGCAATCTCCGCGCTTAGCTCCGCTCGTTCCATATCCCAAGAGCAACCAATCGCCAGTGGCACCGGAAAAATCGTCTTAAAGCCATGCACGATATCCGCCATCATCAGCAGTGGAATACCCAATCTATTTTTACGTAAATGAGCTTCTTGGACGGCAATGACTTGCTCTGCGCCCGAAAGTCCAAGTACTGAACCACTGTTCTCAATCATGTGATCCGTAATCCCCATGGATGCCATAGGGCCAGTGATTTGCCCTCCTTCTTCCGCTCCTTCATAGAAATTAGCAGCTAGCTGCTGCAATTGTGCTATTTTCTCTTCAAGCGTCATCTGGTTCAACAGGGACGTCAGTTGCTGGTCTTTCATCTCAAATCCTCCATAATATCTCTTTCTGCAATTGCTCATTGCTCTTAGTTGTACAAGAAATCAAAAGTTGTCTTCAGATGCTCCTCCCAGAATCTCCATTCATGTGTTCCGGGAGTCTCAACATATTGAAATGTATAGGGACTCGCTTGCATATGAGAAGCAAATTCCCGGTTCATCTCCACAAATGGATCTTCCGAGCCACAGCAGGTCAAAATTGAAGGCAGCTTACGTTTATCGTCGACCAATTTAGCCGCTAAAGCATACAGATCTTGATCCGGCTTAACTTGTAAGCGTTTTCCGAAAGTGCCTGCCATCTCCCTCGCCATATCCGAAGACATTTGCGGGTCTTTCAATCTTTTCTGAATATCTGTAACGCCTGATAAGGAAACTACTTTGCTGTAACGCTCAGGATAGGTAAGTGCACATTTTAGCGCCCCATATCCGCCCATCGATAGTCCGGCAGCATACGTCTTTTGCGGATCATCATCCAGTCTCATCATTCGGCCACAAAGCTCAGGAAGCTCTTGCGTAACATAGTGGAAGTAATCCAGTCCGTACTCCATATCTGTATAATAGCTTCTTCCGACCTGAGGCATTATGACTGTACAGCCATACTTGTTAGCATACTGCTCAATGGTGGTCAGCCTGTACCATGTGCTAGCATTGTCGCCAGCACCATGTAACAGATAGAGCGTTCCTCCGGTGGTATTGCCCGAATCAACGGGGGAGATGATACTGATGGTCGTTGTCATTCTTAAGGTAGGAGAACCAGTCTCAACGGTTAGAAGTGCCATATGTCATCTCCTTACGGAACCTTTTTTAAAATATAAGAAATTATATGCTTACGCAATAAATTATCCTTCTATTTCTCGCTCAAACGCTTACCGTCCTTATAAGGACGCCGAAGGCGTTTATGCTTGTTTATTAATCTTCTTACAAGATCCCCGCTTAACCAAAACAGACTCGAATACCACATGTTTGTTCTCCGATTGTCCCGAAATCAGGTCAAACAGAATTTCAACACTGGCTTTCGCCATATCCACCCCAGGTTGGCTAATCGTATCCAGCGATGGGTGATAGTATTCTGCCATCTCTATACCGTCAAATCCGATGATCGAAATATCATTTGGAATCGATAGACCCAAAGACAATAAAGCCTTGGCAGCTCCGATAGCGATGGTATCTGATGCGGCAAATACAGCGGTGATATCTTTTTTCTTATTAAGCAGTCTTTTCGTAGCCGTAAACCCAGAACTTGGACTGTATTCACAATCCTCTACCAAGGAAGCATCATACTCAATCCCATGATCCTCAAGCGCCTTAATATAACCCATAAGACGACGGTTTCCGGTAGTATGCTGAACCAAAGGAAATCTGGCCAAAAAGCAAATGTTCCGGTGTCCGAGTGAAATTAGATAGCTCACAGCTTTATAAGACTCTTGCATATCATCAATGATCACACTGGAGAATACGGCAGGATCAACATCCTTCGTAGTCGTGATGGTAGTCAAAACGAATGGGATCGGCAATTGTTTGAATTTTTCTTCAGAATGGTCATATGTACCACCCATAAAGATTACCCCGTATAAATTCTTTTCCTTCACAAGCTGAAGAGCAGCATTGATCTCATCCACTCCGTCTTCAACATGCTGGATCAGAAGCGGGCAGCCGCGCAGATTCACTTGACGCTCTACTTCTTTGATCATGTCTGCAAAAAACGGATTTGCAATCCCCTTAACCATAAGTGCTATCGTATTAGAACGCGTTTTTTTCAGATTGCTTGCATTTCCATTTGGAATGTAATTATGTTCTCTTACAACAGCCATTACTTTAGCTCTGGTTGCATCACTTACGACACCGGAGTTATTAATTACCCTGGAGACCGTGGCGATACCAACGCCTGATAGCCTTGCAATATCCTTGATATTCATAATTCCCCCTGTTTCACCCCTATAATGAGCTCCCCTGCACCTGATGAAATCAGCTTGGTGGAAACGCATAAAATGATGGGAAACGTTTCCCATGACATCATTTTGACTGTTTTCGTATCTAAATCGCTTAATACGTTCATTATGGACAGATATTTTTTAGAAGTCAACCTATGATTTTTGACTAAAAATGATTCGCATCTCAAATTCGTTTTAAATTTTAATTGTTTTGATGCTAAATAGTAGTCTTTCTGCTTGCATTGACTTTAAAATAAGAATAGAATAGCATCGATTTAGCTAATTAATATCTAGTCAGAGGAAACGTTTCCACATCATTTTCAATCATTTCGACTACCAAACTTCCTAATCCCAGCTTGGAATCTAAGAAAGAGAGGGCTACATTTTATGTTAAACATGACTCGCTTCGAAGCCCAGATCCGCGAACGTGGATTGAATGTGTTCAATGTTCGTGTGCTTCAAAATGGAACGTTAGTGGGAAAAGTGGATCTCGCAGAGGATATTCGGCGCTTGCAGCATTCGGTCAGCAAATCTTTTACATGCATGGCGGTGGGTCTAGCCATCGAAGAAGGAAAACTATCACTAAATACAACACTTAAGGATGTGTTTCCAGAATATGCATTCACTCATAAAGAAGTCCTTCCTTCCATGCAACCTGGGGAGTTGACCTTGTTCGATTTACTACGTATGAGTACAGGGCATGATTCCCCACCGTTTTGGGTTGAAGAAAGAATGGCCTTGAAGGATGTAAATTGGATACAACATTATCTATCGCTACCTTTAGACAGACCTCCTGGGGAACAGTTTACCTACAGCAGCGGGGATACCATTATGATCTCTGCAATGGTTCAGGCCCGTGTCGGACAAACCGTAAAAGATTACCTCGTTCCCCGCCTCTTTACCCCACTAGGCATAGAAAACGTCGATTGGGAAACGGCCCCTCAAGGGATTACCCTCGGTTGTGCCGGGCTTCAGATCAATACGGAAGAACTAAGCCGATTTGGACAGCTTCTTTTGCAAAAAGGAATGTGGAAGGGACAGCAGCTTATTCCCGCAGCTTGGGTTGATTTTGTTACACAAAAGCAGATCGAAAATAACGGAGCTGGTGATTGGGGCCAAGGGTACAGCTGTCAATTCTGGTTGTGTACGCACGATGCTTATCGTGCCGATGGTGCTCATGGTCAATTCTGCATTGTTGCACCGGATGCACAAGTGGTAATCGCTATTAACAGTATGGAAGATAATATGCAGGCTATTCTAGACACTGTCTGGGAGGAGATCTGGCCGCTTCTTTAGCGGTGGGCATATGCAAGACAGCCTTCTCACGGGAAGGCTCAAGGTGCCGAGAAAGTAGTGGAGGCTACTTTCTCGGCACCTTCTTTTCGTATAATTAGGCCAACCCAAATTATAGGGTGGCCTTTTTGAGAGTAATTAGGGAAAAGCTCCCTCTATTTAGCCGATAATTGCTTGAAATGAATGAAAAGAGGGAAATCCTCCCTAAAAATCGGGGGAATATCTATATTCGCCAACGAATTAGTTAAATTATAGGGAGGATTTCCCTAATTATTAGTCTATTGAGTAGAAAGCTCTGAATTATAGGGAGATTTTCCCTAATTATCTGTCAGAGCTTCAGTTTACTTACTTTGGCGAGGATGCTCTGCACGCAAAAACAGCCCTCCCGAAGGAAGGCTGTTACTTGCCCCGAGCGGGATGCAGCCCTTTCGGGCTGACTGCGAAGCTGATCCTATCGATGCTTATGCTCCGACGAACCACCCGGGCTTCTCTTTCCCTACGCAAAAACAGCCCTCCCGAAGGAAGGCTGTTACTTGCCCCGAGCGGGATGCAGCCCCTTTCGGGCTGACTGCGAAGCTGATCCTATCGATGCTTATGCTCCGACGAACCACCCGGGCTTCTCTTTCCCTGCACGCAAAAACAGCCCTCCCGAAGGAAGGCTGTTACTTGACGTCCCGGAAGGGATTCGAACCCCTGACCGTGCGCTTAGAAGGCGCATGCTCTATCCAGCTGAGCTACCGGGACATATAAGAATTAATGATATGTATTGACGCAACGATATTTATTATACCTTATTCAGCAGAATTTTCAAGATCAAACATTTTGGAAAATAAGTAATCTTAATCCTATTTTAATAATAACAAGGGTATCCTAGCTATTTTCATAGCTTACGGATACCCTCATTTCTACTCCATATTACTCCAGATTCCGAAAATGCTGCTCCAGCTGCTTTTTTAAATCTCCGTATGTCATTAATTCTCTCTGAAACTTGGAACGTTCATCTTCTGGCGTCATAATCATACTGCCTGTAAATGCGCTCGAAGTCACATCTTTAAAAGCATCATGCATATTGTTATCAAACCAATCGGTAGAAGTATCTGCGTCGTTAGTGAGGATACGGACAATCTCATAGCCTTCTTCGCGCTGATCTTCTACGATATACACCAAAAGCGCAGGATCACTAACAGCACCTGGCAATACACCTACTTCTGCACAAGGCGCACCGTCATACTCCATCATTCTGCGAATTTTGGCATCTTTAATATAATACACCTGTCATCCTTCCCTCCTGGCAAATTCCTCTCTCCCCTAGTGTTCGGATAAGGACATACATTTTATGCCTTCCTTCGGCATATATCTGTATTACTTGGCAAAAAAGTAAGGACAACAATCGCACAAAAAGAGAGGATGAACCATCATGTGCGGAATAACCGGATTTATCCAGTGGCGCGGAGATCTCACGCAGCACTCGCAGTTGCTGGTCAAAATGACTGAAACTTTAGCAAACCGCGGACCCGATGCAGCTGGAACTTGGATTTCAGGTCCTTGCGCATTCGGTCACCGCAGACTTAGCGTTATCGATCCAGAGAACGGCGCGCAGCCTATGATCACCCGCCATGAAGAACAGGTATACGCGATTGTGTACAACGGCGAATTATATAACGCACCCGAGCTCAAACAAGAACTTAAGCAGCGGGGTCATCAATTCCGTACCCAATGTGACACCGAGGTTCTGCTGCATGCCTATATCGAATGGGGACCGGATTGTGCAGAGAAGCTCAATGGGATCTTTGCCTTTGCAGTGTGGGACGGACTTCGGGATCAGGTCTTTTTTGCACGTGACCGCTTAGGTGTGAAGCCTCTGTTCTATAGTAAAGTGGATGACGTCTTAGTTTTCGGATCAGAGCCTAAGGCGCTGCTGCAGCACCCCAAGGTACAGCCAATAGTCGGGCCAGAAGGGTTAGCGGAAATTTTTATTATCGGTCCAGCCCGTACGCCAGGACACGGTGTTTATAAGGATATGCAGGAACTTCGTCCGGGGCATGCCATGATCTATAGTCGCGAAGGTCTACGTAGTTACGCTTATTGGAAGCTGGAAAGCGCAAAACATACTGACAATGAAGCAGAGACAGCCGCTAAAGTACGTGAACTGCTGCAGGATACGCTCGAACGCCAACTGGTCTCAGATGTTCCTGTCTGCTCGCTCTTGTCAGGAGGGCTGGACTCCAGTGCGCTGACAGCACTTGCAGTGGACTACTACAACCGAAACGGCCAGGGAAGAGTGGATACGTATTCCGTCGATTATGTCGACAACGACAAGCACTTCAAGAGCCATACTTTTCAGCCCGGAGCAGATGGTCCATGGATTAAACGAATGGTCGATGAATTAAATACGAACCATCACTATATCTCATTTGATACGCCAGAGCTTGTAGAAGCACTTGATAATGCGCTGTACACACGCGATTTACCTGGGATGACCGATGTTGACTCTTCTTTGTATTTATTTTGCCGTGAGATTAAAAAGAATGCTACTGTAGCCATTTCCGGCGAAGCTGCCGATGAGATTTTTGGCGGATATCCTTGGTTCCATCGGGAGGAGATGCTCTCCTCGGGCACTTTTCCTTGGTCAGTTGCTCCTAAAATGCGTGCAAGTCTATTATCCCCTGAAGTTAATGAATGGATTCGGCCGCTGGAATATTTGGGTGACAGATACAGTGATGCAGTAGCCGAAGTCCCAACATTGGATGGGGAGACAGGTAAACAAGCACAAATGCGCGTAATGTCCTATTTAAACATCACCCGCTTCATGCCTACTTTGCTCGACCGTAAGGACCGAATGAGTATGGGCGCCGGACTAGAGGTACGTGTTCCTTATTGTGATCATCGCCTCGTTCAATATGTCTTTAATATTCCTTGGGAAATCAAGAACCTGAACGGTCGTGAAAAAGGGATTTTGCGCAAAGCGCTTGAGGGAATTCTTCCAGATGATGTGCTATATCGTAAAAAAAGTCCTTACCCGAAAACCCACAATCCAGCCTATTTAAAAGCAGTGCGAACACAAGTATTGAACATTCTAGATGACTCTACTTCGCCTATACTTCCTTTAATCGATGCTGCCAAAATCCGTGAGATCGCTGCCTCCCCAGAGTCCTCAACAAATCTGCCTTGGTTCGGTCAGCTCATGTCAGGTCCTCAGCTGTTTGCTTATCTCGCTCAAGTAGATCTCTGGCTGCGTAAATATAACGTCTCTATCCAATAAGCAACAAGCCAAACAGCAAGTCCCCGTACCGGTGGCTTGCTGTTTGGCTTGTATTCGTAATTTTTAGAAATTAAAATTGTCCGGATCCGGACCGAAACGATGGTCTCTGTTCAAATCTTCGATGGCTTTAACATCCTCATCACTTAACGTGAAGTCAAAGAATCCTGCATTCTCCTTGATTCGATCCGCATGTACCGATTTCGGAATCGTAATAACGCCTTGCTGCAAATCCCAGCGAAGTACAATTTGAGCAGGGGTCTTATCATACTTTCCAGCCAGCTCTTTAAGGAGGGGTAGATCTAAGTTTCCTTGCATTAGCGGACTCCAAGCTTCAAGCTGGATTCCTTGCTCATTGGCATACTTCAGCAACTCGCGCTGAGTCAATAGCGGATGGAATTCCACCTGGTTTACCACTGGAACTACGCTAGTGTCCTCGATGATATCCTTCAGATGATGAATCTGAAAATTGCTCACACCGATAGATTTGATGAGACCCTCTTTTTGCAGATGAATCAGAGCTTTCCAAGTCTCCCGATACTTTCCTGCCACCGGCCAATGTATGAGATACAAATCTATATAGTCCAGCCCCAGCTTGCGCCGGCTAACTTCGAACGCTTTCAGCGTTGATTCATAGCCTTGATCAGGGTTGCGCACTTTCGTCGTAATAAACAGTTCATCACGGGCCACTCCACATTCACGAATAGCCTGACCTACACCTTCTTCGTTATTGTAGCCAGCAGCCGTATCAATACTGCGATATCCAAGCTCCACTGCGGTCTTGACCGCGTGAATAACCTCTTCCCCATCTTTAGTCTGATACACGCCAAGGCCTAGCCATGGCATGGTCACTCCATCATTTAAAGTCGGACCTCCCGAGAACGGTGCATTCAATTCACTCATCGCTTAACCCTCCAAGCTTATTGTTATTTCATTAATCTTACTTAACCTAAATTCACGCTTCAGAAGCAAGCGCTACCACAAAAGTATAGCAGACTGCTTCATCATTCCCAAAATCCTCATAAAAAAACGGAGGCATATATAAAGCCCCCGCTCTTCTTTATTTCTCAATCAGTTTGAAATCGTCAAAATGGAATTCTGGAGAAACGATACAGGATACCAGGACCGGTTCTGATCCTAACGGGCGAGCCGCCTGCCATACGCCTGCTGGAACTACGACCTGCGGCTGTTGACCTGCAGCAATATCGAGACCCAGAATAACTTCCTGCACATTCTCAGGCTTATCTCCATTACCTCCGAGACTAAGCACTATTGGACTACCGGAATGCCAGAACCAAACTTCATCGGACAAAACAGTATGCCAATCAGATTGTTCCCCCTCGTGTAGCAAAAAATAAATCGAAGATGCCGAATGGCGCGATCCGGAATAGCTATCCCCAAGCACTTCCTGCGGAATTTCAAATTCGGAGTTCCAAAGTCTTTTGTACCAACCGCCCTCAACATGGGGCTGTAATCCGAGCAGTTCAACTAACGGTGAGATTTCTTTTTGTGTCACGGTAGCTTCTCTCCTTCAAAGTTTGCATGAGCAACAATAGCTTCGTATGCATAGGGTTGTTTTTGCTTTTTACTTTAACGGAAGAAGCACGAATTGTAAAATCTATTTACTATCCTTGCTCGCTTTGAATACCTCAGCAATCGCCCCAAGACTTCCCAGCGTTTCAACAGCGCTTGTTGGCAAGAACACTTTATTTGCAGGACCTTTGGCGATTTCAGCCAGAGCCTCGAAGGAGCGATATGCGAGCACATGCTCATCCAGACCTGCTGAGCGAATCAGCTCAATGCGTGATTTTTCTGCTTCAGCCACTGCTTGAATTGCTTTCGCCTCACCATGAGCTTCCAGCTCCTGTGCTTGTCTTGAACCCTCTGCTTGGCGGATACGTGCTTCCTTGTCGCCTTCCGCTTTCAGAATCTTGCTCTGCTTATCCCCTTCAGCACGCAGGATCATATCTTGCTTGGCAGCTTCCGCTTCCAAAACAATCGCCCGTTTGCTCCGCTCCGCTTTCATCTGCTTATCCATTGCTTCTTGAATATCGAGCGGCGGCTTGATATCGATGACTTCCACACGCTCGATTCTTACGCCCCACTTCTCTGTAGCCTCATCAAGCGCCAGACGAATATCAGTTGAGATTTTTTCACGCCCAGACAGCGTTTCGTCCAATTCCAGCTTACCAATAATTTGCCGCATAGTTGCCGTTGAAATGTTTCTTACCCCATATACATAATCGGAAATGCCATACGTAGCTTCCTCTGGTCCCACTACCTGATAGAAAATAATCGTGTCGATCTGCACCTGCACGTTATCCTTCGTGATCACCGTTTGCGGAGGCACATTCGCTTGTTGAATCCTTAGATCATGGTAAGTACGCACCTGATCAATCACAGGTATCAGAATGTTCAGACCCGGCGTCAGTAGACGATTGAATTTACCCAGACGTTCCACTACACCTACCCGTTGTTGCGGTACGATTTTGATCGTTAATGCCACAAATACTACGACTACCACTAGAATAATTGAAATAATTGCCCATTCCATTAGTTCATATCCCCCCATCGTTCTACTTCAATAATGGTCGTGCCTCTCTTCACTACTCTGACCACTTCGTCCTTGCCCAAAGACTGGTCAGAGCTCGCGCTCCACGTATCTCCGCCTACCTTCACTTGCCCGTAGCGCCCCTGCTCAATCGGCTCAATGACAACTCCTTGCCTGCCTACGATTTCTGTGCCTGTATCCTTGAACCCACGTGAACTGCGAAATTTAGAAACCAGTGGTTTCGAGAATATAGTCAGACCAAGTGCGACCAGTGATCCGAGGATCACCTGAAACAAAATGGCTTCAGGAACAATCATCGACACCACACCTGCGGCCAACGCACCAATACTAAGCCATAGCAGATAAAAAGTAAGCGTCATCATCTCTACAACAAACAGGACACCGGCTGCGATCAACCAAAACACAACCATCGGTGAACCCACCACCTTCCTTATGATACTACTATAACGAAAAGAAACAGCGATGCGTTGCGTAATTCCGTAAAAATATTGCAGGCATGTATATAATTTATATTCATAACATCGGAGGTTATGTGTTCTGCATGAGTTTCCTTAAAAAGAGGACATACACCTTTTCTATCAAAGTTCACCTAAACAAGTATCCATGAATTAGAAAAATGTCCCCCTATATTACTGAATTTTATCCCTAGCATAATCGCTCTCTATGCTTGAAAATAAGAAATGCCTTCACCCATAAATAAGAAATTAATCCTAATTATTGAACTCCAAACCCACTCTTCTACTCACCCTACACCCCTTCAACAATGTTACATCTACAAGTTTGTCAAAAAGTAATCCTTAAAACAGCAGTTTAGAAAGCGCTTACTTATTGTGTAAACCTTATGTAGACCGCTATTTTTTTGCTGCAAAATCTATGAACTTGGTGTCAGTAGAATGAGAGATTTGCAAGGGTGAAGGTACAGGTGAATTTCAAACTATGGGAGGTGAAGGTTGGGATTTCTTGCCGAAAAGAATTTCGAACTACACATTGAACCTTGGAGGTATAAAATCAATGATATTTACGAAAAAAAGTTCACGTAAGACCTTTGCGATCGCGATGATCGCCGCGCTTGTTCTTACACTTTTTTCAGCCCTGGGTAGTAGTGCCAAAACGGCCAACGCCGCACAGGATTATAAACTGGTTGGTTATTACGCTTCTTGGGCCGCTTACGGGCGGGCTTACAATGTATCAGATATCGATCCTACCAAAATGAATGTCATTAACTACGCCTTCGCAGATATTTGTTGGAATGGCATTCACGGAAACCCTGACCCTACCGGCCCTAATCCGGTAACATGGAGCTGTCAAAATGAGCAAGCACAGACCATTAACGTTCCGAACGGCACGATTGTTCTGGGTGACCCGTGGATTGACACCGGAAAGAGCTTCGGAGATGACAAATGGGATGACCCCATCAAAGGTAATCTGAAGCAGCTATGGAAGCTGAAAGAAAAGAACCCGAACCTGAAAACGTTGATCTCCGTTGGGGGCTGGACCTGGTCGAACCGTTTCTCGGATGTGGCGGCTACAGCCGTAACCCGTGAGGTTTTTGCCAACTCAGCGGTAGACTTCATTCGTAAATATAAAATGGACGGGGTCGATCTAGACTGGGAGTACCCAGTCAGCGGTGGGCTCGCAGGCAACAGTTATCGTCCCGAAGACAAGGAAAACTATGTACTTCTACTGCAAAAAATTCGTGAGAAGCTAAATGCTGCCGGTCAGACCGATGGCAAAACCTACCTGCTGACCATTGCTTCCGGTGCAGGACCGACGTACGTCAATAACAATAATCTTGCAGGTATTGCTTCCATTGTTGACTGGATCAATATTATGACCTATGACTTCAACGGGAGCTGGAATAAGACCACCGGTCACAATGCTCCTTTGTACTATGATCCAGCCGCTTCTGCATCAGGCCTGACCGAACCGCAAAATTTTAACGTCGATAAAGCGGTAACCAGCTATTTAGCCAATGGCGTACCCGCGAACAAGTTAGTGCTTGGTATGGGATTCTATGGCCGTGGTTGGGGAGGTGCTCCTGCCGCAGGAAATGGCCAATATCAATTGTCCGCTGGTATTTCGTCCACGGGTACATGGGAAAAGGGTAGTTATGACTTCTATGACCTCGAAGCTAATTACATTAACAAAAACGGCTATACCCGTTATTGGAATGACATTTCTAAAGTGCCTTATCTCTATAATCCAACGAACCAAACTTTTATCAGCTATGACGACGTAGAATCTTTTGGCCATAAGATCAGTTATCTCAAATCAAAAGGCCTAGCGGGTGCCATGTTCTGGGAGACAAGTGGTGACCGGAACAAAACACTGACCAACAAGCTGAACGCCGACCTTGGCGGAGGAGTGGTACAGCCGACACCGACACCAACCGCAACAGCAACTCCCACACCATCGCCTACGGCAACCCCAACTCCAACCGCAACTCCGACTCCTACGGTAACTCCAACACCAACGGCTACTCCAGGACAATGCGCAGCGGCGTGGAACCAGACTGCCGTATATACTGGCGGCCAGCAAGTTTCTTACAACGGTTCAGTCTATGAAGCTAAGTGGTGGACTCAAGGCGATCGTCCCGACCTTAGCGGTGCTGCTGGAGTCTGGAAATTCATCAACGTATGCGGGACAGCAACTCCGACTCCGACGGCAACAGTGGCACCAACCGCAACTCCCACACCAACGGCCACTATAACACCGACAGCAACAGTAGCACCAACCGCAACAGTAGCACCGACAGCAACTCCGGCTCCAACCGCAACTGTAGCACCGACAGCAACTCCGGCTCCAACCGCAACTGTAGCACCCACCCCTGGGAGTTCTAGCTGGATTGTAGGAATCGCTTACAAAACGGGTGACATCGTTAGCTACAACGCCAAAACGTATACTTGCCTCCAGCCCCATATTTCACTTCAAGGCTGGGAACCAGCGACCACACCCGCACTTTGGAAGCTGAATTAAGACTCATTATTAACGCGAAAGGATCACCGTTCCTAATCTACTCCCGCAGTTATATTATCCCTTTTGGAGGAATGTTAAATGAACATAAGTACACGTAATAGGCGAAGTAAATCCGCACGCTACATTGCGGCCTTAATGAGCGCCATCATTCTGCTTCCGCTTTACACAAGTGCAGGTGGATCGTCGCAAGTAGCCTTAGCAGCAGGGACGACGCCTACTGCTCCAGCTCCGGCTGCAGATCATCCGCGTAAAATTGTAGCTTACTTCCCGGAGTGGGGAGATCAGGAGAACAAAGGATTTTATACTGTCGATAAAATACCGTGGGGCAAAATCACTCACATTAACTATGCGTTCGCCAAGGTAAACCCTCAAACGAACAAGATTGATCTGATGGACCGTACAGCAGCTATCGAAAAAGACTACCCTGACCAATTAACTAATTTGCCGTATAAAGGACATTTTAATCAACTCGTAAAGTATAAGCAGTTATACCCCGATGTCCGCACCCTGATTTCGGTTGGTGGTTGGTCGGGTTCTGGTGGTTTTTATAACATGGCCAATTCGGAAGCTGGCCGCGAGACCTTTGCCAACAGTGTTGTGGATTTTCTACGTACCTACCAATTCAACGGTGTGGACATTGATTGGGAGTACCCATCTGGTACTGGTCAATCAGGTAACCCGAATGACTTCGGTGTGGCTGAGCCGCTGCGCACAGTGAATTACAACAACTATGTTCTCCTCATGAAAAAGCTTCGTGAAAAGCTGGATCAGGCAGGCGCACAGGACAATCAGAAATATGACCTAACCATCGCCGCAACCGCCTCCTCTTGGATTCTGGGCGGAATGAAGCTAGGGGAAGCTAACCAGTATTTGGACTGGGCGAACCTTATGACCTATGATTTCCACGGCGCTTGGAATGGATATGTTGGGCCGCATTCCGCCCTGTACCCGGATTCTCGTGATACTGAAACAGCTGCGCTGGGCACTCCGGTTCTGAATACCGACTGGGCCGTTCGATACTATTTGGGTACGCTTCCTCCGGAAAAAATCGTCATCGGAGTTCCTTATTACTCACGTGGCTGGAAGAATGTAAATGGAGGCATCAACAACACCGGTCTTTATGGTACAGCTCCTACAACCGGAGGTGGAGCCGACGGCGTATACGGAATCTGGAATGATCCTGCACCAGAGCAGCCGGCTGGCGCAAATCCAATCTGGCATGTGCTGAATCTGCTCAAAGATCCAGCGAACAAACGTTATTTCGATCCTGTTACCAAAACTCCATACTTGTTCAACGCAGACAAGAAGGTCTTTCTTACGTATGAAGATAAGGAGTCACTCGGCTACAAACTGGATTATATCAAGCAAAAAGGCTTGGGAGGGATGATGTTCTGGGAACTGACCGGCGACTACTCTGAAAAGAGTGATGGCACTTACACGTATGGCAACTCGTTGACCGATTTTGCCTATGACCAGCTTAAGACAGCCTCTCTGCCAGGTGGAACTCCGAAGCCACAACTACCTGCACCTACGAACTTCAGTCTTAGCTTCAGTGGCGCTTACGATCATCCGAATTATACCTACTCCCTGAAGATAACGAATAACACAGGCGCGGATATCTCCGGTGGCTGGAAGCTGGAATTCGATCTACCGACAACAACAACCTTGACCTCTGCATGGGGAGCCGGTACTGTAGAGCAAATCTCTACGGATTGGGACTTTAATCGCTATCGTATTACCGGGACTGCATCTCAAACGATTGCAAACGGAGGCACACTGGAAGTTCCAGGCATGATGAAGCTGAATTTCTCGGGTGGTCCTCAGCGAATTACACTAAACGGAAGCTCGTCCCAGCAGGAATACGACAAACTGTATGGAGGCATCACTCCAACGCCGACACCTACTCCAACAGCGACACCGACACCGACAGCAACACCAACGGCGACGCCAACCGCGACGCCAACCGCAACGCCAACACCGAAGCCCACCGTAACACCGACGCCGACTGCAACCATAGCACCTACTCCAACACCAACCGTTGCACCAACGCCGACACCAACTATAGCACCTACTCCAACGCCAACCGTTGCACCAACGCCGACACCAACTACAGTACCTACTTCAACACCAAACGTAACACCAACGCCAACTGCAACACCGAGTCCGGGAATATCTGCCTGGGCAGCAGGAGTAGCATACAAAGCGGGTGATAAGGTTAGCTACAACGGGTTAACGTATACATGTCTGCAGCCCCACACTTCACTTCTGGGCTGGGAACCGACAGCGACACCCGCACTCTGGAAGCTGAACTAATTCAATAAATTATGCCTAGCCTTACAAATCAAAAGAAGCTTGCAATTCAAGGTACACCCCTTGGATTTGCAAGCTTCTTTATTTCATCTCATATGCGACGCATAGAGGTTTAGGATTAGGAATTCAAGTCATCTGCAGCTGCCAGCTTCTCCGTCAGCAACCTTAGCGCAGTGCCTCGGTGGCTAATCCGCTGCTTCTCTTCGAGCGTTAGCTCGGCCATTGTCTTTTCATATTCCGCCAAGTAAAACAACGGATCGTAGCCGAAGCCTCCACCACCAGCAGGTTCGGATGTGATCCATCCCTCCACTGCACCTTCAGCGGTTAACTCCCGTCCTGAGCTTGGATCGTATAAGGACAATGTACAGACAAACCGAGCTGTACTTAGCAAAGGCTGTCCGGTATCCTCGCCCTGTTTTAGCTTCTCAAGTTCGCTAAGCAGCTTCAGATTGTTCTCTTCATCTCCTGCATTTTCCCCTGCGTAACGTGCAGAGTACACACCCGGTTGGCCATCCAAAGCGTCTACGCAAAGACCCGAATCATCGGCGAGTACCGGGATTCCAAGGGCGTCACCTACGGCTTTGGATTTTTTAAAGGCGTTCTCGGCAAAAGTGGCTCCGTCTTCCACCACATCGGGCAGATCCGGATAGTCGTACATACTTTTCACTGTCAGCCCTAGCGGGGCAAAAGCATGCTCGAATTCGCGTACTTTCCCCTTATTCTTCGTCGCAACAATAAGAATACCGCCGTCAGACTTCATGCTACACCTCTTGGCCCGGCTGGCCGGAAGGGATTTTCAGAGCGATCGCTCCAAGCGCTTCTTTCTGCGCAGCAATCAGTTCATAGATTCCCTTCTCACCTAGACCCAGCAAAAGATCCAACTCTTGACGAGTGAACGGTCTTTCTTCGCCAGTCCCTTGAAGTTCAACAAAGGCACCGCCGCCAGTCATAACTACATTCATATCTACTTTTGCTTTGGAATCTTCTTCATAATTCAAATCGAGCAGCGTTTTATCCCCTACAACACCGACACTGATTGCCCCCAAGAAATCTGTTATAGGAAACACAGGCAACTTGTGCTGAAGTGCAATTTTGTTAATAGCAAATGCCATAGCAACAAAAGCACCTGTAATCGAAGCGGTCCGCGTACCACCATCCGCCTGAATCACATCACAGTCCAGCGTAATACTACGCTCGCCTAACGCTTGTAAATTCACTACGGAACGAAGCGCTCGTCCGATCAGCCGTTGGATCTCCATAGTCCGTCCGGTAAGCTTACCACGTGCAGCTTCACGCTGGTTACGGGATTGAGTTGCCCGAGGAAGCATCGAATATTCAGCGGTTACCCAGCCTTTTCCTTGCCCTTTAAGAAACGGAGGCACTTTTTCCTCCACAGTAGCCGTACAAATGACTTTGGTATCTCCCATTTCAATGATCACGGAGCCCTCAGCATATTTATTCGTTTGGGTTGTTATTGTCAGCGGCCGTAATTGGTCGTCGTTTCGCCCGTTTGATCTCATCTTTTCTGCCTCCTACATCGTATAGCTAAAAGTTTAGCGTGAGTCCCATTTCCCCGTCATAAATACCGAGTAGCACAATGCTTGGGACGTAACGTCTTTTTGAGCAACTTTTATTCTACCAAAGAGGAGGCACAAAAGCATCTTTTAAACCTTACAGGGTCATTCTATAACGGGATCTCATTCAAATATTCAGGTGCGGAAACAGGTTTGCTGTAGTCCACATTATCTGTATCCGTAATCGATTCCTTGCCGTTCAAGCGAATTTGTACCAGAGAATCATCCGAATTTTGCGCAACCGTCAGTACGACCGATTCCAGCATTTCAGCGGGTACACCTTTACCATCTGTGAACATATCATCCGTCAAGGACACGGTAACTACACCGTTCTGCCCAGCATCAACGGAATCAAGTATCGTCCCCTGTGTCATGACCATTTCCAACCCATTTCCGGATTCAGGACCTGCAATCAATTCGTTCAAAGCAGCAGTCAGCTGTTCATGTCCGGCGGGTACAAAGCGGGTTACAGGTACATAATATTGGATACCGTCAGGAGATGTTGTGGAAAAATAAACAGTAACCGCACTGGAGTTCATCAGAAGTGGACCTTGCTTCGGCAAGTTTATGCCCATTGTGCGGGTTAATGGACGATCCAGCGGAGTTCCTTGAAGCGGCATCTCTGTGAGCTTTTTACCATCTACCCAGAGCTGTACGCTTTTAATGTCATCTTGACCGGTCAGCGTCCAAGTGATAGCTTCGAGGATTTTACGTTCCTCTAAAGGATCATAGTTATTGAATTCTGAATTAAATTCGACAACAGCTGAGTTCGACTTGTCTATCGTAATATTTTTGACTTCCGTTCCAGCCGGAAGAATGCCTTGGAAACCTTCAGGCACTGATGAGGCATATTCTCCCTTGCTCACTAATGCCATTAACGAGTTTTTGAGTGGGCTGGAATCTTTGCTCTTTGGCAAGCTTAGGGATACAGGAGCGAGTAATCCATTACCATCTTCCAAAAATACGGTTGTGCGATCTCCGGAAGCATTGCCCTGTGAAGTTTTGGTGCTGCCTTTAACCGCTGTCTGCGTATCATCCTGTGTCACAGGACCGAATACACCTGAATCCAACGTAGTATTTCCACTAGTCTGTAACATTTGTGCTTCAACCTCTGGTGGCGGAGCATCAATCGATGCCGATTCTGAACCAAACAGCCCACAGCCGGACAGTGCCAGTGGAACTGCGAGTAAGCATACTGCGGAGATTCCGCGGATTTGTTGCATAGGTTTCATCATTTATTACCCCTTTCAAGGTTAGATATCATTTGTACTGCTATGTATACGAGACCTTTGTCCAAAAAATAACAACAGCTTATCCTAAATTGTTGGAAAAGCCTGTGAACTACTTCTTCATCTCAAGTAGGGCCTGGATTTCAGTTCGCTGAAACTTCCCTCGCTGGACAAATACTTCCAGTAAACGTACAATCTGAGGTAACAACAGTCCTTAACATCATACTAACGTTTGCTGTAATGAAATGACTTACTAAACAACGAGGTGACTGAACATGGCTGATGACAAAATCGAAAAAATTCCGTACAGTCTGAACAGCAAGGCCGTCGCAGATGCGACCAAATTCTGGCTGAACAAGCGTGGAGTAACCCTGGAAGAAATCGCGGAACTCGTTATGTTCCTGCAACAGAAATACTATCCGAATTTAACGATGGATGAATGTATCCATAATGTAGAGATGGTGCTTAGCAAGCGAGAAGTACAAAATGCAGTACTAACAGGCATTCAATTAGATGTAATGGCAGAAGAGGGCAAGCTGTTCTCCCCACTTCAAGATATGATCGAAAATGATGAGGGATTGTACGGCGTAGATGAGATTCTTGCCTTCTCTATCGTGAACGTATACGGCAGTATCGGATTTACCAACTATGGCTATGTGGACAAGCTGAAGCCAGGCGTTCTTCAAAGGTTAAATGACAAAAGCACCGGACAGATCCACACCTATCTCGACGACATCGTTGGAGCCGTGGCGGCAGCAGCCAGTAGCCGAATCGCACACCGCAAGCAAGCGGAGCGCGAAATTGAGCTGGATCTGCCCCACACACCAGAGGATCGCGAAGAGGCCGCTAGGAAACTTGCAGAATATGATGAAACTCCGGAATGAGGAGTTTTAGGTACACCTTAATGATGAGTTTCAGATCGACTATATGAAACTCTGAGGAAAAAGCGATTGTTTCACAAGCCCTGCGGGCTGCTGAGACAATCGCTTTTTTGTGGGTAGCGGACGAGGAGTTCTACGATGGTGCTTCTGCTATGGGGGTTCTACGGTGGGGGTTCTACGGTGGGGGTTCTACAGGAGCTCGTTGCCTATAGGGAAATCCTCCCTATAAAATAACGATTTTGGCTCAAATCCAGAGATTATACGGAATTCTTCCCTATAATCTCTATGAAAATCTCAATTCATAGCCAAATCAGTAGAATTATAAGGAGAAATTCCCTATAAACAGCTCTAGAATCATTAAACCCAAAATTATAGGGTGAAATTCCCTATAATTACTACCAACGTTTAGCTGCATGACATACATCATTTAGTTGCTCGACTTTTGAAACGTTTCGCCCATGCTATCGGACTCAGCAGACGCTATACTCATAAATCGCCCAAAATTTGTACACTTTCGGACTCCAGAGACGCTACGCGCTCAAAAATGACCCAAAACACTACTCTGTACAAGTAATAACGCCTTTCCGGTCCGATACTAACCTCAAAAGCCCTAAAATCCACGAATAGCGTCATCTGAGTCCGAATACATACGCTAACGCATGAATATGGAAGCGATCGAAGGATGAATAGAGGGACGGAGGGACAAGGTTACTCAAATACAAAAAGAGCAGTTCCCACAATGCAGGACTGCTCTTAAACTTTATACTCATCTACTTCACTTCGATCTTGCAAGATACGCTAGCTGATATGTTCTCCAACACTTTCAGCTGCGGCGAACAAGAAACCGCCGTCTGCCTCCAGCATGACTGCCCGTCCCCGGCGCACCAATTCCGCCAAATGCGCCAGGGTCTCACTCATCGCAAAGCGCATCTGATGAACGGTGGTTACTCGGCTGCGAAACAGAAATTCGCACACCGCGAATCCGCTAAGCGGGCCGCTGGTGAGCAGCGCCGCCGCTGTATCCAGCCGCTCCTCATGATGAGCGAGCAGGCTGCTTACCCGGTGCGCGAAGCCAGCGAAGGGCTCGCGATGACCCGGGAACGCCATGCTGACCGGGTAGCTGCCCAGTTCCCGCAGCCCCTGAATGAACGTCTGCAGCGGCTGTGGATCGCTGCCTGGCAGCAGGCTGACATTGGGCGAGATCTGCGGGAGCACAGCGTCCCCACAGATCATTAGCCCGCTGCCAGCATGATACAGGCTCACATGCCCCGGTGCATGTCCGCCGGTAACTATGAGCTGCCATTCACGGCCGCCCATCTTGAAGGGCTCCGCCACATTGAAATAAGAAACGGCAGGCTGCGGTTCCACTTGGGAATTAAAGCTTTCCAAGTGGGCTTTAATCCCGTTCGACCACTGCTCCGTCATCCCATGCCGGATGAAATAATCCGGTAAGATCTCATTTATGCCTACATCATTGTCTACGCCATTTCCTGTATCTTCATCCATGTCATTCCCCAGATCTTCACCAGTGCCCAAGCCCCACATCAACCTTGCCTCCGCATGGGCGCGCTCCGTCATCCATACCTTACAACCACTCTGCGACTGCAGCCAGCCGGCTAATCCGTAATGATCGGGATGGTGATGCGTAACGACGATATCCCGTATATCCATCCACGACAAGTCCAGCTCCTGCAAAATCCCGAGCCAGCAATTCTCTGTATCCGGGCTGCGCGGACCCGGATCGATAATAGTCACTCTCCCATCTTCGTCCGAAAGAATATAGCTGTTCACTTGACGAAGAGGCGAGTCCATGGGTACCGAGACTTGGAGAATTTTCTTGTCCCATGAAGTAAGCTCTGCCTTAGACATGGAGCGTTCACCACCTTTAAATCTTTTTCCGGAAACCATTTAGGGACGTGTTCCACCAAAGATCATCCGCGTGGACCTTTCTGCATCATAAACCTCATCTTCATAGCTGCCATGTACAGCTTCGAGCTGCAAGCCCGCTTTCTCAATCATTTCCTTGAACTCCTCCAGTGAATAAAGCTTCACACGCTCATGATATTGACGAGGCGTAGGGTCATTCATAGTGGTTAGAATGATGTCCTTCTTCACATAACCATCCTCAATCCGGCGTGACTCATCTATCAAATTCTCTCCGTCCTCACGCGTAGAATGCGGCACCAGATGACGAATCACATGCGCAGGATTCAAAAAATCAATAACGAACTTGCCACCTGGCTTCAGCAGACGATAGATTTCACGCAGAACCTTTACTTGCTCCTCATCTTTTTCAAAATAACCAAAAGAAGTGAACAGATTAACTACGGCATCGAATCCTCCATCTAGTGGTAAATCACGCATGTCGGAACGGATCCAGGTTACCTTCTCCGCCCCGACTTGAGATCGAGCTTCACGCAGCAAGACCTCCGACAAATCCACTCCGGTAACGTCGTATCCTTCCTTCGCAAGTGCCAGAGAATGACGTCCCATCCCACAACATAAATCCAGCACTTTCGAACCTGGAGGCAGTCTCAACCAGGCGATCATCTGATCTACTTCTTTACGTGCTCCACCGAAATCCCGGTGTTTATACACGATCAGATAATCCTCTCCGAAGCTCTTTTCATACCATTCAGTCATGTTGTCTCTCCTCCTACAGGCGTCATCCCGCAACTCCACTTCATGTATGCTAATGTATCGCCATTGTACAGTCTTTTGCTGACAAACTCAAAGAAGAGTCATCATCTTGACCTCTTGGGCTTTAACGACAACTCTTATTGAAACTTCCTTTACACACGCTGCTGCAAATAGACCCTTGCTTCATAAGGACGAAGCTTGAAAGAACGAATATCCTGATCTTTTGACTGCGGATAATTACTGATTAATAGCTCCAGCTGATCTGGATCGAACCCCGCTGGCCATTCGAATTCAGGCTCTCTATCAAAAAAATTCAAAATAACCAACAATCGCTGATCCTCTAAAGTTCGGGTATACGCATAAATCTCAGTATGCTCTGCAAGCAGTAGCTCATATAATCCGTACACGATCACCTTGTGTTTTTTTCTTAACGCTATCAGCTGTTTATAGTAGTTGTAGATAGAATCCGGATCTTTAACCGCATTGCCAGCGTTAATCTCCATATGGTTGGAATTCACTTCAATCCAGGGCGTCCCTGTTGTAAAACCGCCTGCATGTCCATCGTCCCATTGCATAGGGGTACGGGCATTGTCCCGGCTTTTATGATGAATCGCAGACATAATCTGCTCTTCTGGAACACCGTTTTTTCGCTTTTCTTCATAATAATTAAGTGTCTCCACATCCCGGTATTCATCAATGGAATCGAAACAGACATTCGTCATGCCGATTTCTTCTCCTTGATAAATGTAAGGAGTGCCTTCCAGCATATGAATGAAGGTCGCAAGCATTTTAGCCGAAGGAATCCGGTAAAAGAGATCGTTCCCGAACCGAGACACCGAACGCGGCTGATCATGGTTACATAAATAGTTCGCATTCCAGCCTCTTTCATGTAAAACTGTCTGCCAGCTACTCATGATCTTTTTCAGTTCAAGTAGACTCCAGGGAATCACATCCCATTTCCCACTACCCGGCGAAGCGGCATCCAGAAACATATGTTCAAACTGAAAAGTCATATTCAGCTCCCGGCGTCCGTCACCTACATAATCCAGCGCCTGCTCTGGTCCGAGTCCCGAGGTTTCTCCTACCGTCATAATATCGTAGAAATATAACACCTTATCGTATAGATTCTGTAGCAAGGTATGCACATCCTCCAGATTGGAGAACATACCATAGGCCCTTACAGTAGGTGTTCCGTTCGGGTTGTCTGCATCTGGATACCCTTTCGTCTTCACGATATGTGCAATCGCATCAAAACGAAATCCATCCACACCCTTCTTCAGCCACCACTCCACCATTTCATGCAGCTTATCAATGACAACAGGATTCTCCCAGTTCAGATCGGGCTGGTATTTGGAGTAGAGATGTAGATAATATTCATCCGTCCGCGGATCAAGCTCCCATACCGAGCCACTGAAATAAGACTCCCAGTTGTTCGGGGGGCCGCCATTTTTACCTTTTCGCCAAATATAATAGTCCCGTTTAGGATTGTCCTTTGACGACCTGGATTCTACAAACCAAGGATGCTCATGTGACGTGTGGTTCAGAACCAAATCCATCATCAGCTTCATTCCACGTGCGTGCAACTCCCTGAGCAACCGGTCAAAATCATCCATCGTACCGAATTCCTTCATAATGTCACAGTAATCACTGATATCATACCCGTTATCATGGTTAGGTGATTTATAAATAGGACAGACCCAGATCACATCTACACCTAGGTCCTGTAAATAATCCAGTCTGGATATAATACCTTGCAAGTCTCCGATTCCATCTCCGTTACTGTCCATGAAGCTGATCGGATAAATCTGATACACGACGCTTTCTTTCCACCATTTGGGGTTCATAACTCGGTTACCTCCTATTTAGCTATATGTAGAGTTTAACCACACAGAGCCTAGTAGATAACAAATCCCCCCTACTTCCCTAATCCCTTTTGATATTGTGAAGGTGTAAGTCCAGTCCATTTTTTAAAAGTAGCACTGAAGTGACGCTCTTCACCGTACCCTACCAATTTTGCAACGGCGTACATCTTTAGATTTTGGCGGAGCAGCTTTTTCGCTTCTTCTACCCGGTATTGGTGCAAGTAATCGAGAAAATTCACACCAAGCTCCTGGCGGAAAAGTGAGCTTAAATAAGTATTAGAAACATAGGCTTCTTTCGCGACATACTCTAGTGTCAGATTGGTATTGTATTTATTGCGGATGATCTCCATAGCAGTGACTACTGTGCGATGTAGTGGACGATGTTTAGAAAAAGCCTCCACCACATTCTGCATGACCTTATTCAAAATCGTAGACAATTCTTCCAACGTCTCTATCTGTGGAGCCTGCTCCATCCAATTGACCAAATGCTGCTTCCATTCGAAGCCAGCGACTTGTTTTTCCTGCGCGAGTCTCTTTAATCGAACTACAAAAGCAGTTGCCCGAATATTCACTTCTTGCTTAAGACATCCCGGATTGCTACGAAAACGATCCAGCCATTTCTCCAGCAGATCGAGTGCGAGCTCATTGCTCCCAGCCCCCACCGCCACAAGCATTTCATCCTCCAGCACATTTAATTCAGAATCATCTAAAATCCCAATTTCCTGTGGAGCGCCACCTATAACTCCCGTTCCTTCTGTATAGTAATAGACACCGCCTTTTCCGTTCAAAAATCGCGATTCCATCGCCTGAAGGGCTTCTTTATACGACAGATGCGCTTCAGAAATATCCGAACGACAGGAACCAACGGCAATACTGATCGACAGTTTGAGATATTTCTCCAAATTACTCTGCAGCTTCTCAATCTGCTCTTTCAATTGGAGGGGTGCTCGGTAAGGCTTGCGAGAATCAGTTCCGGCTAATCCGCTGCCAATCCATAGCAAGTTATTGCCATCATGAAAAGTCTCTATTTTTCCTCTATAGATAGGAGACAAGGTCTCACTGATAATATTTAACGCTGCGTAGCGTAGAAGTACAAAATCCTGTCCTGTTCCTGTAGCGGAGGGTGGGTCAAAATCAAAGCTGACCAGACCAATTTGTGGTCCTTCAAAGCCAATCGCCATAGATAACTCTCCGATCAGCTCCTGTCGCCGTTCTAGCGGAACCGGGGGATGATAAATCCATTGAGACAGAACCTGGCTTTTGACAAGCGGTGCATTTTTATGCCAAGAACGATCTCTTTTAAGCTGTTCATCCTCCTGATATCGTTGTCTTTCAATAAGTTCCTTGGCCTTCAGTACCGTCTTCAGAATTTCCTCAGGTCGGCATGGCTTCAGCACATAATCAACAACACCCAGGGAGATCGCTTGCTTCGCATAAGAAAACTCGTTATACCCGGATAAAATAATCGACCGGAAGCCGTAACCTCTACGCCGTGCGACTTCAATCAGCTCGAGACCACCCATTTGTGGCATACGAATATCCGTTAACAAAAGATCGGGCTGTTCATTCTCCATCAAAGCCAGCGCTTCACTTCCGTTCCCCGCCTCACCCATGACCTCAATCTGATGTGACTTCCAATCAATCATATTCACAATGCCCTCACGGATCGTATCTTCGTCTTCAGCAATCAGCAGCTTCATCATTTATGGCCCCTCCACAGTGATATGAATAATAATACGTGTGCCTGCCCCTTCCACACTCTCTAGTTGTAAAGAAGCTCCTGCAAAAAATAAGGCCAGTCGTTCCTGCACATTCATGAGCGCAAATCCTGTGCGTCCAACATTGTCTTCCTCAGGTAAAGAATTTCCCCTTGCTAAACGTTGATGAAGCTCTAGAAGTCTATCTGCCGTGATCCCTGCACCATTATCCTGTACCTCAAGCACAATAGTCTTCTCTATACGGTAAGCTCGAACGGATATCAGCCCGCTTCCAGACAGCGGCTCAATCCCGTGAATCACTGCGTTCTCAGCTAGTGGCTGCAGCAGCAGCTTTGGTACTGTGAAATCCTTGATACTCTCATCCAGAGAAATTTCGAATTCAAAACGCTCCTTAAAGCGATTTTTCTGCAGGAACAAGTAATTGGTCACCAGCTCCACTTCCTGCTCCAAAGTAAACGTATCGTGTCCATCATTTAAGCTAAGTCGGAACACTTGAGAGAGAGAATACACCATATCGGCAATTTCTTTATCTCCCTTCTTCTCAGCTTCCCAACAGATTGTATTTAACGTGTTATATAAAAAGTGAGGCCTGATTTGGGCTTGAAGCGTTTTCAACTCTGCTTCCTGTTGCTTCATTCTTGAGGCGTATACATCATTGATGAGCGATTTAATCCGCTGCACCATTAGATTATAACCATGCCCGAGTAAGCCGATCTCGTCATTTCCTTCAAAAAATACCCGCTGTGTGAAATCACCTGTCTGCAGTCTGCGCATCGAACGGGAAAGCTTCTTCAGTGGTTTCGTGATAGCAGCAGCTGCCAGCCAGGTAACCATTAGGCTAACTACTAAACACAGAACAGCAATCGTCATCGTGACCTGTAAAATTTGACCGAGCTCTTTAACAAGCTGCCGCTTGGAATGAGCCACCACCACATACCAGCCTGTCGTCTCCGACTGCAGATGTGACACAATCCACTGTTTATGATCCGCTGTAGATTCCAGCCTTTTTTTCACAGTCAGCTTAGGGTCGCTGTCCGCAAAATACGGAAGTTCCAGATCTCTTTTGCCAATCCAGCTCGGATTCGAAGCCGTAATAATCAGCCCATCCCGATCAATTACGAACATATCTACATCATCTTCAGCATTGTCGAGATATTGGCTCCCAATCTTCCCTGCATCCACACCGATCACAGCGAGTCCTGCCGGCTTTAAGGTGTAAATATTCATGATGATTCTGGAAAGCACAATCTTATGATAATGATCGCCTACAAAAATGCCGTCAGTCGGCCTGGAGAGTCCAAAGGTTGGGCTACCTGCTGCTTTAATAGCTTCTTTATAATACGAGGTTTTGATAAAATCTGAGTACTTCATACCTGTCGTCAATCCTGCCTGATTCGCAGCAAAAGGCTCTGCTCCATTGTTATCGTCTAAAGAATACAGAATCAGCGATTGAATTGAATTGCCTGCAACCATAAGATTGGTAACGGTCTTAAATACAGAATTACGTTCCTTTTGTGCTTCAGACGATGCTAAGAGCCGCTGCACACTTTCATCCAGAAAGAGTGTATTCGAAAAAGATATCATGCCTCGCACCATCTCATCGATCTGCTCTGCTGTTTTTTTGGTAAGATGATCCTGCGACTGTTTCATTTTCTCCACCACCTGCTGTGAAGAGATCTGATACGAGTTCCAGCCCATTGCGAATATGGTCACCAGAAGCAGGGGGACGAACCATAACAACAGCTTAAATTGGAGCGGAAGATGGCGATAACGGCTGACTAAGCGAAAGTTTCGATTCATGAGAACCACCTTCTTATATAATAGAAAGATGTGTAAACCAAGTATAACTGAAATCATTACACCCTGAACCGGCTTTTTACATTCGCTAAAAAATGCCTACATCATTCTTAAATATGAACCATGTTTCTATTAGCCAGAAACTCTTAAGATGAGGATGCAAGCAAAAACGCCTTCGACGTCTCTTATAGACGGTCAGCGTTTATGCGAGAAATATAAGGATAATGTATAGCGTGAAACTTATACATTCTTATATTTCAAGAAGAAACGAGGTTGTCGTCTTCCTTGATGGATAACAATCGTTTCTTCAAAATACATCATTCTAAAAAGGTGGGTTTTTGATGAAAAGTAAAGGAATCAAGCTAATGCTTATGAGTCTAATGCTTCCAGCTCTGCTTGCAGGCTGTGGTGGCGGAAATAACAATGCGAAAGCTACAAACGCTCCTGCAAATGACAAAGCCGAAGCTACTGCCGAGGCCACAGCGAACGCACCAGCCGAAAAAATTACACTGAAGTTCTTCACCGCACTTGCGGATCGGGCAAACGGTTCAGGCAAGGTGGAGCAGGACATTATCGACGCTTATATGAAAGAGCACCCTAACGTCAAGATAGAAGTGGAAGCGCTTCAAGATGAACCTTATAAATCAAAAATCAAAGTATATGCTTCCAGCAATCAGATGCCTGATATCATTCAAGCTTGGGGTCAGCCTTCTTTCCTGAGTCCTCTGCTCGATAATGACTTACTGCTTGAGCTGAACAGCGCTGACTTCGAAGGTGATCAGTTTGTTTCTGGTTCCATGGACGGCTTCAGCAAAGATGGCAAACTGTATGGATTGCCACGTAGTGCCGACTATATGGTTATGTTTTATAACAAGAAAATCTTTGCTGACAACGGCATCGAGGTTCCAAAGACTACCGCTGACCTGCTCGCAGCTATCAAAACATTGCGTGCAAACAAGATTAACCCTATCGCTATGAACGGTATGGATGCATGGACACTGCCAATCTGGTATGAGTTTGTTGCTCAACGTCAAAATGGTGATTTTAATAAGATGGATGAAGCTGTTGCTCGTAAAATATCCTTTAATGATCCTAGTCTTGTTGCAGCTGCAACTGAAATGCAAGATTTCGCAAATGCTAAAGGTTTTGCCGACGGCTGGCTGACCGCCGATTACGGTGCAGCGCGTAACTTGTTCGGACAAGGACAGGCCGCTATGTTCTTTATGGGCGCTTGGGAGTCTGGCCTAGCTACAGATGTGAACTTCTCTGAAGAATTCCGCAATAATGTAGGCGCCTTCGCCTTCCCTGGTTCAGATAAAGGTAAACCAACGGATGATGCTGCTTGGTACGGTGGTGGATATGCAGTAAGTAAAAACTCCAAGCATCCTGAAGCTGCTGTTGATTTCTTGAAATATTTCTTCGCTCCTGAGAACTGGTCCAAGATGTTATGGCAAGCTGGCGCGGGTACACCTGCGCAAAAATTCGATGAATTCTTGACTGGTAATGAAACTCAACTCCAAAAAGAACTAGTCGATGTCTTCAGCTCGATGACCTCTTCTAGCGGAACTCCGCTACAGGATATTGGTAACGACGAGTTCAAGCAAAAGGTAATGGAGGCTCACCAAAGCCTGCTCTCCGGCGCTATGAATACAACGGAATTCGCCAAAGCGCTTGACGCTGCGTCCGATAAATTGGCTGGTAAATAAACTCTAATACTACTAAGTACATGAATGACGGCGCTTCTGATTTAACATCATAAATAGTGGCGTACAACCCCCGACTTCCCCCAGAGGTCGGGGGTTTGTTGTTCGAGCATAAGCGCCTTCGACATCAGAGAAAAATATCATTCCATAATTTAAAAAATGTGTACAATCATCTGAAATATACGGCATGTTCCAGGGTCTAGCTTCCCGTTACGATGGTAGTAGATAGATTACTCTTTCAAAGGACGGAGATTTCCATGCACAGAGTGTTAAGCGACAAAAAAGCGATATTCCTACTCATCGCACCCGGGCTATTCCTGTTTGCTTTTATGATTTGCATCCCTATCTTCATGAGCGCTTATTACGGCTCTACGGACTGGGGCGGGATCGGCAAGTACAATTTTATCGGCTTTGATAACTATCGCGAAATCCTATTTCATGACAAAGTATTCTGGACTTCACTGGGCAATGCCCTGTTACTGACCGCTGCTACTGTATTCTTACAGCATCCCTTTGCAATTCTCATAGGGATATTCCTGACCAATTCCGGTAAATACGAAAAAATATTCCGGACGATCTTTTTTATCCCTGCAGTAATTTCTGTTGTGGTTACAGCCAAGCTGTGGAGCGGGATTTTTCATCCAAATTACGGATTGCTCAACAAGTTGCTAAGCGGCGTTGGACTGGATTCACTCACACATGATTGGCTTGGAGATCCGAAGACAGCGATCTGGTGCATCATCATCGTTGTAATGTGGCAAGGTTTTGGATACGCACTGCTGCTATATTATTCAGGTCTGCAAGGCATTCCAAGTGATCTAAGCGAAGCCGCAAAGATCGATGGCGCAAACAACTATACCCTCTACACCCGCATCATCATACCGCTTCTTTCGCCTATGATGCGAGTTGCCATTATCATCGCGGTTACAACCTGTCTTAAGCAAATGGAAACCGTGTTCTTAATGACGAACGGCGGCCCGGCGAACAGCACGCAATTCTTAGGGAACTACCTTTACAAAACAGCCTTCTCATCGTCGCTTTACGGCTACGGTAATGCCATATCCATCCTATTTATTGTGTTCTGCCTTGTACTGACCGTAATACTCAACAAGGTTCTGAAGAAAGATATCGGAGAGTTTTAGAATCCCTGTAACCGGAGGAAATCATATGAATAATTCATTAGCACCTGCCGCTTCGCCCCTCAATCTGAAGCTTCATAAACAGAAGCGCAGTAAACCTACAACTGGCAAAATCCTAATGATGGTGTTTCTTTGTCTCATTGCTTTGATTCAGTTATTTCCGCTCATCTGGCTGATCGATTACTCCCTGCTAAAGAGTGGTGATTTTTTCGGAAGCTCTTTTCTGAAATGGCCGTCCCCCCCGCAATGGGAGAATTATAGAAACGCTTTTACCTATGGGCGTGTACCACGCTATTTTGCCAACAGTCTTATCATTACAGTAATTACCGTTGCGCTGTCCGCACTAGTGTCACTGATGATGGGGTATGCGTTCACCCGTATGAAATGGAAGCTAAGTGGTATCGTGTTGTCACTTATCATGATGGGCATGATCATTCCCATTCACGCGACACTGCTGCCGAACTTTATTCTGTTTAACAAGCTCGGAATGCTGAACAATATGTACACACTTATTCTGCCTTATTCGGCTATTGTCATCCCAATGAGTGTGCTCATCATGACTGGTTTTCTAGAGACCATCCCTCGTGCGATTGAAGAGTCGGCGGTTATCGATGGCTGCGGCATTTACGGTGTGATCTTCCGCATCATCTTCCCTATTACGAAACCCGCACTAGCTACCATCTGTGTACTCAATTTCATCAGCACATGGAATGAATTTATTATGGCGAACACCTTCCTCACCTCGGAGGATCTCAAAACCATTCCGTTCTCCATTATGAAATTCGCCGGAGAATACTCGTCCAACTACGGTGCTCAGTTTGCTGTTATGACGATCATTGCGATCCCAACCATCCTGATCTATCTGCTCTTCACAGAACAGATGACAAAAGGAATTACCGCTGGGGCGGTTAAGGGCTAACACTAAAAAGGAGTGGAGAACTCTAGCTTTATTCCTCCAACATTTTATTGACATTAACTTTCAACTCGTATATGATCTCCTTAGGCAAAATCACAACGAATTAAATCAAAAATTTAATATATCCCGTAAAGGGGAGTAGCTGTTAAATAAAGTCGTCAATACGAGAATATGAGGATATTCTCCGGCTTTATTGGCAATTCAACATTGTTAGCGAGACCTTTACCAATCAGGTTAGACCTTTATTCCAAAGGCTAATCTGTTTGGTAAAGGTCTTTTTTATATAAAATTGGTTAAAATAGTAAGGTAAGTATCTTTTAGTAGATATTTGCATAAGAAAAGGGAGGACAACAGTAATGGATTGGGGATTATTATTAGAGTACGGCTGGGTATTACTAGTTCTTGTAGCACTTGAAGGACTACTAGCCGCAGATAACGCACTGGTATTGGCAATTATGGTTAAACACCTTCCTGATGAGGAAAGAAAAAAAGCACTATTCTACGGATTAGCCGGAGCCTTCGTGTTCCGCTTCGGTTCACTATTTGTCATCTCTTACCTGGTTGATATTTGGCAAGTACAAGCCATCGGCGCACTTTATTTACTGTTTATCGCGGGGAACCATATCTTCCGAAAACTATTAATCAAGAAGCCCGTTACGGATGAAGCATCTGAAAGCGGTACGGACGGCGCAGTCAACAAAAAGAAATCCAGCTTTTGGTTTACTGTCTTTAAAGTAGAAGTTGCTGACATCGCCTTCGCGGTGGATTCCATCCTAGCCGCAGTTGCACTTGCGGTTGCACTACCTGCAAGTGGTCTTCCAAAGATCGGAGGCCTTGACGGTGGACAATTCCTCGTCATCTTTGCCGGCGGATTTATCGGATTGGTCATTATGCGTTTTGCAGCTTCCTTCTTCGTTAAGCTGCTTCACACCCGTCCAGGTCTTGAAATTGCAGCCTTCTTCATCGTAGGCTGGGTCGGCGTTAAGCTCGCAGTCATTACCTTGGCACACCCTTCACTTGGTGTTCTTTCCGAGGATTTCGCGCATAGTACCATTTGGAAGGTTACCTTCTATGTTGTACTCGTGCTCATCGCTGCAATCGGTTGGTTTATGAGCAGCAAGGTTGAAGAGAATGTTAACGAGAATCCAATTAAAGAAGTAGATAAACAACTCCATTAATTGTATTTGAATAGCAAAAACAAATATAACCCGAAAGACACAACCCTTCTGTAAAGGTGTTTGTCTTTCGGGTTGTTTTCTTTTACTCCCTATTTTGCTCCTCATACAGAAAAGCCTGCTTCCACCATCAAATGGGAAGCAGGCTCTGCATTATATATTCTTATTGACCAATGATCTGATCAGTCTTACCTTGCAGTTCCACTAGCTTCATAATCACCGTAGCCGCCAGTGCTTTCGTTACCGTCTGCTGCGGATTAAACTTGCCGTTGTCATCCTTTAGGATTCCCAATTTCACAACAAGAGCCACTGCACCCTTATTGTTTATAGATGCACTATCACTGAACTGACTTACCGTTACATCTTTATCAAGATAGGCTGTGAGTTTGTTGTATTTCAAAAAATTAGCCAGCTGAACAGCAAGCTGTTCCCGGGTTAACTTACTATCAATTTGCAGGCTTTGATCCTTGTTGATCCACTTACGATCTGCTGCATAAGTAACAACATCATAATATGAATTCTCAGGCTTCACACCTGCCACAGTTTTCCGTTCATTATTAGCAATATAACTGCTGAAATTCGGATTAGAAGCCTTGGCAAGATAGGTTAACCAATCGCCAACTGTTATTTCTTGATCTGGGTTTACTTTACCATCGGCATCCGGAGTAATCACATGATATTTTACTAATTCTGATAAGGGTTGTTCTGCTGCATGACCTTTGATATCCGTTGCAGATATTTGAGCATCTTGCTGACCGAGGTAATCATAGACCGCTACCCATTTTCCAGTGGCTGCATCTAAAACCTGATATAATCCATTAGATTCATCAAAAGTTGTATCATATACCAGCTTCACCTTTGGCGCGGCATAGCTATTATAACTATAGTATCCACCAACCTGAGTATACTTCAGCTTAGTCTGATATTTAGGTTTATAACTTTCGAGCGCTTCCTTCTTGGAAATTGTTGCATCAGGAGATAATGTGATTTCATCGATACCGTTTATCCGATTCCCCATGTAAGAAATCAGTCTGCCGTAAAGATCCAAGCTAACCGTAAGGGTACTGTCACTCACAGGAATGCCTTGATGATATCTAATAAACTGATATCTAAATCCTGATCCGTCTGAAGTAACGTTTGAGTTATCTCCATATTCTACAAGCTTTAGCTTCTGACTCGCCTGAGGATATAGGCTATTTATTATACTAAGTGCTTTAGTCTTAGCTTCGGCCTCACTAAGCTTCTTCCCTCCAGCAGGGGCTGCCTCTTCCTTCTTCTTATCCTGAGCAGCACCATAAGCTTGAACCTGGTACTGTAATATTTCACCGGTCTTTGCATCGATCTCGGCAGAGGATTGTTCTGGAAAGCCAGCCCCAATGTAGCGTTCATTTCCACTAGCCCCACCCCAGTATAACTGCCAGATCTTCCGATCTGTATCCTGATAGTCATTTCTCAAGCTTTGGGAGATCAATTTACGATCTGCTGGAATATATGCAACCTTCTTTACAAGCTGTTCCGCTTCTTTTGAAGTAAGTTCTGTAGTAGAGCTTCTTGCTTGAAAGACATCCTTACTCTTTGCTACATCTGAATACACGACTGCGGTGGATACGGATTCTTTTCCTTCATAATCTATTCTCTTGCCTGTCAATGCATCGATAGGATATAGAGACTGATCCACTGGGCGCCAGCCTAGAATCCAGTTGTTAGGTTTTCCGTTCTTATAAGTAGGAATGTAAAAAAGGCCTACATCAAACTGTTCCGCAAATTGCTTCTGTGCTTGCTCCAAGGTAATCTTCGGCTGTGCAGATGGATACTCAAGCCCTTGAGAAAACTTAGAGAATTGAATTACATTACCGTTGCCATCCACGGCTATATTAATGTTATCCGATCCAGAAGGAAGACCATTCTTCATGACACTGAAGTAATAGCTGTATTGAACAGGACCGAATAAAGAGTTCGAAAAATAATTATAACCAGCATTCTCATTTAATTGCAGATCACTGCTCTTAACCGATGAGGCTGCCTTAGTCACAAAAGCCTTGGCGATCTCCAGTGCCTGAGTCTGCGATACTTTCGGTGGATAATAGGATTCGTTATTCTCACGAGGGTATGAAATATACGTACTGATGATATCTCCATTAATGGCATCTACCTCACTGCTAAAGCCAAATCCCGAATTCCCCTCTTGAATCTGCCACTGAATATTCCAGATCATTTGATTTGCTGGAGGGGGGTAGCTTTGATTAGATCCCAGTTGTACATTGTTTACCGTTGCATCTTTTAGGGATGGGAATAATTCTTTTAGCTTCGCAATCGCTTGCTCCTGCGTGAATTTCACTTTTGTAAGATCTGCCTCAGAGTTCGTTGTAGTCACCGGCGCTTGTGTGCTAACCTGTGTTACCGTAGTGTTGCTACTAACAGATGTAGAATCGGCTGCGGCCAAGCCAGGGGGTAATAATAACGCGAGCGCCACTGAAGTAATCAATACCGTTTTAGCTGTCTGATGAACAAAGTGAGTGTTATTGCTTTTCAAAAGAATTCATCCTCCTCTAACACGTGATTCATAACATTATACAGATAATTACTTATATTTTCCATATTTAATTAACGACAGGAAATTACAATGTTTATGTAATGCACACTATATAAGCTATAATGGTAGGCAGCTACAGCTTCAACTCATCTATGAAAGGGGGCCATTCACATTACTGATTGGAACCTTCAGCCGCTTATAGACGGTATTACTGGCCTAGAAATTCGCAGTTGTCTAATCATTCAACATGGAAAACCTATACTGGAGCATTATCGCGAGCCAGAAATCGCTAAAGAGCTAGGTAAAATTAACTCATGCACCAAAAGCGTGCTCGCCGCCCTAGTCAGCATAGCCATAGATAAACAAATCGTTCCGCCACCTGATACACCTATTTCTCTATTTTTCCCTTTATTATTAAAAGAGGATCAAGATCAACGAAAAAGAGAGATCAAGATCAGTCACTTATTAACAATGACTGCAGGCTTTAACTGGACGGAGTTTGGGGGGCAAAATTCCTTTCCGACCATGACTAGAACCGCAGACTGGATAAATTTTGTGCTCACCCAGCCGCTATCTCATACGCCAGGTACTGTGATGAACTATAACTCCGGTTGCTCTCAGCTCTTATCCGCTATTCTGCGTGAATGTTCTGGACAAGACGTTGCAGCATTTGCTGAAGATCAGCTATTTCAGCCGCTTGGCATCGAAAGCTATCGCTGGGATAGTGATCCGCAAGGCATACATACCGGCGGTTTTGGCCTTTATATGAAGCCTGAGGATATGCTCAAATTTGGTCTCCTTTATTTGCAAGAAGGGCGCTGGAAGGATCAACAGCTCATTCATTCGGATACCGTTCAGAAGTCTACTCACCCTTATGTCTCAGCCACTCTACCGCAGAAGGGCTTCTACGGATGGCACTGGTGGGTATCTTCATTCCATGCAGGTACGGAGCAGCAGCCAAAGGAGATCCCTTATTATTTTGCGCTTGGCTTCATGGGCCAGCATATTATTGTGGTTCCATCCTATGAGCTGGTTGCAGTCATTACTGCGGATAAATACAAGAAAGGCTCACCAGCTAATGTGTTCGGCCGATTTATCGTGCCAGCGCTTCTTGGGCAATAACGACAGGGGGATACCGCACACTCCCATTATGAAAGAAGGAAGCCGGGTTGCAATGACCCGGCTTCCTTCTTCAATTTATTCAGCTTCGATACAACGAAGCTCAAGTCGTTAATTTTGCATACACAGCAAAAAATAACACCATTTCTCCAATGATCAGGTAATTGGGTATAAGGAACAACAAATCTACTGCGAAAAAAACTCCAAGTATACCTAATAATAACGCCAAATGAAATATCCCTAACCGTTGCTGTATACGTCTATATTTATGGAAGACCAGTGAGGTAGAGAAGAAGTAGAGCAGGACCGATCCAAAAATAAAACATACCATAAATGTGTAATTTAATTGTTCTAAAAATAGCAGTTGGATTGAAGCTGCAATCATGCTTAAGGATACATAAATAAATAAATGCCCATAAATTATAGTTTGCCCGGCAGTCTCTATGGTTTTGTCCACTTTCTTTTCAACATTATCAAAGTATTGCCACCACATAGCTATAATTAATAGAAAAGTTAATAATGCAAATAAAATAGATTGCCACGTCCAGTGGCTAGACTGTAAGACTGCAAGTATACTGACCACTGATTCGCCAAGTAGAATGAGGGTAAACAACGAGAAACGTTCTAATAAATGATGAGTGTTTATCGGGCTTTTCACCAAGTATCTCCGACCGATTAATGGAAGCAAAATGTCTATAGTAATTCCTGTATACAAAACTACATAACGTATCCAAGAGTCAAAGAAAAGTGATAAAGCAGAGATCACTAATCCAATCCAAAAACGACTTCCCAGATAACGGGCAGTGTCCTTTCTATCAGGTGCTTCATTCTTATTTACCGTAAGATATTGAATGGCAGTCATAGCTCTTAAGCCAACATAACCGATTAGAAATGGCATATAGTATTGATCAAAGTTAACCGATAAGCTGGCCGTCATTATTAATACAAAAAATAATTGTAGAATCAGAAATATTCGGTGTGAAAAGATGTCCTGTCCAAACCGATTTACAAAAAGCGATTGTCCCACCCAGGCCCACCAGATCGGAATGAATATTAAGATAAATTTAGATAAATATTCAAGTGGAATTGTACCCGCATCTACATGCAACAAGACATGACTCGCTTTTGAAACTGCAGCCACAAAAAGCAGATCATAAAATAGTTCCAGCCAGGTGACTTTCTTCTCAGCAAAGGATGCTGTGCTGTGCTCAAATCCCGATGTGCGCTTATTCATCGTTTTACTCCCTTAGTTTGGATGTGTATCCAATACAGTTTATCGAATACTTATCCATCTTAACCGAATTGATATACTAATTTGAAGCCCCTTTGTTGCCACTCTAAAATCACACAAAAAAAGCTCCCCCTTGCCTAAACTCGACAAAGGAAAGCTATAGTTATATCTCCAACTACATTTAATTCCGCCACTTCATAAACTTGTAATCAAGATAATCAACAAGTAAGAAGAGGACAAATCCCACCAAGCTGAACAGCATAATTCCCGCATACATCTCCGGATAATCCAGTCTTAACCAAGCATCCATAATGAAGAAGCCCATGCCATGCTCAGTTCCATAAATCTCCGTGAAAAAGAGTACAGATATCGCTGTTCCCAGTGAAATACGAATCGTACTCAGAATGACCGACAGTGCACCTGGCAGTGTCACATGCCAGAATTTCTGCACTGTACTTGCCCCTATACTCGTTAAGACATCATAGGTATTCTCAGGAATAGCCTTCACACCATCCCTAACGGAGATAATAATCTGGAACAAGAGAATCAGCATGATCATTAGGATTTTAGACGTTTCACCAAGCCCGAAGAACAGCATCACAACGGGAAGCAGGGCAATTTTGGGAACAGGATAGGTCAAGTAGACCACAGGGTCCAGCAGCTTATTCCAAGTCAGCGAACGTCCCATCAGAAGACCAATGAGCAGTCCAATGATTAATGCCAGCACTACACCTGCAAAAATTCTGAACAAGCTATACCCTACATTTAAAGCAATCTCCTGACCACCTAAGTGAAACATAGCGTTATATACCGCGAATGGACTCGGCAAAATCGAATGATTCATAAGCAAATAGGCAATATACCAAACCACATTCATACAAAAGAACACAAACAACAGTCTTATTATGTGATGAATCCGATTTTTTCTCACCATATCTCCTGCATTACCTTTCTGATTCGCTTAGTCTGCTCAAAGAAATCTACACTGTCCCGCTTATCTTCATGCTTCATCTGAAATACCAATTGATTATCGATCATTTCCGGAGCTTCTTCTTTATTAGATGGCATAACAATAATTTTCTGCCCCAGCAGAATAGCTTCTTCCACATCATGGGTAACAAATAAGGTAGTCGCCGGATGCGCTAACCAGTTATCCAAAAACAGAATCTGTAGCGTTTCCCGCGTAATCGCATCCAGTGCGGAGAAAGGCTCGTCCAGCAGTAAAATAGTGGGCAAAATGGCGAACGCTCTGGCGATTGCCACTCTTTGCTGCTGTCCTCCACTAAGAGAAAGAGGATAACGATCAGCTAAATCAGAGATTCCCATCGATGACAGCCACTGATTAATCTGATTCTCCCGTTCTTGCTTGGATGTGCTCGCAGTATGCGAGATTTTCATCGCGATTTGAATATTATCATGTACAGTCTTCCATGGAAGAAGCCCGTAGTTTTGCGGTACCAGGCCGATCAGAGTTTCTTTATCATGCACGGATTTTTCATTAAAAAGAATTTGCCCCATATAGCTTGGCAGCAAGCCCGCAATCGCCCGTAATAAAGTTGATTTTCCGCTGCCAGAGGGTCCGATGATCGTGTAAATCCCATGCTCCGGTAAAGATAGATCCATCTTTCCTAAGGCCAGTTGACCTGTCTTGTACTCTACTTTAAGACCCTTAATGACGAGTCCCTTATTTTTTGAATTGGACATCAGAAATCACATCTTCAGCCGAGATATTTTTGCTAAGCAAACCTTTTTCCCGTGCCCATGCAAATGCGGCTTCTACTTCTTTCACATCCACTTGATTGGCAGGGACATAATCAGGTACCTTGATCTCATCTTTCAACGTTTCTGGATAACCAACTTCTTTGATCACAAGATCGATATATTCGGATTGATCATGAGATTTCATATACGCTACAGCCTCGTCATAAGCAGCATACATGTTGCGAATCGCATCTGCCTTAGCATCAATAGCGGTTTGTGGGAAAGCCAGTACAAATGGATTCACTCCCGCTGTATGCGTGGAGCTAAGCACGCGCAAGCCTGAAGCTTTACCCATAGTTACAAATGGTTCAGGTAAAATAGCTGCATCCGCCTTATTGTTCTTAAGCAATTCTAAACGGGTAGGGATTTGTGGAACCTCAGTTACCGTAATATCATCTTCCGTTAAACCCGCTTGTTTCAGCATCATTGCCACAGTATATTGTGTGGAGGTATTTTTGGACAAAATCACGGTTTTTCCTTTCAGATCCTTCACATCTTGGATGGCGTCATTCCCAGTCAATAAATCGAATTCACCAAAAGTTTTGCTAGTGATCTTCACATCCAGCCCGGCTTCATTGTAGATAGAAATTGCAACCAAATCAGCACTGATCCCCTCTAACTTGCCTGCTTGAAAGGCGACATCACGGTCTTTTGCACTCTTGAACGTTTGGATATCTAGGTTCACTCCATGCTTCTTATCAAAACCTTGCTCATGAGCAATTACAAAAGGAATCGCATCAATAGAAGGCAGTAAGCCAAGCGACAAAGTAACAGCTTCTTTTGAGGCCTCTGCTGCGTTACCCTCTGTCGATGCTGTATTCGTGTTATTCTTTGAGCCACAACCTACTGCAAGTACAGCGACGACAACGACCATCATCGACAACATCAACATTCTTTTTAATGCTTTTTTCTTCATAAAACTCTCCTACCTCCATTAATCTTTCTATAGTAGACATGCCCCTATTCTTTGCAATCTGCAAAAGAGCATGCAAAAAGCCCTTAAGCTGTTCCAGGACGCTTCAGGTATTGTAATTTTACATCAGTCATCACAGCTTGTATATTCATAAATTTAAATAGTTATATTTATCACATACTAAGATGCAAAAAATCCGAATCAGCCCACAGAGAATCTCTCTATAAGCTGAGCTTTCAGACACATCCTAGTCTAAGGACATATGTTGCTTCAGAATCTTCAGTCCAGTGTCCAGCTCATCCAATGAGGATGACGACGATAAGGCTACACGTACATACTTGTCCGGTGTGCTGGCACCACTAAGAAACCAATCGGAATGGAATATTCGAACGCCTTGTTGTAACAGTTCTGACTCCAGTTCAGCGGCTGTACGGTATCCTGATAAGGGAATCCATTTAAAAAAACTTAAGGGGTGCCCTTCGGCTGCTGTTTGTGGAAAATATGTCGAAAATAGCTTGTTCGCAGCTTGGACCAGTTCTTTTTTATATGCGACAATCTCAGCAGCACTCCCCGATACAATAAGCTCAGAAATAATCTCGGCATCTAGGGAGGATGTCTTCACATTAATATTGAAAATAGCCCGCTCAATTCTCTCTTTGAATTTCTCTCCAAATACGATATAAGCGATCCTAAGTCCAGAGCAAATAGATTTTGTCGTACTGCTAATATAGATGGTCTGATCAGGAAGCAATGAGTACATCGGTTGTTTGTATTCTTCTAAATGACCTGCCGTTAAGAACGCATGAATATCATCTTCTATGAGCAGCAAGTTATGTTTCTGGATAACGTTAGCAATTTCACGCTTCCGCCCATCAGTCATCATAACGGTTGTAGGATTTGTACAAGAAGGCATCAGGAATATACCACGTATATCCAGCAGCTGGCACTGGTTATCCAGCACTTGTGGTAGCATTCCAGAGGTATCGCCTGGAATCGGAACAAGCTGAATACGATACATTCGGGCAAGCTCAATAAAATTAGAATAGGTGAATACATCAACGGCAATCCGTTGTCCAGGTTCGAAGAGAGCAAATAACGTAATGACCAACGCATTCAGGCCACCGGATGCAATTGCGATGTTATTGATATTTGCCTGTATCCCAAATGCTTGCATCCATGATAGGCCTGCCAGTTTATGATGTGGCATTCCTGTAGGATCATTGTAATTTAATAGTTCCTCTATATTGCCTCTATGCATAACCCTTCTTGCGACCTGAGCTACGATCGAGTTACTCTGCTCAAACGAAGCAACTAGCCCCAGATCAATACAGTCATGAGAAATTTTGTCCTTCGATATTGCTATCGAGCGCGTTGCATTCGTTGCCACAAAGGTACCACTTCCTGTAATAGCATAGATGAGTCCTTTAGCTTCGCATAGCTTATAAGCGCGTGTAATTGTTGTGAAATTAACATCTAAAAAATCCGCTAGCTCACGTTGAGGGGGAAGCTTCGTTCCGGGTACCAAAAGACCGCTAGCTATATCTTGTTCAAGCAATGAGGCTATGGAATGATAGATCGGACGCTTCAGAGTATGTCTGTCAGGTCGCCACGACATCGGGTAATTAACAAAAGAATTGATCGGCATATTGTCCTCCCACAAAATTGTAATCCATACAATTATACCATTGATTGTATGGATTCGCACTGCTACAATGACATGGACATAAGCTAAGGGGTTGTAAGTAACATGCGTAACAATAACAAACTTTATGTAGCATTCCGCACCGCGGCTCCCGCTACCTTTCCCATTCTTGCCGCTTTTTTATTCTTGGGGATCGCCTATGGAATTTACATGAATGTATCAGGGTTTCATGTGATCTATACCTTTCTAATGAGCTCGCTTATTTATGCTGGATCGATGGAATTTCTAACGGTTCACTTGTTATTAGGTGCTTATCATCCATTAAGTGCATTATTGTTTGCTTTAATGGTTAATGCACGACATCTATTTTATGGCATATCTATGCTGGAGAAGTTTAAAGGTACGGGGCTGAAGAAGCTTTATTTGATTTTTGGTCTCTGTGATGAATCATTCACCATCAATTATTCCGCGAAGATCCCTGAAGGAGTGGATCGCGGTTGGTATATGTTCTTCGTCACGCTGCTAAATCATTGCTATTGGGTCGTAGGCGCTTGTATCGGGGGAGTATTCGGATCGATTTTTCACATGAATATGGAAGGTCTCGAATTTGTGATGACAGCACTATTCGTTGTTATCTTTATTGAGCAATGGAAGAGTGGATCGACCCATAGAAGTGCTCTAGTAGGCGTTGTTATCTCCATACTGTGCCTTATCATATTTGGACGTGACAGCTTCATGATCCCCGCAATGATCCTGATTATTGCAGCACTTACGATCACTCGTAAACAACAGGAACCGGTAGGTGAAACCGCATGACGATGTCTACTTTTCAGCAGATCATTACAATTGCCATGGTTGTGCTAGGCACGATGATGACACGTTTTATTCCGTTCATTATTTTCCCACCGGGACGTCCAACCCCAAAGTACATTCAATACCTAGGTAGAGTTCTTCCATCAGCAACGATTGGACTCCTTGTTATTTATAGCCTAAAGAACACTAACGTATTGTCCGGTAATCACGGATTACCGGAGCTAATATCCGTCGCAATCGTCGCGTTGCTTCATCTCTGGCGAAGAAATATGCTATTATCCATAGCATTCGGTACAATCGCTTATATGGTATTGATTCAGATATAAGAAATTTATGTAGGTCTTATCAACCGCACATATAACTACAATTATAACATTCACTTCCATTATATATCGATCATTCAAGACTACGATAATCCGCAAGAAGCTTGGAGCGGCTACAAAAAACTACACAAGCTTCATCCGACGCGTGAGTTGTATGTATTTCATACGAGCAGAAACGACGTTGAGGTTATAGAAGAATTTTTTTTAGGAGTGCGGCAACCGTCTTTGATACCGATGCATTAGCTGTAATAGGCATCCATATTGTTTTTATTAATGGACGAGCAAAACGAATGTATGGGGTTGGGGGGACTAGCGAAATTTGCTATGAGCAGCAGATTCCTGACATACTCATTGAACATATTACTTTGACTGATTTACCAATTCAGCTTGGTTCGATACAAGAGCCTTATGGCTTTGATGGAATTGTTGGTATTGATTTTATGATAAGAGCTAAATGCAAGGTTGATTTTGACACCATGAATATCGATCTTAAACACTAAACCAAGCGATGACATCCATCAGTGGACAGCAATCGCTTGGTTTTAGTTTTCCTCTACAACAAAAAACCTCCCCACACCCGTAAAGGTGGAGAAGGTATAAATGCGTCACTTTTAGCTCCCCAAGCCTAATCAGCTCGACAACCGCTTGTGAACGGCCTTTAACTTTTAATTTCTGCATTATGTTGGAGATGTGATTGCGCATGGTTTTCTTGCTAATGAATAATTGACCCGCGATATAACGAGTCGTTTTAACTACACCTCATAGTTCACTACATAATTCTGCAGCTCTGTATTGTAAAAGCCTACACTATACTCAGTTACCTTGCCCAGCTCATCATAAGAATAACGAGTTCGCTTCAGCAAGGGACACTTCTTATCAAGGAGCAATATCTCCTCTACATCAGGCGGAGGAACGGCAACGGAAAATTCATCACGCAGTTTCTCTAAGGAAACGCTCCGCTCTTCAAGCAGTTCATACAAGGACTGGGCATTTAAGTCCAGTAGATCCAAATCATCCATACCATTTACTAAATAATGCGTGTAATGAACGTATGGAATATCATTGAGACTATATATGCGTTCCAAGCGTATACAACGTTCGCCGAATAAACGAAAGGCTTCGCTTTCAACTTCATTATATACTCGTTCCGCCTTCAGCCATTGCTTCCGAATTTGGTGCCCTTCATCCACTAGAATTTCCGTGAATTTTTTCCACTTGGACAGCTTGGATGATGAGGTATTACGGATCACCTTCGTCCCCTTGCCGCTCCCCTTCTCCAGAAATCCTTCTTGGACGAGCTCCTGAATGGCACCGCGTACAGTAATCTTGCTGACATTGAATTCCTGCTCTAGCTGAGGCTCGGAAGGAATATTCAATCCAATAGGATAGACTCCGTGTAGAATCCGATCCTTTATAATATTTGCAATTTGCATATATAAGGGCTTATCTTTTCGGGACAAACTCAAGAGGTTCACTACCTTTCTACATCGCCTACGGATAGAGTCATAGCTCGAAGTATATCCGCTTCTGAAGCCATGGGAGTGTCGCCCTCGACAGTGTGGGCTAACATACTAGCGGCAGCGGCAAACCGTACTGTCTGCTCAGGTGTAAATCCTGTTAGCTCGCCATGCACAATTCCGCTCGTATAGGCATCTCCAGCCCCTATTCTATCATAGACGAGAAATCTCAGCGTATCCGAAAAGAAGAAGCTCTGATTCTTATAAAGAAACCCACGCAGTGAATGTGTGTTGTCGCCATGAATACTGCGATGGGTGCCTGCAATCACCGAGATATTGTAATGCTTCGCAACTGCTGGAATCAGTTCGACCAGTTGCTCTTCGCGTTCAGCTTGTTCAGTGCTGATCCCCAAGATAAAGATTGCGTCCTTCTCATTCATCATTACGATATCGGCCAGCTGCAGCATCTCCTCGTAATGCGGCTTCGCTTGTGAATAGCCTTCCGGTCCCCACAAGGACGGACGATAGTTGCAATCAAAGATCACAGTCCCACCCTGCTGCTTGACAGCTCTAGCCAAGGATTTCATATGATGACGTACACTATCGTTCATAGCCAGCGTGATGCCGCAGAAATGGATCACATCCAGACTTCGCGCAATCTCTTCATAATTATAAGTTTCCTCAGGAGCCGTATTGAAGCTACTCTCCAGACGATTACTATAAGTCACCTTGCTTGGACGTGCACCAAATCCATTCTCCAAGAAATACAAGCCCAGATATTCTCCTCCTCGTATAATGAGCCTAGAAGAAATCCCCAGCTTTCGCAAATACGCCGCGGCAGCCTCTCCCAAAGAAGTATTCGGCAAACGTGAAATCAAAGCACCTTCATGCCCGAAGCGTGCCAGTGCAGCGCTGACATTAACTCCGGTGCCAGAGAATGAATAATTCAAGGTGTTTCCCTGTGATAGCAACTGAACTCCCGGCACCTGCAGACGCATCATCACTTCTCCGAATGCCCCGATTCGTTTAGGCATATTTATCTGTCAGCCTCTTCATAATTCCAAGCAAATCACGCACATCCTGGGTCCGGGTCTGGCCCGATTCTTTATCGATAATGGATGAGTAGACATGCGGAATCACTTGTGGCACCCCTGCTTCAAGCGCAATCTCTAGTATTTCCTCGAAATTGTCCATATCAATTCCACCGGTTGGTTCGAGTGCGAACTCTGCCTCAGCACAGGCCTTAGCGACAGAGCGGTATTCCTCTTCACGGCTTAATCCCTCCATCGGGAAATACTTCAGTGCATTACCACCCATATCCCGAACAAGCGCAATTGCCGATGCTATAGGTACAATCGCCGCTTCACTCTGCGCAGCGCTGAAGACTCCTGTAGAAATATTCACATAACCAGCGTGACCAGAAGGGGCGATCATGCTGTTGATCCAACTGTCTTTCCCACCAAGATTAGCGCGTGTAGCTCCAACCACCGGGAATGCCTGGTTAATATGACTACCCGGATAATGCTTAGCAATCTCGGCCACAATTGCCGCTTGGCGATTATCTCCTGCACCTAAGCCAATGGATACCGCATCTTCAATCTCTTGACCATATTGCTTCATGGCTGTTACGGCTTCTTCTACCGACTTATAATCCTTAGAGAGCACACCGACCAGCACATACCCTTCCGCCGCTTCATAAATCTCTTTAGCATTAGCGATATCTTTAGCGAGTACATTTAATGCGGTGCGGCCCTTATAAAAACGTTGTGAAATCGTCATCTTATTGTCCCCCTATTAATTTATGAATGCTGTCTACAATCACGTGCAGATCATCCCCCAGAAGCGGCCGTGGATCAATATCGAAATATCCCTGCTTCACTCCATAATCGCGGGTATAGATCGCAATCTCGCCTTGCTGCAACCCCTCTACCAATTCCTTCGCCGTAATACCAGCCTGCTTTGGATCAACTTGAACCCGGCCGCGATAGATGGAACGGCCCGCCTCGTCCTGCACAATGGTTACACGAATTCCCGGAAGATCATTCAACACCATTAATCCCTGCAAAGACGCTTTCTCGGTGTCACTCTTGTCTTCCTTGACCATGTATTCCTCTAGTGCTTGCAGCAGACCAAAGGAAGTTTCTTTACCAACCTTCATACTGCGTCCTATTCCATACAATTGGACCTTAACCCATTCCACATAATTACGTTTGCCGGCGATAATACCGGATGTAGGCCCTTCAATAGCTTTAGAACCACTATAAATCGCCAGGTCAGAGTATTTCACATATTTACAGAGGTCTTCTTCCGCTGCGGCATCTACGATTAGTGGAATGCCCCTACGGTTTGCGATCTCCCATGCTTCTTCGACGGATAACATATTTTTCTGCACTGCATGGTGGGACTTCACGTACAGAATGGCAGCCGTCTGCTCACAAATGGCATCCTCTATATGCTCGGCACGGCCTTCATTCGCATAACCGACCTCAATTAGTTTCCCACCACCTAGATAGACCATCGTTTCCACAGGAGCTCCGTACTGTACATTATGCCCCTTCAGAATGATGATTTCATTGCGTGGAATGACTTCTTGGTGCAAACGTTCACTGCGGCGCCGATTGCCTTGGGTCACTAGCGCCGCAACGGACAATGCAATACCGCTGGAGGCTGAGTTAACGATAAGCGCTGCTTCAGCGCCGAGAATTCGTGCCGTGTAATCTCCGGCTTTATCCACCAGATCCGCTATTTCCACATAACTCTGTCCGCCTTGCTTCATCGCCTCCATCACTGTGTCAGACGGAGCCGACACCCCCAGGATACTCATTCTGCCGCTTGCATTGATTACGCGTTTAAGCCCGTATTTCGCATTTAATGAATTCGCCACCTATAACCACTCCTTTTGCATGGATTAATTTATCCGTCACTCTTTCTTCTCCTTCAGAATCAACAAGAACTGCAGACTTATGCTGCAGGGTGAAGAGAGTCAAGTTTGCAGGATCTCCCACCTGAATTCGGCCCAGCTCCGGCCTGCCCAGCCATTCCGCCGCATTGGAAGTAACCGCTGCCACAATCTCATCCAGAGCATAGCCCAAACATAGAAACTTGGAAAGTACATTAGACATGCTAAAGACAGGTCCCTTCAATCGGTTCACTCGATAGATATCCGTGCTAATCGTATTCAATCCAATACCATTACGTTTAGCAGCCTCAGCTACCTTAAAAGAGAAGCTTGCTGTTCCATGTCCCACATCGAGATGAACTCCCCGTTCAATAGCCTCAGTCAGTACCTGAAGCGGCTGACCATCCGCAGCAAACAAATTATTCTCTTTTCCGTTGAGATAATGGGTCACGATATCCTTACGCTGCAAAAGGGGCATTACCTCTCTGATATCTGGCGGTGCTGAACCGATATGTACCATTAACGGCAGGCCCGTCTCCATTGAAAGGCTTCGTGCAATATGCAGCGGCTCAATCCCGCTCGCGCCGACAACGCTCTTGCTGATCCTAGCCTTTAATCCCACGATTATCTCCCCGTAGGTTCGGACGGATTGCAGGATCTTCTCCTTATCAATCCATTCCAAGTTGGATAATTCATCAATTCTTAGCAGTCCGATCCGCGAGATATTTAAGAAAGCCAGTACATTCGTCTTAGCCTGAGACGCGTCCAGAGCCAGATCACCTATCCGATCCGCCCCGCAGCTACCGGCATCGACTAGAGTGGTCACCCCTTGCCGGACACCGATCTCATCGATCTCGTCACCATACGGATCAAATTCGCGAAAGGCATGCACATGCATATCGATCCAGCCACTGGATACGTACGCGCCTGAACCTTCCCACTCCTGCCCCCCATGCGCCTCACCTGCCGGGGTGATCTCAGCGATCTTGCCATTTTCGATTACAATGTCGATCTCTTCTCCGCTTACTCGTTTCACCTGACGGAGCACGTATCTTTCATCCATTGTTCTCACCTTTTTCCATATAACATTATAATGTTTAAAATAACACGAATAGCGCGTTAAGTAAATATAACGTTATAATGTTTATACGTAAAATTAGACGTGGTTGTCACAAAATTAGAGAAACCTGATTATCGGACGGATTCTTTGTAGAGAGTAATTAGGGAAAATCTCCCTGATTATAGCCGATAATTGCTTTTAATGAATAGAATTAGGGAATTCCTCCCTAAAAATCGTGGTAATATCTATATTCACCAACGAATCAGTTGAATTAGAGGGAGATTTTCCCTAATTAACTATCAGAGCTTCCGTTTCACTTCTTCAGTAGTGCTAGAAGTCGATTTGGCTTTTACCTGCCCATAATCTACAGAAGCAAGCTGCAAATGACCGAAACGCAAAGCAGCGATCCTCCAATAAAAAGGAGAATCGCTGCTTTCTTGACTTTTACCGTTCAGAATATCGAATGTATCTGTCACTCTTGTACAAAATCTATGAACTTAATAACCCTACATGTATCTTAATAACAGCCTTCTTAATCTTCATGCCCGGTTGACCCATACCAGGTCTGTGTACATCATGCGGGAAAAAGACAGCGAACAGCCCCGGCTTCAAAGTTAACAAAATTTCATCGGATGACGGAGGATAGAGCGCATAATCTGCTTCGGCATCGTAAGGCTTAGTAACCTCGATCCCTTCTTGCAGAGGGGACCAACCGATCGTTTCTTCACCTTCGATCAGATAATGCACATCAATATAAGCCTCATGCTTTTCAGCAACCTGTTCCTCTAGCGACTTCGCCTCAAGCGCCATAATCGAAACGTATATCTCGTTACCACGCATCTCGATTCGCCCGAGATCAGGTTCGTGTTGTAAAATGACTTTCAATTCCTCAATAGCCTCTACAATGACTGAATTCTCGTATCTGCTATGCTCTTCCCAAGATGACAATGAACCTAAGATCATATTGTCTCATTCTCCTCACATCTCAATTATCTTACAGAGGTTGTTCAAAAAGTCCGCTTTTGATCACGAAGTAGCCCAAGAAGCTTACTCGACATCGAATATTGAATTCAGGCGAAACTTCCGGTGCTCACGTAGCTTCCACTACGCTCCGCTCCTCAGTTTCTACCTTCATCCAATCTTCTCGGTGCTGAAAACCATACTTTTTGAACTCGCACTTATAGGAGCTTCTCACTAACTGCCGCAGCTGTTGTTTCTTTATTGATAATGGACTGCTCACTAGTCTTTTTGAAATATTCCACATATAAAATATCCAGCAAATAGAGTTGTGAGATCTTAGCAGATAATGAACCGCCCTGCAGAGGACCCTCATTAGCACCACAAAGTAAGGTAAGATCCGAATACGACGTTAAAGGTGACTTTTCAAATCTCGTAATGGACACCACCTTAGCGCCTCGTTCCTTCGCCTTTCTTGCAACCTCGATACTATCTTTCGTTGAACCGGAGTAAGAAATGATTACAGCTACATCTCGGTTAGACATTAGCGCCGCAGACATCATCTGAAGATGTGAATCCATCAAACACTCCGTTTTGTTTGTAATGCGCATAAATTTAATTTTGGCTTCCATCGCCGTGATTAATGAAGAGCCTACGCCGAAAAATGATACTCGTTCCGCGTTTATCATATAATCAATAGCTTCATTGATCTTCTGTATATCAATTAAATTATAGGTCTCGTTCAGCGCACTTACATTTGTGGTCAGCACTTTGGAAGCCACAGCTTCAGTAGTGTCGTCCATTAGAATTTGATCCGTAAGCTGCGGGATCTCATTCTCCACAGTGATACTATGAGCGAGTGCAATCTTGAACTCTTGATACCCTTTATAACTTAAAGATTTGCAAAATCGAAAAATACTTGATTCACCTACATCGCACGCATCTGCAAGATCAGTAATCGACATATAGACAACACTTCTCGTGTTCTCCAGGACGTAGTCCGCTACCTTCTTCTCCGTATTCGTCAAATTATTGTACTTGGAATGAATAGAAGAAAAAATACTGATTGTTCGCAAATAAGCCCCTCCTTTACAATGATTTAATGTGCGAATAAAGAGGAAGCGCCAAGCAAGCCTGCCTTATTCCCAAGTGAGGCCTTAACAATTCTTACACCCGCAAAACTCTCCATAATTAAAGACTTCGTCCGTTCCTCGACCCTTTGAACTAAATCTTCTTGCTCCATAACACCGCCCCCAATAATTATAGCGGATGGATTGAAAATATGAATAATTGAGGCTAAACCCACGGACACCTCAGTTACCCATGAATCCAAGATCTGTTTCAGAGCTTCGTCCCCTTTGTGAATTTTATCAAAAAGGACTTTTCCGTCTGTACATTCGGGATCTGCCTGCTGAGCCATCTTGACTAAAGCAGTAGTTGAAGCATACTTCTCATAAAAAGGCAGTCCCTCCACCACATCTGACAATGGATGTGTCAGGATATGACCAAATTCGGCCGCTACCCCATCTGCTCCTTTATAGATTTGGCGGTTCAATACAATGGCACCACCAATGCCCGTGCCAAACGTCAAGCATAAGAAATTGTTAAAGTTCTGGGCAGCACCATAATGAGCCTCGCCTAATGCTGCTGAATTCACATCGTTCTCTACCATAACAGGTTTATGAAAATGATTAGTTACAATTTCCTTAATCTTCATCCCTGTATATCTAGGTATATTTTCGTTAGCATAGACTATAATTCCTTCTTCAGCATTGACTTGACCGGCCGTACTTATAGCAATGGCATCAAAATCATCATTTTCTGCAATTTTATCAAGCAATCTTAAGATTACATGCGGCCCTCCCAAGTGGCTCTCAGTTGCATACTCCTTAAAGTTATGAACATTCCCAAGTTTATCGCATATACACATCTTGGTATTGGTACCGCCAATATCTACAGCGAGAATTCTCATCCTTATCTACCCTCTCCGGCAATCTACTGAATAGCGTTTACAAACCTTTTGGTAATCTCCATTGGTCTTGTAATCGCTGAGCCAACAACTGCTGAATAAACACCTAGATCGAACATTGTCTTCAGTTCTTCAGGAGTGGAAACACCGCCTTCAGCTATCACAGGCACAGAGAAGTTGCTTACGATTTGCTTGACTAGCTCGAAATCTGGAAGTGACCGCTCTTTGGTGTATTCTGTATATCCGCTTAAGGTAGTTCCCACAAGATCAAACCCCAGCTCAACGGCTTTAGCAGCTTCTTCAAATGTAGAGCAATCTGCCATAAACAGTTGATCTTTATAGGTCTCTCTTATGTGAGGAAATAGTTCTGAGATAGTTGATCCATCCGGACGAGTCCGGTCCGTCGCATCCATAGCAATGATATCTACCCCTTCTCGGTAAAGCTCATCTACTTCCTTCAGGGTTGGTGTAATGAACACTTCAGAACCTTCATATACCCTTTTGATGATCCCAATGATCGGTAGATCCACTGTTTTCTTAATTTCTTGAATATCCGCTACGCTATTTGCCCGAATGCCTGAAGCACCGCCCAAGTATGCTGCATAAGCCATTCTTCCCATTATAAACGGACTATGCAGCGGTTCTTCGGGTAAGGCTTGACTGGAGACGACTAGTTTATGTTTTATCTTTTTAAGTACATTATTTTCAGTATTCATCAGTAACCCACTCCACATCTTTATTTATTCTTTAACTGCTCCTGCTGTAATTCCATTGGTGAAGAACCGTTGGAATAACATGAACACTAGCAACATCGGAATTGCAGCAATGGTGGCTCCGGCCATTTTATATGCGAAATTAGGATTCAGATCCTGCATTAAGGTTGCAGTACCAACCATTAATGTTTTCATTTTGTTCTCTTGGCCTATAACCAGCGCCAAATCATACCGTTATACGAATTCACCATTCCAAATTGCTGTGTAATCCGGAATAAAGGCACGATCATAATTTCTTTAGGAATCATCAAGCTCGATATGAAAATAATGAAGATCATATCTTTACATTTAAAATTGATCTTTGAGGATGCATAGGCAGCCATAGCGCCTACAATAATAGCGATGAAACTTGTTAAGTGTCATTGATATCTCCCTTAAGATGTGAACGGTTTCTTTTATACATATTCAAGATATCACTTAAATTTGATTCTGTAAATTTTTTTCTCTATTTTCTATAAAATAAAATTTATTTCCACCAAAATAACAATCATACTAGAAAAATAGTTTCATTTAAGTGAATGCCCATAAAATAAGACCTTATTTTCCATTTAAAAATAGAATATCGTACGATATATGCAGCTCTAGTTATAATCAGAGTAACACGATCTACGACCTTAAAGTCATCCGCTGGATTGGTAATTACTAGAAATCTTTTTGCATCTCTTAGGGGCAATAGATTATCCATTTAAATCTAATATAAATGTCTCCTACAAGGAGACATTTTTCTCCATAGGAAGCACAAACCCTAATTAACACACAATGTTCACTTAAAAACTGTGTTTTTCACGTGGACACATCTTTAGAAAACTGATTTCTATGATATAATGAAAGCGTAACCAGAACAATACAAAATATATTGTTTCTTCGCCAAAGGAGGCTGGAGGAAATGCTAGCAGGTCTTAAAGAACTTAAAAATTGGGTAACGGAAAATTGGAATCCAACGATGAATTCAGGTAATGAGGATTATCAAAAAATGGAATATTCTGTGCAACGCCACTTGCACACTCCAAGATCCCCAAAACCACTCACCTATGAAGAAGAAGCTCGTATCAAGACTGTTAAATTCCATTAATTTCACCACCTTTAGATACAGATTGACCCTATAATAGAATCTTGTCCTAAGGCCGCAGATCCGGAAGTCATTCCAGTAGAGCGGTCTTTTATTATGCCTTGAAATTATGTAACGAAAAACCTTTTCCATATTGACTCAATTACTTGAATCAAATACATACTAAAAAACCTCCCTCTCCATGACGGCATCCCATCACTTCGAAAGAGGCTTCCTAGTATCATTTGATCTTATACAGACATTTGTCCTTTCTTCTGCAAGTCCGAAAGCTTGACCGCCTGACCTGCGTTCAATCTCGAATGTTCCGACGCGAATGCGATCAAATGACTCTGCAGGGATGCCGTCGCCGAGGTCAAGCCTTGCGATGGATTGCTGTCGAATTGACGCACATTCTGCAGGAATGAGCTTACCATACGGTCATCGCCGCCTCCATGGCCATCGCCTTCCACATTGCAGCCAATCTCAACCTTCTCGCCCGATACATAGCGGTACAGCGTGAAAGATCCTTTGTCCATATCCCCGATGATCTCGCCTTGTGTTCCCATAATTTGAACCCGACGCGTGCCGCTCTGTGTCAGCCCTGACATGATGAACGATGCATTCGCTCCGTTCTCGAACTCCATGTTGACTACCTGGTGATCCACGACATTATTATCGCAGCGATACACGCAGCGACCCCACGGTCCTTCCTTCAGCGCCTTCAAGATCCCCTCTTGCGACAAATCATTCGTCATATAGCGTGCCCAAGGGTGTTCCGGGGGCTGAATATATATTTTCATCGCCGAGAAGGCGCATTCCTTCTCAACCTCACAGCCGTTGATACAGCGATCCGCGGAGCCTTCCGGAGCGTTCTCCGCCCTGAAATGCAGTAATGATCCGTACGAGCTCACGCTTGTACACGGTTGATTCATAAGCCATGAGATGAGATCCAGATCATGGCATGATTTGGCCAGGATCATGGGACTCGTCTCCTCCGAATTGCGCCAATTCCCGCGGACATAACTGTGTGTCATATGCATGTAGCCCACATTTTCGGTTAATTGAATCGTACCTATCGTTCCGAGTTCACCGTCTTCGATGCATTTTTTGATCCCAGACCAGAACGGGGAATATCGCAGGACATGGGTTACGACGAGCAATCGCTTATACCGAAGCGAAGCTTGCTCCAATTCGATGCATTCTTCCATGGAAGGAGACATCGGCTTCTCTAGCATGACATGATAGCCTAGCTCCATCGCTTTCATCGCTGGTATATAATGCATCCGATCGAGCGTAGCAATTATCATCACGTCCGCAATTTGACCCTGATCGAATACTTTCTCCCAAGAATCGTAAACATGTTCTGGGGCAATTCTATGAATCTCTGCAAATCGATTTCTACGTTCATCATCCGGCTCAGCTACGGCAACAATCTTTAATTCATTCGGGAACTTCTCCGCGTAGGGCCCATAAATATATCTTCCTCGACTGCCAGCGCCAAGTAATACAGCTGTTAATGTTCTCAAGACTACTCCTCCTCTTGCGCACCTAGTGTACTTCCATTGTAAGGCGGTAGGAACGGAGGCAAAAGAGATCGTTACTGACATTTCATATACATTTATTGACCTTGATTCTGTATATGGATCCTTGCCATACGGAAATCTTGCGGCGTCGTTTCGTTCTGCTTCTTGAAGAAGCGAATAAATGCAAGCGCTGAGTTGTACCCCAGGGCAGCAGCAATTTCATTCACTTTCATCGATGTGTTGAGCAGCATATCTTTGGCGATCAGGTTACGATAGTCGTTCACATATTTAGATAACCCCATTCCAGTGATTTGCTTATAAAGTCGGGATAAATACGATGGATTCAAGCTCACGTAATCGGCCAGCGCATTTAAGGAAATATCAGTAGAAATATGTTCTTCAATATATCGATGTACCTTATTCACGACCTCTGTCGGCAATTGCGTACCCCGCAGCGCATTCCATTCGAAGAAGCAATCCGCCATTTGCGAGAAGTATTGAATCAGCTCCGACCATGATGCGGAATCTCCATAGCGATATAACTTATCCAGATCCATCAGCGTATTGATGTAATCCCGAATTTCCCGATTCTTATGGATATAGAACAGAAAAATAGCTGAAAGCGAATGATACAGTTCGATCTTCCGCTCATTCGGCGACTCCTCATCATTCCAAATGGACGTTAATTCGGCATACAGCTTGTTGAATTGCTCCCGATGATTATTCTCGAGACAAGACATCAGCAATTGAACACGGGCGTGATAGAAGGCATCGTGGTAGTTCCCACTCAGATCACCGTTCACTTCTCTTTGAATGTCTTTATCGGTCAATATGACCTCATTAAATAATCCATGTCCTTGTACCAGGCCGTATTTGATCGAGTGAAACCGATCAGATATGTTATCCCATGTCGTTGCTTCACTTCCAAGAAGGAAAGAAACCGATAAACTCAGCAATCTCTTGCAATTTCCCTGCACAGTCTCCAGAATACCGCTCGTATACCGATGAGCTCTGATCCAATCCTGATCCCCGTATTCGATAGACGATCCATCCGGGATTTTCGGTTGAATCATCCAGACGATTTTGGATAACTCGAATACAACGGAATAGCATCTGACCTGCGTGGACAAATACTCATCGCAAATGTTCTGTACGGCGTAAGTCAATAACGCTTTATCCGGCGTCGTGAACATTTCTTTCCATGCGTCTACCCTGCCTATGAGCAAGTAAACCGGCAATGTCGCATCAAGCGGGATATCGATTTCTTTGAACGCCTGCTTTAATTGGCTATCCGATACATGCTTGCCTTGAAAGAGCTCCCACACATACTCTTTTTGCAGGGAGGGCAATGCCAGTCTCATTTTGGATTGCGCTCTAGCGATCATCTGTTCTTGGTTATTTTCTTCTTCAATTTTCTCAATCGCCCGTTCTACGGACTGAATAATTTTCTCATCACTTTCGACCTTCAGAATATAATCGAACCCACCGTACGTAATTGCGCTCCTTGCATAATGAAAATCATTGTATCCTGTTAAGAAAATAACTTTGCAGGCCGGCCACTGGGATTTGATTTCCCGAAGCAGCTCAATCCCTTCCAGTCCAGGCATCTTAATGTCGGAAATCACGATATCAATACGATGATGAGACAGTACCTCCAGTGCTTCTTCACCTGAATATGCCTTCATAACCTCGAGTTGTAAATGATCGGTCTCATTGAATAGCTCCAGAAGACCATCGACAATAATGGGAAGGTCATCGACGATTAGCAGTCGGTACATGCTGATTCCTCCTCTAGTTCGCGCTCAGATTGATTCTTACTTGAAGTCCACCAAGAGCAGAACGTGACACTGTAATGCCATATTCCTCACCGTACCGCAGCTGTATTCTGCGATGCACATTTATGATTCCGGTTGTTTCCTCCATCCGAGTGGTAGATTGACGCAGTCGCTTCTGAAGCTGTTCGATCTCCGCATCGGAGATGCTTCGGCCATTATCTTCGACATAGATGGAGAATACATCGCCCACCCGCTCACAATGAACCCATAGCTCACCTTTCTGAATCATATTGCCCAAGGCATGCTTATAAGCATTTTCGATGATCGGCTGCAGAATCAGCCTCGGCACGAAGAGATCGGGAACATCACCTTCGAACTTGACTTGAATACGGTCTCCGTAACATATGGTTTGCATGTCTACATACGTGCGAGAATGATTGACCTCCAGCCCCAGCGGAATATCATCCTCGTCATCGCGAGTAATGAACTGAAAATATTGTCCGATGTACAGGCAGAATTGATAAGCCTTTTCCTTCTGATTCTCGGATTTAATTAACCGGCACAATACAAAAAAACAATTATATAAAAAATGAGGATTAATTTGCGATTGCAATCGTTTCAGTTCAGAACGCTGGTTCCTGATTTGCTGCTCGTAATTTTCCTCGATTAGTGTTTTCAAGGATCGGATCGTATTATTAAAAGCTTGGTACAAATACCCGAACTCATCGGCTCCACGATCGATCACGATCGGTTCCAGCCTATTCTGCTGAACGCGCCGAAAGGAATGCACAAGTTTCATTAATGGCCGATAGATAAATCGTAATAGAAAATAGGAGAAGAAAACGACAATACCCACAGCTAGCGCGCAAGCCCACCAGAACAATGTTCGATAGATCTCAAGAGAACCCAAAATCGTCTCTTCAGGAATGCACATAATCGAATAGGAATTCCAGAGACTGGAGTATTTATATACCGTAAGAAATCGCTTACCATTATACATAATCGTTTCGTATCCTTCGTCTTTTTGCAATTCCCGCTTATCCGCAGCGAAGGATTTCATTTGTTCCAGCAGTTCCGGATCCATGTCACTCTCGATCTCCCAACCACGTTCCAGATTGAGCAATACGCTCTGTCCACCACGTGAGCTGCCGATTTGAGATAACGTTTCTCTGATTTTGGTAGTCGATAATTCAACCGCTACGATATAAATCGGATTTTTAACGGTATTAATGGGGTATTGCATGGAAATAAATAATCGATCGTTCCAATAAATGAAAGGTTCTTCGTATAATCTCTTGTTTTGCTGCATAGAAGCATATTCCTGCTTATTCATCGAAGTTTCAAATTTATTGCTAAGAATCGTTCGGTCGATAAGAGGGATATACGCCCTTGCTTCTTGAATAAATGGACTTGAGTTCTTCATCAATTCAAGCCGTCTTTGGATATCTAATATTTTTTGCGCACGATCGTAATAACTCATGTAATTGCCTGTAGTTGCAATTTCCATCAAGTCTTTGTCCATCACATAGTTCGGCAAATAACGGCTAATCCGGTCTGCTTCCTTGTCGAGTGAATCCAGATAGAAGCGAGTCGTATTTAGAATAGACTCGGAAATTTCACTCCGAATATTGTCCGAACCCTTCTCATTAATCAACCAGGTAATCGCCATGAGCGGAAACAAGGCTGCCAGAAAGGCAGCCATTATTTTCTGGAATATAGAGGAATCTTTAATCAAGAATCGGATTTTCATCGTTTGTTCTCCTGCAATGCAATGTCTTAGTTTGAGTGCCCTATTTTATTCTTTGACACTCCCCATCACAATTCCTTTAATGAAGAACCGTTGCAAGAACGGATACACGATTAGAATCGGAAATGCTGCTACGAAAATTTGAGCGGCTCTGCTCGTACGATCGGACAATTTGAGCATTAATTCTGCCCTCTCAGGTTTAATAAAGCGGAAATCCATTTTGATAATGATCGTCTGCAGGAAGGTCTGCAGCGGATAATTCTCGGGATGATTCATGTAAATCATACCGTCAAACCAGCTATTCCAATGCCCCACCATGGTGAAAAGACCTGTCGTTGCCAATGCCGGCAACGATAGCGGCACATATATTTTCCATAAGGTAGTAAATTGACCCGCCCCATCGAGCAGCGAAGATTCCTCAAGTTCTTTGGGCAGACTGCGATAGAAATTCAGCAGCAGGATAACGTTGAACACCGTGACCGCTCCTGGCAGCAACAAAGCCCAGATTGTATCGAGCATCCCAAGGTTCTTCACGGTTAAATAGTTGGGAATAAGCCCGCCACTGAATAAAATCGTGAATACGAAGAACCATGAATAGAAGGTCCGCAGCCGAAATTGGCGAGAATCTTTGGATAATGGATAGGCCGTGATAATCGTCAGGAACATGCTGATTGTCGTTCCCATAAGGACCCGCTGAATCGATACCCAGAATGCGCGTAAATATTCAGGTTTTCCAAATACGTTAGCATAAGCAGCCGTTGTGAATTCAACTGGCCACAGGATGACTTTTCCGGCGGATGCTGCCTGCCCGGAGCTGAACGAGAGCGCCAAAATATGAATAATAGGCATGAGGCATAACAAAGATACGGATGCCAGAAAAATGAAATTACATATCAAAAACAATTTCCTTCCGAATGATCTGTTAGTACGCACGATGTGTCTCCCTTCTGAATTACCGACAATTGCATTAGAAAATGCGGTAATTCGCTACACGATAGGCTAAGATATAGGACATAGATACGAATACGAAAGAGATGACTGATTTCAGTAGTCCTACGGCCGTAGCGAAACCGAACTGTGCTTGCTCAATCCCCATACGATATACGAAGGTATCGATAATATCCGCGCTCTCATAGACCGGAGGACTGTATAAATTGAAGATTTGATCAAATCCGGCATTCAGTACATTCCCGATACTTAGCGTAAACATGAGAACGATAATAGGAAGCATCCCCGGCAGCGTCACATGTAACGTCTGCTTAAAGCGTCCTGCGCCGTCGATCTCCGCTGCCTCGTACAGTGACGGATTAATACCGGTAAGCGCAGCCAGATAGACAATCGTACCAAATCCGAACTCTTTCCATACATCCGATATGACCATGACATAAGGGAACCATTTATTGTCTCCCAGGAAAAAAACAGGGTCGATACCCAACAAGCCAAGCACTTGATTGAGAATACCGGAAGATGGAGACAATACATCGATTAGAATACCGCTTAACAAGACCCATGATAGAAAATGCGGCAAGTACACGAGCGTCTGGAAGGTCCGTTTGACCCATTCTTTCCGCAGCTCATTCAGCAGTATCGCTATGGTGACCGGAACGACCATGCCTGCTACAATTTTCATCACCGCAATGTATACTGTATTGAAGAATATCCGGCCGATATCGGGGTAATCCATCAGTAACTGAAAGTTTTTAAGACCAATAAATGGTGAGCCGAACAACCCTTTATTCGGTACGTATTTCTGAAAGGCCATCATAATGCCGGCCATCGGGATATAACTGAAGATGAGGACCAATACGATCCCAGGAACCAACATCAAGTGAAGCGGCCACTCCCTTTTCCACATACGCGTTAATACATTCATGCTATCCACCTCGCTATAGGACTAAAAATGAAGAACTAGGTTAAAGAAAAGAGAGGTCGTTTGTGTCCAACCCCTCGATTCTCCTGCTATCATTGTTTGTTAGTCGCGTACCATTCATTGACTTCTTTGGTCATTTCGTCGCCGCCAAGCTTTTTCCACTCTTCCACGAATTTATCGAATTCATCCACGGATACTTGATTCATCATAATCTTGAAGTATACTTCATCCCGCTTCTTCTTCAGGATTTCTTGTCGATCTGCCATGGTTGGAGTCGGTGCGCCGTAGAATTTGTTCTGTAAGTACTGTTTATTGTTCTGAATTTCAGGAACAAGTGAATATGCGCCTTTTGGACCTGAAATCAGATATTCCCACCACATGTTGATATCGGTACCGTCAACATACTTCATGGCACGCTCGTAACGAGTTTTTTGATCTTTCGTCTCCAAAATGCTCTCGTCTTTGTTCTCGATCGCTTTTGGCAATATTTCACCGTTATTATCCTTTTGTTTACCAACACGAAGCGGGCTTAGAAGCCAGTAGTTGTTACCTTTCTCCTTCAGGTCTTTACCATACTCATACACTTTCTGTTCTGGCGTCGGATGATTATCCACGACAATCCAATGGTTCAGCAATTTAATAACGCCTTCCGGATGCTTCGCTTGCTTGGAGATAACATAATATTCGTCAACACCCAAACCTATCTGCGATTGTGCAGGGTTGCTATCTGCCGATGGAATCGGGAATACGCCCCACTCTTGTACGACTTTACCATCCTTTACTGCGCCTTTAGCGAGCTGAGCCGGTACCCAAGACTGGCCGTATACGATACCTGTGTTGTTGTTATAGAGGAGCTCTGCTGCTTTCTCCACATCTTTAACGACGAACTCAGGATCAATTAATCCTTTCTTGAACATTTCCTGCAGCGCCTTAAGTGCGTCTTTCACTTGAGGCTGAATGTCACTGTTGACCAAATTGCCATTTCCGTCTTCCATCCAAAGATTTTCATAAGCATGGTAACTATTCAAGAATGCTATTAGTCCTGTAACAGCTGTGGACTGGTTAAATGGATCTTTGCTAATTGCAATTCCATGCGGTTTCCCAGTGCCGCCTGGATCTTTTGTTTTGAACGCTTCGGCGATCGTCAAGAGATCCGCCATCGTCTTCGGTTCCGGCAGGTTCAATTTCTTCAGCCAGTCCGTACGTACATAGAGGAACTGATACTGGTACGGATTATAAGAACTTGGAATCCCCATGAGTTTACCGTCGAAAGTGGCGGTCTTCAGTTGCATTCCGCCATCCATCGACAAGAATTTCTTCGTCTCATCCGTCGCATTCTTGTCATATACGTCCGTGATATCCATAATCATATCCGCTTCGGTCAGCTCTTTCAGCTGTGTAGCATTAACCTTCATGAAGTCCGGAAGATCATTGGAGGCGATGGACATCTTCACTTTTTCCTTGAATTGAACGTCATCGGCGGACACCCATTTATTCGTGAGCTTCACACCGATATCTTTCTCATACGCATCATAGACAGAGTTCTTCTCAAAGCTTTCGCCCTCATCGAATTTGAGATACTGATCGCTTGCCGAAACTGTTGAAACTTCAATCACTTCATTTTTTTGTTCCACAGGTGTCTCAGACTGCTTCTCCGGCTGCTTCTCCCCTTCATTTGTGGTTTTGCCGCATGCCGTGATAGTTAAACTTAGGATCAATGCAACGATCAGAAGTATTCTACTTTTTTTCTTCATATTACCCCTCCACATTGTCTCAAAATAGGTCGTGCATCTACTTCATGCTGCTTCTCTTCCTAGTTCTAGTATAGGAAAGGAAAGGACCCCCATCTATATACTAGTCTTTACTTTCGTATACACCTCTTGACTACCGTCAGGCTTGTCCCTAGAACGCACAAGGGAGAGGGAGTCTCCCTAGGTTAGGTTGACTCCCCCTTCGCTTCGTTGAAACGTTACCGTGTATTAACTCGAATATTCAGCTCCCCACGATATTTGACAAGAGATGACGCGCCGCTTCTTGCTTCATTTTCATTTCTTCATTTTTCGATAAACCTAAGCGCACGTTCTGATTGATATTCAGCTAGACCTTTTGCGAATTGTTGATCGGGAAATCCTCTATGCTGTAGCTTTAAACCCGCTGAAGTTAATGATATATGGTGATGCAATTGATAAAATAACAGCCTATCCGGATCAAGCTTATCGTTCTTAAGATACCGATAGAAATCTCCAAATCGCATCTCCAAAAAACTATGCTCATGCTCAATATCAAAGAACGCTGCTCCTTCGATATCGATCAGAAAGGGCTCCAGCTTATCATTAACCAATACATGGTCAGGACCCAGTTCCCCATGAATAAATCCATACTGCTTTCTAGGCTTAATTCTTGATTCAAGCTCATACAACTTATCGAGAAGTTTACTTTGATTAGACCCGATCTTCTCCATATGCTGAGAGGCGTAAGCTAGCTGTACTTTCGCATTTTTCATTTGTAATGAATGACATTGTTCTGTACTGATCTCGTTAGCATTGGCTTTCCCAAAAATCTGCCTTTCGGTGGTATGCATTGTAGTAAGCATATCCCCCAACTGCTGAAACACTTTATCTTGAACAGCTAATTCGGAATGTTGGAAAAAGGTTTCTGCCTTACGTCCATCTATATATTCAACAAGCGCATAATCAAATGGGTAACGATCTCTTTCCTTGTTCAGATCATAAAGTGCTGGGGTCTGAATTCCATGTTGTGTTAAATACTTATTGTTTAATTCAAACAAATCACTTCCATAGGACTGTTCATTTATATCTTCATTCGCTTTTTCTTCTTCAAAATAATTCATGGAAAGATCCCACACATACAAAACGCAGGAAAATCCATTACTGCACTCAATCTTGTAGACCACCTTTTGTGCGCCACCATGCATTCGTGAAACACGAGTAACTAAATAACTGGTGCCAAAAATCCGTCCAATATAATCCTGTAAGTCGGCCTGATCGAGATGATAGGTAACGTCCATTAACAACACTCCATTGATTAAGTTTTGCCGGCTTCACAATAGTAAATAAAATCCAGCCCAAAGTATAGACTTTTTCTTTCTGATCAATTATGATGTTGAATAAGGTCTTGAAAAAAATAAGCATACAAAAAGCCTTTGGATTTTATTCCAAAAGGCTTTTTTTTGATGAAATTTCTAGCGAAACCGGCATATCCTTAAGTTATTTATAATTACTCAACTATCGTGTCCTGTCATCAGCGCTCATCGTGTATACATAATATAATCATCATTCTAACTCATCGCTGTTAACAATACGGCAATCGTATTAAACACACCGTGAAGAATCATACCAGGCACGACCGATCCCGTACGTTCATAGGTCCATGCAAGCACAACTCCACTAATAAAATTCACGGGCATGGCATTCATAGTGGGAAAATGTGCAAAAGTAAAGATTAGCGAACTAATCACAATCGCCCATCTCATACTAACACGAGCCCGTAGCCAACGATATATAAATCCACGGTAAAATATCTCCTCATAAAAGGGTGACACGATCCCTGCCGACACGATACCAATAATTATAGTAAATAGAGTGACATTTTGCTTCAGACTCTCTGTTTTGCTGTTGTCCACCGTATTCCCAAGAAAACTCGTGAGATAGAGAGTGGCCACACTAAATACAATGAGAATGAGTGTCCACAGGGCAATCCTCCACCAATCTTTCGCAGGAAACCCCTTTACTCCTACCTCTGTCCAGGACATTTTCTTCGGTCGTAAAGCAATGAAATATAATCCTAACAAAAGTACAATCGCGATGGTAAGCCCTGTAAGAGTCCCTGAATAAAGAGTATTCCCCAACCATTGCTCATACATTGACTGTACCGCATACTTGATAACGAATATAACGAATACAAATTCAAGCGCAAGTAAAGCAATAAACTCACGCCATGTCCACTGATCCATCTTCTTCCACATTTCCGTACTGGTCATCCTTAATCCCTCAATCCTCTGTGATATAATTTAATGATATTAGGTGACGTTACGTCACCTGCAAGCATTATTTTCGAGAGGAAAGAAGAAACATGAATAGATGGACAACAGGACAAGTATCCAAACAGCGGAATATTTCCGTTCGAACCCTACGTTATTATGATCAGATCGGTCTTCTTACACCAAGTTATAAGGAAGATAACGGCCGCCGTTATTATTCAGAGGAAGATTTATTCACTCTCGAAAAGATAACGTTGCTTAAATCACTATCACTACCGCTTGAAGACATTCAAAATGTAATGGACAAGCTATCTTTTCGTCATATTCTAATCGCACATCATAATCATCTTCAGGAGCAGCTTACTTCTCTTCAGGGCAGTATTGCAAATACTACGTCTTTGATCAATATGATTGATCTAGAAGGTACACTCTCCTGGGATCGGGTTTCTCATCTGGTCCATAACGTACAACCCATTTCTAAACAGTGGATCGATTATTTCAACGATGACGAAAGTGCATTTCTACAGAATGCACTACCCAATCTCAACAGTAATGACCAGACCACTCAGCAATATGCCTCTTTGCTGCGCCGGATTGAATGGTGCATACAGCAATCTGTTCCACCTGAATCTGATGAAGGTTATAACATTGCCTGCGAGTTAATGAAGCTATCACACGAAACCTTTAATGGAGACGAGAAATTGATGGAGAAGTTTTGGGAAGTGAGGAAGCTCCCTACATTAGAGTCAGGACTATATCCCGTATCCGACGAAGTGCTGAACTTTGTGGAGATTAGCATTGCTCACGTTCAAGAAAAAGGGACGGGACAGAAATAGGAATTGAGGAATTTATTGAAATCATGAGTAGCCCCTTTAAACTGAATAAGCGGCGGATCTCTAAAGGAGGATCCGCCGCTAACACATACTAAAAAAATCGAACTTCATATTTATGACTACTTCATAATAATTGCGATAATCCCTACTATAATACACAAAATCCCACTTATAAATTGTCCTAATCCTGAAGCTTGTCCCATTAGTATGAAATTGAATATGTTTTTACTTTTTCTATTTTTCCCAAATAAACCATCTTCTTTTCTCATAAGATAAAGACCCCAAACTATCAAAACTACCCCGAAAATAAATAATATACTAAGCAATTATATTCCTCCATTATTTGTTTCATATGTGCATATTTACGAAAAATATTATTTGTCATCTTCATCAAAAATAAACGTTTCTTCAATTGATAAATTAAAAACTGAAGCTATTTTATACGCAAGTAGCACAGATGGATTATACTTTTCTTTTTCTAATGAGATGATTGTTCTAGAAGATACACTTACTTTATCAGCTAGTTCTTGTTGAGTTATTCCTTGTTCTAGTCGTAATTCTTTCACTCTATTTTTCATTAAATATCTCCTTGATTAAAGGACATGATTATAATATTTTCTAGAACCAAATTCACTAATGATTAAAGATATTAAAACAATTAATAATGCAGTATTTGTAGGAATTACTAGGAAATTAGTTAAAAACATAATAATTATAATTACATACATCAAAAAACGCATTGAAAAGTGAGAAACTTTTCCATCAATTAAAATATCTCTTTCATCATATTCCTTTGACATATTCCTTTCCAATATTTTGTTATTGCGGGATTTAAGGTAAGAAATTATTGAAATCAACAAAATTATTCCACCTATGAATAACATGACATAACCATAATTAAATCCTTCCGATGTATCGAGATATAATTGAATAAATCCCAATACCATTAACAAGATTGATAATAAAAGTCGCTGTATGAATAGTTTTTTCAAATGTAATTCTCCTAACTAACTTATTCTTCTAAAGTGAAGTTTGTTTCATATGAAGTTTACTTCATGTGAAGTTGACTTCATAATATCTTATTTCAAAGTAAATAACAAATGGTAAATAATAGCGCTTTAAATAACAGATTATTTCATCATTTGAACAATTTTATTGTAATAGTGTTCAAGTAATCTGCCCGTTAGCTGAATAAAGGCAGTCGATCACGTTGACTGATCGGCTGCCTTATCGTGTTTATTGAGCTATTGATACTCGTTGGGAATATCTTGTGGTTAAACTTGACGCTCAGTATCCATGTCCTTTTTATACATTTTTTCCGCTTCAATAGGACTCTCTTTTGCCGTCATATGGCTTGGAATTACCCGATAAACTTGAACCGGACCGCCGAATACAGCTGATCTATACTTCTCCACATGCTGCTTGGACAGGGGGCGATTATAGTAACCTGGTACATACTTATTCATCATTTCCTGAAGTACATGAGTGGCTTCATCCAAATCCGTGATCGGTTCTGCTTGTCCGAATATCATTACGCTCATATAAGCTGTATCCGTTTTCGCAGGTACCGGATCCGTAATGGTTCCGTATTCCTCACATACCGTAAAACACACCTCTGAATTATCACTCATCACCTGATTACGCCTTCCGTCTCCAGCCCCGTGAAAATAGAGTTTCCCTTCTGTCCATACATAATTAAGTGGCACAACATAGGGGCGATTGCCATCAGCCAACCCAAGATAACCCAATCTCGCTTGCTGAAGGAACCCTTCAATCTTCTCTTGATCCAGGCATTCCCTGCTCTTGTAACGAACCGAATTCATATCGATATCTCTCCTTTAACTCTAGCGTGCGGCAACGACCAAATTGCGAATACCAGCGTTGTTACGGTAGTATATCAATGAATGGATTGCATTAAAATATCCAAAAATCACCGTTTAGAGCAATCCATAATTAATATTATTATGATTGGACTTCTATTTGGAGGTGTGTACGATGATGAAAGTAATTCGTAATGATAAGAGACCGATCTGGCAGCAATTGCTTGATCAAGCGATTCATAATATTACTAGCGGAGTCTGGGCGCCAGGAGAATTACTAATACCTACCCGCGAACTTGCTCACATCGTAGGTGTCTCACGTTCAACTATACAGATCGTCTATGAAGAATTGTTAAGTCGAGGTTATACAGTTACCTCTCGCCGAGGAGGAACGCGAGTTAGTAAATGGAAGCAATTCAATGTGTCAACGAAGGAAATAGAACCAGAGGGTCCCACAGCTCCTTCACTCTCCTTGTTAGACTCAGCTGTTGATCATTTACATGACTGGTTCAGAGGTAAAGAACAGCTAGAAGTGGATATTGATTTCAGTCCTCATGAACCCTATTTGGATGAACAATTTCAAAAAAGCTGGCGGCAATCGCTGCTCCACGCATCTGCTGAAATGGATTTATCAAGCTGGGCTTACGGTAATTGCTACGGTTACACACCATTACGTGAGCAATTACAGCGTTATTTATCCCTTGAACGGGGCATACATATCCAAACTAATCAGATTCTGTTGACCTCAGGAGCTCAACATAGTATAGATTTAATCGCACAGTCGCTTTTAGCTGATGGGGACACAGTTTCAGTAGAAGATCCAGGTTTCCCAGCTGCTTGGATGGCGATGAAATATCGACGAATGAATGTGGTACCTGTTCCCGTTGATGAGTATGGTCTAGTGGTGGAGCATATTCACCCTCAATCCAAACTGATCTTTGCCACCCCTTCTCACCAGTGCGCAGTAGGGGTCGTTATGTCGGAGCCCCGTCGGCAACAATTGCTACATAAAGCGGTTCAAGAACGGTTTTGGATCATTGAAGACGATTATGATAGTGAATTCCGGTATCGTGGGGAGCCGCTGCCAACGTTATTTAGTCAGGCATCCAATAATACTTTGTATCTCATGAGTTTCTCTAAAATGATTGCTCCTGGCATTCGTATTTCGGCTATTATAGGTTCAGTCGAGGCAATTGCTCAACTAGCGAAGGTACAGGAACTGACTTACCGTCATCTTCCGATTATGGATCAGCTAACACTAACCCATTTCATTAAAAATGGTCATTTTATGCGGCATATGAGAAGAGTCAGAAATGTATATCGAAGAAGACACGAGGTCATGACAAAAGCTATTATGGCTAGTGGTTTAGGGGAGCGTTTTACACTCAGTGGAGTAGAAACAGGATTGCATGTGTTACTTGAGGCTGAGGAATCATACGACGAAGAAACTGTGACAAATTTAGCCCTACAACATGGAATACGTGTTTACCCTCTTGGACCCTATTGTCTGGATAGCAAAAGAAAGGGATGGGTATTGGGGTTTGCAAAAGTAGATGAAGCATCAATTGAGCAGGGGATACATCGCCTTGCGGAGATAATTCTGTAAAATCATTTCCGCAGGATTAGATAAATTAAAAGAAAGTATGGACTTTAAATTACTTGGTCCGATGGTTACAGTTACCGTGAATCCCTTGGTTACGCCCTCATTTTAAGATACTTGGCTTATGCAGATAGCAAATAATACAAGCCTCTATCCCGCCACTCGGAATAGAGGCTTGTATTATTCTTACTCCTTTAATACTCTCCTTTGATTACAAAATACGAGCCACGGATTGTACCGGCTAGTTTAGACTTCTGCCTAGCAAATTTAAACTTCTCTTCTAACTCCTTTGGTATCTCCATCCCCTCAGAAAGCTTAAAACCAACGGCTCGCTTCTTAGGATCATCAACCGTATACATGACATTAACCTCAAGTCCATCTTCATAAAAGACATAAGTGAATTTAATATTTTCCACTTGAAAACGCGATGTTTCTAAAGGTTTTGCAGCAAACTCAATATTACGTTCTTCTTTTAAAATTCGGCTCACATAATCAAGGTTTTCCTGGCTTTCGCTAGCTGGGACAACTGTAAATTCATGCTTGTACTTGTTCATAAAGTAACGAGCTTCATTCGCACGTAAACCAGCAAGCGCCTCTGCTACAGGTGAAGACTCTACTCCGACCGTAGACACATTTTTAAAATCAACGATATACGTCATTTCCATCTCTCCTTTTCTCTCATTATTCCCTATCAACAGGATACAATAACTAAATTTTTAACTATATTATATCAAAAATAATCTACTTCACATGTTCAAATCTATGCCCGTAACTTTCTAAAAAAGAGCACCTGCTGCAAGGCGACCAAGACTTATAGCCTTCATCCTTGCAGCAGGTGCTGACGGTCAGCTAAAAACCGTATCATCCATATATTGGTGCCATCGAAAACAAACCTTGAAACGGATTCCTACCTGACGCATTCTCTCAACCTTCTGTGTGACCGAGCCCCTGAATACTGTTGTGATCAATCGAGCTCCGCGCGGGAGAATAGATCCCGGATCAACGTCTCATCTTCACAGGCCTGCTTCAACCGCACCGCGAACTGCTTAATAGCTTCGCTATTCTCCGAATAAGCACAGAACATATCCGCTTCCGGGTCAAAATGAATCGTATCTACCCATTCAGGCATATATTCGTTCACAAACACAGCCGCCAAAGAAGCCCAATCGTACCCGTTACCTTCAAATCCTTCGTCTGCCCGGGCCTCGAACACTTCCGATCGGTAGCTACCCACATTTAGAATGACAGACATGCCTCCACCTTGCTGATCCACGAGTATAAAAGGGGCAACGTCCTCTTCTGCGGATTCTGCTTCCAGCCGTGCAATGACCTCAGAGCGGGCTTGATCCGTGAAGCAAAGCACCCCGTTTTTCTGAACAATCAGCCCTTCCCATATCCGCCCATCCAGCCAATCGCTGATCCAGCCCGGAGCATACCCGCCTTGACCGAACTCGCCGCCAAAAGCGATCATTTCCTCATATACATCCAGATATTGTTGACGGCTCGTATTTGGATAAGAGCTTGTGTACAGCCAGAACTGTACATCGTACATCAGAGCAGAAAGCTCATCCGCATGAAAGGAAAAGTGTCCCTTCTCTTCTACGATTCGGGTACAGACTCTACGGATCTTCTGCTCAAGCTGATATACCTCAGGCACATGGCTGCACAGCTTGGCAAGCAAAGGCGAGAATTGGCCTACGGCTACTTTGCGCAAATCCTCCTCTTTATCTTCTTCAGAGGTGTCGTATTCCTCATCATTCACCAGGCCGCGTATAAACGTCTCGAAGTCTTGGGCCAGGAACGTAATCTCATAATTATCTTCCTGATCCACATGAATCACCTCGGGTTCTCCGTCCCTCCCACAGTTCCGGTAATCCAGCATCACGACATCATGGCCTGCCGAAGGGCAATCACAAATTACCACGCCAATGTCAGGGTATCCCCACTCCTCAATCATAAACGGACTGCCGAGATCGCCGCAGAGTGAATAGCTTTTCTCGCGTCCGATGCCCATAATGCCCGTAATCGCAATATGATCCTCAGCCCATGAGGTCGCGTCCTCCGTCGGAAAACAAGTATTATAAGGAACTCCCCCATTGTGCTGCTTCATCAGACTGATATAAGAGGCAGGAAGCTTGTAACCCAGTTCTTCTTCTACAGAAGCAATCAGCTCATCCGTAGGCGGGGCAGAAACATATTCTTTTAGCGCATAATCGCTATCTTTCCAAAATTCGGAGAGATCCATCCCCTCAAAAGGAGTTGCAGTCGTCCCCGAATCATTATGTTGCTCTCTGATTGCCTGTCTGGCTGCGGCGTGTTGTTCTTTGCGTAGCTTGCGCTGGCTGAATTTCAGAAACATGGCCGTATTCTCATCATCCGGATCGAGGTCGTGGGCAATACTCAGCACTCTCACCGCTTCCTCATATCGATTCAAATAGTAGTAGGAATATCCCACGCGAAAATGCCACAGATAGTCATTCTGCCCTTGTTCCGCAATCATCGCGAAGTGTTCAAGCGCTTCTTCATAACGTCCCAAATTGTTATACGCTCTTGCCAGACTGCTGACTACCTCGTAATCTCTGTCCGCTAGAGGAATCGCCATCAGGGTGTCTGCAATCTTCTGGTGTTCATCATCTTCATGCCACTGTGTCAGCTGCACGGTTAGTTCTTTGTCCATGGTCTACCTCCCCAAGCGTATAATCAAATTACTAGAATATAGAGAAATATGGTTTCCCCTATTCTACCAGATGGGATGTAGGTATTGAAAATCGTAAAGAGGGCAGCTAAACGTAGCCATGACCCCAGCAGGAAACGGTAACTATACCTACCCTGTAAATAACCTGCAACACGGGGATACCATCGAGTACTCCTTTACCTATAATCCGGGGCTAGGGGCCGTCGATTCCCCGACCTTAACGTATATCCATGGGGTAACCCAAGGAACACCGGAGTAAAGTGGATAAACCCTAGACAAAATGCATGAACACAAACAGGCGAGGAGGAAGTGCTGGTGCTTCCTTCTCGCCTGTTTTGTTGTTTCAGCCATGCTGGTCTCCTCGGTGGAAGATCGGTTGCCATGCGTGATGCGTGATGCGTGATGCGTGACCTCCTTGACGACAAAGCTCACCTCTTAGACGTAATCAAGCCTAACTATTTACACCAAACTCTATCTTCTGATCAATAAATTGCTTGAATCTTGTAAAATACTGCTCTGATGCCTCCCAGCGCCTAAGGTCCAAAAAAGACATGTCCTGTTTGCCATATTGATTGGGCGGCTGATAATGCCGGGAAACATAAGTTCCATGATCCACTGTATAAAAATAATACGCTTCATCCGGAGTCTTGATTTCAATCCGGGCATGCAGGTAGTCTCCGTCCTCGTCCGTATGCGCTTTACGGAAGCTGTAATATTTTGAGCCGTCCCAGAACCCGTCATCCTCCTCTTCTTCCGAATATAATTCCTGAATTACAGCGTGTTGCAAAATGTCTTGCACATATTGGACCTCAATGTTTCGTAAATAAAGCTCAGCCATATTAATACAGGTCAGCAACATAGTCCAGCAATCGCTAATCTCCGCTAGCTGTTCCTGAGACTCTTCTGTAATGTGCTCCCACTCAGATCCCTCATCTATAGTTCTCCTCAACAAACCGATGGAATGATCTTGCTCCAGCCAAATATAATAGTGATGCCGGTTATCTTTCATATAAACGCTGAGATCCCGCTCATCCCCGTCTGCATCAATATGCTCCAGTTGAACTTTGAAAAATACGCCTTGCTCCTGAAAATCAAACGATGGTTTGTCATCCGTCATTAAAATACACTGAGTCAATTTCAATATATTTTCCTCATTGATCGTGTTATGGGTAAAATATAATTGAACAGGTTTCTTTCTCGTGAGGGTTTCATTTACTTTTTTCAATGCGGAACGCCCTTCTACAATAACATTCACCAGCGTGCAAAAGGAAAATTCCATGTCCTCCTCATCCATATCCAGAAAAACTTCATCAATCAACACCTCATGAATGTCCACCGGAAGCTCCTGAAATACGCCGTCTCCCTCCCATACATTTACTAAGCATGCAATAGATTTCTGCCCGTCTACTTTGATGCTGTACTCGTCATCCTGAACTAAAACCGCAGCGCTAAGATCACCTATAACAATTGTTTCCCCGTGATTGTAGGTGCCGCACAATATTTCCTCAACCATCAGATTGCCCGAAACATAGATTTCCTGACCGCCTACAGCTATATTTTTCGCATTCAAATTACCGGTTACCATAAGTCCTATGGCACCATCTGTTTCTTTATTATAGAGATTGTCTACAGTAAAATTCCCATCGATAAAAATGATGATAACCTCTTTTTGTTGCGGGAAAGCCTGCTCCCAATCCAGATTAAGAGAAGGCAGCGTCAAATCCCCTTCATAATAAGCGGCTAGCTGCTCGTCACTGAAATCCTGGTAAAACTTCGCCCACCAAGATCCTTCCGGAAATTTATCTGCTAGTTGACTAATAGGAATGAATCGGAAAAGATTGCTCATACATTATTTCCCTTTCATTTTAAAATTTCCATTATTCTCTCATATGTAAAAATAAGGGTCAATCTCAACTTTACAAACCATCCCCCACAACAAAAAAAGGCCATCCTTCTATGGGATGGCCTGACAAATCAGAAGTGCAATAGTAATCACCGTTTATTATTTTTTCAAAACCGGTATCCAAATCTCACTTCTGAAGGTCGGTGAAGATATATCCTTACTCTCATTCCATAAAATTTCCGGGCCTCTTGCCAACTCATAATTAGCGGTAGGGAACCATTCAGAATAGATGCGTCCCCAGACATTTTGCAATGTATCGGGAAATGGTCCAACGGCTTCGAATACAGCCCATGTTGTTGCAGGAACATCTAGTTTCGTTAAATTTTCGGGGCATTCCTTGGTTGTAGCAACGCCAACATAATGGTCAAGTTCCCCCTTTTCTTCCATTCTCCCCTCAGAAAAATTCATCGATGCTTGAATCAGTCCCTGAGGTTCGACATTCGAGAGCTTTTTGAGCTGGTCGATGTCATCGCTAGTTAAGCTTTTCCACATAGATGCGATTTCCGGATTTACGCCATTAAATTGGATAGGTACCCTTCTCGTAATGCCTACGATACAGAATGACTCTTTTTCAATGATACGATAGTTCATTGCACTTCCCCCTTGAATCGTTAATTGAAAGGTCAAGCGCGGATAGGCTTTTAATGAAGGGCTATGCAACTTTACCGAAGAGGGCGGAATACCGTGCAGGCCTTGGAAAGCTCTAGAAAATGCGTCTGCTGAGCTATATCCATATTTCACCGCCACATCCATAACTCTTAATTCTCCAGCTTGAAGCTCAAATGCCGCAGATGTCAGGCGCCTCCGACGGATGTATTCTGATAGCGTGATGCCTGCAAGAAATGAGAACATTCTAGAAAAATGATATTCGGAACAACAAGCCAACCTCGCTGCTTCCTTCAGGTCTATATCATCAGCAAGATTCTCTTCAATGTATTGTAGAGCCCCGTTCAGATTTGCAAGCAAATCCATTCGAATGACCTCCCTTCACTAACAATATAGCAAGTATCGTCGGCATCCATCCGACATCTCATGCACAGTTTTGCTGGGTACCTAGGAGAAACTTGCCGCTACTTAAGATACGGTTCACCGCGCATTCAAAAAAGAGGTGCGAAAAAGCCGGTTCATCACCGGACGCTTTTCGCACCTTCGTTCTCTTTCCTAAATTAACGCGTCGAAGTGGCCCTCCGAGTTCACCGTCGCCGTCCGGGGATCGGTCAGACCGATGCCCTTGAGGCCTCCCTTCCACTCAATCCGCGAGAGGGGGAGGTGATCTTGAAGCGGAGAAGCCGGTACAAAATTTACGGGGGCGCTACTCCCGCTTTTCTGTACGAGTTGGGACTCCAGCAGCCGGATTTGCCGCTGCAGCTGCTCCCGGCGATAAGGAGTCTGCATCTCACTTCCTTGTGCCGCATTCACTTTATCCAGTTCCATCATCAGCCGGTTCCGCTGTTTCTCCAGGGAACTGACATCACTCTGTGTACCGCCGTAGGCCGCAATGGTCTGTACGGAGCTGATGCCTGATACTGTCTGTGCCGCCATGATCTTTCCCTCCCTTTCCTCGGCTCCCAATCCAAATTCAGCCAAATTTGAAAGTTCTAATCATCTTTATTACCCAGCAGGCCCCGTCATGACAACATCACAGCCTCAATTGGAGAATAATCGTCGTATAGTCTCAGTCGGCTGCTTGTTTCGACCCTACCAAAGACCCATCGAAGGCTGGCTAAAGTCCCTTCAGAGCTCCCTTACTCGTCCTTTAACCGCCGCTGATACAAAATGACAGACACTACTGTTAGCACAACCGTCCATGCCAAAGTAATGAGGAGGGGTTTTAATAAATCTCCCGTCGTATAACCTGTATTGCCTAGACCCAGCAGATGCACAAGCTGACTGCTTGGCATGTAATCCAGCACTTTGAAGACCGGATAATCCTTCGCTAGTACTTCTCCCCACGGTGCCCCCATAAATATGAACGCCACAGGGAGTATAGATAATGAGGCTTCAAGCAACGTCTTGGAGAATAAACCGCAGATCGTCCCGGCTGCAGTGTACAGAATAATCGAAAGAATGATTACTGCCACAAACGCCCATATATTAGCTGGCTCATAACCAAATAATAATGTAGAAATAGCGAGAACAACAGCAGACATGACAAAGACCAAACTGCTTTTACCGATTAGTACATCCATGGTCGTAGCCGGTGTCATCATTAATGACCGTAAAGTGTTACGCTCCTTCTCTTCCGCAATCAAGCAGGCTTGTGCGAAACATGTTAGCAATACAAACGAACTATTAAAAAGAAAACCGCTGGCTCCAGGTAAAGACGCACCTGCCCTCTTGAAAATCAGAGCGATAATAATAGGAAAAATCAGCATAATGGACAGCGCGTAGTTACGTGAAAACTCTTTGTAATCCTTCACAAATATCGCCTGGACACGTTTTAATGAGATACTCATAGTAACTCACTTCCTGTCATTTTAATAAAAATATCACCTAGACTTGGCTCTTTCGTTTCTAACCGGTCAATTAACCCTCGTCTCATCCAATCCGCGATTTGATCAGCCGTTCTCTCATCGATCGGGAGCTCGTAAGCTTCCCCATTGATTAATTCAACACAAACTACGTTCTCCCGGTGCTGTCGTTTAAGATCCTTCGGTGAACCGATGGTTTGGATTTGTCCCTGATACAGAATCGCTACGCGGTTGCATATCAATTCTGCCTCAGCCATATCATGCGTAGTTAAAAAAATCGTTGTCCCTTTGTCATTTAAGTAGCGTAAGCCTTTATAAATATGTGCTGAGTTTACCGGATCTAAAGCCGAAGTAGGTTCATCTAGAAATAATAATTCGGGCTCATGGATAATCGCGCAGGCCAACATGACACGCTGACGCATCCCTTTCGATAAGAGATTGACTTTCTTTTTGCGCTCTCCGCTTAAGTTTACAAACTGCAGCACCTTATCGACTGCAGATCTGGGAAGATCATATAACTTACGATACAGCTCCAAATTTTCCTCAATCGATAACCTCTCATATAGACCACTGTTATCCGTCAAAATGCCGAAGCGCATCTTCTGTGCAGACTGCTGCATCATCTCCGCTGGCTGGTTAAATACACTTGCCTGTCCACTTGTCGGATTTAACTGCGCAGTTAAAATCTTGATTAATGTCGTTTTTCCTGAACCGCTCGGACCGAGGAAGCCAAAAATTTCCCCTTTCGGAATTGAAAAAGACACATCTGCCAACGCATCTTTATTTCCAAATCTCTTACGGACACGTTCTACTTGGATAACATCCATTAACACCACTTCCTTAGCGTTGATGCCTTAAGCATATAAAGATTGCATGCTTCCAGCCATCAAAACCCGCCGAAATGTAGCTATTATCGCCTGAATAGTACCACAGAGTGCTTGATTGGTTGGACATTACCCAGGAAATTAAATGTTCAGAAGTGCTTTTAATTCAGACAATTTTGAACGGGATAACGGAACCACAGCATCTTTACCTGTATTTAACCGCAAGCTGTAGCTATTCTTCGTCCATGTAATAATCTCTCTTACTTTTTGCAGATTAACGATGTAGGACCGATGACACCTAAAAAAACCGAAATTTAACAATCTTTGCTCGAGTTCGGTCAACGTCAAAGCACAGTCATAATTTTCCCCATCCACATGAACAAGGATCGAACCCTCTACACTTTCTATAAAATCGATTTCAGGCGGATTAAATAAAATTACTTTGTCATTTCTTTTGGTTGAGATCTTCTGCAAGGTTATATTGGTCTCGTCTTGTTTCTGTAATTCCTGCTTATCCTCTTCGAAGTCCCGAATATCCAATGGATGAAATCCGGACTCGTTCAACCGATAAATGGTATCACAGGAAATAAGGGCATCCTCTAAATTCGAAGTTAAAATTAATATCTGCTTTTCTTGCGAAAGATCATCCAGAATCCGTTTGAATTGACGACGATCCTGCTCTTCCAAGTAAAAATAAGGTTCCTCCAGTACAAGTGTAGGCTGATGCGCAAAAAAAACACGTAGCAAGGTCACATACATCCTTTTCGATGAGCTTAGATCCTTGATCCTCACCTTCCGTTCTTCTTTTAGAACAAAATAATCCATTAACAAAGCGGCACGCTCTTTCCTCTCCGTTACTTGGATAAGAAAAGTAATTAGCTCTTCCACCGTTAAACGCATATACTCGCTTTGCCCAGCCCGAAATAAATAATATTGAGAATGGTCCACTAATTGATTCATTAAAAGCTGCTTTCGCTTCAAGTCCGTTATAATAGCAACCGATTGGTTCAATGTCATATTTAATTCAATCTTCGGTAGAAATAATTCCCCGTCATAATACATTGGTTGAAATTGCATTCCGTCCTCCTGATCAGCGACACTACTTGGATATATAAAACAATTATAAAGTCAGGATACTTTTTTGTCAGTTTCTAACTAAAAACACAACGGCATGTCCTATCTAAACGTTCGTCCAGCCGTTCATGTTCATTCGATTCCTTTCACTTAACAAGTATAAGCGAGGAAAATGGGGGTCACTTTAAGACTATCTGTTATGCAAGAAGGGGCTCAGCATATGACATATGGAGAAATTCTATTTCGTACGGCAACGTCTTTCGTTGCTCTACTCGTTTTGACGCGTCTTCTCGGTAAAAAACAAGTCGGACATCTAACGTTTTTCAATTATGTAACAGGGATCACCTTCGGCTCCACCACTGCGGAAATTATCGTCAACAGACAAATCACGCTGCTGCAAGGAATATCTAGCTTGGTCTTATGGTCGCTCTTGGCGTTCAGCGTTGCATTGATCGGACTGCGCTCTGTCAAAGCACGTGAGATTCTCGACGGCCAACCTACGATTCTCGTCAAACAAGGTAAGATTCTGGATGAGGCATTAGCTAAGCAGCACCTCAACATCGACGATTTAAGCATGTTGCTTCGGAATAAGGATGTCTTCTCACCCGAAGAAGTCGAATTTGCAATTCTGGAACCTGACGGTAAACTTAGCGTGTTGATAAAAGAAGAGCTGCTGCCTGCAACAAAAAAAGATATAAAAGTAAACGTTGCACCTATTCACAATATCCCAACTGAGCTTATCGTTGATGGTAAAATCGTAGAAAAGAATCTTAATAAAATAGATGTCTCCGTTGTCTGGCTCAACCAACAATTAAAGAAAGCCAACATTCATTCTTTAGATCAAGTATTTTACGCAGAGCTCCAATTGGACGGGAGTCTGTATATCGACAAATACCAGGATATAAATCCATAAAAGACCCCCAAAGAGAACAGCCCCCGGGCTGTTCTCTTTCGCTGTCTGCTTTAGAAGCAGGTGAACGAGCGAATCCGATTCAAATCAATACCGAAGTACCCCCAGAAGAGACCGAACCATCTGAACCCTGCAACAGAATTACGCCCGACGAATACCGGGAAGAACCAGAATTGCTCGCCGTTGTTCAGCCAAATGTATGTGTTGCGGAACAGACAGCCTCTGATCGCACCGGGGTCGATGGCAAATGCGGTGGCCGACATTTGCGGTACGAATTGCGGTGGAGGTGCCGTCGGCGCTTGAACGCCTCCCGGTGCAGCTCCTGGAGGTCCCGGAGTCCCAGGAAATCCACCTGGTCCACCCGGTCCTCCTGGTCCTCCTGGTCCTCCTGGTCCACCCGGAAACCCTGGGAATTGGCCGCTTCCCGGCGTTGGAAAAAATCCCATATATGATCGCTCCTTTCAATGAGTAGGCACAATCATCATATGCATTCGCGGAAAGAGTGTTTGGGCGAATGCCAATAAATAATCCGCGCCCAGCCGAAGCTGAACAGTAATGAAATTAAGCCGTCTAAAAGCCTTTTTCACCTGCTTCGGCTTATAAATATGGACGGATATCCACTTATGCTGATTCCTAATTTGACTTAGAATTACCGTAGAAGATTGAAAAAGGCTGTGATTCTAATGTTATTCAAAAGAGACAAATGGTTGCAATATCGCATCCTTCGCAAAGGTTCCTCTCTCGCCGGACGGCTGCCAGAGACACAGTTGCTTAAGAAGAACGCATTAACGAATATGCTGCTTCACTATCAAAGCGTCGTATTGAAACCCCGCAACGGGAGTTACGGAAGGGATATCCTGTTCATTAAAAGAAACGGTGCAAACGCCTATCGTATTCATAACGAAAAGAAAGCCTTCACCATGACAGACAGCGATAAGTTACTTAAATTGTTCCGTAAAAAAAACAGAGGTCGTGGATATATTGTCCAAAGGCGTCTGCAGCTTGCCCAAATTCAACACAAGCCATTCGACATTCGGATAATGGTTCAGCGACAAAAGAGCTCTTCATCCACTTGGATCGTGACAGGCTCATACGCGAAAGTTGCGGCGCATGGATATCTAGTCACAAATGTGGCTAGCCGCACCATTCCAGTCCTTGAGGCACTCAAATTAGCCCGAATCGGAGATCGGAGCTTGCTTGTCAAAGCGGAACAGATCGCATTATTGGCAGCTACACGACTGGGAGAGCGTTACCCAAAGCTTAGACAAGTCGGGTTCGATATAGGCATCGACAGGAACTGCCGGATTTGGATCATTGAAGGCAATTATCAACCGGACTTACGCCCATTCCGGCTCTTGAAAGATTCCTCAATGCATCGCAGAATATTATGGTATAAGAAACATTAGAACGAAAAAAAAGACGACCAGCCTCTTATCTTTGGCCTGTCGTCTTTTCATGTTTGGTGCCTATCCTTGATAATCCCCCGCTTGCAATTTTACTTGCGTCTTTTGTTACTTACAACACGCGTCACTTGGAACTTATTTACCCCTACCTGTATAATGGCAAACTGGCTGTAAGAAGTGCCGGAAGACGTATAAGGTTCCGCTTGAATATTTCCACTCGGTGTTCTAACCGTTGCAGTGATTCTAGTCACCAAACAGACTCCACGGCTAGAAGCTTTCCAAGTCTCGTCACGCTGAACATTATAATTGTCATCACTACATAAGATGGATGCATATTCAACTTTTCCAAATGCATTAAACGATGTGGAGTTAAAGATCTGTACGGGGTCATAACCGCCAGCTTTTCTATTTCCCATCCTCAAAACCTCCCTTATTATCGATATTATTCATTAAATGCAATTGCATCGTTTTGGTAAGGTATAAATGTGGACAAGAAAAAAAAGTACGTTTATCCGATGGTCACAACCCCTTCTCTTTTACTTCTATTATCTTTTTACTAAACTGATATTTTACAGTAACATTCTCAATAATCTCAGTATTCTGGTAGGCAAGAGAACCTTCAAATACTAATGTATCATTGTCTTTCCACACCAGGTTATCAGCATAGCTATAATTCTCATGATCGGTGCGAATCCATGTGTCTAATTCTTTTTGTGCACCATATTTGACTCTTGCAGATTCTATTAACTCTGGACTTGTCATTCCCTCTTCAATATTGCTAATTTGAACGAAATTACTTTTATTAGAGCATGTTACGATCGCAATTAACTTATGATTTGGAGAAGGGATAATTTTTGTAATATACATAGATGGTGCAGAAAAACTTAAATATTCTTTAAGCACATTATCTTTAATTCTCCAAATGACATTTTGACTTCCATAGTCCGAATAATTATTAAACAACGTAAATATCATACTTCCGTCTGCTAGCTTAACAATATAAGGGCTCCGATAACTTTTCGACAAAATATCTACGGCAAAAGCAGCCGCATCAGCGATTTTTTGATTCTCATTTTTTATAAATGGCTGAAGTTCTTTTAACGCTTTTACTCTCAACGTGGGATCATTAAAGCTTTCTACCAGCCTATTAATAGCAATATATACATATTCATTATTATCACTTTTTAAAGCATGTAGAAATTTTTCCGCATCATATTGAGTAGCAGGCTCTAACTCCATGTCTTCAGCATTTAAATAACGTATGTAAGGCTCTGAATTTTGATTTTTATAATATTCTGTTGCTAATAAAGCTGAAGCGGTTGAACTATATAGGACAAGACAGGCAACCAAAATAACCCACTTTTCAGAAATTCCTTTTTTCCTTTTCTCTATTCCATTGTGCCCAGCCGCTTCAATTAAGTTTTCATCAATGAGTCCGATCTCCTTAAATAAATCTTCTTTTTTCATAGGTTAACCCCCTCTTTGTCTAGATGAACTCGAAGTTTATTTCTTGTCCTAAATAATATAGATTTCACTTTACTACTACTCATATTAAATCTCATAGAAAGCTCATCTATTGAATAGGAATACCAGTACCTTCCAATAAATATGTTTCTCGCTTGCTCATCTATGCCATATAAAAATTGATTTATTAAGTTTGCGATCTCACCTTCTTCATACTCTGTTTCTACAGTATCAGGCGAAGCTAGACATTCTTCTAGTTCCGTTAGAATGACTTCAAACTCACGATTACGCTTTTTCGCTGTGTTATAACCATACTTATCAAGCGCAATATTACGGATGATCCTCCCTAAAAATACCGAAAAATTCCTAGGCAGATTAGGCGGTATCGCATTCCATGCCGCTAAGTATGTATCGTTCTCACACTCTTCAACATCCGAGAAATTTGAAATAATGTTTCTTGCAATGACTCTGCAGTAAGCCCCATATTTATTTTTAGTCTCTAAAATGGCTTGCTGTGAACGCTGTAAGTATAGGTGGATTATTCCTTGGTCTTCCATTCGTTTTTCTCCTTTTAAACACTCTTATCTATATAGTAGAGAATTCTTAGGATGGGTTGCACTTATATTAAAATTTACACCCATATATAAAGACAACCCCCTCCTAAACAAGGAAGGGGTCTTTGTAATAGATCTGCCTTTTGGTCATCTCTACAATCCAAAATGTTCTCTAACTAACCTAAATTGTTCTTCCACGCTCATACTTGGTATTCTTTCAACGGTTTTGATCCCCATTTTATTACAAGCAGTCTTAATCTCATTGGAGAACTTAACCATAGATTTGTTACCGTGTTTAATCGTTTCTTCTGGATTTATCGTGTAGGCGTTAATACAATCTAAAATCATCTTATGATCTTCTCTAAAGTAATATAATCTCTCTATCTCTTCATCGGACGTATAAAAACAAATCATTCTCTCTTTTGGAATAAACGGTAGTATACGTTCAGGCATTATTCCTAAATCTATTATAATTGGTTTATTATTAGGAATTGTTAACAAATCAATGATAAAGAAGTCCATCATCTCTTCGACGATTTGAAATAGCCACTCGCAGTGCTCATCTACGGGTTTATTGAACCACTCATTCCAATCCAAATCAGGATTAGGAAATTGAAGGGCAGGGTATTCAACAGGACTAGTGAATGGTCTGTATTTTAAGACATCATCCCCCAATGTTTGAAAGCCTAGCTCCTCTACAAATTTCTTGGTCATGGTAGTCTTCCCAGCACAAGGCCCCCCATTAAGCCAGTAAACATGTTTTAATTGTTCCTTCAAATAATTATTATTAATCTTCATCCGGTACACCCCATATGATTTGTGTAATATCTTACTTTAACACGTTGGTTTCAGGGAGGTGACGGATTCTTATCTTCCTATAACAGTGAAAACACATAGAAATTCTCCTTTCTTGACACAAGTAGTTATATTCTATGAGTTGGGTTAAATTCCCTGTCACTTTATCTTTAATACGATCTTTCCTTTTGCCCTGCCCAATTCAGAATACTCCATCGCCTTCTGAGCTTCTTCGAAAGAGAATATTTGATCAATTACAGGCTTTATTTCTCCTGCTTCTATAAGCTCCGAAATGATCTCCAATTGTCTCCCGCTTGGTTTCATGAACAAGAAGCTGTATTTGACATTATATTGCTTTTCTAATTTTGTTAGCTTACGGGTAACCAATCGAAAAAGACTCGTTTTTAAAAAACCAGACCCATATTCAACTCCGAAGCGTGCATTGGGCAGCCCAGAAACCGATACAATTTGTCCGCCTGGTTTGACTATTTTAAAAGCCTTTTCTAATGTCTCTCCGCCAATCGTATCGAATACTCCATCATAATTTTGTAAGACCTTATCAAATTGTTCTGTTTTATAATTGATTATTTGATCTGCCCCAAGAGATTTGACCAGATTAGCTCCAGCATTGCTAGTAGTTGTAGCCACATAAACTCCCATCTCTTTGGCAAGCTGGATAGCAAAGGTCCCAACGCCGCCCGAACCAGCTTGAATCAATACCTTTTGCCCTGCCGATAGCTGTAATATATCATGTAATGCTTGATAGGCTGTAAGCCCGACTAATGGGATTGACGCCGCTTCCTCAAAAGAAAGGTTTTGTGGCTTTAAGGCTATATCGTCCTCATGTATAGATATATATTCTGCGAAGGTTCCAATTCTATTTTTTCTTGGCCGTCCGTATATTGCATCGCCTATTTTGAATTTTGTTACTTTATTTCCTACTTTGGTGACTATACCTGAAAAATCATTTCCTAACACAAGCGGCATATCGTATTTCAACAACATACGAGTTTTGCCATCCCGCACCTTGAAATCGATAGGATTAATACTCGCCGCATGGATTTCTGCCAACACATCATAATCACCTACTGAAGGTGTTGGAATGTCTGTCATTAGAAGAGGACTTTTCCCATATTTTTCAATGATCATCGCTTTCATTAAGAAACCTCCAATTCTAATAATATTGTTCCATAAATTCATCGAGATGGTTTATAAGATTTTTTAACACTCCTAATTTTGTTCTAACGTCCATAAAATAATAATTTTTAGAGCCTTCTTTCCTCACCATTATAATTCCGGCTTCTCTTAAGATTCTTAGATGATGGGAAACAGCAGGTCGTGATAGATGCGTTTTTTCAGTAATCTCACCTACGCGTAACCCGTTCGTACAGGTAGTCTCCATAAGTACAGTAATAATAGATTGTCTTGTCTCATTACCAATAGCTAAAAAGACCTTCTGACACATCTTGAAATCGTCTTTGATGACTTCGACTTGTTGCTGTTTATTAATGATTCTCACCGCTTTCGTTTCGTTCAATCGTTTAAGTTAGTGAACCATTTGCTGACGAGTATGTCATAACAAGATATGCTCCGCAACCTTGAGAAAGAAAATCGAGATCACAAGTAAATTTTTTACATTCCTTCTCCTCCAACCCTCAGAGCAGAATTGTCGATAGATCTCAAATCGTATCAAGAACAATTGACGTTGAGTGAGCTGCTTGCACTTGAAGTACTGGAAAATAAGCTTACAGCATTGGTTCATTGGCTTATGAAAAATCGCCGTCCGACTCCCAACAGGGAACGTGAACGGCGATAATTTTTGAGTTATCCAATAAACGGCAGTTCAAAGTAAATTAAGGTTTTCTTTATAAAAGGCATTCAGTTTTTCAACAGCTTGTCTAACTGGTTCTGGTTGATCGTATAGGTCATAGTGGCTTACATTTTCAAGAATGAACAAGTCCTTTTTCGTTGACGCCGCTCTATTATACAGCTCATGACCATCTTTGTATGAACCAAATGCACCTTGTTTATCACCTACAATGAACAGGTGGAAGAATTACTGGAGAAGAATATCGCGGTGGCCTCACGTTATTAAGCTGATGATACTTATGATACGATTCACCGCACTGTCTATATCGGTAAGTTTTAGGGCCATCCTTTGACGGATGGCCCTTCTTATAAATTGAACCAACGTCCTACCAAGGTAACCTGATAGGTTAATCCGCTTAACCAAGCGGTCATTGTGGATATTTTATACAAAAAGTTATACTGCAATTGACTAGTCGAAATGATACAAATTGGAGGTTATCCAAATGAATGTTGAGATAGGAAAAAAAATAAAGACTCTTCGTTTACAAAAAGAAATGACTCAGGAAGAACTAGCAGCAAAACTGAATCTGTCATCCCAAGCAGTATCTAAGTGGGAAAATAATGTAACCATGCCTGATATTCAAATTCTTCCTGATTTATCCGTGATTTTTGGTGTTACAATTGATGAATTATTTGCATTAACCGATGATACCCATTTAGAACGAATTGGAAATATGATTAGTACTGAACATTTTATATCCGAAGACGATTTTAACTATGCTGAACAATTTTTAAAAGGAAAAATAAATGATGCGCAAAAAAAATCCCCATCCCTCACCTTGCTAGCTCAGTTACACATTCATCGTTCAGATGAGCACCGTGAAATGGCTTCCCATTATGCTAAGGATGCGCTGCTATTAGCTCCGGACAGCAAAAGTAATCATAATGCCTTGCGAGATGCGGAGAATGGAATCATTTTTGATTGGAACTTTTCAAATCACCATAAACTCATTGCATATTATAAGAATTTCGTGCCGAATCACCCGGATTACTGGCAGGCTTATGTATGGCTTATGAACTACTTAATCGCAGACGGCAGATGTATTGAAGCAAAAGAAATTCTGGAACAATTGAACCAAATCCATCCTGGTCATTTATATCAAAAATATGGAGGGCTGATATGCAAGGAAGAGGGTAACCTTTCTCAGGCGCTGGCTCTCTGGGAGCAAATGACTGATTTGTATCCTGAGGATTGGCTTGCATGGTCCTCCAGAGGAGACTGTATGGCTAAACTTTGCAGGTACGACGAAGCCATAGAATACTATTCCAAAGGTTACGAACTACAGCAAAGTCCAAAGTATACAGATGCATTTGAAGCCATTTCTCATATATATATAATAAAAGGGGAATATGATAAGTCTATTGAAAAGCATCACGAAATAATTGAGCTGCTAGAAAGGGACTGGAAAGTCACAGAGGGTAAAACCATTGATTTTTATAAGAGAGAAATAGAAAATTTAAAGATAATGTTGAATAAACAAACCTAACATTTATAAAAATACCAAATAACATGGACGACTGGCCCTTTCCGCCAAAACGGCGGAGGGGGCTTTTGCTTTTAGTAAGCAAAACTGCCCCACTAGATACTACATTATTTTGTGAACCCAGAATGCTTGGAGAATCCCATGTGTGCTGATTTGCCCAAGCGGTGCAGTCCCCGGATATCTTAGGTTTACTTTCGTTGTAACCTTCTAGCTACCTACCCGATCTAATATTTAAGTAACGTTACGAACATCCTAAGACTTTTAGTCAAGAAAGCAGGTAAATCTTTGCATATTAATCCTATTGTCGTCAAAGCCAAAGCTGGGGACTCTGAAGCATTCGTGCAGTTGATGCAAGAGATAGAGTTACCTCTGTATAGAACTGCAAGGTCCATCGTCAACAAAGACGAGGATTGTGCAGATGCCCTGCAAGAGACGATGCTTAAAGCCTTTAGGTCCATCCATACACTCAGAGAGCCCGCTTTTTTCAAAACGTGGATCTTCCGGATTCTGATTAATGAATGCAACAAAATGATCAAAAACAATACAAGAGCCCTCCCTTATGGAGAGCTTCCCGAAGTCCCTTCCATTTCCAAGGATTATGAGAAAATCGAAATATGGGATGCCGTTCAACATCTTGAGGAGAATCTACGAATTGTCATTCACCTTCATTACCTACAGGACATGCCGATCAGTCAAATTTCCGACATTCTCGAAATTTCTACGGTAGCCGTGAAGACCCGGCTGCATCGCGCCCGCAAAAAGCTAAAGCATTTATCTCAATTCAATCAAGAAATGGAGTTGCGACATGGTAAACACTAAGTTAGAAGAACAATTAAAGAACTGCCAAAGCCTACTTCCCGATCAGTTATCGGATATTGCCCGCTCCAAGCTGAATGAGACTTACCAAATCATCAGGGAAACCGATAATTCCATTTCCCCCGTTCAGAAAAAGAAAAATGTATCTAAAACTTTTAATAAATGGTTGATTTCCACTGCAGCCGCTGCAATTCTTGGAGTTACAGTCCTTGCTTCCGGCTTTGTATCGCCCGCAATGGCTGATGCACTCAAGCAAATTCCGGTTCTGGGACAAATCTATTCATTATGGGGCGAAAACAACGGAGATCCCGGTGTTCAACAAGCCGAGGATTTCATCACAAACGTAAACCAAAGCGTGACCCATGGCAATGTTACTATGAATATTCCAACGTTGTTATTTGACGGGACCCGAATTCTTATGAACATAACCACTCCTGGAAACCGTCTGGCTTCGGAGCCCAATTCGCCACCTTCAGATGCCAATAAAGGAGCGGTGGATAAGTTTGAGGTTCTCTATAAAGGCCAACCTCTGCTCTGGAGTTACGAACATATGGACGGTGAGACTGCTTCCAGCATAATGGTTCAGGTTTTGAACACTTATTATGAGCCGAGCACAACAACACAGACTGTCCAGTTCCCTGATCAGTTTGACTTGACTGTAAATGTAACGTTAAAGGGTTACGATGTCCCGTTCGAATTCGTTCTGCCTGTTACAAAATCAACGCCCGTTACCATACTAACTTCAGAGGAGACCATGCATCACGATAACATTAACTTGCAGATCAGTAAGGTGGAAATCACCCCAATCACAACGCAGGTATCCATTGAGTACAAAACCAAACCTGGCCAGAGCAAAGAAGAAATGCTCGATTCTATCCCTTCGAAATATAAGGGGGCTAACGGGGGCGCCATCGCTCTTCAATTTGACATTGTGGATGAACGTGGCGTTCAACTGAAGCCCATCGGTGCTCACCCCTTAAGCGAATCTTATAATGTTCGTTTTGAACCCTTCAAGACTATTCCGAGTACCGTAACCATCAAACCGTACTTAGTCGTTTCCGAAGGTCAAGCCCCAGCTGGGACTAAAGGACTGTGGGAAGACAACAATATGGTCAAGGAATATATCCCTGAGCTGGAGACTGTACTTTCGGTGCAATAGTTCATTTGTAAAAAGGACATTATTCTCTTGGATTAAAAGGGTATGCAAACCTACAAAAGACGAAGCCAATTTAAACTGTACCCTATCGAGTAGACACTTTTAAAAAGTCTCTCGGTAGGGTATTTTTGTTTATAACGAAGAAGATAGG
>NZ_VTZR01000006.1:0-40589 GCF_008370385.1 Paenibacillus sp. B2(2019)
TTCATAAGGTAGCGCGAACAAATCATCCATCAGCATGTCGATCCGCACGCCGTATCCAATAACACCAATATTCAACATAAAAAATCCTCCTGCTATTTTTTCAATTCAAATGGTATCCGTTGTCCGGCTGAAAGAGGAACAGTTTTCATTTTTTCAAAATAATTGTGCGTCACATACTTGGTGTTTGTACGTTCGTCCGCAAGCAGCGTTACCATCGTGCTGTACGCTGTAGGATTATACATTTCCAGGTGTACGGAATCCTGATTCCACTGTGTAACAAAGCATTCCACATGATCGAATACCTGGAGTGTGCGGCTGCTAAAATCCACATAAATACTGGGTACTTCCACAAACGTAAGCATCATGGAAACTTCTGGCCAGTTGGAGCCATAGAGGAATTCACCCACGGTTTCCTTGCCTTCCCAATCACTTGTTTGCACACGTTCATTCATATAGCCTGGAGGTAAATATTTCTTTTCGAGCGTAAACTCCGGATCTTCTTCCAGAGATACATACTGCGGTAAACTGTGTGCAATGGCATGTAGATCCTGCAGATATTTTGCATTTCCAGTAAAACGAAACAGCTTGAGTAGACTGTTGCCCGAAAGTGTACAAATCCCAGGAGCAGAATGCTTGTTCTGCGCGTTGGCAAATACCGTGCCGCTACTATGCACACTACGCTTTGCAGCTGTACTGTGTGCAGGGAACACAAAGTCATAGCTCATGACCCATGTCATGGCAATTTCACAGGAATATTCTGCATAGGATAGCCAGATGCTCTTTCGGGTCGTTTCATACAGCTGGACATAGCTTTCCAGCATGGCGAAGGCCGCTTCGCTATCCGGTGCTTGACAGATTTCTCCTGGACAGCCGTTCAGCATGCCTTTTTCTAAATAGTTATTGTAATAATACTCACCAAGCCGTTCGGCCACATTGAGGTATTCCGCAGACTGGAAATATTCGCTTGCCAGTGCCAACGCTCCTACAGCCATACACGCTCCGGCAGAATTGCCTATCACTATTTCTTCTGTAGCCATATCAATGAACTGTCCGAGCTGTCCGTATTTTCGGAACAACCGTACAAATGCATCGCAAAGAGCCTTTACGGGTTGCTTAAACTCGATTGTGGATTGGTGATTCTCCGAAAGCCACAATAGCTGCTTCATAACGAAATAGAGCAAGTCGGCATTTTTTCGGACGAGCAAAATGGTTTCAGAGTTACTGTCGAAGCCGTCACCATAAAATTTTCCGTTTCCATACATGCCGAACACCCATCCGCTGGGATGCTGCAACCGTGAAAAAATAAAGCGAAGGGTAGACAGTGCGCGCTGCCGTGCTTCGGATGTATCTTCCAGTAAGAACGGATAGCTGTTCATGCCTCCACCAATCCAGCCTGCCTGCCAACACTGTTGAGGTATATTCCAGTCGGTCCCTACGGAGTAATATCCTTCTTCTATAAAGTTTTCTCTTTGGTATTTTTCTTTGATACTTATATAGGCCTTATAAAATGGAACGTTATAAAAATGCTCCGGAATCTCCAACGTTGTTTTAGAACCATTCACCTGTTTGAAAAAGTCAGGCAAAGATATTTGCTGCCAATGAAAGACACAAGCAGTAAGAGTCAATGTTTCACCTTGCTTGAACAAAGCTCCAGTATCCTGAGATGGAGCTGAGACATCTGGACAAAAGCCTTGTCCGTCGTTTTGATCTCCAAAAAAATATTGCGTATTTTCACGTACGCCCGGAACGGAGAGTACAAAAGAGGCTTGGCGATCGACTTGATTTTCATCGACGGTAAAGCCAGTATAATAACCCCCGCATTGGTGCTCACTGAGCAGGACAGAACCCGATTGATCGTTGAGATCATAAAATCCACATAAAGAAGATGCCATATCACCAGAAAGCAAAGAAATTCGCGATTTTGTTTTCTTAATATCGAGATGAGGAATGCTGGTTATGACTTCGGCATCTGTAAGTGGGCCATTTTGGGGAGGTGCATAATAAGGCGGATAGGGAAGAGGCAAGCTTGTAAAGCGGTTACCATTATAAACCGCACCCGGCATCAACACATAGTTGCCTTTTTCCCATTGCCCGGCCTCCATCGAAAATGAAAAATTCATCGGAACTCTAGTATCTTCATGAAAAGACAAGGTAATATCCACACGCTGACCATGCGGCAGGGTATGCGTTGTAATCGAAGCACTGCAAGGATAGCAGGAAAAAGTATATTGACTGTTTTCCAGATTCACTGAAAATTTCTCACAGTCTAGTACTTCACTGCCATTAAAAGATTTACACATAATAGAATAGCGCATATCGGATTCCTCTCTATTAGGCTATTAAATAAAAATCCGGTGTAAGATATTTCAATACACCGGATTTCATAAGGAGTGCGAGATTATTTGTTTGCTTTCCAGGCATCATATTGAGCCTGTTTTTCTTTGATGATGTCGTCCACGCCAGCAGTTTTTAAACGCTTAAGGAAGTCAGGCAATACTTTCTCAGGATCTACTGAACCGGAGCTTAGTGCCGGAACCATCTCGGTTATAACTGCGGAGCAGTTTGCAAGCTGAGTTTTTATAGGTGTCGGATCGAACACGAAGCCCGTAACTGGTGAGATATCTGCTGTTTTGTCCGTTTCATAGACAAATGTTTGGATCTCTTTTTGGGTTTCGCCATCCTTGTTCTTGTCATATTGAGCACGGTTGAAAGTTGGGCTATAAGATTGACCGATCTGCCATTCGTTCCAGTTGAAACTGTATTTGCCTTCAACCGGTGTATACGCGCCATCTTCATTAAATTTGTAGTCAACGCCTTCTTCACCGAGCGTGATGAGTTTGTAAAGGTCATCGTTGGTGTTAAGCAGCTCGATAAGTTCCAAAGCTTTCTCAATGTGCTTCGATTCGGAATTGATTGCAATTGCCGCAGTGGAACCAGCTCCTGCCGGTATCATCGTACGAGTAGTGGATACGGAGACAGCAGGGGCTGTTCCATCCTTTGGCATCATTGACATGGCAAGGTTTTGCTCAGGAACGTCGATACTGTCCGGCCAGCCGTAAGTTTTCTCAGCGACGAATTTACCCGCTTTACGGTCAGGAGTCGTATCTTTTACAGTTGCACCATCCTTGCGAACATAACCTTTGAGGAACCAATCGCGCATAATTCCAGAGAACTTCGCAAAATCTTCTGTCTCATACTGGTTGATGACTTTGTCTGGATTATCAAGGTTAATCCAGCCAGGGATACTCATATCTCCGACAGATTCCATATTCCAGTAGAGCGGGTCATTTGCAAACAAGCTGTAAATAGAGCTGGTTTCAAAACCGATCATCTCAGGGTGTTTTTTGAGCGCATCGCCAAGGAAAGGTCCAATCATTTCGAGGGCTTCAATGGTTGACTTGCCTTTTACAGCTCCCCAATTAAAGCCCATTTCTTCCGCCAGGTCTTTACGGAACTGAAAACCGCTGCGCTTGGAGGTGCCCCACTGCTGATAGTTAACGACTGCATAGATACGGTCTTTTACTTTCACACCTTCCCAAAGGCCTTCAGGGATCCGGGAATAAGTTTCAGGCGCATATTTAGGAAGAAGGTCGGTCAGGTCAGCATAAGCCCCCTTGGCGGCGTTTTCAAAGAAATTAATTCCGCCCCAGCTAGCAGTGAATCCTAGATCCCAGTCATCGCCGGAATTGATCATCAAATTCATTTTGTCAGCATAAGTACTGCTGTCTACCAGAATCAGATTTAGTTTTGCGTTGATTTCTTTGGCAATGATTTCGTTTGCTTTCTTCATGATACGGTCAAATTCATTGACAGGGCTGTTCATCATGTAGAAGTTGAGCTCAACCAATTTTTCATTAGCCGGAGCCGTAGCAGAATCGTCGGTTGAGCCTGCTTCTTTCTGTCCGCAGCCGGTCAGCATCATGGTAAACAGCATCGTTACAGACAACAGAATTGCGGAAAATCTTTTCATTGTCGTTCCCCCTGAGATTTATTTAATTTTCCGGTTGTTAACCGGTAAAATTACTCTTTTACAGCGCCTATTGTCAAGCCTTTTTCAAAGTACTTTTGCAGTAAAGGATACAGCAAAATAATAGGGCCGATGGCGAGTACGCAAGTTGCCATGCGTGCGCCTTCACTAGGCAGCATTCCAATAGCAGACTCCATTGACTGTGAAGCTTGTGCGTTCGACTGCAAATATCCAATGTTGTTCATCAAAGATTGCAGCAGATATTGTAGGGGGCGTAGTTTTTGTGATTCAATGTACAATGATGCTGTCATCCAGTCATTCCAGTATGCAATCGCTATAAAGAGACCGATAGTTGCTAACGATGGTTTAGAAAGAGGAAGTGCAATCCGGAAAAAAGTATGGATTTCACCCGAGCCATCAATACGCGCTGACTCAATTAATGAATCTGGAATCGTACGGAAGAAATTTTTCATAATCAGGATGTTAACCGCCGACACCAGATAGACGATAATCAGCACCCAGATGGTATCCTTCAGATGTAGAATTCGCGTTAGTAAAATATACTGAGGAACAAGACCGCCGTTAAACAGAACCGGAAGGTACACAAAGAATGAGAGCGCCTTGCGATGAGTTACTTCAGGCCGTGTCAGCGAATACGCCAGCATGGAAGTAAACAGCAAATGTAAAAGTGTGCCAACAACAGTCACAAAAACCGTAACCGCATATGCATTCATAATAGAGCCTGCCCCATTGAATACATACTTGTAAGCATTCAGACTGAACTCTTGGGGCCAGAAGCGATATCCATCGAGCATCAACGATCGCTCGTCCGTAAATGATATGGATACAACTAAAAGCAGCGGAAGGATGCAGGCTAGGCTCATGGCAATGAACGTAAGATGAATCACTAATTTTGAAAAATGTAGTTTTCGTAGAAGCATATATTTTCCTCCCAATTAGAAACGGATATAAGTCTTTTTTCAAAGACAGTATTCCGTTTCAGCAGATCGATCAGAAAGTGCAAATTTTATCCTTTCGGATCGATTAAAATAGTGCGCTATCGGGATCCCTCTTTTTAATGATGTAATTCGAGATCAACACAAGGAAGAAACCAACTACCGATTGATATAAACCAATTGCCGACGACATGCCGTAGTCATTGACTTTTTTCAACGAGCGGAATACAAGTGTGTCGATAACGTCTGTTGTTGAGTACAGAGCACCCGCATCATTTGCAAGCGTGTAGAATCCGTTCCAGTCACCCAGACCGCCATTGAACAATTTTCCAACCCACAGCAGAGAAAGAACAATGATGGTCGGTTGTAAAAGCGGCAATGTAATATGTTTAATACGTTGCCACTTCGAAGCACCGTCCAGTTGCGCAGCTTCATAGTAGTCGGTGTTAATCCCTGCAATCGCCGCCACATACAGCACCGAATAGTAACCGACGTTCTTCCATAGATAAGCAATTGGCAAGATGTAACGCCAGTAAGACGGCTCACTGTACCAGTAAATGGCCTCTCCGCCGTTGTTGGTGATCATGTTGTTGACAATACCACGGTCAACACTCAATAGGCTGAAGAGAATGAACTGGATGACAATCCATGAGAGGAAGGTCGGCAGTAAAATCGATCCCTTATAGGTAGCAGATACAAATTTGTTTTTTACTTCATTTAATAGAATAGCAAGTGCCAAAGCGCAAACCGTAACGGCAACTGCTTCTATTAAATTGTAAAAAAGAGTATTGAAGGTAACGCTTTTCGCTAAGTCGGATTTAAAGAAAAACTCAAAGTTTTTGAATAGCGGGTCCTTCCATGGACTTCCGAAAATACCATCGCGTGCATTGTAATCTTTGAAGGCAATGATAACACCGACCATCGGGAAGTATGATAAGATCGCAACAAAAATTAATCCGGGTGCCATCATTAAATAGAAAGGTGTCTGACGGCGTGCGCTGATCAATGTCTTGCGAGGCTTACCCGTGCGATTCGGCATTGCATTTGTAATCGTCTTCATTGTTTCACCCCCTTTCTTTGATCGTTTGTACGTCTGCTATTACTGTAGCTAAGAGGGGGGGGAGGTTCAACAAACAAATATGTTGTTCTTTTTGTTTTTCAACACGGGGCATCTCTAAAAAATAGCGATTTCTACAAAGTGTGATAAATTGTTGAGGTATTATTTATTTATAACTATAATAAAAAAACAATATATACTAGGAAGCTGTCACTAGGAGGTCGTAATGAAGCTCTCAAAAAAAACAAAAAAAGGTAGTACGAGCTTTCTACGTAAATCTTTTTTCTCTTTTTTGATTATCTCGTTCATCATCACTGTTTTACTTACGACTTTTTTGTCATTTACTTATTTACGAACTACAATTTCATTAATTAACGGCTTTAACGAAAAACTGATTGCTCAATCCAATTACAGTATCACCTATCTCGACGAGACCGCCAAAAAATTTGGAAATGCTCTTTACACCGACAAAGATATCATTTCGTATTTAAACATGAAAGAGAATGATGTGCGTGTTGCAATTGCAGCAAGCAGGGTAATTGACAAGCACTTTCTGACACTGAACGACATCGACAGCGTGTATCTTTACAATACGGGGTTGGATTTGTACTACTCCTCACGCAGCGGTGAAATTAAGTCATCGTCTGCATTTTCAGATCAGGCAATTGCAAAGTTGTTAACTGACAAAAAATTTGTGGCCGATTATCGTGGTCGTCCCATTGTGGCATCTGTTGATGAAGCAACACAATCGGCAAATGTGTGTTCATATATAATATTTGAACCAGGGACCACGGAATCTGGCTTAAAAAATGCTATCGTTGTCAACATCCGAACGAAAGCGCTTACGAATTCAATACAAGCGATTAATAGGAGTGATACAGTTCCTGAGACATCTTTTTTTGTGGTTAACTCCAACGGTTCTATTTTAAGCATGGACCTCTCACCGGATTTTGCTCATGACATGAGTGAAGTGCGGACATTAGGCCGGAAGGCGCAGGAACTGGACGGCAACATGAATCAGGTACAAAAAATTGACGGAATCAGTTATCTTGTTTCGAGCAGTAAAAGTAATGCAAACAACTGGTACATCATGGGCATTACACCCTTCAAAAAAATTTTCAAGGATGTAATCACCGCATCAATCGTGTCGGCGGGGATCGTAGCAGCTGTATTTATTTTTTGCGCGCTCATTTGCCTGTTCTTGGCACGCAGACTTAATAATCCTATTCAAGCCATTACGAAAATCATAAAAGGAGAAGTTCCTGAAAAAAGCGATCCACTCGTGTCTGACATGGAAGAATTTCAAGTTATTCTAACGGTATTTGAATCGATGAAGGAGCGAAATTTACAGCTTGATAAATTAATGCGCGAAACTGGCTATGCTGCCAAACAAGATATACTAAATTCCCTGTTAAGTGAAAGTTCAACGTATTCGATGAATACTATTCTGGACAAGCTTCATGATCTGAACTTGGATTATATAACCTCGAATCAACTGTGTATGTGTCTATTCAAAATAGATAATTACAGTGTATTTATGTCAGAAAATACTCAAGAAGAGCGTTGGGCATTGCGTTATGCCATTGTGAATATTGCAGCAGAAATAGCGGAGGGAATTCCGTGTGAAATATTCAGTTGTGAATCCGATAAATTTGTAGTGTTAGTTGATTGTGCAGAAGTAACGCAATTTAAGTTAGTGCAGGAAAAAATAGAGCGATATTTACGCGAAGTACAAAGTAAAACTCAACAATTTATTCGTATATCATTATCTATGACGTACAGCACCTTGTTTAAGGGAATGGAACATTTGCCTAGCATGTATAACAGTATGAAGGGTTCGATTCAACTTAAGATCCGTTATGGACATGGATGCATTATTTCTCCTTATATGATGGATGAAATCAATTTGGATGATTTCCATGTACCTGTGAAGAAGGAAGAACAGCTGATCGAAAAAGTACTTGAAGGAGATATTGAAGGTGCTGTTGTCATCTATCAATCTATTAATAAGCAGTTGTATAAATCTTCTTATAATGAAATCATATCGTGCATTATACATTTGATTTATTGTCTTTATTCCGGTGTATATAGCAAAATGCCTGCCATAAAGGATAATCAAGATCTATTTCTGCAGGAGCTGTTGTACAATCTGCAAGATGCAGAAGTGATCAAGGATATCGATGATGTTATGAATACCTTTTTGACAAAGCTCTGCAGTAAGGTAATAATGTTAAAAAACTCGTCAAACAATAACGATTATTTAATTCAGCGCATTATCGGAATTGTAGAACAGGAATTTTCCGATTCTGGTTTATGTTTAAGTTCAATAGCTGAAAATTTGCGTATGTCTCCGAATTATGTAGGTCGATTGTTTAAAACGTCATGCGGGCAGTCGATTGCGCAATATATCTTTGATTTGCGAATGCAAAAGCTGGATGGATATATGCGCAACTCCAATATGCCTTTGTCTACGATTATCGAGAAGGTTGGTCTTGAGAGGAATAACTATTTTTACACGCGATTCAAGAAGCATTTTGGCATGTCTCTCAGCGAATACAGGTTGCATTTAGGACAGGATATAGATGATGATTGAGTGTGCTGTTTCTACAGCTTAAGCAAGATTATTGAATCCAGCCCATTCCCCTCACTGGGGAGTAGGGCTTTTTTTACGTCTGGCAGATAGCTTTCTTTACTTCAACCATACCTAAGTGAATTCGCAAATTTATTCTTTAAAATATAGTGATTTAATGGATCTGAATATTAATATTACGAATAATGTTAAAAAACATTAAAATCCACAGTTTTTGAAGTTGTTGGTTTGCGAGTAGCCGAACTATACTGTAAGCGTTATCAGTACCCTATTTGACAAGATATAATCTTGTCAAACGTATGCAGCAAAGAGAGGTGAAATAATGAATAAAGTTGGGTGCCGTAATAATGAACTTCAGACAAATAGCAGTTAGTTATTAACAGGCAAAGCAATAACAACATCAGTTTTGGAAGGAGGTAGAAGTTCAAGTTTGGTTTGAGGGAAATGAAAGCGCTAAAAAAGATATATTGATCTCAAATGAATAGTGAAAGGAATGATAAATAAATATGAAAAATAGATTTTTCAAATTTTCTATTCTCGCACTTGTAACAGCCATTATTTTTAGTTCTGGAATGCTTGGTTTAGGAGTATCTAAAGTAGAAGCACAGCAAGTGACGGGTAACGCCCCGTTTATTAACTCATGGTTGGTATCAGGACCATTCGTTTCCCCTGTAGTAGACCAAATTTATGGAACTGAAGTGGGAGAAATCGTAAAATACGCGCCTTCGGCATCAGAAATAACAGCATCATCATCAACTCTTGCAGTAAACCCTGTTTCAAAACTAGTTGATGGACTGACAAATAGTCAGTGGGTGACAGAAAACGATTCTAATCCATGGGTAAGGTTGAAATGGAGTCAGCCTATTGCTATTAATGAAGTCAAAATAGCGCAATGGGGCGATGGCCGTCACGTTAACAATTGGTATCATCTTACTTTCACGCTGAATGATGGTAGCATCGTAGAATCCGGAAAGGTTGATAGTACATCTTCCAGCCCATCATCACCAACCGTGTATGCTATGCAATCCGAGTTGAAGAATGTAGTTGAAGTGAAGGTTGAAATTGATAAAGGACGTACACCTTATCCAAGCATAACCGGGCTATCAGAATTAGAGGTAAATAACAAGCCGGCAGCTGGACCTGATTCTGGCGCTGCTACGATCGCTCCCGCAATCGGCGATCCGTTAAGCTTGAATAACGAAAGTCATAAATGGGAATATTTCGATGATCGCATTTACAACAGAAACTACGATGATTATCAAGATTTAATGGGATATTATTCTGTAAAAAAAGGTATCGATACTAAAAACAAATATGTATACGCTCACACATACGTATACAGCCCAGTTGAACAGCAAGCGTATTTTAATGTAGGCGCCAGCGGTTCATATCGACTTTATGTCAACGATAAGGCTGTAACGACACCGTCCACACCTGTGGAGGTGCAAAAGGATTTGACAAAACAAGCGATCCCGTTAAAGCAAGGTTGGAATAAGCTGATGATTCAAATCAAACATACGTATACGGAAGATGTTAATGAAAATAATGTTCCGTTAGGAAATGATCAAAATGCAGCTTACCTTGGGTTCTATGGAAGAGTCGCAGATCAAAATGGCAATAAAATAAATGGACTTGCTCAGTCGGTTAAAGGCGAAGCTGCAGCTCTAGAAATTGTAACACAAGGCCTATCAACCGAGGAAACCACTAAATCACCACTTCCATCCCAAAATATGCCGTTTGGCTATAAGGAATGGCCTTATGTATGGAATAAATCGAAAGGAAACGATAAATACGGTGTTGCGGCTTCGGCATTTCAATTTATGGCGAGCGGGGGAGCACCTGGTTATACTTGGAGTATCGTAGAGGGCAGGCTGCCTGATGGCTTGGAATTAAATGCCGATGGCACTATCGCAGATGGATTAGTAAATGGAAATGTCAATTTAAATAGCAGCAAAGGTATAATCAGTATTAACTGTGCACCAGGAGACTATAACTTCACTGTGCAAGTAACTGACAAAAATGGAAATACGTCTAGAAAGAATATGACCATTACAGTAAAGGAACGTCCCAATAAATGGTTTGAAGAAGGTCGAGTGGGCGCTTTAACTCATGCTGCCCCAATTTACAGCTACTTTGTTGACCCGAATTTCTCTGCCGATTTATGGGCAGAAAGAGCAAAAGCTCAAGGGCATTCATTAGTTTCGGTTGAATCGATACAACAAGCTTATCTCTGGCCGTCTAAATTTGCGGATCCAACAGATGTGAGGCATCAGTATCTTCCGAAGGATGCAAACGGTAAGGTAGTAGATGGGTTGAAACAGTTTGAACTGGCAGTAAAGCGTCATGGAATGAAGTTTGGCCTCTATTATGGCGGCGGTTTTCCTTACTTCACGACCGACGTCTATGTGCAGAATCAGATTGATTTGCTTGAACGGTATGCGCCTGACTACATTTATTATGATGGGCCGCAAGGGATACCGAATCAAAATTTTGATGTGATATTCAGCGTTGTACGCAATTATAGCGATGAAATTATCGTAAACTCCAATGCATGGGGTGCAGAGTATGGAGACCCTGATTTAAGAACCGAAGAGGCATCTGGTATTTACGCTAATGGCGCTGCAAATCATACTTTAAAACGTACGATTATGGAACCATGGAAAATGATTCACACAAAAAACGGTCAATCTATATATTACGGTAAACGTGATGACTACAGGCAAGTTGTCAAGGAAATGATCATGAATGTCGGCAGAGGCTATGTGGATAATAATGATCAGACGCCTGTAGATAGTCGCGGACCCAATTGGAATTCCCCTGAAGAAATTGCGACAAGGTATCCTAAAGCAGAGCAGGAATACATTGATGTGAGAGAAAGTTTTGTAGATTGGTTTGCACCTGCAGGAAAGCCGGAAAGACATGAGTCTACAACGGGTACAATGCCATATTTCCTCGCGGGCTATGGCTACGCAGATGATGGAAAAGGCAATTATGAAAAATTTGCTTTAGCTAATAGTACGACAGGCCCGCAATGGGGATACGCAACGTATAGAGACAACAATGTTTATCTTCATATTATGAAAGGACCTGACAGCAAAAAAGGGTTTGATGCCATTCCTGGAAAGTCTTTAACGATTCGTCCGGTTCCAGATCATGTGACATCCGTAACCTGGTTGAACGAGGATATTCCTGTCACTTCTTTTGTACAAAATGGAGATAGTCTGACCGTCGATCTTACTAATGTCAAGGAGGATCAGATTGACACAATCATCAAGATTGTAACGGACAATTCTGCACGCAAATATAAGCTTACTAATGTCAAAGCAACGGGTGAACAGTTGACACCTTCATCGCTCAAAATCAACACTGAGGGATATATGACATTCCCAGCGCTTAAAGCCAAGCTTTCAGGTTTAACTTACAATAGCGCGAATCCTGTAATAGCGGCAGTTAATGATAACGGAATCGTAACTCCGGTATCAAACGGAACAACGACGATCACAGTTAACGGTACTTATGAAGGTGTAACGAAACAGGATACATTAAAAGTAACAGCAAGAGACGGCAAAATTTATGTTGGGGAAAACATGATTAGCGCAACTTTACTCGTGGATGGAAAGGAAGCTTACGGCGAGGTTGATACACTAGAAAAACTCAGCTATCAAATCGAGGGCAGATCATCGAAAGGCGGAGCAATAGGGCTTGATGCGGCACAAATTCAATGGCACGGCGGTATCGTTGATTTAAAAGCGGGTGGCAATTTAAAGCCTGTATCGATCAAAGAAACAAATGGATTTATTTTCAAAAAAAATGAAATTATTGCGCCGTTCGTAGAGCAACCCACGCGGGGAGTCGTTTGGGCTGATGTAACGTTAGACGGCAAAACATTTACAACAAATAGAGTATTCATAGACTTACTGCCATACCAAAATCTTGCAGACACTGAAATTACAGCTAGTCATAATCAAGGTGCTGTAAGTCAATTAGTTGATGGAAAAACAATTGAAGGCAATGATTTTGATCTATCCAAATGGTCGGTACCTGCAAATGAGAAAGCATGGATTCAATTTAAGCTGCCGACAAAGTCTCAGATTGCTAATATCAATCTTAACTTCAATTCTTTGGAACAAAAATATATCAATACGCCTAAAACAATAAAAATTCAAACTAGCGCTGATGGCGTGGCATGGAATGATATCAAAACCGTTAACGGTCCGACGGGTACTGCTTATTTTGGATTCTATGACCAATACGCATTAAACACAGATGCTCAATACGTTAAATTACTATTTGAGGGCGGTTCTAACGGGTCAACGATTGATTTGCTTGAAGTGGAAATAAACGGGATTGATAAGTCGAATTTATTTGATCGCTTCGAATATGAGTATAAGCCGATTGATGCGACAACAGGCAAATATGATATCAAAGCTTTTACGGGTGTGGGTGAACCGATTGATATGAAAGATGCGGAGATCACAGTAACCAGTGAAAACCAGGGTGTGATTACGGTAGGCGATTCAAACCTGCTGACCGCTGTTTCAGAAGGCATGGCAAAGATGAAGATTAGAGTGACGATCGGCGGACGTTCGATTGAATATGTTACGTATCTTTTCGTTGACAAGTCAGGAAAAATCTATAAGGGCTCCTACTTAAACAACATTAACATTACTCTAAATAAACCGGCGATTAAACCAAACCAACCAGTCGTTGCTACGATTGAAGGCTTGTTAAATACAGGTGAAACAGCCGATTTATCAAGAGCTACTGTAGAATATCAATTTAGTGATCAAAGGCTGTCGGTTGTTGAGGGCAGCAATACGATCATTGTTAAAGGTGATATCGGTAGTGGATTTAATGCGACTGTTGTTGTAAAGGTTACTTTAGACGGGGTAACCGTTGAAAGTCGTCCTATGCCAATTGCCGCAGTTAGGGATGCTCTCCCTCAGTCCAAAATGACGGCAACGGCGACAAGTCAGGAAATGAATTCTGGCACAGACAACTCTGCTGCCATGACGATTGACGGAAACCCAGGAACGATCTGGCATACAAAGTGGAATGGATCCGACGCACTCCCCCAATCGATTACGTTAAACCTTGGAGGAACCTACAATATTGATTCAATCGCCTATTTGCCAAGGCAATCAGGCGGCACCAATGGAATTATTACAAGCTATAATGTATATGTAAGTACGGATGGAGTGGAGTTTGCCAAGGTTGCAAGCGGAAGTTGGGCAAACGACAGTAAAGAGAAAGTCGCAACTTTTAATCCGACAGAAGCATCGTATGTGAAGCTCGAAGCAACGGCGGGCAACAGTGGGTTTGCATCGGCTGCAGAGATTAATGTCTTCGACGTGAAAGAATTTGTAAAGGAAATCGTGGATTACAAAACCGTTCCTGTAATCGATACTGAGCTGAGTCAAATCCCGACACTTCCAGAGCAGGTTGAGGCCGTATATAACGACGGAACGACAGGGCTGGTGGACGTTGATTGGGATGATATTACCCCAGACATGGTAGCTAAAGAGGGTGTGTTTACCGTAAAGGGATCTGTAGAAGGAACCCCAGTCATGGCAAAAGCAACCTACAAAGTCCACAGTCAGACGACGCTTATGAGCATCACACCACCAGCAGCAATCACGGGGTTGGCCAACGGAACAGCGAAGACGTCAGCTGCCCTCGGATTACCTTCAACAGTAGAAATAGTAACGGATGCAGAAAGCATGAATGCCAATGTGACATGGAATGTCGAGGCTTCAAGCTATGATGCAGTTGTTAAGGCAGAACAGACCTTCACGGTTGATGGAACCGTAACCTTGCCGGAAGGGGTGAACAATCCGAACAACATAGCATTGACGACAAAAATCAGTGTTACAGTAAATGCTGAGACAGATCAGGGCAAAACGCTTGTGAGCATAACAACACCAACACCAATCACAGGACTAGCTAACGGAGCAGTCAAGACAGCAGAAGCGCTTGGATTGCCAGTTACCGTAACACTGGCTACTTATGGGGGCATAGTGAATGGAAGTGTGACATGGGAAGTAGATGCATCAAGCTATGATCCGTCGGTCAAGATAGCCCAGACCTTCACAGTAGATGGAAATGTAACACTGCCTGAAGGTGTGGAAAATCCCAATAACGTAGACCTGAAGACAAGCATTAGTGTTTCTGTAGATGCTGTAGCGGTTCAGGATAAGACGCTTCAAAGCATTACACCACCCGCAGCAATTACAGGTGTAGCTAACGGTACAGCGAAGACAGCAGCAGCTCTTGGATTGCCTTCAACAGTAGAATTAGTTACTTATGAAGAAAATGTAAATGTAAATGTAAATGCGAATGTAGCATGGAATGTAGATGCTTCAAGTTATAATCCATCTAGCATTAATGCGCAAACCTTCACAGTAGATGGAACTATTACCTTACCAGAGGGTGTAGCGAATCCGAATGGTTTACCATTGACGACTCAGATTAGTATATCGGTGAAGGCATCAGCATCAAGACCAGATCCAACACCAAATCCAACACCAAATCCAACGCCAACGCCTAAGCCAATTGAACCAACAGAACCAGTAAAACCAACGGAGCCAGAAACTCCTAAAGTAGATCTGTCTGATATTGCGGAACACTGGGCTAAGGCTTCTATTGAAAAATCAGTTAAACTTGGTTTTGTAAGAGGTTACGAAGATGGAACTTTCAGACCGAATGGTACTATAACACGTGGTGAATTTGCAACCATGTTAGCTAGAGCACTGAAATTGGATTCTGTTGATTCTGAGTTTAGTTTTACTGATCAAAGTAACACACCAGTATGGGCTCAGCCTTTCATTCAAGCACTTGTAAAAGTTGGTTTCATTTCTGGATACGAAGATGGTACATTCCGTGCAAATAAAGAAATAACTAGAAGCGAATTAGTCGTTATTGTTATTCGTGCTCTGGGTCTTGAAGTAAATCCAAATGCAAAACTAGCGTTTGATGATGCAGATCAAGTTCCAGTATGGGCAAAACCATATGTGGCAACAGCTGCAGAAGCAGGCTTAATTAAAGGGAATGGAGATGGAAAATTTAATCCTAATGCTTCTTCAACTAGAGCAGAAGCAGTTACTTTGATATTAGCTATGCTGAGCAATATGAAATAAGCTATGACTTAGAGTGAAAATAAGATTCATTAATCTAACCTGTGGGACGTGGCATATTTAGGTCATGATTCACAGGTTAGATTGTTAATTTGGGCAGGATTTTCCCTCTATAACATAGATAGAGAGAATGGTTTGATCTATGATCAATGGCTAAATAAACGGTGCGAATGAAGAATCAGATTTATTAATTCATATCACATAATTGTAAGTACAGCCCTTTTTCCTAATGGAAACGGGGCTGTTTACATTTTAACCTGTGGAGATTTCTACACAAGAGAGAGTATTTTTAGAGAAATTATTAAAAATATGAGTTACAGCACAAAAATTAAAGTTGTACAAAAGGCAAAAAACATCAAATAGTTTAGTTTTTGAGATTGCTGATTTGCGATCAGCAAGGCTACAATGCACGTAACTTAGGATATAGTTCACAAAGGAAGGGATAGAAACCATGAACAAAACAAAGACAGGATATATCATCCCCCATACACACTGGGATAGAGAATGGCGTTACCCTATATGGGAAAATAGATTATACCTTGTAAAGCTAATGGACGAATTAATTGAGACCTTAGAAAATAACCCGGATTACAAAAACTTTCTTCTGGACGGACAAGTTATTCCGATTTTGGACTACTTACAGGTAAGGCCAGACACCAGAGATAAGCTTGTTCAATTTATCAAGGATGGAAGAATCGATGTTGGCCCATGGTATACCTTGCCGGACCTCTATCCGATTAGCGGTGAGTCTATCGTACGTAATCTCTTGAAAGGAAGAAGAGAGGCCAACAAACTCGGAAATTGTTTGGATATCGGCTATGAGTCCTTCGGATGGGGACAGCCATCACAGCTTCCACAGATCTATAAGGGCTTTGGAATAGATACAGTTATCGTATCCAAAAATGTAGACAAGAAACGAGCTCCACACTGTGAGTTCAAGTGGACAGGTAAGGATGGTACAAGTGTCTATGCTACAAGATTAGGAGAAGATGCAAGAGCCAACTTTTTTATGAATGCCTATATCCATATTATGAATGGTGTAGCTTACAAGTCGGATAACTACAATTTTGACATGGGCAATTATGGTCAAGTCTATCATCAGGCGGATAGCGAGAACTATATACAAGACTATTTCAAGATTGAGGATACAGAAAAAATACACCCAGAAGTTATTAAAGAAGCCGTTACCAGAGCATGGAATGGTATGGAAGACACACTGATGCCGGATGACAGAGCCATGATGGATGGTACGGATTCAACGACTGGTCAGCCTCAATTAATGAATCTGATACAGGCAATCAATGAACAATTTGATGATATCGAGTTTAAGAGCTCCTCATTAGGAGAATATGTGGAAATTCTCAAGGAAAAGCTCAACTTGGATGAGTTGATTGAGATTCATGGTGAAATGAGAGATGGTCCAACAACCTCGTTGTCTGGAAATGCTCTAATGACAAGACCACATATCAAAACACTGAATAAAAAGGTTCAAAACACCTTGTTTAATCAAGCGGAGCCTTTATCCGTAGCCAATATGATGGTAGGCGGCAAGTATGATGAGACATTCTTGCAATTAGCATTAGATTACATGTTATTATCCCATGCGCATGACTCCATCAATGGAGTAACCCAGGATAAAACGGTCGATGATGTACTCTATCGATTAAATCAAGCTTTGGAAATATCGAATGCGATATCCAATAAAAACTGTCAGGACCTGATCAGACATATCGATCTGTCACAATATAACAGCAAAGATATTGTACTCGTGGTGTTCAATTCATATGCAAAGCCAAGAAATGAAATGGTAAAGGCCTATATTGATACCCCACAAGCTCAAAATATATGGGAGTTTGATCTTGTTGATAGTGATGGAAATGTATGTGAAATACAGCATATATCGAGAACAGAGGTAACATCGCCAGTTGTCCATCTTCAGGCGAGACCGTTTCCTTATTACTCTGACCGTCATTGTGTAGTATTTGAGACTGGAGAAATACCAGCCGGCGGCTATAAGGTTTATAAATTGTGCAATAAAGTAGAATTTAACCGAAAAACAGAATTTTGGGCGAAGACCAGAACAACGGATGGGAAAGAAATAGCTACATCATCTACATGTATGCAAAATGAATTTATCAAGGTTGAAGTGAATTCGAACGGAACCATATCCATTCTGGATAAAGAAAATGGAAACTGCTTCGATAATCTCAACTACTTTGAAAGTACGGGAGATGTAGGAGATTATTGGATGTACTATCCTCCATATCATAATAAGACATATAACAGCAAAGGCTGTAATGCTAGCATTTTCTTAATCGAGAACGGCAATCTTGCAGCTACTATTGGGGTTAAGCTTACCATGGAATTACCTAAATATTCCTATCGTCCGGACAACTATGTAAGAGGCAAGAGTGAGCGTTCTGAACTAACAGGGCATTTGTCCGTAACGACTTATTATACATTAAAGAAAGATGCTAGAAATGTTGAAGTTAAGGTTGAGATCGATAATAACTGTAAAGACCATCGTATGAGTGTTCTGTTTGATACAGGAATCCAAGCGAGATCTGTTGATGCACAAGGGCATTTTACAGTAGACAACAGAGATGTTACACCGCTTAAGGATGACAGAGGTCACTATTATAATGAATTACTAACCCAGCCATTGCAGAACTTTGTGAGCATAGCAGATGATCATAAGGGCTTCGGAATTGTTACCGATTGCTTAGGAGAGTACCGCGTATCGCCGGATTGTGAACATAAAGATGGTGGAGATGGAACGCTGTCCATGACGCTGTTTAGAGCTGTGAAAAATATTATCTGTACGGAATGGAGAAGTGCAGGGGTATTCCCGAATCAAGAGGGTGGACAATTGCAACAAAAGCTGGTGTACAACTATGCGATACGCCCAATGAATTCAAGTTGGGAAAATAGTGATCTAAGTGAAATGGCGGATTGCTTCAATAGTCCATTAAAGCCTGTACAGACATGTGTTCCAGCGATGCTAGTTGAGAAATCAGAAGGAACACTGCCGCCTAAACATAGCTTCTATCAAGTAACAGGTAAGTTAAGCGTATCCTGTATCAAAAAGGCTGAGGATAGCAACAGCATCATTGTACGTTTATTTAACCCATATCCTACTGAGCAAAGTGGAAGTATTATTTTGGGATGTGATGTACAAAACGTGTGCATGACGAATCTGAATGAGGAAGAAGAAGCTGCTTCCAACTTAACGATGATCGATAACGCTGTTGAACTTAAGATCAAGCCTAATAAGATCGTAACTCTGAAGTTAGATCTAGCGTAAAGTTTAAAATCTGATAGATAGAAAGGAAATTACAATGCTGCATCAATATAATATGAAAGATGAATTAATTGGGTTTATCAATCTTGAAACTGGCGGAGATGGACTATTTCAACTTGGAAAAGACGGAGTTAAAGAAATTTTAACTCCTCTTGACAAAAAAGTAGAATTTATTTTATTTGAAGATAAAACCTTATGTTATGTAAAATCTGCAATGGGCTATCCAGCCATATATCCGGTATATAAACCAAAGTATGAAGGAAATGCAAAAGCTATACTGATGGACTTAGACGGTACAAGTGTGCATAGTGAAAGCTTTTGGATGTGGATTATAGAACAGACTGTATCAAGACTTACCAAAAATACTAAATTTACATTAGAAGCTAGTGATGAACCGCATGTTTCGGGGCATTCTGTATCCGAGCATTTGCAATATTGCATAGACAAATATTGTCCTGACAAGACAGTAGAGGAGGCTAGACAGCACTACTTTGCCATTACCGAATATGAAATGAATGAGATATTGCATGGCAGGGGAAAGACAGATGCATTTACACCTGCTCCAGGACTCAAAGAATTCTTATATGAGTTGAAAGCTAAACAAATTAAGATTGGTTTGGTGACGTCGGGGCTATATAACAAGGCGATGCCTGAAATTATATCGGCCTTCAAAACGTTGGGAATGGGAGATCCGTTAGAATTCTATGATGCTATCATCACAGCCGGACAAGCATTGATCAAGGGTCAATCCGGGACAATGGGCGAGTTAGCACCCAAGCCTCATCCATGGCTGTATTCTGAAACGGCAAGAGTTGGACTTGGGCTGACTGAAGAAGATAAGGGATATGTATTGGGATTTGAAGATTCATCAGCCGGGGTTGTATCGATCAGGCTTGCTGGTTTTTCAGCTATTGGAATCAATGGAGGAAATATCAGTAAGAGCGGAGTGCAGTCATTATGCTTAAAAGAATATGATAATCTTTGCGATGCACTGCCTTTAATTTTATCTTAATAAATATCCCTTTATTAGTAAGCTTCAATAGCCCATACCTTTTCAATAAGGTGTGGGCTAAGCAATGGATGAACGGAGACGTTGAACATGAGCAGCTTTGACTTTTCGATTCGAGGCAGCCAATTCATTTTGAATGGGGAGCCCATTGATATCCGGAGCCATACATTATTTTAGGGTGATATCTAAATATTGGGAGGACCGGCTCCGCAAATTGAAAGAATGCGGATTTAATACCGGAATGGGAGTTTGGCGGCCTTCCTTCCTGGTTGTTGAAAGACAGGAACTTTAGATTGCGCTGCTCTGACCCTGATTTCCTTCAAAAAGTTGATGCCTATTATGATAAGCTGATCCCTAAATTGGTTCCTCACTTATGTACCAACCATGGCCCGATCATCGCCATGCAAATAGAAAATGAATATGGATCATATGCTACAGCGAAATGCATCCGTCAATTTTTATATGTTCCATGGCGGCACGAATTTCGGTTTTAATGGGGCCAATCAAGCCGATAAATATGACCCTACCATAAAGAATGGACTCGTTCTGCAGGATGTACATGACCGTGCATTGATTTTCCTGGATGACCAATATATAGGAACCGTCGATAGATGGAATCCGCAAGATCTGTCCTTCGATATTCCGAGGCAGGGCGCTAGGCTGGGAATTCTGGTTGAAAATATGGGAAGAGTCAATTATGGTCCGTTTTTAAAGGATTATAAAGGAATCACAGAGGGCGTACGGTTAAATGAACAGTTTTTATTCCCAGCCGCTAGCGAAAAACAGGCTTCGGAAACACCGGAAAATTCAGAGCTTTCAAAATATGGTTAATCAGGGGGTTAGTAACGATGAAATATACAAATCTCGGAAGAAACACATTGAATTTTAACAAGGACTGGAAGTTCATTCTTGGGGATACATCGGGGGCCGAGTTGAAGAAGATGACTGATGATGAATGGGAATGTGTTTGTTTGCCGCATACACCCAGACTTGAATCCCTTCATGTTGATCTGCACTATCAAGGTTTTTGCTGGTATCGTAAGTGCTTTATCGCAGACGAAGCGTGGAAAGGAATGAAACTGTTCATTGAATTCGAAGCGGCCATGCACGAAGCTCATGTATGGATCAATGGAACATTCAAGCAGATTCATAAAGGTGGTTATTTACCGTTTATGCTCGACATCACCGAGAATGTTGAATTCGGAGTGGAGAATGTGATTGCCGTCCGGCTTGATAACAGCGACAACGGAGCAATACCGCCAGGCAAGCCGCTGGAGAGTCTGGATTTTTCATATTTCGGCGGATTGTATCGTAACGTGAAGCTCCATATCACAGAGAAACTCCACGTTACTGATGCGGTGTTTGCCGGGAAACAGGCGGGAGGCGGGGTTTTTGTCAAATATTCCAACGTATCGAAAGCAGCTGCCACGGTCGAAGTTCAGACCCATGTGCTGAATGAGCATGATCATGTCAAGGATGTCACAGTCGTGACATCGATCCTGGACAAACAAGGCAGACTCGTAGGGACTACGGAAAGCTTGATCGAAAGCGTTAGCGCTGGCGGGGAGCACACATTTGAACAAATGATTACGCTAACAAGCCCTCAGCTTTGGCATCCCGATCATCCCTATTTGTACACGTTGTTGACAGAAATTATCGATGGTGAGGGTATAATGGCAGATCATCTTCGAACCCGTATCGGAATCCGCACGATTTCATTCAGCAAACTGAACGGCTTCATGATCAACGGGGAAAGAATGGTCATCCGCGGGACTAACCGCCACCAGCAATATCCTTATATCGGTAATGCTGCCTCAAACAACGCCCAATATCGCGATGCGTTGAAGTTGAAAGAAGGCGGATTCAATTTCGTTCGGCTTGGGCATTATCCGCAGGCTCCGGCTTTCCTGGACGCGTGTGATGAGCTCGGATTAATGACAGTTGAGGCGGTACCCGGATGGCAGTACTGCCAGGTAGGCGAGTTCCAGGAGATTGCCAAGCAAAATATCCGGGATATGATCCGCCGGGACCGGAATCATCCCTGCATGATTATGTGGGAGGTCAGCTTGAATGAAACGTACAATAAACGTCAAGGCGCGACGGATGAATTTTTCCACGAATGCCATCTGATTGCCCATGAAGAATATCCCGGAGATCAAATGAATACGTCGGGTGATACGATCGGAAGGGATAACCCTGCTTACGTCAATTTTGATGTGCCTTTTACGATTTGGGAAGATAGTACCATGTCTCGCCCGCTGGAGGATGTTCTGACGGACAAGGGAGGATTTGACAGAGAGTACGGGGATTATGAATTTGGCGGCCATGAAAGTACTAGCCGCGTGCCTCGAGGTGCTGGAGAGAAGAAGCTGCTGCTGCAAGCGTGGAATTATCAATGGTCGCTGAATCGGAACCGCAGCAACAGCTGGTCACTGGGGGACGCCTCGTGGATCGGTATTGATCATAATCGGGGATGCTATCCGTGGCTGGCGGAATGCGGAGCGCTAGATACTTTCCGTTTACCTAAATACGTTTATTATTTCTATCAGAGTCAGAGAAAGCCGGATGTGATTCACGAGCAAATCGATAGCGGACCAATGGCCTTCATCGCGAATGAGTGGACGGAACGCGTCTCACCGGCCAAGATTGTCGTATATTCTAACTGTGATGAAGTCGAACTGTTGGTGAACGGTAAATCGGTAGGCATACGAAAGCCTGACCAAGGTCCCGACACGGAATATGGTGAGCGCATAACAGGTTATGAAGTCGATTATTGGTTGACCGACGAGGAGCAGCATAAGTGGAAAGAAGGTACCATGGAGTCTAGAACCGATTCCGGCAGCCTGATGGTATCTACGTATGATGGCGGGAATTGCCGCAATCTGGAGAGGGCACCGTTTACGTTTGAAGGCGTGGCCTATGAGCCGGGGGAACTGAAGGCGATCGGACGAATCCGTGGGCAGGAAAAGGCGGTGTATGTCGTACGTACGCCACTTGAACCTGAAGTGTTGTCCCTTCGGATGGATATGAGCGGCAAGGCGCTTGCCGCAGACGGATCCGATTTTGTCTTTGCCTATGCGGAGATCCGGGATGCCAACGGGACTATTATAACCTCTGCCAGCCATGAAGTTACTTTTGAAGTTGAAGGTCCCGCCGTCATCGTGGGTGATAATCCGATTCAGGCAGAAGCGGGCATAGCGACGGTATTGCTGCAATCGCGCCTGGTACCTGGAGAAGTGATTGTGACTTCCTATGCCAAAGGGGTACAATCTGCTGTCACCAGGTTCACAATCGTTTAAGAATAACTCTGAGAAATCGAGCAGTTCATTGATATACTGGATTCGCATCTGCATATTCCTTTGTTGTTTGGTAGAACTTACAACATCACAGGAATAGCAGATGTTTTTCTATATCTATCCGTACGAGGTATCATGACGGAGTATTCTACGTTTTATTTAACTCAAACAGGACAGGAGCTTATGTTTACACTGCTACCGATCCAGCGGGGCCGTGGACCCAATTGCCTATAGCCATAGCCGGACTTTTACAGCAAAATGATGTTTAAAAAAATATGATAATCTTTGTGATGCACTGCCACTAATTGTATCTTAAATTAATTTTTATAGAGGTGTTTATGATGAGACTAACTCAGACAACTGTGAATACAAATGGTAGAACAGTTTTGAATTTTAATAACGACTGGGGATTCTACAGAGGTGACATAGTAGGTGCAGAAACAATTGACTATGATGATCAGGTATTCGCCAATATAACAATTCCACACACCATGAGACTGGAGAAGAAACATGCTAATGGTGGACTAGCAGTATATCAAGGAAAAGGTTGGTACAGACGTTATTTTACGGTTGACGAGATGTACAGAGGAAATACAATCAATATTGACTTTGAAGGTGTAATGATTGACAGTGAAATCTATTTGAATGGGGAAAAAGTTTATACGCGCAATGGTGGTTACGTTGGATTTTCTGTAGAAATTACAGATAAAGTGAAATTTGGTGAAACCAATGTTATAGCTGTAAAGGTATCTAGCAATGATAGTCCAGATAGTCCACCAGGAAAGCCAGTAGCAAATCTGGATTTCCATTACTACGGTGGTATTTACCGAGATGTGACGATGAGAATTACGAATAATTTACATATTTCAGATGCATTACAGGCTGACAAAACAGCCAGTGGTGGAGTTTTCGTAACTTATCCGGAAGTGAGCAAAGCCTTTGCAAAGATAAATGTAAAAACGCATGTCGTAAACAAGAATCATACATCAGCAGATACGAAGGTTGTAAGTAAGTTTGTAGACAAGGAAGGAAATACAGTTGCTCAGGGTGAAGCTGATGCTGCAAGTATACCAGCCTGTGAGGATAAACAGTTTAATCAGGATTTAACTGTAACAAATCCGAATTTATGGCATCCGGATTCGCCTTATCTTTATTCTTTAGTGAGTGAAGTTTTTATTGGCTTAACTTTAGTTGATTCCGTTACGACAAAGATAGGTATCAGAACAATAGAGTACAAGGAAGATGGTTTCTATATCAATGGGGAAAGATTATATTTACGCGGAGCAAACCGCCATCAGGCATACCAGAATATTGGAGATGCAGCCCCTAACGCAATGCAGTATCGTGATGCAATGCAAATCAAGGAAAATGGATTTAATGCTGTTCGTGCTACGCATTATCCCAATGATCCAGCCTTTTTAGATGCATGTGATGAATTAGGCTTATTAGTTATTGAATGCCAGCCCGGGTGGCAGAATTTCACAAACAGTGAAAAGTTCTATGATCTAACATTAAGAGATACACGGGAAATGATCCGACGTGATAGAAACAGACCGTCCGTCATCCTATGGGAAACTTCACTGAATGAGACGGGCTACTCAGCAGCATGGGCAAAAGAGGCTACTGAGATTGCTCATGCAGAATATCCTGGCAATCAGATGTATACAGCAGCAGACTATGGACTCCAGGGATCTTTTTATGATGTGAACTACAAAGTCGTTGATACAAATTGGGAAGCTGACCTAAGCAAATGGACTGATTTTGATCCCAACAAGCCATTTTTTACTCGTGAATGGGGTGATTTTGAAGAATCTAGCAAGGCGCTGAGAAAAGAAGGCGAAGACGCTATGATGACTCAGATTTTGACGCGTCAGAGATATTTAAATGGCGATGGGTACTCGGACTGGGGTGGCCTTGATGCATGTGACAGAATAGGTGGATATTTCTTGTGGAGCTGGAATGACTATGCACGCGGATCAACAACGAAGACATTGGGAAGCGGTACAGTAGATATCGATAGATATGAAAAATATGACTACTACTGGTTCCAGTCCATGCAATCGGCTAGAGATACTGTTTATGGACCAATGGTGTTTATAGCAAGCACATATTCTCCAACATCAAGCCTAAATATTAACGTATTCAGTAACTGCGATAGTGTGAAGCTCTATCAGAATCATGAATTGGTTAAAGAGATTACAAGAGAAGAGGCCCTGAAATCTGTTCCGAACATCGCTAAAAAAGGCGGTAGCCCCATATTTACATTTACTTTAGATCAGTTTGCAGCTGGAGAGATTAGAGCAGATGCAATTTTAGATGGGAATGTCGTGAAAATGTACACAGTTAAAACGCCAGTCCAAGCTGCGGGAATAGAAATTGAAGTGCGTGAAAGAGGAATCATGCCCGTAGCAGATGGTTCGGATTTAATACCCGTATACTTCAAAGTCGTTGATAAGAATGGAACTGTCGTACCGAACTACGAGGGTAAGATGAAAATTTCTGTAACAGGAAAAGGGGAACTCGTCGGGAAAAATATTGAAAGAATAGGTGTTGAAGAACAGAGTGTTGAGGGTGGTATAGGTTTTGCATTTGTAAGAACTGCAGACGTTAGTGGAAATATAAACATTCATGCGACAGCAGAAGGATTAAATGCAGGAGTAAAAACCGTAAGTATACAACCCTACGAAGGTCAGTTTGTCCCTGCTGGAGAGCATCGGCCATGGTTTGGCGGCGTTGACAAACTAGAAACCACTGAGCAGACCTATAAAAATATTGCAGTTAGCAAACTTGTTACAAGTTCTTCTGAACCAGGTGACATTATAGCAGATGCGAAAATTGAATCCATTACAACGTCTTCAGTAAGTGAAGCTGACAGAGGAACGGATAAGCTTAGAGATGGTATAACGACGATAGGAACAGGTTGGTTGTCAAAGGAACTAACTTTTCCTCAATCCATTATCGTAAAATTCAACAAACCTCAGTCGGTTGTTGGAAGCCGTATTTTCTGGGAGAAGGACAGTAACTGGTACACGTATGAGTTAGAAGTATCAAGCGATGGTCAAGCATGGCTAAAGGCCCTCGATCGCTATGTCGGCGGACAGCATTTTACACCCGAAAAATTTGCCAAGCCGTATAACAACATCCTTTATGTTCGCGTAACGATTAAGGACATCACTGCTGGCGGTGGGTTCAGAATAGGTATGGCGGAGCTGATATTATACGGAAAGGATTATCATCTGATATAAATTCTGAAGTTGAATCAGTTGTAGTTGGACGTGGGTATACAAGATTTCAAGCCGTGCTAAAGATTCAATTAGAACATGGTTTATGTATCTAGAGAGGGGAAGTATTATGATAAGCTTATCTTGGCCTCAACAGAAACTATTGCTAGAGGGAGAGCCATTTCGCATCATCTCAGGAGCGATGCATTATTTTCGCTGTGTGCCTGAGTATTGGGAAGATCGGTTACGGAAGATTAAAGCGATGGGTTGTAATACGGTTGAGACCTATGTGCCTTGGAACGTTCACGAACCTCATGAAGGTGAGTTTCACTTTGAAGGGATGGCTGACATCGTTAAGTTTATACGAATCGCAGAGCAGGTCGGCTTATACCTGATCGTTCGACCAGCACCTTATATATGCGCCGAGTGGGAATTTGGCGGATTTCCAGCATGGCTGTTAAACCGCGAGCTTCGGTTGCGTACAAGCGATCCAAGCTATTTACAGAAGGTCGCTGCCTATTATGATCAACTCATTCCGCTGCTGGCTCCGTTGCAGAAGAGTAAAGGTGGACCAATTCTCGCCTTCCAGATTGAAAATGAATACGGAAGCTATGGTAATGATCAGGCTTATTTGCAAGCACTGCGACAAATGCTAGTTGAGCGTGGCATTGAGGAGTTGCTTTTTACCTCAGATGGTCCGAATGATCTAATGCTAAGTGGAGGAATAACTAGCGGGATATGGGCTACCGCCAACTTCGGATCTCGTGCGAATGAAGGCTTTGACACGCTATTAAAGCATCAGCCAGATGCACCGTTAATGTGCATGGAATTCTGGAATGGATGGTTTGACCAATGGGGCAAAGAACATCATACGCGTGATGGCAAAGATGCAGCCAATTCTCTTGATGAAATACTGGCTCGAGGAGCTTCCGTTAATTTTTATATGGCACATGGCGGTACGAACTTCGGATTTATGAACGGCGCGAATTACTCTGAGAAGTACGAACCGACCATCACGAGCTATGATTATGACTCGCCGATTAGTGAAGCGGGTGATCTCACATCGAAATATCACTTTTTTCGAGAAGTGATTGGCAAGTATGCTCCAGTTCCTAAAGAACCGCTCCCAGCGAATACAGTTAAGGCAGGTTACGGAACTGTAGACGTGAAGCGAAGAGTAAGCTTGTACCATGCTCTTGACACGCTGTCTATACCGCAGAACAGCATAGTGCCAGAGCCAATGGAATGCTATGGACAAGCATACGGCTTCATCCTCTATACCACACAAATTAGCGATGCGCAGCAAACATATACATTAAATGTCGATGATGTTCGCGATCGGGCATTGGTATTGATCGATAACAAGCCTGTAGGTGTAATTGAGCGTTGGGATACGAGTAAAGAGCCGCTCACGATTCAAGTACCAGAAGGGGGAGCCAAGCTTGATCTGCTAGTCGAGAACATGGGACGCGTTAATTATGGACCGTTGCTGGCATCAGATCGCAAGGGTATTGTGAATGGTGTAAGGCTTGATTACCAATTCCATTCACATTGGGAGGTACGGACACTTCCGCTTCAAGGCGTCCCCGATTTTGAATCGCTAGCTGAAGAGGCACTGATGCTGGGTGAAGAGGGAACAGAACCTTCATTTTATGAAGCAGAGCTTGTCATTGAAGGAGAACCTGCCGACACCTTCCTGTATCTAGACGGCTGGAAGAAGGGAGTCGCATTTGTTAACGGCTTTAATCTGGGCCGATACTGGGAAGTCGGACCACAGCGCTCGCTCTATGTTCCAGCTCCAATTCTAAAGCAAGGAAGCAATTGCATCGTCGTGTTTGAGCTTCATGGTGCAGGAAAGACGCTTCGTTTCGAGTCAACACCTCAACTATAGCAAGACTATACAATGATTGGATAAGTAGGAAGGGATGCTACATGCTTAATTTACGGAATGTGAATCGGGGAAGAGGCATCCTCCTATTCTTTTCGAAGGCACATAGGATGTAGGCTCTATTGATGCTGGCGTTTGGATGGACTACAAAGTCAATGTTGCAACCGCCGGAACCTACAAGGTGAAATATCGTGTTGCTGTTGACTCGGGGTATACCGGCAAAGTTCAGTTGCAGGTGAACGGAGTCAATCTGAAGATGCCTTCATTTCCGACTACAGGCGGCTTAAAAAAATGGGTGATAGTAAGTGATAGTGTTACATTGGAAGAAGGGGAGCAAAAGATACGGCTCTATGCGTCCCAAAACGAGTGGAAGCTGAATTGGTTGAAGTTAAAGCTGATACCGAAAGTTCCTGAAAAATTCTAAGCGGAAGATTACGATGCCATGTTGGGAATACGGACATAACCAAGCTATGAAGGTACCGAAAACGTATCGTATATCGACCCAGGCGATTGGATGGAATATAAAATAAACATAACCACCAGTGGAATCTATAAAGTAAATTATAGAGTAGCTGTAAGTAAAGGTACCGGCGAGGTTCAATTTACGATAGACGGAGTTAATAAGAAAACCACTTCATTCCCGGCAACCGAGGGTTTCCAGAGCTGGAAAACTATCTCTGATACGGTATCATTGGAAGCGGGTACACAGACCTTGAGGCTGGTTGTTACTAAAGGCGGTTGGAACCTAAGCTGGTTTGATTTGGTGAATGAAGCTGACAGAAAATTAAACAGCATTCTTTCGCCCCCTTCGTTTTGAGTGGGTTTCATACTAGTAGAAATATCAGTTATAACATCTGGTGATGATTTATCCCAGATGGACAACCAGTAAGACGGTTAAGTTAAAAGCTCGGATTTGTACCTCAAGAGAAGTGATTCTCTATCCTGAAGGTTGTAGCACACAACAGACTCGAACTGACTGGAAACGGTAGACACCTTAGCTGGCAGAAATGACATAGTATCGTGTCCATAACCTCAAGAAATTCGATAACACTGGTGAAGACATGGAGGATTTAATCTCCATCGGCACCATCGGCCTCATTAAAGCCATCGAGAGCTATCGCCCGAACAAAGGTACAAAGCTGGCCACTTTTGCTGCCCGTTGTATTGAAAACGAAATTCTGATGCACTTAAGATCTTTGAAGAAGACTCGTAAAGATGTATCTTTGCACGATCCAATTGGGACAGACAAGGAAGGTAACGAAATCACGCTGATCGACATTCTCGGCTCAGAAGCGGATGATGTCATTAAAGAGGTGGATCTGAAGATCGAGAAGAGCAAGATTTATCGAAACCTTGATATACTGGATGACCGGGAAAAGGAAGTTGTAGTGGGCAGGTTTGGTTTGGATACTGGTGGAGAAGAGAGAACTCAGCGGGAAATTGCTAAGGAGCTGGGGATCTCGCGGAGTTATGTATCGCGGATAGAGAAAAGGGCGCTCATGAAGCTGTATCATGAGTTTTATAAGGCGAAGCGGTGAGAGTTAGACGATAATTTAGATAATAATTAGAGATTCACAATAAAGTATTTATAAAGTGACTTGCCAACAGGGAAGTTGCTTTTTTGTTCAGTCAGAATAGTAGACGCTAAATGAACATAAAAAAACATATTCTGAAAATCCTATTAAGATATTTATTTTTTTAGTATTCATTATTCCTCCTATTGTGAGAATAACTTAAGGTAAAAACAGGAATATTTTCTATCATTTTAAATAAGACATGAAATTAAATCAATTTCGAGCTCATTCGGCGGTAGCGGCACTGCGGGCGGGGGAGCATTTCTGCCCCAGGTGGGGTAATCTCCATCGGAACCATCGGCTTGATCAAAACCTTGAGAGCTACCGTCCGAACAACGGACAAAACAGGCCACTTTTGTCCGTTGTAATGAAAACGAAATCCTATTGCACCTTAGACATTTGAAGAAGATTCGTAAAGATGTATCTCTGCACGATTCGATTGGTACGGACAAAGCTGCCAAGGGCTGCAGCCGTAGACTTGGGCAAGAGCGGGCGGAAAGATGACGTTCTTAACTGGGAGACCAATATAAGGAGATACGTTCCATTGTGCAGGAAGGATTGTGTTATCGACTTTCATCTCCTGAGCAAACGAACTTTACTTCTCTGCAATACGTTAGTCAAGATGGCAGTGAATCTGTTGTTTTCGTATTCAGGTCTGCACAGCATTTTGGTGCTCCGGCTTTTCCAGTGTTGCTGTGTGGATTGAAATCGACAGTTATGTATCGAAACGCGGAAAAGAGAAGAAGTACGCAGCGGTCAAGGTTGGATGTCGCGAGGCATTCTGCTTCGCTTAAAGGGGAGATTATGACAGCGCATTAATTAGGCTGAGTCAAGTATGAAAAATATAAGGTAGGTTTACTAGAAAAGCACAGAATAAAAACTGCCCTAGTCACTAAATATAGTGCTAGGACAGTAATTAACACTTCCTCAGAACGTAAATTTATTATTTGCTCTCTGAAAAATTATAAACAGTATTCCTATATTCAGAAGGGGAGGTACCGATCCGTGCTTTAAAAATACGACTAAAATAGCGAGGATCTGTATAGCCAACCATTTCAGAAATTAGCTTGATATCTAAATCTTCCCGTTCTCGAATTAATCGAATGGCGTCATTGATTCTTAAATCTATAAGGTATTTCATCGGCGAGTCACCCGTATATTTTTTGAATACTCTAGCAAGATAGGTGCCATTAAAATTAAAGTGCTTTGACAAATCTTCAACTTTAATATCCTCTGAGAAATGTACCTTAAGATATTCGATCAATTGATTAGCTAATTCCTCATTACTGAAATATTCTAAAGTTCGAGATTGTATTAAGTCATGAACAATATTCCATATTTCCTCTTTTATTGATGTTAAACTGTTTGCAGTAAATAATAAAGTATGCAAAACATACTCAACATGAACAGAATTGAGAATAGCGTCAAGTTGATAGTGGTGAGTTAGGAGATTTATGATTTGCATCAAATTTTGTTCGACCGTTTTTTGGGGCAACATTCTATTGTCATATTCCTCTAGTACAGAAAAGAGGTCTTTTTTTAAGATATTTAAGTTATTGGAACACATACTTATTTTAAGTTTATTTTGGACGTTTGGTTCTAAATAGGGTGATATTGGTTTATCTTGTATATTTCCACACGAATATACGACTTTTTTTCCTATAACAAAGTTATTTTCTAATTTCCAACGTATTTTTTGAGAAGTATCAGGAATTTTTTCATAGGAAATAGGTTGGTTATTATGGCATATGCTAATGGCTGTGATGTCGATACAGGACTGCAACTTGTGTAGAAATTTATTCGCTAAATGATGTATTTCTTCGTTTGAACTATTCTTGTCTATAGTGAAAACAATATACTTTTGATTAGGACATAGTTCATTGATAAGCCAAACTTGTTGATCACTTCCAAAAACATGAACAAATAATTGATCCCAGTTTATTTTTTCCCATAAAGAAGAAATGCTAGAAACCATACTACTAGATAGAGAATTATGAAATAAATTACCTAAACCTACAAGAAATAAGACAAAATAATTTTGTTTATAACAAAAAGGCAATGAATGAATATCTTCCATTCCATTCAATGTGGATAATAACATATTAGATTCGTTAGATTTATATATTTGGTTAAGAGACGAATATAATCTTTCTAATAAAACGGTAAGATCCTCTGCATCAAGAGGTTTTAGAAGATATTCTTTTACACCTAATTTAATCGCTTGTTGCGCATATTCAAAATCACTATATCCACTTAATATAACAATGTGTATATCTGGATCTAATTCTTTTAATTCCTTAGTTAATTGCAATCCATTCATAACAGGCATCTGTATATCCGTAAATACAACATCTGGTTTTAATTCTTTATACATATGAAGTGCTTCTAAACCATTCGAGGCAGTTCCTATAACTTGAAAGTTCATTTCTGAATTTGTTATTTCATTTACAGTATCTTGTAGAATAATTGGTTCATCCTCAACGACCAATACAGTGTAAATTCTTGTGTTTGTCATAGTTTACCTCCTATTGTAATAGAAACTCCTCGATCAGGTAATGGTTCAATTTTAAAAATGACATCATCCCCATATAATATTTTTAACCTTGCAAATATGTTAATTAACCCCATACCGTTAATCTGACTATTTGAAATATCACGGTAAATATTGAATTCCGAAAACTTCTTTTGAAGCTCTACTAATTTTTGCTTTGTAATGCCAATGCCATTATCGGAAACTGTAATAAACCAGTTATTATGATCAATTGTGCCTTGTATATCTATTATCCATGGAGGAGAAATTTCGGTAGCAAATTTTATACTATTTTCTACTAGTGGTTGAATAATTAATCTTGGAATTTCAATGTTATATAATTCTTCAGGAATATTTAATTGGTAGATCAAATTATCCTGAAACCTGATCTTCATAAGGTTTAAATAGTTGTAAGTGTAATCGAGCTCATCTTTGATAAGTACAGGGCTACTACTAGAACTCGACACATAGCGTAGCATAGTTGAAAGATTGGTGCATATGTCTACGATCCCTTTATTGGCAGATTCTTTTCCCATAATTTTGATGATAGCTAACGTATTATATATAAAATGAGGATTCATCTGTGATTGCATGGCAGTAAGACGAGATTGTATTTCAAGTGATCTTGCGGCAACAACAGCATCTAACGAATCTTGCAATTGGTCGCACATTTTAACAAATACATGGTGTAAACCTTCAATTTCAACAATACCGCTATTCATATTCTGAGGAAGATGGATGGGTAACTCATCTAATTTTAGTTTCTTCATATTGGTATGTATTTGTCTGATTGGATTTGACAGTTTTCGAGATAACAAATAATTTATTACCATTGTAAGACATACAGCAATAAGACCAATCAAAGATAAAGTGTTACGTAATGCATTAATTGGAGCTAGAAGCTCATCTTCAGGTTCTGTTGCGAGTACCGTCCAACCCGAAAAATCTGACTGAGTTCCAGCAATAATTAGTTTTTCATTATCGATCGTATTTTCATTTTTTAGAATAAATGAGGAATTAGTTGATGGAGTAATTGAAGCAAGGTAATGATCTAAAGACAACTCAGCATTATTTAAAGGATAGATTAATTGCTGATTTGAATCATAGATAATGATTTGTTTAGTATTTTTAGATAATAATTTATTCAAGTTTGTATTAACAATATCAATTATTTCTTGATAGTTGACTTGAGTTTCAATTATTGCAGTAGGTTTAGGATCAGAAACATTCTCAGAAAAAGAGCGATAAAGAGAGACTACTTGTGTATCTTTGCTAGCCCAAGCGGTAACATGTGGAGGAGTAATTAACTTTTTACCGTCCAGCTTAAGGATGTCAGTAATTAGTGATTGATTATCTAATTTACTTGTATCTATTTTTTTTACGAAGTAATTATGACCAAATCCAGCATAATTCCCATTCAGATTTAGAATATTTAGTTGATAATTTTTATAGTGCTGAGGTTCATAAATTAAGGTAGCAAGGTAATTAAATTCTCTTTGTAGCTTATAATCATGCGTCTCAAATAGCTTACTGTCAGTAAAGATAAGACTTTTGGCTTGTTCGGCAAAGAGCACTCTTTTTTGCATAGTGTTCATCTCAGCTAACACCATATCTAATTCCTGAATAGCTGTATTAGATAACTGGGAAAGCGATTCTGTGGCTCTCTCTTCTAATATAGTCGATGTATATTTATAAAATATGACCATGAAAAGAGAAATGGTTACAATCATAATCGTTGTGTAATTTTTAAAAAGTTTAAATTGAATTTTGTTTAGTTTTGACATAAGTTATATTCTCCATAGTTTCATCGGACAAGGACGTTTGTTTTGAGAGTAAAAAAATGTAAACGCTATCAGTTTATTTGAAATATACGATCCAGTTAATATGCTATAACATGTTACAGCTGTATTCTTGCATGTGCCATATAAATGTGTCAAGTTCTAAAAGTCCACCATGTAGGTTTCTTTTATCTATTCTAGAGAATAAATAATTTGTTTATTGTTTATGTAACGACTTATAACTCATAGTCGATGAAAAGCATTCATAAAAGGGGGACTTTCGAAGTGAAGAAAAATCTACGAACAACTTTTTCAAAAGCATTAACAGGGGTTATGCTTACAAGTCTTGGTTTAAGTTTATTAACAGGCTGTGGTGAAAGTTCAAATACGGGAACTTCGACATCAAATGTAAGCGGTGCCAAAAAAACTGATGTTACACTTTCTGTAATGGCTTCTGCAGGCTGGATTAGAGATGTCGATAAAAAGTTGGCAGAGAAATTTAAAGAACAGACGGGTATTAAGATTGATTTTCAAGAAAATCCTGGTGATCAATATGAGAATGTATTAATGACCAGACTTGCAACTGGAGAAGGTCCCGATATATTTATGGCAGAATCAGGATTATCTTTACTAAAAGTTCAACCCAATAAATATGCTGTAGATTTGTCCAATGAGTCATGGGTTAGTAAGTATCCTGACTATGCGAAGGTTCAGGCTAGTTATGATAATAAAGTTGTAGGTTTTACTACATGGGGAAGAGATTTTAGTGCGATGCTCTACAACACTGAAATTTTTGAAAAATATGATCTGAAAGAACCTACAAGCTATGAAGAATTTAAACAGGTTAGTGAAAAATTGCTTGAGAATGGCATTACACCAGTCTATTTCCCAGGTAAAGAGGAATGGTATAATGCGCAAGCATTCGATGCTGCAGTAAATATTGAATCTAAGGCAACTGGATCTTATGAGAAATTAAATAATAACACTATGAAATATGCAGAATCAGAAGAAGCTTTGAAGTATTTAAGAAATCTAAAAGATAGCGCTGATAATGGATATTTTGGAGAAAACTTCTTATCAGATACTTATGATCAAGGTATTGCAGGTTTGGCAAGTGGTAAATATGCGATGTGGCAAGGGTGGTCTACTTATGTAAATGATATTGAAGCAGCTGGTGGTCCATCGGCTGACAAATTTCTAGCCTTCCCTGCCCCATACGGAGATGATTTGAAAACTTTAGCAATGAACGGAACAGGAATGACGCATCTAATTAACAAGGACAGTAAAAATATTGATGCCGCCAAACAATATTTTGAGTTTTTAGCAGAGCCAGAGAATTTGCAGGAATATTATGATGGTAGACCCGATCTTCTGGAACCGACTTTAGAAGGTGCAACAGCCAATCCTCCAGCAAATTACAAGCATGTCTTAAAAACTGTAAATGATAAAACATTGTTAACCTTGCCTCAGTCTATTTTATATAACGGAGCAGATGGAAGTCTTGGGAAAAATGTACAGAGTATGTTTTTTAATATGATGACACCAGAACAGGTGCTTCAATCCCTTGATGCTGCTAGAGCTAAAATGTTTGATGCAACGAAATAGAAGTTTCTGATTAATGCAGAATCCCTTTTGCGAATAAATTTAGATTTATTTTAACAAAAGGGATTTTGACAATAGGATAAGATACACATAGAAAAGGTGATGGATGGAATGAAAACCAATACTTTTATTCATAAGACTTTGTATCCTAGACGAATGGTGTTTCCAGCATTCATCCTATATACAATTCTCTTCATGATTCCTACTGTAATGGGAATATATTATGCCTTTACAAATTGGAATATATATAGTGATGCTATTCATTTTAATGGACTGGATAACTTTAAAGTTCTCTTCATAGATCAGTCGTTTAAGTACGTGAGACCCATTACAAATACGGTTGTATTTGCTTTCTTTACATCTGTGTTGGAAGCAGTCATCGGTTTATCATTAGCTATTATGCTTAATAGAAAAATATTTGCGCGAAATACTCTGCGTTCTATTTTCTTTATGCCACAAGCTATATCGACAATTGTAATCGGTATCATTTTTACGACAATCTTACATCCAACAGGTCTTCTGAATAATTTTCTTGATTTAATCGGACTAGACTTCTTACAGCAAAAATGGTTGACGAATACAGCAACCGCAATGCCTTCTGTTATAGCCGTAGAGGTTTGGCGATATTTTGGACTTAATATGGTTATCTTCTTAGCAGGATTACAAGGCATCGATCAGAGCTATTATGAGGCTGCTCGAATTGACGGAGCGAATAGCTGGAATCTATTTGTAAAGATAACCATTCCATTTATTATGCCGGCAGTTACGATCAATACTGTTCTAAACATCGTACATGGATTTAGAGCTTTTGATATTGTATATGCTCTAACCAACGGAGGACCAGGCAACGCGACAGAGGTTATTGCTACAATGGTGTACCGCGAATACTCTGCAGGAAACTATGGTTTATCTAATGCGATGAATTTAATTCTACTTATTATGACCACTGTTATTTCTGTGTTAGTTAATAGAGCTACCAGTAAGAGAGAGGTGACCCTGTAATGAGGAGGAAAAAAGTATTTTCAATCCTATTGCAAATCGTATGTTGGGCCTTTTCACTCATTGTATTGGTACCTTTTGTTCTCATCTTATTGAATTCACTTAAACCTTCTGCAGAAGCTGCCTTTTTCTCCATGTCGCTTCCTTCAGAATTCAAGTGGGATAATTATGTTAATGCGTTTGTAAAAGGACATGTATTAAGAGGATATTATAACAGTTTGGTTATGTCTTCTGCATCAGCGATAATAGGTGTTGTCTTTGCTGCTCTTGCTTCTTTTATCATAGTAAGATCGACAAATTTCACGAATAAGGTATTATATGGCTATTTCTTCTTCGGAGTGGTTGCAACTGGAAATATGGTAACGACGACGATGATCATGAGTAAGCTGCATTTAATGAATAGTATAACAGGTGCGATATTGCTTCTTGCTACGCAAGGGATATCCTTTGCAATGCTGCTATTTACTGGATTTATTAAGGGTATACCTAGGGAATTAGATGAGGCTGCTGTTATGGATGGAGCAAAGGCAGAAACTCTATTCTTTAGAATCATTTTTCCACTGTTAAAGCCAGTTACAGTTACAGGTATCATGCTGAACTTCTTGGGTGCGTGGAATGGCTTCGAAACTCAGTTATACATATTAACGGATAGTAAGAAATGGGGAGCTATTCTATCCATGTATGGCGTATATGGTGAATTCTCGTCACCTTGGTCTAAAGATTGGGGTCTTATATCTGCGTATATTGTCTTAACCATTATCCCTGTGCTGATCGTTTATTTAATTGGACAGAAATATATTATTGAAGGTATGACAGCTGGTGCTTTGAAAGGTTAGTGCACAGTAAGTTAAGGTTAGTTATAGCGTTCTAGCAAAGGCCTGCGATTTTCGAAAAATACTTATGAATATGAGGGATGTTGGAATGAGTAAGCTTGTTCCTAGAAAAATATTACACTTGATTCTGTGTTTTTCATTGATTATGGGCTCCTTCGTTGGCGCTATAAAAAATGTAAGCAGCTATGCTAAACACTAAATAACTAACGCTTTGATACGACGCACCGTCCTATATTGGCGGTGCGTTGTTATAACTTTAACTTTCATATGGACAATTTCAGGAGGAAAAGATAATGATATTGGGAAATAAACGAACGCGAGAAAGTTTTGACCAGAACTGGATGTTCCATTTAGGCGATCTACCTATCATGCATGCTGTAAAAGGAGGGATGACAGGTGGGTTAACTGACTGCGAGCAGATTGCTGAAGGGGAATGGCTGAAGATCGCTTATTTTGATGAAAGAGAACAGTCTGTCATGAACGATCGGGAGTGGAAGAGTATCGATCTTCCACATGACTGGTGCGTGGAAGGGAATTACGTAAATGACGGGGGGAAAGTCAAACATCATAAGAGCCACGGTTATCTCCCTGTTGGAATTGGATGTTATCGTAAAGTTTTCGAGATTCCTATGGAAGATTTGGGGAAGAAACTATCGATTGAGTTTGATGGTGTCATGCGAAACTGTACCGTATGGGTTAACGGGCATTTATTGGGAACTCATCAAAGTGGGTATACAGGCTTCTGTTATGACATTACGGATATTGCGCGTTACGGCGATGAAGGGAAGAATGTCATTTTCGTAAAAGTTGATGCTCGTGATTATGAGGGCTGGTGGTATGAAGGATGTGGGATTTACCGCCATGTATGGCTAGATAAGACGGACAGACTTCACGTAGGAAGACATGGAACTTATGTGACCACACCCGCAGTAGGCAAAGATGAGGCCACGGTTAACGTATCAACAAACGTACATAACGAACATCCTCATGTCGTGAATTGTATAATCAAGACTTTAATCGAGGACGAAACGGGTCAAGTGGTCGCTACCAGCTCAGAGAACATAACCATTCAAGGAGACAGTCAAACAGATGTTGAAACTGTAATGACATTGATAGAGCCCATGCTCTGGTCGCCTGAGAAGCCTTATCTTTACGAAGTGATTACGGAAATTTATGACGTTAATGAGCGAGATGTAATGGATGTTTATAGAACGCCATTAGGTGTGCGAACCCTAGAGTTTACCGCGGATAAGGGATTTTACTTAAATGGTGAACAGTATTTGATCAAAGGAACTTGCAACCATCAGGATTTTGCTGGCGTAGGGGTTGCACTGCCCGACCAAGTAACCGAATATAAAATCAAACTTCTCAAAGACATGGGATGTAATGCATACAGATGCGCTCATCACGCTCCTTCACCTGAGCTTCTGGATCTATGCGACAAAATGGGTATGCTCGTGATGGACGAGAACAGGAAACTGGATATATCTCCGGACGGGATCGCAGATCTGAAAGAGATTCTCTATCGAGATCGAAACCACCCTTCCATCATTTTGTGGAGCATGGAGAACGAGGAAATATTAGAAGGCACGATTATGGGAGCGAGAATGCTTGAAACGATGTCACGAATTACACGTGCCATTGATCCTACTCGCCTTACTATTGCATGCATGAATCACGGGTGGAATGATGGAGGATACAGTAATTCTGTAGATATAACCGGATATAACTATGGCCAAAGAGAAGATCAATATCTTATCGATCATGAACAATTTCCAGATCGGATCATGATCGGGAGCGAGAGTACTAGCTGTACGACGACACGTGGAATCTATGAGAATGATGATGTTAAAGGATACTGTTCTTCCTATGGAGATCAGATACCGGAGTGGTCATGTTCGCATGAGAAATCATGGCAGGATGTGGTGAATCATCCTCATTTGACGGGCATATTCGTTTGGACTGGATTCGATTACAGAGGAGAACCAACACCTTATGAATGGCCGTGCATCGGGTCTCACTTCGGGATCATGGATTACTGCGGATTACCTAAGGATGCGTATTATTACTATAAAGCCGCTTGGACGGAAGAACCGATGGTACACATTATGCCTCACTGGAACTGGCAGGACAAAATCGGTGAAGAGATTGATGTATGGGCGTATAGCAATTGCGAGACTGTAGAGTTGGTACTTAACGGTCATAGTCTGGGTGAGAAGAGCGTGGATCGAAATTCACGAATGGAGTGGAAAGTCTGCTACGCTCCCGGTGAATTGATAGCGATAGGGAAAATAGCCGGAAAGGAAATCACGAGAAAGGTTGTGGCTACAACAGGAACTCCTGATCGTATTCGTTTGGAGCTGGATAAAACCGAAGTGAAAACGAATGGTACGGATATTGCAATGATTAAAGTATCCATATTGGATTCTTTAGGTGAAGTTGTTCCTACGGCAGATAACGAGATTATGTTTACAATCGAGGGTCCCGGCAAAATTCTCGGTGTTGGAAATGGTGATCCAAGCAGTCACGAACCAGATAAAGCGAATCGTAGACGAGCATTCAATGGACATTGTTTGGCGATTGTTCAGGCTAACAAGGAACAGGGAGATATTGTGATAAGAGCAACTTCAGTTTCTCTTCAAGCTGCCGTGGCAGTAATACGAGTGGAAAAAAATTGATAACCGATTTGTCCCTGGCACCTAGTGCCAGGGAGTCACGATACGATTAGAGATAGAGCGGGTACAAATCGAACGAAAAAATAACAGGAGGTCCTTCTTTTGTTGAATATTGGTGTTATTGGATACGGCGTGCGGATCGACATGCTGATGGATGATTTGTTCGCGCTACCTTATGAA
>NZ_VTZR01000007.1:0-7909 GCF_008370385.1 Paenibacillus sp. B2(2019)
AACACGACCGTTAAGCCCTCCAGCGCCGATGGTACTTGGACCGAAGGGTCCTGGGAGAGTAGGACGTTGCCAAGCACGCAAGACCACTGTTGAGTAATCGACAGTGGTCTTTTTGTTGTATTTATTTACTTAAAGGGTTGGTACGATTTAAATTTTGTTTGACAGACTACAGTGTTTAACCCATAATACAATTCATACTAAACATATAAGAATTATAGGGGGAGCGGATTATGTCATATTTTAATGTATCTGTTAAGAAACCGGTTCTGTTGGGGGCAATAGCAGTTTTGCTATTGATGATAATTGCAGGATGCTCGGGATCTAATAATAAGGCTGCTTCAAATAAAGATGCGCAGGAAAGTGCGAGTCCAGCAACAGCAACTCAGAGTCCTCAAGCGGCAGAGCCGGCAGTAGGAGGAACCTTCGTCTATGGTCGGCCTGCATCTGTAACCTCGTTGGATTTGCATAACCAGATTACGTCCAATAATGCTTTTGCAATCGACAAAGTATTTGAATCGTTAGTTGCTTTTGACAGCAAGGGCGAAATTGTAGATTGGCTTGCGAAGTCACATAGTATCAGTGAGGATGGCCTGACGTATACTTTTGAACTTCGTGATGGCTTAAAGTTTTCAAACGGTACGGATGTGACTGCAGAAGATGCTGTATTCTCCCTTGAGCGGCACTTGAAGGTTGGCGGCCCGCTGGCAATATCGGCAAAGGTCGGCACAATTAAGGCGCAGGATAACAAAACGCTTGTTATTACACTTAAAGAGCCTTATACACCATTTATCTCAGAGCTATCCAATTTCTCAAATGGCATCTTGCCTAACAATTTTGGTGGAGTTTCCGAAGAAGAATTCTTTAAGAAGCCCATCGGAACGGGACCCTTTGTGGTTGAATCATGGGATACAGCGGGTGATCTGACCTTCACTAAGAACAAATTCTACTGGCAAGAAGGTAAACCATATATTGATAAGCTAGTTTATAAGTTGATTGAGGACGATAGCCAAGCAATCAACCAGTTGAAGGCTGGGGAAGTTAATGCCATTGAATCTTTAGCGCTGCAAAATGCCAATGAGATCAAAGATGGAGCTGACACTAAAGTGATTACTAACGGCAGTTGGGTGACAGAGCAATTGTTCTTTAATACGCTGGATGAACATTTCTCGGATGTGCATGTTCGCCGTGCTCTGGCTCTGGCGCTTGATCGTGAAGGCTTGACTAAGGCTTTAACCTTTGGTTATGCGCAAACAGCAAACTCATTGCTGCCAACAACAATTCCTTATAACTCCAATGATACAATCAAAGCTTTGAACTTCAATGTCGAGGCAGCGAAGGAAGAGCTTGCTAAATCTGCCTTCCCTAATGGATTCACTACCAAATTACTTGTAGCCTCCGGCAATAGCACAAGAGCGCAAGAGGCGCAAATTATTCAGGCAGCGGGTCAAACGATCGGGATTACAATTGAAATTGAGTCGATTGAGCTTGCTACTTTCCGTGAACGGTTCTTTGCATATGATTTTGCGTCAATGCTTAATAGCGGTCAAGCGGATTCCCCGGAAGCGAACTCGATCATTGCTTTTCAAACTGATCCGGAAGGCTTCAGCAAATCATATTGGACGCATTATACGAATGATGAAGTAACGAAGCTGTTATATGAGGGCCAAAAAACAGCGGATGGCGATGCTCGCGCGCAAATCTATACTAAGCTGCTGCAGACACTTGCTGATGAAGTGCCGTATATTCCGCTTTATTATCCAGATGTTTTGAAAGGTATTCGTTCTTCAGTCGATGGCCTTGTTGTTCTACCTAACGGCAGCGCCCGTTTCGAAGATGTTCGCATCAGCCAATGACGAATCTTAAGCAGGTGTTAAATCAACCTAGAACAAGCAAGGACTCTTACAACTGGCTTGTAATATCTCTTATAAAAGCATTGGCAGTGATCTGCTGCGTAATGATAGCAGTCTTTTTCATCATCCGAATTGTGCCTGGAGATCCAGCTAAAATGATATTGGGAGAATACAGTACCCCTGAGGCGCTCAAGAGTATGCATCATACTCTTGGGCTGGACCTTCCTTTATGGGAGCAGTTCATGCGATTTCTGAAGACGCTATTTACTCAGGGGGATACTGGAAACTCCATTGTTATGGGTACATCAACAAGAGAGTTGATTATGCAGCGGGCCCCTGTCACTTTGTTGCTCATAGTAATGGCGTGTGTGTTGGCAATTTTCGTATCACTTCTGCTTGCTACAGTAGCAGCTACGCATAAGGATAAACTGTTGGATCATTTAATACGTATTTTTCCTACAATAACTTTGGGTATGCCAATCTTCTGGGTTGGCTTACTTTTAATTTTGCTCTTTAGTGTCCGGCTTGGCTGGTTCCCCGTTGGGGGAGTAAGTGAAGGGTGGATTGGAACATTGCACAGTCTTGCCCTTCCGGCAATCACCGTTGCTTTCTCACAGATTCCTACGTTGGTCCGTTCGTTAAGAGCACAGATGCTTGAAGTGTTAGAATCGGATTTTGTAGTTACACTTAAGGCTGCCGGAATACCAAGCAGGGTTATTTTATTTAAACATGTGCTGCGCAATTCGGCTCTTCCAACATTGATGCTGATGGGTGTGAATATTTCTTATCTAATCGGCGGCACATTGGTCGTTGAACAGGTGTTTGGAATAAAGGGAATTGGCAGCTTGTTATTCACTTCAATTTCGAAACGGGACTTTCCGGTTATTCAAGGAATAGCACTTTACTGTGCGCTAGCTGTTGTGATCATCAGTCTCTTGATTGAAATCATTTCTTGGTGGCTTGATCCCAGAACGAAGGGAAAACAATGAAAACGACAAGACTAGAACCACGATTGTATGAGGCTGGAAAAATGACTAGCGGCTTAAAACGAATATGGAATACCCCTTCACTTCTAGTGGGATTGATTATGTTTGCAGCTCTTATTCTCTTGACTGTGTTCATACCGTTTATAAGTCCCTATGATCCCTCCGAGCAAAATTTGAGCGCCTTTCTGCAGCCTCCGTCGGCTGAACACTGGCTAGGAACCGATCAGCTGGGACGTGATCTGTTTACTAGATTGATTTATGCAGCGAGGACTGATTTAAAAATCATGGTCTTGGCAGAAATCATTCCCTTTTGCATAGGTGTGTTCCTAGGAATGCTAGCAGGATATTACGGCAAATGGATTGATACAGTTATTACGCTGCTGTCAGATACGTTGATCGCTTTTCCTTTTTATCTAATCGTCATTATCGTTGCTTTTGCCAGTGGAGCAGGAGAACGAGGCATTTATATTACTTTTATCCTTGTAGGTTGGATTGTTTTTGCCCGTGTAGTGAGAGGTCTTAGCGCATCTTTTCGCAATCAGGAATGGGTGGCATCCGCTCAAACCTTAGGGCTACCCGGAGTAAAAATTATTTTGCGTCATCTGCTGCCCAATGCACTTCCGCAAGCCGTGGTCGTTCTTATGACAGATATGATTGGATTGCTTGTTGCCATTGTTACACTGGGGTATCTTGGGATCGGTATTACACCGCCAACTCCAGACTGGGGAACTATGATCTCGGATGGACAGCCCTTCATCACTACAGCTTGGTGGCTCTCAGCTGTCCCAGGATTTGCAGTGGTGTATACCGGAGTAGCTTTGTCGCTCCTAGGTGATGGTTTGGCAGACATATGGAGGAAAAAATGATGTCTAAAGAGCCCATTTTAGAAATAAACGCACTATCGCTGGCAGCGAAGTCAAAAGAGAGATTAGTCAACAATGTTAGCTTTTCGCTGAGCAAAGGGGAGAGTCTAGGATTAGTAGGTGAGTCGGGTTCAGGAAAATCGCTTACGCTGCGTGCAATTCTGGGACTACTTCCAAATGGTGTTGAACAGACAGGTGGCACCATTAAGAGTGACGTAAGCAGTGCGATGGTGTTTCAAGACCCAAGAGGTGCGCTTGATCCACTCTGTATGGTTGTCAATCAGCTGGCAGAAGTCGTGTATTACAGACAGAAAGTTAGTCGAAAGGCTTCGCGAATGATTGCGCTGGAGCTACTTGAAAGACTTGGTCTCCCTGATTCTTTAAAGAAAAAGGATCGATATCCGAGTCAGCTGTCAGGCGGTCAGTGTCAACGGGTAGTCATCGCTTTGGCACTGGCGTGCAAGACAGGTATTCTTCTCTGTGATGAGCCGACAACGGCGCTGGATGTCACGGTTCAACGACAAATTATTGAAACGATCACGAACCTCCAGCAGGAGTTGGGATTTGCTATGGTTTTTGTAACGCATAATCTCGCGATTGCAGCCAACTTGTGCTCACGCCTATGTGTAATGAAACAAGGGCAGATTGTTGAGCATGGCGCTACCCTTGATATTTTGCAAAATCCATCCGACCCTTACACGCAGATGCTGATTGATTCGGTGCTTCCTTTGCCAGAGCTTGAAGGGAGTAGAGACTCATGGAACTAGCCTTGCAAATAAAAGATTTAACTGTTCACTATGGAGGATTTACTGCACTGGATTGTATCAATCTGAATCTTGAGCAGCACACCACTCTTGGACTTGTTGGAGAATCCGGTTCAGGGAAATCTACGCTGGCGCGAGTAATTGCTGGACTGATTGCTCCGCATGAGGGGAAGATCCTGTTAGGTACCCAAGAGTTAAAAAGGAAAAGAAGCCGTGAGCAGCGTAAAATAATCCAGATGATCTTCCAAAATCCTGATGCATCGCTGAATCCAAAGCATTCGATTAGGCAAATTCTTTCCGAGCCCTTATTGTTTCATAAAATTGTGGGACGTACGGACGTTGAGCAAAGATGTAAAGAGCTTTTGAACCAGGTTCATTTGGAGCAAAAGGCTTTAGATAAATTCCCGCATGAATTTTCTGGTGGTCAGCGGCAACGGATAGCGATCGCTCGCGCATTAAGCGTTGAACCAAACATCCTGATTGCGGATGAACCTACAAGCGCGCTGGATGTATCTGTGCAGCTCAGTGTGCTCGAACTGTTCAATACGCTGAAAGCTGAGCTTAATCTCACCATGCTTTTTATTTCCCATGATCTAGGAGTTATCAATGCAATTAGCGATACGGTAGCAGTTATGCGGCAAGGAAAGCTCGTGGAGCAGAGCCCGAAGGATCAATTCTTCATCCGGCCTAAACATGAATACAGTTACGAGCTGTTGTCGGCGGTTCCGAAAATGCCAAAATCAAGTACATCAGGAGGTTTCTTATGAGCCCAGAACATAATGTACATGTGCCACTTTCACTGGCTGAGTACAATAAGCTTACACATTTGATTTCTACAATCTTGTTTACTGAGCATCCACCAGTTATCATCCCAGCTGAGGCAATCCTGGGGATCGAGGCGGTGGCTGCCGGAATAGCTGCACCTGGTCGAACCATTGTAAATGTAGTAACAGGTCCCTACGGAAGTCTATTTGGAAAGTGGCTTGAACGGGGAGGAGCAACGGTTATTGAAGTAAAGGTTCCTTTTGATGAAGTGGTCACTGGCGACCAAGTTGCTTCCGCAATTAAAGAGTTTAGCCCTTGTGCCCTTTCCTTTGTTCAGGCTGAAGTAGTTACAGGTGGATCTAATCCGGCTAAAGAAATATTTAAGATTGCAAAGAAGTTCAATCTCATTACTGTGACGGACTCAGTTTCTGCGGTTGGGGGAGAGGCGTTACTGGTCGATGAATGGGGAGTTGATTTTGCTGTGATAGGCGCACAAAAAGCCTTGGCTGGACCTAATGGTGTTAGCGCCGTCAGTATTTCACCACGTGGCTGGCAATTTCTTGAGTCAAATAAAAATGCACCGCGTAACTCCATTCTGTCCTTGCTAGATCTCAAACCTTCGCTGGATGGCGCCACGCCACTACGAGTTGCTCCAAATATTCCGACATTAGAGGCTAGAGCTTTGATCCTGGCCTTGACACGAATTGAAGAAGAGGGATTGGAGCAAATCATTCAGCGTCATGAAAGGGCTGCAGCTGCTACATTAGCTGGTATAGAATCCTTGGGGCTTGAGCCTTGGCAAAAGGACAGCAGACATTATTCTACACTGACTACAACGGTTCGGATTGCTGGAAAGCAAGATTTGCAGATCGAAAAACCTATAGGCATTGTGGCTCCAGGAGACGGAGAATTATTTGGCCATCTTTTGCGGATCAATCATTTCGGAACAAATGCTGCTCGGAAAAGTGTGGAGGAAGCCATATTAACGCTTGCTGAGTTATTGAAACAAGACCCTGATCAGGCATTACAGGCTGTTCGGCTGGCTTGGGGGGAATGAAGATGATTCACAAGCATCCAGAACTGCATACATTCAAGAATATTTATATAGCAGGTATCGAAGGCAAACGTTTTGATGTTGTGATCAAGGATGGCTATTTTTCATCTATTGCTGAAGCGGAGCCGCAACAAAATAATTCAACTCCTACAGGCACAGAATTATGGATAAGTCCTGGTATAATTGATCTTCATACGCATCTTGCTTGGACAGACTTTGATCATGAGGACCAATTGAAGCGCGACTCCCAGCAGATCGAAGCCATGCAGGCGCAAGCGTTTGAGGCTACTCTAAGGACGGGTGTAACGACTGTACGGGATGCAGGCGGAATTGTGCCAAGCACAGTGCAGCATCTTGTTCAGCAGTATCAGCAGCCTTTAAGAGTGCATACCAGCAGCGATATGCTTGGAGCAGCAGATGCCCGTGGAATTAAGCATTTGGAACAACGGATGGCGCAAATCTTTGCTACAGGAGCGGGCTGGGTAAAAATCATGGCCACAGGCGGTCTTGGGGCGCCCACCGAGAAAGTCGTAGATCCGATCTTTTCCGAAGAAGAGTTCGCATTCATTGTTCGTAATGCACATGCTCATGATAAGAAGGTACTGGTTCATACCTGGGGTGGAGTAACGATAGACTGGTCCATTCAGGCCGGGGTGGAATCTATAGAGCATGGGATGTTTCTAACTGAAGATCAGGCAGGGAGACTTGCTAATTCGGAGGTAGCTTTTGTACCTACTACATCCATCTATCGCATTGCCGCAGATCCGAAAGGCGTTCTAGCGTTGAACCCGATCATTTGCGAACGAGCTGCCCGCGCTGCTGAATCGCATTCCAAAGCCATTAATTATGCAAAAAGAGAGGGCGTTCGTATTGGATTCGGTACAGATTATGCTACACCCTCATTACATGGTTATAACCTTCAAGAACTGGATACGTTGATTGATTATGGCTTAACTCGCAGAGAAGCGTGGCAGTCAGCTACTAAAAGCGCTGCTGACATTCTAGGGAGCGGTAACGAGCTGGGGCAGATTGCAGAAGGTTTTATTGCAGATGCTGTTGTTTTCAATGTCGATCCATACCAGGCTTATAATGCAGAGATACTTAGAAACAGTATCGTTTCCGTAATTACTGGAGCGAAGGAAGCGGAATTAATTTAGATTCGTCTAAGCTATCTTCTAAAAACAACTGATATCTTTTTCAGTTGTTTTTCTTTTATATTATGGAATGTATATAAGGCAACAGTATATAAAGATAGAGTGTATTCATTAATACATGATTTATGGTTTTTAAATCTTTCAAAAAAAAGTGTTGCAATGAATCTCTATACATGATATATTCTATTTCTGGCCGAGAAACACACATGCCGAGCTCGAAAAAGAAGTTAAAAAAAGAGCTTGACATTAAACGGCTGAACATGATATAGTATAAGAGTTGCTGCTGAGACATTAAACGGCGCCAACGAGAACTTGATCTTTGAAAACTGAACAACGAGTGAGTAGGAAATCACGAAAGTGAAATCCAAAATTAGAGAATTAATTTTCTCGTCAGATGTTTCAAAATGAGCATATCGCTCTTTTCAATACTAATTGGAGAGTTTGATCCTGGCTCAGGACGAACGCTGGCGGCG
>NZ_VTZR01000008.1:0-212023 GCF_008370385.1 Paenibacillus sp. B2(2019)
CTTTACGGCCCGACAAAAGAGCAGTGGGCCGAGTACGGAGCGCTACCTCCAGTAATTTAGAGTAAGATTATATCCGCTTTGGCCGTTTGGCTATAGTGGGATTTATAAGTATTTTATCATAGGATTGAAAGTGGTGGCTTGAATCATAGACAAGAGGATACCATCGGACTGAAACTGTTAATTCTATTGAACTCCCATGGAAGAACGCAATTACTTCTATAATCTGTGGTGTCGCGTGAGCGACATGGATGGCTAACGGGTAAGTTGAGCCACGCGGATTGAGGTTAAGATTTATTGAACTAACTGGATACTATAGTTTAATAGCATAAATTGTTGAGCAGGCCGAAGCCTGCTTTTTTTATTGAACGGTTAAGCTGCTTGCTTAAGGGGCATACCTTTGTGTGGGATGTAAGCTTTTTTGTCTTGTGCAAGCTAACTACTCTTTTACTGTCGGGTATTAATTAAAAATATCTTTTACCAAGCTCACGAATATATTTCCTATCAAAAACTTTGAAGCCATTACGATCGTAACGATTACAAGACCGATGACATTGCCAAGGTTTTGTTTTTTAACATCATTCATTCTGCAACACCTCTCTATTCCTCAAACGATAAATTCATAGGCTCGTCTAGAAGTTCACACATAAAATCGATATTCGTCGTAGGCACCTTGGTATCCACTTCCTCGAATTGAAGCCCGTCTATCCAGACCTGTCCACTCCCGGACAACAGCACACCAAAAGCAATCGCGGCACTATTATCCGGCACATCCAGCACGATGCTGTAATGGTTCCACTCCGTATCTCCAATAATGGGGCGGTCACTCATGTTATCGAATTGCAGGACATCATGAAGAGCATCATCGACTCGCATCCAGAACCCACAAAACCCTCTCACTGCTTTTGTTTTGATAAACCCTGAGAGCTTTAGTCTTTTGCCCATATATTTGTCCGCTTTGAATTGCTGCATCATCGTTGCAAATTCGCCTTCCGTCATTACCACTGTAACCGACTTTAAAAATCCGGACGCTCTCCCTTGATGGAAGGTTTCCCGGTCAATCCCCATCTGATAGTTGAAGGGGTGACTCCCGCTTAATTGCCATCCCTTTAATAATTGTTCATTTTTCATTTTCATTTCCTCCCTTTGCATCGTTAATTTGCCCATGATTTTGCGATACTGCCCTGGCGGTAATTGATAGTATTTCTTAAAAGAACGGGTGAACGATTCTTGGCTCTCAAAGTGATAATAAATGGCAATATCTATAATTCTTTCATCTGTGAACAGTAACATGTTGGACGAATTTGCAATTCTCCGAAATCGGATATATTCAGATACGCTCACGCCAACCTCTTGCTGAAAAATCCGATGGTAATGATACTTTGAAAACCCTGCAAACTTAGCCATACTCTCTAGTGACAATTCTTCGGGCAAATGCGTCTCTATATAGGCAATCGACTCTTGGATGATCGGACTGTAGCTCATGTTATAACCTCCTTAAGAATAAAATATCAGAAGCAACCGCTGCATATTTGATATATATTGCTTTGTTTCTCGGGTATATAAAGGATAACTCCATCCATATTATTGTGTTCACATAAAGATAGCAATAATGATCAAAAAGGTGTGGTGCAATGAATGTATATTTGAAGTAGAACGTAAAATTATTTTTCGGTAAGGAGTTAGATGCAATGAAATGGAAGGCGAATACCCTTAGTCTGCGTAGCTTGTTGTGCATGCCGCTCACTTTGATCATGCTTAGTACCTCGATAACATCAGCGGTTATCCCGGTCAAGACTGCATATGGGGAAGCAGCGGTGAATGAACAGCAAGTCAGAACAGCAAGATCGTATCAGGCTACTTTATCCGATTGGAAGCGTTGGGCCGCGGATCATGCTTATGCCTTACAGACGATCCAACCGGAATCATGGTCTTCGAACGGAGGATCCATTGGGCAGGACAAATTTAGCGACCTTGATATACTGATCCCGTTGCTCGCTGATAAGCGAATCGTATATTTGGGAGAAAATTCACATGGTGTGGCCGAATTTAATCTAGTCAAAACGCGCCTCATTCAATACATGCACCAAACGCTAGGGTTTAACATTGTTGCATTTGAGAGTGGTCTGGGCGATGCAGCCCTTGGTCAAGGACGGATAAAAAAGACGGCGACTCCCGATACGATGAGGCGTTCCATATTTGGCGTATGGTGGACGGAAGAGACGAAGCCGCTATTCGAATACATGAAGGAGACACATAAGAGCGAATCGCCTTTGCGACTGACGGGCTTCGATATTCAGGTGCAATCCCCGCTTTTTCAGAATGCGAACTGGATTCCAAGTATTAAGCTGAAGGACAGAGCGCTGCAAGCGGAACAAGAGGTTCATAAGTGGAGAATGAGCAAGGATCAAAGCGGATTCCGTAAGGCCAAGCCTGAGCTGATTAAGGTGTATGAAGAGCTATTGCAGGCTGTGACTAAGAATGAAAATGCGTTGAAGATGGACTATCCCGATGAGCCGCATATCGTCAAGTTAATGAAGCGAGCGCTAGAGGATCGAATCCGGGTCATTCAGGAATTTAATGAGCTGTGCATCCAATCCAATCTATTAACAGAACAAGGGGATTATAGCGGCGCTCAGTCCATGATGGAATGGCGCGATCGGGCGATGGCCAGCAACCTTGCATGGTTGGTGACAGAAGTTTATCCGGAAGAGAATATCATCGTATGGGGCCATAATGGCCATATCAGCAAAGCACAGTCTCTGATTTCCACCATGCCGAAGAGTATGGGAGAGCTTATGCCAAAGGAACTGCAACAGGAAAGCTACGTCATGGGTCTATTTATGGGCGAAGGACAAGCAGCCGAGAATACGAGGGAACCGATTCAGTTGAATCCGATTATTCCGGGGTCTATGGAAGATATTTTGGCGGCTGTAGGACAGCCATATACATTCATGGATTTACGCTATCGGGAAAATGAACGGGGAAATTCTTGGATGTTCGAACGGATGATAGCCTCTTATCAGGTGCAAATGCCGATTCCGTTAGAGCTAAGACGGCATTTCGACGGCGTCCTTCTCATCAAACAAGCGAAGATGCCGACATATTTGCCGGACACATATAAGTGAGAAGGAGACCGTTTTAAAAAAAGTTATTCTTCTTAGATTTCAGGCTCAGCTTCGTATCCCTTCGGGACAAGCCATTTTTTTGATTAAGACTCCTGAGCAGACAAATCTAAACTACATTGAAATAGGTGGAACGGAACAATGTGCACTTACCTTGGAAGTCAATGATTTTCACGGACTCTACAGCCAAATGAAGAACAACGGAGCTAAGGTATCGGAAATTGAAGATAATGGGGTCTATGGTAATGTCTGGTGATAAGAAAGTCTGGAACCAGTAAATAAAGTTTAGAACCGCTAAAGTCAGTCCCGATGATGCTCATGATATCATCGGGATTTTTCTATATAGGGAGTTATTATGTCAACTATTGGAGATAGAATTAAAAAAGGGTGAATTTAAGCCAGCCTTAGATATTTTATTGGAAATAAATAATAAACCTAGCTTGGATTTATATTGGTTGTTATATGGTGAGAAACAAACAACGAGACAGAAAAATAATGCTGAAGGGAAATTTAATATAAAAGAAACTGACATGATTGAGAATTTTGATAAGCTGAATTTAGATGATCAGGACGAAATAATTGAATTTTTTAAAAGAAAGTAAGCCGTTACATATAGATAGGAATTAGTTTTTGATTAGTGAATAAGAGGGTTAGACTAACTGCAGTCGCCACAAGGGCTCAAGCAAGTGCTATTCCGTCAAGGAGAAGTGACTCACCGCAGCAAAATCAAAATCCTCGACTCGACAACCTTGCCGTCATTGCAACTCAGCTCCAGCGCCGCCAGCGGATACATTCCGACATGTACCATTTCAACATTGTTCTCTAGCTTAACATGTTAACCTAGAGGATTTAAATTGACATCTATTTTGTAAACAATGTATAATTAAGGAATATTTCCCTATATTTTAATTAATTTCTTCTAGATCTATTTCTATGAACCTCATTGCGAGCGCTCGCCTTCAAACAATAGAAATAGAACCCCATCATGAGATTTGATGAAACGGGTATTAATTACTTCTTAACAAAGGAGGCGACATTCTAATCTTCTATAATGGCAGTTTGATTGGGAGAAGTTGAAATCTGACTAAATGAAAATTAAAGGAGTGGACTTATCTTATGAAACGGTTATTCAAGAGTAAATGGTTGATAGCGATTCTGGCACTTGTATTTATTGGATCCGCGGCACCTGCTGTATTTACTCAGACGACGCATGCTGCCGGCACGCCGAACCCTCATGTCATTATAAATGTAAATAGCAATAAAACATTGGGAGTAAGTGGATGGGATAAACAAGCGGATGGGGCGCTTATCATACAATGGAACTTTAATTGGAATTCCATTGTTAATGATCAAAAATGGTATTTGGAGGCTCTAGGAGACGGCTATTATCACATCAGAAACGTAGAAAGCGGAGATTTACTGGAAGTCAGCGAATCGTCTACATCGGATGGTGCTAATGTGATTCAATGGTCGGATAATGGCGGATGGAACCAACAATGGAAAGTTGTTCCAACCAATCAAGATAGAGGTGACTCGTCGTATATTATCAACCGAGGTAGCGGCAAGTATTTGGACATGTCGGGACAATCGACATCCGATGGAGGACAGGCTGTCCAGTGGGATTTTAATGGCGGCGCCAATCAGCGCTGGTTCATTCCGCCTGCATCGTAACACATATGAAGAAGCTAATGCCGCGCCGTTTCTACACTTAGAAACGGCGTGGTTTTTTAGATAGAGAAATTCAAGTTGACACATAAATGCAATCACTAGCTTTGCATAGTTCTAGATTGACGTTGCTTCATAAGCTATAGGGCAGGATAGATTAATAAATACCGAGAGGATGCCGTGATAAGTGGCATCCTTTTGTTTCGCTAAAGGACAGTTTGGCTATAGCTAGTGCTACAATTGGCATGAGAGAAATTTCTTGAATAAATGAGTTGTTAAAATGAGCAAAACGAAAGTAATGGCATTCTTCAGCAATTTTAGGAAGGATATTCCATTGAATTATAAAAGCATTCTCATCCTTGACTTTCCCCTGCACGGGAAACTGTATACTCACATTATGTTATAGATTGGAGATGATATTTTGTTCAAAATCAGTGTATTTTCCAGGCTAAGCAAAGTCTCCTTAAAAACACTGCGCTATTATGACCAGATTGGCATACTAAAGCCGAGAAAGGTGGATCACGATACTTGCTACCGTTACTATTCCGCAGATCAGCTACTAGAGCTCAACCGAATCTTAATCTATAAGGAATTGGGTTTTACATTGCCCCAAATTAAACAGCTGCTCCAGGAAGATATTACATTGGAGAATATTCAAGGGATGTTTAAGCTGAAAAGAAGCGAAATACAGCAAATCATCGATACGGAACAAGCCAAACTCGTCAGGATTGAGGAGCGTATGCAGCTTATAGAAAAAGAGGGGCAAATCGAAACAGGGCAAGAAATCAGAGTCAAAGCAGAGGGTGCTCAATTGTTTCTTTATCAGAAAGCATGCGGGAAAGAAGAGGACATTCCGGATTTGCTTCGTCAATTTGATCAGTTTATAACGACGGAAAATCGTCAATTAATTCAAGGTCCTCAGGTTGTTTTGTGGAAAGAAGTCGAAGGAAAAGAGGATGAGTTTGAGTTTGAAGTCGGGTATTTTTTAACTTGTGAGCTGCGATCATTTCCAGAACCGTTTCAGCTACGGACTCTTCCTCCTGAACCGATGATGGCCACAATGGCTTTTCATTCAAATACTAATTTTGATTGTGCGGCCTGTGTTCATTTAGCGAAATGGATTGAGAAAAATAACTATCAAATCAAGGAGAACGAATCGGGTAGGGAATTATATTTACCGTTATCTCCAGAACGAGATGCACAATTCATAGAAATACAAATTCCCATTATAAATAGATAACTGAAGAAGGTGGAGTGGGGGAAATTGAAAAATAAACGGATCATTTATATTCTGGCACTGGCTGTTTTTCTGATTGGAACCATTGAATATATTATTACGGGAGTTATTTAGATGATCGCTGTGGACTTGGGAGTATCTACTTCAGAAGTTGGATTATTGGTGACTGTGTTTGCTCTCTCCGCAGCCATTGTCGCTCCGGTTTTGATTGCATTAACGATCAATGCAGATCGCAAGAAACTACTAATGACCACCCTTGGTGTGTTTATTGCCAGCAACGGACTTATGTTTGTAGATCTTGCTTATGAAACAGTACTATGGATACGTATTATCCAAGGGGCTAGCGGAGGAATCGCTACTGTTGTAGCCATGGCAATAGCGACACGACTCGTTGAAAGAGAAAAAAGGGGCAATGCCATCGGTATCATTTTGATGGGGCTTAGCAGTTCACTAGTGCTCGGTGTTCCTGTGGGCACATTTTTTAGTGAGATGTTTGGATGGAGAGTGCTATTTGTTTTAATTGGATTATTAAGTGTTCTTCCATTACTTATCATCTATAAAAAGGTTCCGGCAATCAAAGAAGAAGAAAAGGTTACCCTCAGAATGCAGCTCTCTATTTTAAGAAATCCAACCATTCTGATGGCCTTGGCTATTACGTTATTTTATGTCGGCGGCTATTCTACACTGTTTACTTATATTACGCCTTTCTTGCAAGCCACGTCCTCTCTTTCCATGACCGAAATTAGCGGTGTTCTGTTCCTGGCGGGCATTTGCAGCTTTGTCGGATCAAGGCTGGGCGGACAATTGGCAGATGCAAAAGGATCGAAATTCACCATTGGTCTCGGACTCCTGTTACAAGGGGCGACTCTTCTTTTATTCGCTCTAGCCGGTGTCAATCTCTTGGTATTAATCTTGGTTTTAATGATTTTTATGTTAGCAACGTGGAGTATTTCCCCGGCCCAGCAACTATATCTGGTTACTCTGGCACCTCGAAATCCGGACATTGCCCTTAGTGTAAATACTTCGTTCATCCAATTTGGTTTTGCACTGGGATCTGGATTAGGTGGGCTAGTCATCAGTCGTACATCTGTCCTATATTTGAATTGGCTGGGCTTTGCCGTTGTAAGCATAGCTTTACTTCTTGCCATCTTACTATTTAAAAAAATGAGCAGTAGGACTGGAACTCCTACTGTTACTAGATAAATACGAAATGGACTGAACTAGGGTGAAACTAAAATGATATTCCGTCTTATTGAAGTGAGACAATCATGTATTCCTCATCTCTTAGAGTGAGCAATGATGTTTCTATTTTCCACCCTAAATGGTGTATAAGACAGTATAACTCTTAAGTCATAACGTTATAAAAAGTTGCACCCTATCACCTCGTTAGATATGATTATCTAACGGGGTGTTTTTTTGTAACTACGCCTGAACAAAAGGCGATTCTGAGGTTAGGAGTGATCGACATGGAGGTTTTTGCAGACTATTTAGCGCAAATTGATAACCCACAGCATCGGGAGCGAATGGAAGAGGTGTTGGCTTGGGTAACTAAGAAATTCACAGATTTAAAACCAAAAATTGCGTGGAATCAGCCTATGTTCACTGATCACGACACCTATATTATTGGCTTTAGCGTATCCAAACAACATATGGCTGTTGCGCCTGAAATCGCAGGAATTAATCATTTCTCAGATGCAATTGTACAGGCAGGCTATGATCACACCAAGCAGTTGTTACGGATCCGATGGGATAGTCCGGTTGATTTCTCATTACTTGAGAAAATGATCGAGTTTAACATTATGGACAAGGCAGATTGTTCAACTTTTTGGCGAAAATAAAAAATGAAGCAGTAGTTAGCCTCGATGATGAATACATCATCGGGATTTTTTTAATTAGGAGTAAGACACTCCTACATAAAAGGTTGCTAGAAATGGAGCTAATGACCTCGCCTGTCGGTATTGGGGGCGAAAATATTAGTTCTTTTTGTCGAATCCATAATTCTTTCTTAGCGGATCATTAGCAAACATGCTAATATAATGACTGAAAAGGTTGAAAGCCCTTACTTTTTTACGGATAGGGGCGATCATCTCATGCTCACATGACAAAGAGAGGAAGAGACTGCATGCGGCGGATACTGTCGATGTTAAAGTTAAATACGCTGCGAAATCAAATGTTGCTCGGTTTTCTCGCCGTCATGCTCATCATTCTGACGTTCGTTGGAGGGATTACGTTCCATTCAGTCTCGACGCTACTCAAGAACAATGCGGAGAAGCATATTCAGCAAACCGCGATTCAGGCTAACGGCCGTTTGGAAAGCGTTCTCGAACAGATTAATTCTCTGACGACGCTGGTCTCGACTAACGATTATATTCAGCAACTCCTTTTACGCGATATAGAGGGTCATCCCGCTACCTTTACGGAACGGCAAGCGCTGCCATCTATTATCAATCTGGTACAAATCTACACGGACGGCATCAAATCTGTTGAGCTTTATAATAAAGACGGAGTGAGGCTGTATCCTCTCGACGGCAGTACCCTTAGAGATAAGGTACCCGAGGATTGGATCGAAATGGCGACGAGAAAGGAAGGCAGTCTCGTTTGGTTCGGTATTGATCCGCTCGATCCTACATCGCTTGTGGCGATTCGACAGATCAGCCTTATTGATCGGCATTTCACAACTGGAGGGTATTTACTCATTCGCTCAGACCGAGATAAGTTTGCACTTAAAGACTCTTTATCCGGGGAAGGGGACGGAGAAACAGTATTACTTCTCGCTCCTGATGGGCAGTTCATCACGTCTAACGATGACAGTATTTCACAAAAGACAGCAGCAAAGCTGGTGGAGGAATCCGACGATCAGAATGTTTCCATCGGCAAACGGTCCTTTATCGTTGTCAAACAGCGGTCTTCCGTGACAGGATGGACGCTACTCATCTTAACCCCGGTTAACGTCATCACCAAGGGGATTTCGGTCTTGCGGACGACCATTGTCGTATCGGCTTTGATGGGTACCTTGCTGTTCACCTTGCTTTCTTTTTTCCTGTCCATTCTTATTACCAGACCTGTGTTCAGGTTGATCAAAGCTATGAGAAGTACCCGTCTAGGCATCCTGAAGCCTATCGAGAATGTATCGTCCACTATGGAAATTCAGGAACTGAATTATTCCTATAACAAAATGGTTGATAATATCAACGAGCTGATCCAGTTGGTTTATGAGAAGGAGTTATCCCGGAGTCATACGGAGTTGAAGGCACTTCAAGCGCAAATTAATCCGCATTTTTTGTTTAATACCCTAGATGTTCTGTACTGGTCGCTGCTGGATAGGGATGAAGATCAACTGGCGGAGTATGTTGTCGCCATGTCTGATTTATTCCGCTATACGATCACCGGCTCAAGTAAAGGGGGATGGGTGAAGTTACAGGATGAGCTGGAGCATGTAAAGCGATATTTGCTTATTATGAAGATGCGATTTGAAGATCGCTTGGAGTGGGAAATTGAGGCTCCTCCTGAATTTTCGAATGTGGAGTTACCCCGACTGTTGCTGCAGCCCCTTGTAGAGAATGCCGTATTGCATGGGGTCGAGAGCAAGATTGAACCGGGATGGATAAAGCTAACGGTTGCTGGAGATGAAGAATGGGTCACCATTACGGTGGAAGATGACGGGATGGGAATGGACGAGGAGATGCTGCGCTCTCTTGTGGAAGGGCTGGATAGCGGAAAGGTATCTTCTTCAAAAGATTCCGGCGTCGGAATCGCTAATGTGCATAGAAGGCTTCAACTATTTTTTTCGAGAGAGAATGAGCAGGGTGCGGCAATGACCATCGATAGCCAAAAAGGTCAAGGCACCCGTATAAACATCAAAATTCCTGTTCGAGGAGACAAAATGCCATGAGAAGCCGAACAATTCTTATTGTCGACGATGAACCGAGATCTAGAGAAGGAATGAAGAAAATACTAGAGGTGTGGGCAGCCGGTCATTATGAAATCCTTACGGCAAGCAATGGGATCTCGGCTATTGAAATTCTGGAGGAAATACCGGTGGAGCTCATGATATCGGATATCCGCATGCCGGGAATCAGTGGTCTTTCTTTAGTTAGCCAAATAAGGGATAAAAAAATACAGCGTCAGCCATCCGTTATTCTCATCTCCGGTCATGCCGAGTTCGAGTATGCTCAGCAAGCGATTCAGTTGTCCGTAGTTGAATATTTGCTCAAGCCAGCCAGCCGGGAAAAGCTAATCGCATCTGTGGAGAATGCCCTGAAGGCAGGGGAGGAGCAGGAACATATCGGCTTCATGCGGAAGATGGCCGATCCACAATTAATGGCCATAAGAGATGAAGATGCCGCATTAAGCGATCCGGTCCGTCAGGCGATAGACTATGTGGAAATGCATATAGAAGAGGCAATCAGCCTGCAGGAAGTAGCCGGACTTGTTCATCTGAACGGGAGCTATTTCAGTTCTCTTTTCAAGGAGCAATGCCAGATGAATTTCAGCGAATACGTCGCCCGTAGAAAGTTGCAGAAAGCGAAGGAATTACTGCTGAAAACGAATCTGCCTATAGCGGAAATTGCCAGCCTTACGGGTTACCAGACGGTTAAATATTTCAACAAGCTGTTCAAGGAATACGAAAGAATGAGTCCAGGGCAGTATCGTTCTTCTATGAGGAATGGTATAGAAGCGAATATCCAATAACGGCTCGGCAAGGGGGGAATATCTACGAAGAGGATCGGATTATACATTACCCTTTTCTTAACATTGTTGTTGATAACAACTGCTTGCAATGGGGATAAGGGGAATAGCAACAAGAGCGACGGCGAGAAAATCACTTTAAAAATGATGCATCTATGGCCGGATAGCAATAACTCCGCGCAAAACAAAATGGTAAAAGAAATCATCAGAGAATTTGAAGAAGCTAATCCGAATATCACCATTAAGACGGAAGTTCTTGAAAATGAGCAGTATAAAAGCAAACTGAAGGTACTTGCCGCTTCCAACGATCTACCGGACATCGGATTCACCTGGGCAGCAGGCTTTATGGATCCTTATGTTAGGGGAGATAAGTTTGCAGCCGTGGACGATCTTTTACAGGATGAGTTGAAAGGAAAATTCGTAGCTGGTACGACGGAGGGGTACTCCTTTGATGGGAAGACGTATGCCCTTCCTGTCGAACTAAACATAGTTCCGGTCTACTATAATAAAGAAATATTTTCAGAATTTAATCTGCAGCCTCCCCAAACCTTGGATGATCTCAAAGCGATCATTCGAACACTGAATAACAATGGCATAACACCTGTTACTCTTGGCGGTAAGGACGGTTGGCCGGCTTCCTTCTGGTACATGTATCTAGCTGATCGTATTGGGGGACCTAACCTGATGGATAAAGCTGTTGCGGATCAGGACTTCACAGATCCTGCCTTGCTAGAGGCTGCAAGACAAGTGCAAGAGTTGGTAAACCTGAACACATTCATCAAAGGCTACAACGGATTATCCAATGATGAAGCCAAGGTACAGTTCATGAACGGAAAGTCAGCCATGTTCGTTACAGGGACTTGGGAGCTGCCAGATTTCACGACCACTACAAATATAGCCCAAGAATTTAAAGTCAACATCGGTTATTTCAAGTTCCCGACAGTTGAAGGCGGCAAAGGCAACGTGGATGATTGGGTCGGTGGTCCGGGCACTGGATTATTCGTTTCCAAAAATTCGAAGCATGCTCTGGAGGCCAAAGAATTCGTCAGCTTTTTCGTTCAAAAGTGGGGAGAGCATTCTGTTGTCAATGCAGGCGTAATCCCGGCTACCAAAGTAGATACTGCGGCCATCAAGCTACCGCAAATGTTCATTGATTTATTAAATGAGTTAAATAAGGCTAATAAAGTAACTCTTTATCTGGATACACAAATGAAGCCAGTCGCATCTACCATACACATGAATCAGATTCAGGCATTGTTCGGCGAAGCCGTCACGCCAGAAGAGTTCATCAAGAAACAGGATGACGCGCTAAAAGCGGATAAGTAATGATCAGAAATATAAACAGATCATGGAGACGCCAAGGGATAGATCCCTTGATGTCTCTTTTTTTGCGCTCTATAGAACTGAATCTAAAAATAGTGGAAGTTTTCCTAAAGAGGGTGTCCTTATGCTTAAGGATTGCAGGATTTATAATTATGTATGCGGTTACAAAAAACCGAAGTAATAATACAAAAGGGGAGGCAAAGATATGAAAAGTATGAAACGTAGTTTAGTGGGGATCTCTACATTGCTCGTGATGTCATCTGCTCTCGCAGCATGTGGTGGGAACTCGAATTCTAACTCATCTAGCTCAAGCCCAACGACTGCACCAGCAGCCAACGCTACCGAAGCTCCATCAAAAGGAACAGGCGAGAAAGTCACTATCAATCTCTGGAGCTTTACAGATGAGATACCTAATATGACCAAGAAGTATATGGAAACTCATCCGGACGCGAATGTTGAGTTCAAAACTACGGTTATTGCAACCACTGATGGTGCTTATCAGCCTGCGCTTGATCAGGCTCTGTCTGCTGGAGGAAAAGATGCTCCGGACATTTATGCAGCTGAATCAGCATTCGTACTCAAATATACACAAGGGGACGCATCCAGCTATGCTGCCAACTATTCTGATATGGGCCTTGATGACCAAATGGTTAAGGATGCTGGCATCGCGCAATACTCGGTTGATATCGGTAGCTTAGACGGTAAATTAAAAGCCCTCGGCTATCAAGCGACTGGCGGCGCCTTTATCTATCGCCGCTCCATTGCGAAGGATGTTTTTGGAACAGATGATCCAGCCACCATCAAAAATGAAATTGGACCAGGCTGGGATAAATTCTATGATGCAGCCGCGAAGTTGAAAGCTAAGGGATACGGCATCGTTTCTGGTGATGGCGATATCTGGCACCCGATCGAGAACAGCTCTGACAAAGGTTGGATTGTTGATGGTAAGCTTCATATCGATCCGAAGCGTGAAGAGTTCCTGGATCTTTCTAAAAAGCTGAAAGACAATGGCTATCACAACGATACGACAGACTGGACGGAAGCATGGTACGCGGATATGTCCGGTGCCGGCGCTCAACCGATCTTCGGCTTCTTCGGTCCTGCTTGGCTCATCAACTACGTGATGAACGGTCAAGTAAAAGACACGAATGGCGACTGGGCGGTTTCCGAACCACCGACAGGCTTCTTCTGGGGTGGCACTTGGCTGCTTGCGAACAAAGACGTTACCAAGGACGAAGCCAAGAAACAGGCTGTTGCGGACTTTGTGAAGTGGGTTACACTCGACACCTCCGAAACGGGACTCCAACATTACTGGGCTAACGGTACGATGAAGGAAGGCGAGCAAGGTACGAAGGACAGCGTTGCTTCCTCCGTTGTCATGTCGAAGTCAAACGGTGAAGTTCCACTGCTCGGTGGTCAGAACATGTTCGACGTGTTTGTACCGGCCAATGCAAACGCTTCAGGTAAAAACTTGACCCAGTACGACGAAACAATCAACAAGCTCTGGCGTGATCAAGTGCGTGAATACACCGCGGGCAATAAGGACCGTGCCAAAGCGATCGAAACCTTTAAGCAACAAGTCAAAGACCAACTTGGCATTGAAAGCGAATAAGAAGGATTCGGAGGGGCGGGGGAGTAATCCCGCCCCTTCATATCAACTAAAGAGGTGAGAGCATGCGCCGCAAAAATGTGAACTATTCGAAATACGGTTATATTTTTACCTTCCCATTTGTTCTTGCATTTCTGATTTTCTCACTGTATCCCATTTTATATACCGCAGTCATTGGATTCACCGATATGAAAGGAATCATACCAAAACCGATCCATATTCTTGATAATCCTTTTCAAAACTTCAAAGATCTTCTCTTTGATAATCCTTCGTTCCGGAAGTCTTTGATCAACACTGGATTGCTCTGGATTACTAACTTCGTTCCCCAGATGCTTCTCGCGCTCTTGCTAACGGCATGGTTCACGAATAAGCGTCTCAATATAAAGGGACAAGGCTTGTTCAAGGTTCTGCTCTATATGCCTAATATCATCACAGCGAGTACGATTGCCGTGTTGTTTAGCACTTTATTCGCCTATCCGATGGGTCCTGTAAACAGTTTGTTTCAAATGTTGGGGTGGACCGACGCTCCGGTGTTCTTCCTGCAGGATAAGACGACAGCACGGGGCATTGTCGCGTTCATCCAGTTCTGGATGTGGTACGGCAACACCATGATCGTCCTGATTGCTGGCGTTATGGGTATAAATCCTGCTCTCTTCGAGTCTGCATCGATTGACGGGGCTAACGGGTTTCAAACCTTCTTCCGCATCACACTGCCGAGTCTGCGTACGATATTGCTGTTCACACTGATTACATCGATGGTGGGTGGTTTGACCATGTTCGATATTCCGCAATTATTCCTTGCAGGTGGACCGGACGATTCTACGCTTACCACGTCCATGTTTATCTACGGGCAAGCATTCAAGGGCAGCTATATGTACAATCGTGCTGCAGCAGCAAGCATGATTATGTTCTTGATTTCGGCAATATTGGCCGGAATACTGTTCTACGTGATGCGTGACCGTGATGCGTCAAGACTTAAAAAAATACAAAAACAAAAGAATAGAAAAGCTGCTATAGCAGCCCGTGAGGGAGGTGTAACACATGGCAAATAATCAAAAAAGCGGAACCGTTAACCGAAAGATCAACAAGACAATTATCTATGTTGTTTGCATCTCTTTGGCGGTGCTCAGTATCCTGCCGTTTTGGATCATGTTTGTAAATGCCACACGCTCTACACCGGAAATTCAAAGCGGACTTTCTCTGCTTCCTTCGAGCCACATGATGAGCAACCTGCGAGTGTTGCTCGATAAGAGCTTCGATCCGCTTCAAGGGTTCCTGAATTCATTTATTATTTCCAGTTCTGCAACCCTCTGTACAGTCTATTTCTCGTCCTTGGCGGCCTATGGGCTAGTCACCTACAGCTGGAAGCTACGGGGGCCATTCTTTACCTTCATCATGTGCGTGATGATGATTCCTTCCCAGGCAAGCGCAATTGGATTCTATCAGTTCATGTATAAATTACATTGGACCAACAATTTTCTTCCGCTGATTCTACCAGCAATTGCTGCACCTGCGGTGGTGTTCTTCATGCGCCAATACTTGCTCGCAACTCTGTCGATAGAGATCGTGGAAGCTGCGCGCGTAGATGGGTCTGGTGAATTCTTCACTTTCAACCGGATTATATTACCGCTGATGATGCCGGCAGTAGCCACACAGGCCATCTTTGCCTTTGTGGCTAACTGGAACAACCTGTTCATGCCGCTGATATTGCTGACACAGAAGGAGAAATATACTATGCCAATCATGGTAAGCTTGCTCCGAGGTGATATCTACAAAACGGAGTTCGGCTCGATCTATATGGGTCTGGCTTTGACGGCTTTACCGTTGTTTATAGTTTACTTCTTGTTATCCAGATATATTATCGCGGGCGTGGCACTTGGTGGCGTCAAAGAATAACCCAGGCAAGCTGGCTTCGAATAAGGAAGCACCGTGGAACGAATCAATTCCAATCTAGGCCTGTTGATTAGCTAAATTATAGTTATGGAAATGTGAGAGCATTAGCTGAAAATACTTTAGGAGCGCCTTAGTGTACCTTTTTTTGAAATATCAGAAAGTATAAGTTTCACATGTCTACTCATGTTCTGATATTTCTCGCAGAAACGGAACCGTCCCTATAAGGACGGTAAAATCCATTTCTGCTTGGCTAATCAACAGGCGTAATCTCAATCAGGAGGAGAGTTCTATTATGGCAACAAAAAATGAACCGTTAGTTACCCATCTCTATACAGCCGATCCCTCCGCTCATGTATTTGAGGGCAAGCTGTATATTTACCCATCCCATGATATTGACCATGATGGACCTACGAATGATAATGGTGACCAATATGCGATGGAGGATTATCATGTGTTTTCCTTGGAAGATCCTACATCGCCCTGTGTAGATCATGGAGAGGCGCTTCATCTTCGGGATGTGCCTTGGGCTTCGAAGCAAATGTGGGCGCCCGATGCCGCGTACCGGCAGGGGACGTATTATTTATTTTTCCCAGCCCGGGACAAGGAGGGTATTTTCCGTATCGGAGTGGCTACGTCAACTTCTCCGTCTGGGCCTTTCCAGGCTCAAGAAAGCTATATCGAAGGGAGCTTCAGCATCGATCCAGCCGTATTCGTGGACGAGGACGAAAGAGCCTACATGTATTTTGGAGGCTTATGGGGCGGACAATTAGAAAAGTGGCGAGACGGTATTTTTCAACAAGATGCGGTAGAAAAGGGCCCAGAGGAACCGGCTTACGGTCCTTGGGTGGGCGAGCTGAGTGAAGACATGCTGACATTCAAATCTGACCCTCAGGAGATCACCATTATTGATGAAGAAGGGAACTCTATCCTTGCGGGTGATGAAGACAGGAGGTACTTCGAGGGTCCATGGATGCACAAGTATAAAGGGAAATACTATCTCTCGTACTCTACTGGTACAACCCATAAGATCGTCTACGCGGTGAGTGATAAGCCTTGCGGACCTTTTGTTTTTCAAGGAACGATCCTGAATCCAGTTATTGGCTGGACGACTCATCATTCTATAGTGGAATTTAACGAAAAATGGTATTTATTCTATCATGACGCATCGTTGTCTGGCGGCGTGGACCATAAACGCAGTATGAAATTTACGGAACTCCATTATGAAGAAGACGGCAGAATCCGGCCGGTAGTGCTTTAATCGAATAGCTCACTTCTTTTTTTATGAAACTCCATTTCAAGTTCATATAGACATGTCAGAACCGCAGACATTGCTCTTTCTAAAGCGTCCCGGAATCCGAATTGGATTAGGGACGTTTTTTCGTTTGAATAGTACGTAAAAAGGCATGTTCATCATTTAATATTGAATTCATTTTACAGGGGCTATCACCCTTTGGATGGCAGATGTATAATCATGGAATAAAGCGCAAAGGATTTGAAGCGATGAAATTATATTTGTTTATTATTCAAGCCTTTTATTTATTATCGCTAATTCCTTGGTTCATAATTTGGGGATTATCCTTTATGGTATTTGACAATGGAATCTCAGCATGGGGAATATCAATAATGATAATTGTTTCTTTGTATCCAGTTGCTGTTGTAATTTGTTCGATTTTATCTTGGATTTTTAGGGGAAGGCTTAAATCTTTAACTATCTTTTTTATTAGTGCTATTCCGTTACTGTGGGTAATTACGTTCGGAGCTATATTAATTGGGTATTGAAGTGGTGCTCGATAATGTGGTTTGTGATCAAGTTGGAGACACCTTCATATATCACTGTTTTTCCGCTTTAGTGATGACTTTTGTTCTTTATCGCTATAAAAATACACCCCCTAGAATTACATTAAATAAACCGAGAGGGTATCCAATGTCAATTCTAAGGGGTGCAGTTCATCTCTAAGGGGCTACTTTTTTATTGAAGTACAAACTGACCGCTAGCTTTGTATTTGTTTTTTTTAGTATCCCATGTAAAAGTCCCATGTACTAAATCGTATCCGCCTTCTGTTGCGTACTTTTTCCAGTATTGATGAAGTAGGCCCTTTTCATCGATCTCAGCAGAATAGTCAGCCATAAATTGTAGCTTATTAACTAATGTTCCTTGTTCTAAACGATATACATAGACTTGCGTATTGGAAGGGAAATAGTCTACAAGTATAGCTACATGTTTTTCATTTGATGATTTGGTAATAAGATTAATTGAAGGGTCATCTTCTTTATAGGCTACGTTTGTATTAATAAGTACAACAAAACTTTTAGAATTAACTAAAAATAAATTTCCGGAGTCCGTAAGTATTATGCTTTCGTCTTTGTTGTCCCCATTCAGGTCCGCTGTCTTAATAAGGCGTATGACTTCCTTTGGATATTTCTTTAGCAAGATAGATTTTGCATCCTTAGTTGCAGCATAAGTTGTCTTGGTAGTAAAGATTAGAATTAGGCTCAAAAAGAGAAATATAGAAATTTTTTTATACATTAATAATAACCTCTCCCTAAAAATGATAGGACTCTCCAAGTATCGACAAAAATTTTATTATAGCAGTAAAAGGTAAAATGTTCTATTAAGTGTAAATGTAGGTTTTTATACTCCTCTAAGATCTTGTAAAGTTGATATGATTAGAATCAGATTATCTATAGGCGGTTATGAAGAGGGCAATGACTAAGTAGAATAAATCCTTGCCTTTTAAATATATAGAAGTTATTATAGATCCATAAAGTCTATAATAAAACCCAAAGGAGATTCGTTCTTTTTTTGAGAGAATAGCAGATAATAGGAGTCTTTAATATCTTTAATATAAATTGAAAAGCGAAAGGGAGAATTAGTATGACTCATGATTGTGTAATTATCGGTGGAGGACCGGCAGGTCTAAATGCTGCTCTGGTGCTAGGCAGGGCAAGAAAAAATGTGGTTGTTATTGATGAAGGACGGGCACGTAATAGGGTTACTCGAGAAACGCATGGCTTTCTTACTAGAGATTCTATAAGTCCAAGCGAATTTAGGAGGATTGCGAAGGAGCAGATTAGTGCTTATCCATCCGTTACTTTTGCGGAAGATACCGCCCTATCGATTACGGGAACCGATGGCGATTTTCAAATTACGACGGTTCAAGGTCAGACCTATAAAAGTAAAAAGGTGCTCTTCGCCATAGGGATGAAGGACCTCCCGATGGATATTAAGGGACTCTCAGACGTATATGGTAAAAGCGCCTTTATCTGCCCCTATTGTGATGGATGGGAACTAAGAGATCAGCCTCTTGTCGTAATTGTTAAGGGAGCCGATGCAACGCATATGGCTCAAGTGTTATCTGGTTGGACGAAAAAGATTACCATATGTACTAATGGATCTGATGACTTGACGGATGCACAACGCGAAGAGCTAAATCAACATAACATTCCTGTCTACGACTCACCGATTCAGTCGATCGAATCTGACAATGGCATGGTGCAGCAAGTTTTGTTGAAGGATGGTACTAGCATCGTATGTACGGGGATATTTTTTAGACCGAAGCTTATGATCGGGTCAGATTTGCCACAAGCCATTGGTTGTGAACTCACAGAAACAGGAACAGTCATCATCGATAATCTCGGTAAAACGAACGTTCCAGGCGTTTATAGTGCCGGTGATGCAGCAACACATCTTCATCAAGTCATTATTGCCGCTTCTATGGGCTCCTTAGCTGGGGTCGGCATTAACAACGAACTAAATGAAGAGGAATGGCGTAACATATGATGCTATTGTACAAAATAGTCTAATTCATTTATTCCCTTGAGCTGAATCTACATCCAGATTAATATAGAAACTATATTTGTTCTGAGAGGGGTAGTTCAAAATAAAAATTGGATTTCTAATTATTGATATGCAAAACCTTTTCTTACACGATCATATGGAGAAGTTAAATGTAAGTGAGGCTTGTGAATACATTAATCATGTGTCTGGGTTACTTCGTGCGAAGGACCAAATCGTCATCCATATACAAGACATGGAAGGGGCGAATGCGGATACGGATCCAGAAGCAAGAAATAGCATACCGGAAATTACAGTAGCACCGACAGATATCCAGATGGCAAAAGAATATTCTAATGCTTTTTGGAGGACGGATTTGGAACAACTTCTACGTGAACATGGTGTTGAATTCATCATCGTTGCGGGCTTCGCCGCAGAACATTGTGTAACCTTTACTATGAACGGTGCACAAGAAAGAGGCTTTCAAGCAGCCCTTTTACAGAAGGCAATCCTTAGCACACGGCCAGATGCTATTACCTCGATTTACCGTGATCGGCACATGATCTCTTACCCGGTGATCGAATTTTTAATGGAGACCATTGCTTGAGATTCTACTAATAGAAGCTATTGTTTATAATTGGAGTTACGTATTAGATAACTAATATGTAACTTCATTTTATTATTGTGAAAAATACATATGGAGGTAATTAAGTTTGAGTACTCACTACTATCTCAGTTGGTTTAATAATTTTTTTCCAGAGAAGCTGGTCCATTGCTTGCATGAGGATATACAAGACAGAAAATCGCTTGTTATGATTAGCGCTGAACCGTCTGGTTATACAGGGGAGCAAATTAACATTGATGATGTTTCTGAATGTACATGGTTAAATCAGGCTAACATTATTTTTGATGAATATCATTTCATCGATTACCGCATGCAGAAGGAAGATGCCCAGCGATTAATTCACAACGCTTCTGTCATTTTTTTATGCGGTGGAGATCCTGTTTTTCAAAACGATTTTTTGGCGGATTATGAATTATCAAATGTTATTAAGAACAGCAATGCCGTTATAATGGGTGCCAGCGCCGGTGCGATAAACATGGCTGCAAAATGGTTATGCTTGAAAAACACTGGCAATGAAGTTAAAACAAGTACTATTTATGATGGTATTGGCTTTGATCATTTTGCCTATGAATCTCATCCTAAACGCGACTACGCTACGTTTGTTCAAGGTTACCTGTTCCCCTTGTCTGAAGAGATTGATGTTTATGCGGCAGAACAGGAGAGTGCAATGCGTGTAAAGGACGGCAAAATAGAAATAATGGGTCCTGTATATTTAATTTCCCACTCAAAGATTCAGAAATTGGTTGAGACGCTCTAATTAGGCTTACAGCGAATCATCTTAGGTTATTAATATCTCCAGGACTTATTGTTGGGCAGAAATGATAAATTTTAGACCGCCTTCAATGGCGGTCTTTCTATGTCCGGCAGATGCTAGCTGTTCATTTTATTGAACTAACGGGCAGGATAACTCAGTAATTTCGCGAATAAGACGTTATAAGAAATCACCAAGAAACTATAAGGAGCAGAAAACATGAAATGCCCTCACTGTAACAACGAATTAAGTGAACTTCCTTTATGTTACGGAAGTGAAGCGCCATATTATTTTTATACTGTACCAGAAGAGAAAAGAACAGAATTAATTAGAGATTTTTGTGTAATTGATGAACAGCATTTCTTTATTAGAGGACATATTGAAATACCAATAATTGATAGTAAAGAGAAATTTATATGGAGTGTTTGGGTTTCTCTTAGCGAAGAAAACTTTTTGAAATCTAATGAATTATTGCACGTAGAAGGAAGGGAAACTGAAAAACCTTATTTTGGTTGGTTATCGACTGAACTTTCAATATATCTAATAACTACATTATCGTTAAAGACAATGGTACATACACAAGAAGTTGGTGCTGTTCCGTTAATAGAATTAGAACAAACGAATCATCCACTTGCAGTTGAACAAAGAGAAGGAATTACAATGGAGAGAGTTAAAGAAATTGCTCATTTAATAAATCATAGTCTGTAAGAGAAGAATTTGAAAGTATAGTCGAAAAAGCTGCCGACATCTTATAAAATCGTATCTACGCCGCGTCGCTGCTCTCCTTGGTCTGCTAAGGGTTTTTCGGTGAGGCGTAATCAGCAGATAACCCTGCAAGGCTAAGTCTATCGGACTGGTGCGTAATGTCGATTAAGCAAGCGGGGCACATTAGTGGGATAGCGGTTGCTTCGGCAGCCATTTTTTATTTGTTCAACTAACGGGCAGGTTAGTGAAACCACACAGTTTTCTCTAACGTATAATCATTATTCAAATTTTTCCAATATGGCTCATACAGAGGTGAACTTGGCTGGAGCATTTTTATGACTTGGTTCAATTGGTGTTCTCGATCGCTCTCATCTATTCCTTAGTGTCAATTCCATTCACCTATTTTTCTACACAAGAGATACACTGGGGTTATGAAATTGCTCCAGCCGGTTTAACTTGGTTTGTAGCTGTCAGACTGTCACAACCGAGCAGCATTCAGCGGTGGATAGTACGTACCGCCAGACGAAGAGAAGCACCTAATGAAGAAGACCATAGTCCTTCCCCACATTGATATTCCATACTTTCAATTAGGGAGGACAACGATGAAAAAGATTTTGTTGTTTCAAAAATGGGCCAAGCCCATTCTCGTCATGTTGATTGGAGTTATTCCGATCATTGTGCTCAGCGGGTGTTCGACAGCATCCCAATCAAACTCGATTAATGCCGATTCAGTAGGGGTATTTAACCACTTTTTTATTTATCCATTTTCGATCTTGATCAAATTCTTCGCGAATGCATTTCACGGAAACTACGGATTATCGATCGTGCTGATGACTTTCATTATCAGACTCGCGATCATGCCGCTCATGATGAATCAAACCAAGAAACAAATGGACATGAAAGAAAAGATGGCCGTCCTCCAGCCGGAGTTAACTGCACTTAAGGAGAAGTATAAGAACGACGTCAGTGCGGATGCAAAAAAACAACAGCAAGTCGAGATGATGCAGCTCTACCAGAAGCATCAATTTAATCCCTTAAATATGGGGTGTTTACCGATGCTTCTCCAATGGCCGATCACCCTCGCATTTTACTACGCCATTCGTCGTACCCCAGAGATTGCAGCGGACGATTTTCTGTGGTTTAGCTTGGGGAAAACAGATATGATTTTGCCGCTTATTGCCGCTGCGGTGTATTACGTTCAGTTCCGCGTGTCTCAATCCGTTTCAGCGCAGTATCAGCAAAATCAAAATAACCAAATGGCTTTCATCGGATTGTTGTCACCGATCATGATGGGTGTATTTTCTTTTCAGATGCCCGCCGCGTTACCATTATATTGGGCAGTTGGCGGTATATTCATTATCGTGCAAACGATCATACTCAATAAAATGTACACGAAGCCAAATGTAGCGAGTAAAAACTTACCCACCGGTGTAGAAGATTTATGAAATTGAACCAGGTCATAAAACAATACTAAATAGAAGGCATCTGAGGCGTGACCTCAGATGCTCTGTTTTTTATGTTGGCGGCTCGTTAACGGGGAACATAGTTCAACATAATGAGAAAAATGAAAGGGCCATCCCACAAAAGGATGGCCCTAAAACTTACAGTTACTGACAGCGCGGAGAACCGTATCATAAATAACGTTTAAGCTAATGGGAAACTATAGCTCAATAACACCAGAACGAAGCTGCCGACTTGAATCGGCAGCTTTGTTCTGCTAACGGGCAGTTTTGTACAAGAGAAAATGATAAGCTGGAATAAACACTTGCAGTACTGATGGGAGAAAAAGGTGAATATATGGATTCAAATGAACTAAAACCTTTAATGAACAACACAAAATGGGAAGAAATAAGACAAGCAATGCTCAACTATGCTTTTCCAACCAAATGGAGGACTAAAGACATTGATACTGGCTATATCAGCCTTTGGGATGGAGATTGGTATTACCATTTTTCAGATGGTGGCTACAAATTTATTGAGTGGTTAGATATTCATGCTGAAGATGACTTGATAAAAACTGATTTAATTCAAATCCTGAAAAAAATACATGTTCCAGGTGAAGTAACTACCGACTCCATCATAATTTATGGATATAACAAAACTAATGAATTCATTGATTATATTTGAGTAATTACACCAATGGGTAGCGTTAGCTCAAATACGATTAGGCAGCCGTCAGTCAACGCGATCAGCTGCCTTTATTCAACTACCGGGCAAATTAACGCTATAAACCTCTTAGGATTAGTATGCTTAGGTAAAAGAAGTATTCTCATGAATTCTTTAATGTAAATAAATACAAATTCCACTTCAGTTAATCCATTTTCTATACATATTTTTAAGAGTATATTGAGGTAATTAAAGTGATTATTCACTTTGATAAATCCGAAATTGCTATGTCGGTATTATTTTATGGCTTCTTAAGGATTGCAAATCCATCGAAATATGGGAGTTTAAAACAGATGTTGTGCCGTAGTTAGCTTTATGAAAGGAAGGTGCAGGGGTGAGTATTTATTACGCTTCAAGCAAAGAGGATATCACTAAGGATGCACTCCAAGAGTTATTTCTTTCAGTAGAATGGGAGTCTGGCAAGTACCCAAACGAGCTTTTACAAGCAATCGGAGGGTCTCATTCAATTGTTACCGCTTGGGAAGGAGGAAAGCTTGTTGGTTTAATAAATGCTTTGTCAGATGGTGTTTTAACGGTATATTTTCATTATATGCTTATTAATCCGAGTTATCAGAGTATAGGTATAGGTAAGGAAATGATGAATATAATGCTTGATAGATATAAAGGGTGTAAAACAAAAGTATTAATTTCTTATCCTCATGCAGTGGATTTCTATAATAAATTTGGCTTTAATACAGAGGATGGAGCTACACCAATGTTTATCTCAGAGTTGATATGATTGATGGTGTAATTTTCATATACAAATAATTACATAAATTAAATCCTTAAAAAAAGGGGATGAGCAATATGGCAAATATCGAGCACTTACAGACCGTGAATGTTCCAGCTTCAACGGTATATGAAGCATTAACCACTGCAAAAGGACTTTCAGAAATATGGACAAATGAACTAATAGTCAATGATCAGATCGGTTGTATAAATGAGTTTCGATTCGGCGGCAAAGGTTTAACAAAGATGCGAGTTGATGAGCTTGTTCCCGATAAAAAGATTTTGTGGCAGTGTGTTGATTCAGATCCAGAATGGATAGGTACGACAATTTCTTTTGATATGAGGGAAAAAAACGGGAAGACTTCAATCATTTTTCGTCAGATGAATTGGGAGGAAGTGACCTTATTTTATCGCGTATGTAATTATAACTGGGCTATTTTTTTGTACAGTCTTAAACAGTATTGCGAAGAAGGCGAGGGTCTCCCATATCATAAACGGAAGTTTTAGAACCATTGAAAACACGGTTGGGTGACTAAAGTACATGATCCCGAGAACTGATTTCGAAAGTACTGGGTAAGTACGAAGAAGTTGTCACCCAAGTCTTGATAATCATTCGTTCAACAAACGGGAAACCATAGTTCTATAAATAGCAGTAGTTTAAGATTTTAAAATGCCTTGAACAGTTGATGAATGAAAACGATTGAACTTTTGTATTTAAATCATTAAATTTTTATATTTTTAGCCTAAAAGATGCATTGACCCGGAAAAGGTTGGAGCCTATAATCATAAACAGGGAAAATTCATTAGATATGGAGCTATCTGTAACCTGAGGATTTCTCAATAGTTCTATTTGTAAACGCATACAATGAGGTTTTTCCATATTTTCTAAGAAGGAGGAGATTGATAAGTTAGATTGTTTCTTTTTTTCTCATTTTTGCAAACGTTTGCACAACGTAATTTGCACTTAATATTAATGAGGAGGTTATTTAATTGGTACGAAAACAATCTAGGCGGTTTTTTTCTTGGTTGATCATTTTTTCGCTAATCTTTAGTTTATTCGGTTTATCCGGCGGGGCTTCAGCCAGCAACACTGATTATACAGTCTCCTATACAAACACCACAGCATCTGCTGTGACACTGCATTGGACCACGAATAATTGGACGAATACTACGGACACAGTCATGTCTAAAAGTGGGACCACGTTTACGGCCAACCTCAATGTTCAGGAGGGCGCAACACTCATTTATTGTTATCACATCACAGCCCCGACGGATAGCTGGGACAGCAACGGAGGGAAGAACTGGACGGTAGTTATTCCGGTTGCTGGGAAGTATGAAGCTGAGAGCGCAGCCTTGTCAGGTAGCGCAAAAATAAATACGAATCACACCGGATATACCGGCACTGGTTTTGTTGATGGATACACAACCACAGGAGCAACTACCACCTTTAATGTTCAATCTTCCGCTGCAGGCGCCTATAATGTCACGCTTCGCTATGCCAATGCGACTGGCAGTGCCAAGCAAGTTTCCATTTATGTGAATGGAGCAAAGGTAAAGCAGACCACTTTAGCGAACTTGCCAAATTGGGATGCATGGGGTGACCAAACAGAAACGCTCTCCTTACAGGCAGGAAATAATACGATCGCTTACAAATATGACTCGGATGATACTGGGAATATCAATATCGACTATCTAACTCTTTCAGCCACAGCAACGCCAACGCCTACCGCAACAACAACCGTGACTCCTACGCCAACACCAACCGTAACACCAACACCAACACCAACACCAACACCAACACCAACACCAACACCAACAGTGACGCCTACACCAACACCAACGCCAACTTCGGCTGGCTTAACGGTTCATTTTAAGAAACCAGCAAACTGGAGCTCAACGATCCGAATCCATTACTGGAATCTGAGCCCGACAACGGTTCCAACAAGCGGAGCTTGGCCAGGAATTCTGATGAAATCGGACGGAAACGACTGGTATAGCTATACTATTGCCAACGCCACCAGCACAAGCCTTATCTTTAATGATGGCAACGGCAAACAGACGGCCGACTTGTCCCGCAATGTAAAAGAGAGCTGGTATAACGCAGATAATGTGTGGTATGACGCTAATCCAGAAATTCCGAAGATCCCCGTGATTTCAGTCTCTCCTACGCCGAAGACATATGATTCTACCCAAACTGTGAAGCTCTCCAGTATCAATACTGGCGATAAAATCTACTATACGACAGACGGGTCGACACCAACGACATCTTCTACCTTATACACGGCTCCAATCCAAGTAGTTTCTACTACGACTATCAAGGCTTTTGGTGTTAACTCCATCGGTCAAGCAGGCAGTGTAGGCACTTTTGCTTATGTCATTGACCTAAATCTCGACCTGCAAGCCCCAACGATAACCGCGAATTTACCTGTTGGGAATTCAAGCTCTGCCGTTACCGTCTCTTTTAATATAAAAGATAACAAAGCAGCAATGACCACCGCATATTACACAGATAATGGGACGGAACCAACTACCAGTTCAAATCTCTATATCTCGGGCAATGCTTTAACTGCTCTGGCAGGACCGTCCATTCTTATTAATAAGACGACGACACTGAAATTCCTGGTGGTTGATGGTGCCGGAAATGAAACGAAACAGAGCTTTGTCTATACGATTGGAAATAAAGGCGATTTCCGTGAAGACACCATTTATTTCGTAATTACTTCACGATTCTATGATGGTGATCCGAGTAACAATGTACATTCATGGGAGGACGCTAAAGCAGGAAATCCGGATTCAGACCCAGCTTGGAGAGGTGACTTTAAGGGACTGATTCAAAAGCTAGACTACATCAAAGCGCTCGGATTCAGTGCTATTTGGATTACGCCAGTGGTGCAGAATGCCAGCGGGTATGATTATCACGGCTACCATGCGATTAATTTTTCCAAAGTAGATCCAAGGTATGAATCAGCGGGAGCCTCTTATCAGGAATTGATTAATGCAGCTCATGCCAAAGGGATAAAGGTTATTCAGGACGTTGTTGTGAATCATACCGGTAATTTTGGGGAAGAGAATCTGTTGCCTATGTTCAAAAAAGATCCGACTGCAGCGGACACCGTAAATAACATGCTTAAAATTACGGATAAACTGCCAGCTAACTATGATACGATGACCCCTGATCAGCAATATCAGGCCAGACTCGCAATCATGAAAAATGCGGAAACCAACAATAACATGTATCATACCGAAAAAAGTCTTTCCTGGGAATCTTACACCGTACAGACAGGACAGATTGCAGGAGACGCTGTGGACTTGAATACGGAAAATCCTGTAGTGAATCAGTATCTAATTGACAGCTATAATCAGTATATTGATATGGGTGTTGATGCTTTCCGGGTCGATACTGTGAAGCATGTGAGTCGGTATATTTTTAACAAATACTTTGTTCCTGCTTGGAAAACAAGAGGGGGCTCAAACTTCTTTGTTTTTGGTGAAGTGGCTACTCGGTACAGAGATGTATGGAATAGTGGGATTCCGGCAATATCGACTCCATTCTATACATGGAAAAGCTCGAAAGCCTATCCGGGTGATGGACAAAATGACTACGCTTCCAACAAGCTGTCAGTGGAACAAGAGTGGGCAGATAACTCTACTACAGCAGGGCAGCCAACCTCGAACAATGCTTTTTTAATAGGCAATAATTATCACGCGCCTGACTATTCGATGAAATCGGGTATGGATGTTATTGATTTCCCGATGCATTGGGCATTCAAGACTGCGCAGGAAGCATTCAGTATGAAGAGCGGTGATCAATATTATAACGATGCTACTTGGAATGTAACTTATGTTGACTCTCATGACTATGCACCTGACCAAGCCCCAGAGAATCAACGATTTGCTGGGACACAAGACACTTGGGCTGAGAATCTCTCGCTGATGTTCACTTTCCGGGGAATACCTGCGATCTATTATGGTTCTGAAATCGAGTTTAAAAAAGGATCAGTCATCGATGTTGGCCCGAATGCACCACTTAGCTCAACAGGGCGTGCTTACTTTGGAGATCAAATTGAGGGTAGCGTTACTGTTCAGGACTACGGTAAGTATACAAATGCTACTGGTACACTTGCCGATTCATTAAACTATCCTTTGGCAAAACATATCAGACAACTCAATTTAATCAGAAGAGCTGTTCCAGCCTTGCAAAAAGGCCAGTATTCCACAGAAAATGTATCTGGTGAATTGGCATTTAAAAGAAGATATACCGATAGCGCAAAAGGCATCGATAGCTTTGCGTTAGTTACGATCTCAGGAAATGCGACATTTACCGGAATTCCGAACGGAACTTACGTGGATGCGGTGACTGGCGATACCAAAAACGTTACTAACGGCACAATCACTCTGGTATGCTCTGGAAAAGGAAACGCTAGAGTGTATGTATTGAACGGTAGCGGTGGAATTGGAGTAACCGGAACCTACCTGAAGTAGTATAAAATCTTTTAGTAAAAAGAGAAGAAGCAACCTCAGTTCGGATTGTTCACCGATCTAAGGTTGCTTCTTCATATACAACTTAATCATTTAATCCTTTTCCATCCAGAATTTGCGGCATCCATTTTTCAACCCTAGATACTCGAGTTTTGGATTGCTTGGGCTCATTAAAATGATGAAGGTATGCTTTTTGCCGCCCGGGCGTCAAAGCTTCAAAAGCATTTTTCAAGGCAGGCATTTCATCAAGTTTAGTTTGAAATTCATCAGGAATGATGAAATCTGTATTCTTTTTGAATTCCACTTCCAAACCAGCTTTTTCAACTTCGATGGCTTCATAAATATAGTCTTTTATAATGCTTTCTTTTTCAAGGATCTCTTGAACATTGGTGAACCGGATTTGGCGTGCAGCTTGTACATTCTCCGTTTGTTGAATCAGAATTCCATGGGTATCCTTTAATAAGACACCTTTATGAAACAGCAGTGCAATATATTCTTTAAATCCATGGATTAAGACTATGTTTTTGTTCTCAAACGTGTAACAAGGATGCATCCATTTAAAGTCTTCAGTCAACTCACAGTCAAGAACGATATTTCTCAACATCTCGTATTCTTCCTGCCACTGTTTTACTTTCCTTAGAAATCCGTCCACCTTAGGATTCGTTTTACTATTAGTCATTAAGGAACACCCTTCTTCCTCGTAATCATATTAAGATTTCTACTTACTTAGCTTGTCCCTTTTGTGGCTGATCTAATTGCATAGTTTGCATACAGACACTAGTAAAGCTAACATAATATTAGATGTCTCTTATGGAAATGGCTAGTAAAACTTATGTTAGCGAGGTATTTATGAATACAATTACCGTCGATTTAGTTGCAAGATTAATTAATGAACAATTTCCCGCGTGGTCCGATTTAGAGATTAGGCCAGTAAAATTCAGCGGGAATGATAATCGTACGTTTCATTTAGGTGAGCATATGAGCGTGAGGTTACCAAGTGCAGCAGCTTATGCTCCACAAGTAGAGAAAGAGCAACAATGGTTGCCCATATTAAGTAAAGAACTCACGTTACCTATTCAAATACCATTAGTCAAAGGGGAGCCTAACGAAGAATATCCATTGCCGTGGTCTATCAATGAGTGGGTAGAGGGTGAGACATTAACGCACCAAAATATTAATGATCTTAACCAGTTTGCAAGAGATTTGGGAGCATTTTTAATTGAATTACAATCTATTGATGCTAGTAGGGGGCCTTTAGCAGGAGAACATAATTTCTATAGAGGTGGATCTTTAGCGGTATATGATGAAGAGTCTAGACATGCGATTGAGCATAATAAAGATATTTTTAAAGAAGATCTATTGAGAGAAATCTGGGAATTAGCATTAGATTCTAAATGGAATTCCAAGCCGGTTTGGGTTCATGGAGATATTGCGCCAGGGAATTTACTAGTCAAAGATGGAAAGCTGTGTGCAGTCATTGATTTCGGAATCTTGGGTGTAGGCGATCCTGCTTGTGATGCGGCAATGGCATGGACCTTTTTTGATGAGGATAGTAGAAAGGTATTCAAGGATGTATTACAGATGGATGAAGAGACTTGGAATAGAGCAAGAGGATGGGCTTTATGGAAAGCATTAATCACATATAATGGAAATCGATATTCTAACCCAAAGGTAGCGAGAGAATCTTTAAATATTATCAATCTAATAGCAGATGACTTCGAATTGTAGAAATTGCCCTACATAAAACATGTAAACTAACCCATACTAGTTCATAAGTATGATAATTTATGAACATTTAGCGACTGACAACGATTATCATATTAGAATTATTATAAATAACTTGACAGGCCTTAATTTGGTTAATTATAATAATTACAAATAGTATTCAGATATGTGATGTTTGCAGATTTGAATATTGTATCCACAAAAAATAAAACTTAAAGGAGATTTAAATAATATGTCACTTATCGGAACAGAAGTCCTACCATTCAAAGCAAGCGCATTTCAAGATGGGAAATTCATCGATGTATCAGAAGAAAACTTTAAAGGTAAATGGAGTGTAGTTTGCTTCTACCCAGCTGACTTTACATTCGTATGCCCAACTGAACTTGAAGATCTGCAAAACCAATATGAAACCCTAAAACAATTGGGTGTTGAAGTATATTCCGTTTCCACAGATACTCACTTTACACATAAAGCATGGCATGAAAGCTCTGCAGCTATTGGCAAGGTAAAATACATTATGATCGGCGATCCTTCTCATGTGATTTCCCGTAACTTTGATGTTCTGATCGAAGCTGACGGTCTTGCTGATCGTGGTACATTCATCATTGATCCAGACGGTATTATCCAAACCGTTGAAATTAATGCTGGTGGTATTGGTCGCGATGCTAGTGCACTTGTTAACAAAATCAAAGCAGCACAATATGTACGCAATCATCCAGGTGAAGTTTGCCCAGCGAAATGGTCCGAAGGTGCAGAAACTCTTAAACCAAGTCTCGATCTTGTAGGTAAGATTTAAGGAGCGAAAGCTAAATGAAATTAGATCAAGAAATAAAAGCTCAACTAGCTCAATACCTAGAACTCTTGGAAGGCGACGTAGTACTGAAAATCAGTGCAGGCTCTGACGAAGCATCTCAAGAGATGGAAGCGCTGGTTGATGAAATTGCCAAAATGTCAGCTAGGATAACGGTAGAAAAAACCGAACTGCCTAGAACCCCAAGCTTTAGCGTAAATCGTGTGGGTGAAGATACGGGCGTAACCTTTGCGGGAACTCCGCTAGGACATGAGTTTACTTCATTAGTGTTGGCTCTATTGCAAGTTAGCGGAAGAGCGCCTAAGGTTGAGCAAAGTGTTATTGATCAGATCAAAAGCATTAATGGCGAATATAAGTTTGAAACTTATGTCAGCCTAAGCTGTCACAATTGCCCTGATGTTGTACAAGCACTGAACCTAATGAGTATCTTCAATCCTGGGATTACCCATACGATGATTGACGGCGGAGTGTTCAAAGAAGAGGTAGAACGCAAAGAAATTATGTCTGTTCCAAGCGTTTACCTTAACGGTGAATTTTTCGAAAGTGGTCGTATGACGGTTGAAGAAATTCTAGCTAAAATGGGTAGTACTGTAGACGCATCAGAGTTTGACAATAAAGCTCCATATGATGTACTTGTTGTTGGCGGTGGCCCAGCAGGTGCAAGTGCAGCAATTTACGCAGCGCGTAAAGGAATTCGCACAGGGATTGTCGCTGAACGCTTAGGTGGACAGGTTAACGACACACTTGGTATTGAGAACTTTATCAGTGTAAATTACATTGAAGGTCCTCAGCTAGTGGCTAAACTCGAAGAGCAAGTGAAAGAGTATGGCATTGATGTGATGAAGTTACAACGTGCCACACGTTTAGATAAGAATGATTTAATTGAAGTTGAACTCGAGAACGGTGCTGTTCTAAAGAGTAAGACGGTCATTCTGTCGACAGGTGCTCGTTGGCGCAATATGGGTGTACCTGGTGAAGCTGAATTCAAGAATAAAGGCGTAGCCTACTGCCCACACTGTGATGGTCCTTTATTTGCAGGCAAAGATGTTGCCGTTGTCGGCGGCGGTAATTCAGGGATTGAGGCAGCTATTGACCTTGCGGGTATAGTGAAGCATGTAACGGTTCTGGAATTTGCTCCAGAGCTCAAAGCAGATGCCGTACTGCAAGATCGTCTCTACAGCCTACCTAACGTTACTGTGCTTAAGAACGTGCAAACGAAAGAAATTACCGGAACTGATAAGGTAGATGGTATTTCTTATATCGATCGTGCGACAGAAGAAACTCACCATATTGAATTACAGGGTGTGTTTGTGCAGATCGGTTTGGTTCCGAACACAGATTGGTTAGGTGACATGGTTGAACGTACTCGCGTTGGCGAGATCGTTGTAGATAGCAATGGTGCTACAAATGTACCAGGAGTATTTGCTGCTGGCGATTGCACTAATAGTGCTTATAAACAAATCATCATTTCGATGGGATCCGGTGCAACTGCAGCTTTAGGTGCATTTGATTATCTGATCCGTAACTAATCGATACTGTTAATAAAAGCAAGTAACTCAAAGCCCTCACTTTTCACAAGGTGGGGGCTTTTTTGTATGCTATCCGTATGTTATGAGCGAAAAAGGGGATTTGTAAACTTTTTTGGAGGATTTTATGAGGATTTCTTGAATACATATTTCAAATATGAATTAAGCAAAATTGAGAATTTAGCACGGTTGGAAAAACCTTTTGCTGGAATGGAGACTATATTTCTGTGATTAATAATATTGAATCTTTAGACAAATTTATCGCGATTATACCTATAATAAAATTATCTATTCCGGCTGATTTATCCATAGCCATATGTGATTTGGATCGGTTTGTTGCTTATTTTCCTGGCGATACCATTAATTTAAACATTACCGAAGGACAGCTTTTAAACAAAGAAGAACCGCTTTACATAGCTATACGAGAGAATCAAGCATTAAAGTCCGATGTTCCGGCCAACTTTTATGGATTCGAGTTTACGGGTACAGCGACACCTCTTCACGATAAAAACGGTCAGGTCATTGGCGGGATTGCAGTTCAGATTCGTAGACAAAGTGAATTAAAGGCTATTGTAGAACAGATCTCAGAATCACTGACCCAAGCTAATGAGCAAATCAATAATATTTCGTATGGATCCAATTCACTTGCGGATTACTCTCAGCAACTACTTATTCAATCCCAACAAGCTGGTAGAGATGTGGAGAATACTACAGAGGTCCTATCGATTATTAAAAAGGTTGCTGACCAAACGAATTTACTCGGGCTGAATGCAGCAATAGAAGCGGCTCATGCAGGTGAGAAGGGAAGAGGATATGAAGTCGTAGCTAAGGAAATTCGGAAATTTTCACGGGAAACCGTTTCTTCAACTCAAAATATAAATGAAACCATGCTACAAATTAAGGGGATTACGAACCAAATGGCTAATTCGATAGAGAAGATAGCGGCTATCGGACAAGAACAGGCTGCATCTGTTCAGCATACTTCTGCATTTATTGAGGAAATAAAAATAATGTCCCAAAAGCTTAACGAGTTTGCGAATAAATTGTAGTAAGAGAATCAGTTCTTTTTTTGTTGAAACAAAAGAATATTTTAAACGTATATTTAAATTCATGGATGGTATAGTAAGATAGTAGTTGAGTAACAAACTTAGGAGGAATAAATTATGTCAACGCCGCACAATGCAGCACAAAATGGTGAAATCGCCAAAACAGTATTAATGCCAGGAGATCCGTTAAGAGCGAAGTATATCGCAGAAACCTATTTGGAGAACCCAACCCAATTTAATACGGTACGGAATATGTTTGGATATACAGGCACTTACAAAGGTAAAGAAGTGTCAGTAATGGGTTCGGGAATGGGAATGCCAAGTATCGGTATTTATTCTTATGAACTATACAAAAATTATGGTGTGGAAAACATCATTCGCATCGGTAGTGCAGGTGCCTACACTGATAAATTGAATTTATTTGATGTGGTACTGGCGGATAGTGCGTGGAGTGAATCTACATACGCCTATGTGCAAAGTGGTGTAGAAGGAGACGTACAGCTGCCAAGTAAAGAATTGAACGAAGTCATTGAAGAAGCGGCTAAACGTATTAACAAGCCACTTTTGACGGCAAGAATTCATTCAAGCGATGTATTCTATCATGAAGATAACGTGCCAGGCCACAATGAATTTTACAATGAACATGGCTGTGTATGTGTAGAAATGGAGAGCTATGCATTGTTCCATAATGCGAAAGTATTAGGTAAACAAGCAGCATGTATTCTTACTATTTCAGATTCATTAGTTACTCATGCAGTAACCACGGCAGAAGAAAGACAAAATTCTTTCAACAGCATGATGGAAGTTGCATTAGAAGCAGCGATTTCTCTTTAAGATTAAGAAGTGAAAGATAAACTAAAACATCTTTATACAGAAATTGTATAGAGGTGTTTTTTTGTGTTTTCATGACTAAAGAGGATATACCCTTAGGTTCGTTATTGACAAGAAGAAAAATCCAGATCATAATAACATATGAGCATTTGTTCATATGTTATTATGATCTGGAGCTTTTGAATACCACTGCGCGCGCATACAAATACTATCTTGCTGAAGGTAAATAGGAGGTAAATCATGAAGGACAAGAAGAATAATCACAATCATCAGATTGAGCACTTAGACGGGCAACACTCTGATCACGATCACAGCGATCACAATCACAGCGATCACAATCATTCCCATGCAGGACATGATCATTCCCATGGGCCTCACGGTCATCATCATTTTGATCCTAGCGGAAATAAAAAAGGACTAATGATTGCATTAATAATTACGGTAGGAATTATGTTTTTGGAGTTTTTTGGCGGACTGATCACTAACAGCTTAGCGCTGCTATCGGATAGTGGGCATATGCTAAACGATGCAAGCTCCTTAGCATTAAGCCTAGTAGCGGTCTGGTTTGCAACTAAACCTGCCTCTCCCAATAAAACATATGGATTTCATCGGTTTGAAATTCTAGCGGCACTATTGAATGGGGTCACCTTATTTGTAGTTGCTGGTTTTATCATCGTGGAAGCTTATGGCCGATTCTTCGAGCCGCCTACGGTTGCAAGTGGTTCTATGATGCTGATCGCATGTATAGGTCTTTTAGCCAATGTTGCTAGTGCTTGGTCTCTTATGAGAAAAGGAGATGTAAAGAATAACATAAACCTTCGCAGCGCTTATCTTCATGTGCTTGGCGATGCTTTAGGCTCGGTGGGGGCTATTATTGCAGGTTTAGTTATGATGATTTTTGGCTGGTATATTGCTGATCCGATTATAAGCGTAATAGTTGCTCTATTAATTCTTAGAGGCGCTTGGGGAATCATCAAACATACCGTTCATGTTCTTATGGAAGGTACACCGATTACAGTGAATCCTTCTGAGGTGAAGGCAGTTCTAGAAAATATCGAGGGCGTTATAAATGTTCATGATCTTCATATTTGGACAATTACCTCGGGTCTTGATTCACTAAGCTGCCATCTCTTAATCAAAGATCAGGAAGATGATCAACGTATTTTGCAGCAAGCCATTCAGTTAATAGCGGAACGCTTCAAAATCCAGCATACTACTATTCAAATTGAGACATCGGTGATATCCCATGAAGTGATGAAAGTCTAATTATATTTTATATTTTGAATAGATTAGGGGGGCTATAGTATAATAAAACTATATGGAAAGGAGTGATTGGTGCATGGAAGATCATACGCACGAGCACGAATCATGTAGCACGGGTGAACGAAAAAGTCATCACTCTGAGAAGACAAAAAAGAACCTGGTTAGCCGACTCAATAGAATTGAAGGACAAGTAAGAGGGCTAAAGGGATTAATTGAGAAGGACACCTATTGTGATGATGTGCTGCATCAAATCTCTTCGGTCCAATCTGCTTTGAACGGCGTAGGAAAGCTTTTGTTAGAACATCATATGAAGAGCTGTGTCGTAGAACGAATTCAAGATGGTGAAAATGAAGTGTTAGATGAGTTATTAATTACCATCAATAAATTAATTAAATAATTGATAATAGAAAGGATTCGTTGGAATCCTTTTTTTATTTAGATTCATGTATAGTATAGAGGGGTATACTAATTCTGTTAGAAAATATACTGAAGGAGGACGACCCATATGAACGTAGAGGTATTTACAACACCGACTTGTGAGGATTGCAGAAATTTTAAAAAGTTCTTAAGTGAGCATCATATTCCATTTACTGAATTTAATATTGCAGATCATCCTGACCATGCAGATACGTTATTTAATCGAACTGGAAAAAGATTGGTTCCTACCATTTTCATTAACAATCAGGTATTCTTCGGATTTGTGTTCAATCGTCAAGAAATTGAGAAACAGCTGCTTGTCTAATGTTCAGTTCGGACAATTTCTCTGAGCATGATAAGTTAGCTCACGATTGGGTATATATAGAGTAGGGGACTATACTAAATTACATCTTGAGAGGAGCTTTTATGATGTCACATCAAAACTACAAGGCGTGTATTGAAGAATGTTTAAAATGTATGGTGGCTTGTAATCACTGTTACTCATCTTGCTTGGAGGAAGATCATGTTGGAATGATGAAGGAGTGCATTCGCCTGGATCGTGAATGTGCGGAAATATGCGGATTCACTGCACATGCCCTGTCGATGAACAGTAAATATGCCAAGGCCTTATGTTTAGCTTGTGCAGAGGCTTGTGAAGCCTGCGGCAACGAATGTAAAAAGCATGACCATGATCATTGCCAGCAATGTGCAGAAGCATGTTTTGCCTGTGCGAAAATCTGCCGTGAAATGGCTGCTTAACTCAGTAGGACTCTCTTCAGAGAGGACGGATTCATGAAGGAGTTTTCTCAGAAACAGGATTTCTGTTACTGAGAAAACTCCTTTTTAAGTATTTAGAGTATAGCTTGTCGCTTGACATAATATAGGGTAGGGGGGTATACTAATGTTAAGAAGAGGATGATGCAAACAATGGAAATCATCACAAAAGTGGAAGAGGTGTTTATATAATGACTACTGCTGCGGCGGGACAATCACAAACATCATTACAAATCACAGGGATGACTTGTGCTGCTTGTGCAAACCGCATAGAAAAAGGCTTGAACAAGTTAGAAGGTGTAACAGAAGCCAACGTAAACTTTGCAATGGAAAGGGCTACAGTGACTTATGATCCGAACATAGTGGACGTAAGTAAGATGGAAGCAAGTATTCAGAGGCTAGGGTATAGCACGGCTAAAGAAGCTGTAGATTTACAGCTTGTAGGTATGACATGCGCTGCTTGTGCATTGAAAATTGAAAAGACTCTGAATAAACTGCCTGGCGTAAGCACCGCTAGTGTGAACTTTGCGATGGAAACAGCACATGTCGAATATAATCCCGTTGAAGTTTCTGTATCTGACATGCAGAAGCGGGTGGAGAAGCTTGGATACAAGGCTGTTCCCAAACAAGAGCAAGGTGACCCAGCGGAACAGCGACAACAAGATTTATCCAAGCAAAAACGTAAGCTGCTGATCTCCGCGATTCTATCGTTTCCACTGCTGTGGGCGATGGTGAGCCACTTTTCCTTCACTTCGTGGATATGGCTGCCTGATCTTTTTATGAATCCATGGTTCCAATTGATTTTGGCAACACCAGTTCAATTTTATATTGGTAAACAATTTTACATCGGTGCTTATAAAGCACTACGTAACGGCAGTGCGAACATGGATGTTCTAGTTTCACTTGGGACCTCAGCGGCCTTTTTTTACAGCCTTTATTTAACCATTGTTTGGGCTGTCGATGGTGGGAGCGCGCATCATGGACCAGAAATGTATTACGAAACGAGTGCAGTATTGATTACTCTGGTTCTAATGGGAAAATTGTTCGAATCCTTGGCAAAAGGACGGACCTCAGAAGCTATTAAATCCTTGATGGGACTGCAAGCCAAGACAGCTTTAGTTGTCCGCAATGGTGAAGAATTAAGCATTCCGGTAGAAGAAGTTATTACTGGTGATATAGTACTTGTTCGTCCAGGGAATAAAGTACCTGTAGATGGTGAAGTTCTGGAAGGGATCTCTTCGGTAGATGAATCCATGCTGACCGGAGAAAGCCTCCCTGTTGAAAAGAAAGCCGGAGATTCCGTCATTGGAGCGACGATTAATAAAAACGGTATGCTTCGAATTAAGGCAACAAAAGTAGGTAAGGAAACTGCTCTTGCGCAGATCATCAAAGTGGTAGAAGAAGCGCAAGGTTCAAAAGCTCCTATTCAACGGGTTGCTGACGTCATCTCTGGTATCTTTGTTCCTATCGTTGTTGGGATTGCCGTTATTGCATTTTTAGTGTGGTACTTCATCGTAACACCGGGTGATTTTGCAGGAGCTTTGGAAAAAGCAATCGCCATTCTGGTTATCGCTTGCCCTTGTGCTTTGGGTCTGGCTACGCCAACCTCCATTATGGCTGGTTCCGGACGTGCAGCTGAACTGGGAATCCTGTTCAAAGGCGGAGAGCATTTAGAGCAAACACATAAAATTGATACGATTATCTTGGATAAAACAGGCACAGTAACAAAGGGCAAACCTGAGCTTACCGATATTTTGGTCGAAGGCAACGAGACAGAATTTCTTAGACTGGTGGGTGCAGCCGAGAAGAATTCAGAACATCCACTTGCAGAAGCTATTGTCGCAGGCATCTTGGAAAGAAATATTGAATTGCCAGGGACAGAGTCTTTTGAAGCTATACCGGGTTTTGGGATCAAGGCTGTCGTGGAAGGCAAAGAGCTGTTAATTGGTACTCGGCGTCTCATGGACAAATACGGTGTAGAGGCAAGTCATGCTTATAACATCATGTCTACTTTAGAAGAATCCGGTAAAACAGCAATGCTTGTTGCTATAAATAAAGGGTACGTAGGTATGGTAGCTGTTGCGGACACCATTAAAGAAACCTCTCAGGCTGCTGTCAGTCGGTTGAAAGGAATGGGAATCCAGGTCATCATGATTACCGGAGATAACGAACGTACGGCAAAGGCGATCGCTGCCCAAGTTGGCATTGATCATGTACGCGCTGAAGTGCTTCCAGAAGGAAAAGCGGAGGAAGTGAAAAAATTACAAGCGCAAGGAAAGATAGTAGCTATGGTTGGCGATGGTATTAATGATGCTCCAGCTCTAGCTACTGCAGATATTGGGATGGCAATCGGTACCGGTACGGATGTGGCTATGGAAGCTGCGGATGTTACTTTAATGCGAGGCGATCTATCCAGTATTCCTGATGCCATCTACATGAGCCGTAAAACGATGACTAATATTAAACAAAATCTATTCTGGGCACTTGGATACAACTCCCTTGGGATTCCAATCGCAGCACTTGGTTTCTTGGCTCCATGGGTAGCAGGTGCAGCAATGGCTCTCAGTTCGGTTTCCGTTGTACTTAACGCGCTTCGTCTACAACGTGTGAAGATCCGTAACTAAATCGCTTGAGGAATGGAGACGGAGATAAGGATATGGGAGAGATAACGAAAATCGCAGTTGCGCCTCCAATTCAAGTGGGAGGAAGCCTGTTCACGCCAGAGCAGCTTGCTACAATTGGAGCTATTGTAGGGACGAATGCAAGAATTGAAATGACATCTTTTAAACAGCTATATTTGGAGGTACCTCTGGAACATCGTGAAGAGATTGTGGAACAACTTGAGCGTACAGGCTTGGAAGTATATCCAGCGGGTTTTGTCACGAAAAGCCTGATTGCTTGTAATTTTTGTAAAGGGGCTGAGGAAGCAGGTCTGGCAGTTGCACAGAAATTAAATCAGTCCATCGCAGGGATTGAAACACCTATGCCACTGAAGATTGGTTATGCGGGCTGTGCACTCGGAACAAGCGAGCCTTTGTTGAAAGACATTAGTGTTGTCAAAATGCGTAATACCTATGAGGTTTTTATTGGAGGAGAACCTAAAGGACTTAAGACTTCAATCGCACAATCTCTTAGATCAGGGCTAAGTGAAGATCAACTCATTCCAGTGATTTTGTCATTGATTAACTACTATAAAGCCAACGCCAAAGGCAAAGAGAAATTCAGAAAATTCATTGACCGGACAACGATAGAATTGCTGCAACAAGTTGTTGCAGTGTAGGGTAAGGTTATAATTTTAAGAGGGGCTTCCTTTACAGGAGCTCCTCTTTTTTGTGTGATCTAAGAATAATGTACAAAATGAAAAGTTTGTAAAATTAATAAACTATTTAAGTAAATAAAGTGTTAAAATTTATAAAAATAATACCTTTATTATCAAGATAAATAGATGCCATAGGGGATGGCATGGAAGATGCGATGATCATTATATAAACAGAATGAGAGGGAAGTTGACCAAATTATGATCAATCTTAGTTCAGAACGAAAACAGCAAGTTAGCTATATTGGGATTACTGAGGCTGATTTAAATGTATTGAAAAGTAAGGAGAAAGAATTCAAGCAAATCGTAAGCTCCCTTGTAGATGAATTGTATAAGCAGATGATAGAGGAACCTGAGCTACTTCACATCATTGAACAGCACAGTACGCTTGATCGATTGAAGGAAACACAACAGTGGTATTTTTTATCCATGGCCTCGGGTGTGATTGATGAAGCATTTATTGAAAGACGACTGCTTATAGGCAAAATTCACTCGCGTATTGGTCTGACCACGAATTGGTATTTGGGCACTTACATATTATATTTGGATCTCGCTACAGCTTATTTTGAACGGATATTACCGACTGATTGGAAACCCGTCATTCATGCATTAACCAAGATGTTTAATCTGGATTCACAGTTGGTTCTTGAAGCCTACGAAGTCGATGAAAAAGCAAAAATAGAAAATTTATTGGAAAAGCAAAACCATTTGCTTACAGGTGTTAGTTCTGCGGTTCAAGAATTAGTATCCTTAATGGTTCAACTGAAAGATAGCAGTGAATCCATTGAGGAATTAGCTAGTAAGAATGCTGATTATCAAGAGAAAACACATCAAACTGTGTTATATCTCGACAAAGAGGTAGAGTCTATTCATCAAGTGGGTACAATGATTAGGGAAGTAGCTGATCATACGCATCTTTTGGGCTTAAACGCAGCCATTGAAGCGGCAAGAGCAGGGGAGTATGGTAGAGGATTTGAAGTCGTCGCGAATGAAGTGCGCAAGTTAGCTCGTCGCTCTAAAGATTCAATAGGGACGATTGATGAGAAGCTGAATAATATCAACTCCACACTGTCAAAGGTGAAAAAAGAATCGGAACACAATTCCATGTATTCCAGAGATCAGGTGAAGGGCTCTCAAGAACTGGCTTCCTTCGTGAATCTGATTGAAAAAGTGACCGTCGAGTTAGAAAACTTGAAATAATCAAGAATGTCTTATATTGCGGATCGAGTGTTAACTACTCATTTCTGGTACAAGGAGCGATGAGTGATGAGTGTGCCTGTAGATCATCATGAACAAGATGCAGAAAATTCATCTAGAAAGATTGTGGCAGGTTTATTCATGTCGCTGGATGGGGTTGTAGACTCGCTTGAAGCCTCACCTAAGAAGTGGGGGAGCAATGAAATGAATGAGACGATTGCTGCGGGTGTTGCACAGGCGGATACTGTACTGCTTGGACCACGTACTTACAAGATGTTAGCCCAGTTCTGGCAGCATCAGAGTGACGATCTACCCATGGCAAGATTCCTGAACCATTCTGACAAATATCTGGTCTCCAGTACGATTACGGAGGACATGCTCGAATGGCAACCTGCGAGCCTGATCAAGGGCAATCTCTTTGAGGAGATAATGGAGCTAAAGCAACAGCCTGGAAAGAACATTCAGATCCCTGGTAGTCCGAAATTAGTCAGATCCCTATTACAAAATGGATTGTTAGATGAGCTTAGGCTTAATATCTGCCCCGTAGTCGTTGGCTCTGGCATGCGTCTTTTTGACGAGATCACGAATCAAGTCCCACTTCATCTTGTGGACTCAAAAGCTTACAGTAACGGTGTAGTAGGCTTAACGTATCGCATATAATCTTTGAAATGAAACACTCCTTCAGAATATTCTGAGGAGTGTTTTTTTGTTTAACAGTGCGGTTTAGACGTCGGTTTTGGAAACACCGTTTAAGCTGGGAACATAATCGGCAGCTTTATCGATGTTTACCATCTGAGCCGCTTCATTAAAGTTATTGTTATTCTGTGCATTGTTTTTCTTACTTGGTTGATGTTTGCCTGGTTCACCTTTGGGACTGGCGTTATTTTTTGGCATGACATTCACCTCCATATTCTCCCCATAGTATGAGAAGGTAGTTTGAATTTTATGCCAGACCTTGACAGTTATATAGTAGAAAACTCCCAATTCAATTGGAGGCTTTTTACTTTGAGGGGGCCTAGGGGAGTTCAGCATCGGCTAAGTTTATGGTTGTCTCGGACTTACTGAGTCCTTTGATGACATGGTGCAAAAAATCTACAGCTAACCAGTTCGAACCAGCTCCCTACGTGCCTAGTAAACCAGTGCTTGTTCGGATGAAGGAGGGGGGGCTTCGATTGCATTAGAACTTTGGCAGATGCCAATGGCTGCTTTCGGTGCTTCTACCGCTTAGACCCCTTCCTCTAGGGATGCTGGGGCATCCCTTTTTTTGCTGGTCACAAGCTTAAAATTTGCGGTTTTTACCACAATGATTTTCGGTGTAAAGCTATAAATAATAAGATACACTTTATTCCAGTGATGCATATTACGTGGAAGGAGCTGTGCAAAATGAATAGTAACTTTATGTTAAGCATTATGCTGGGTGTCGCTGCAATTATTGTGCTGAGAAGACTAATGTCGGAACATAGGCCTATGGGAAAAAGAGCGTTTAGGATTATGCTGCCGATTCTATTCTTAAGCCCTGGCCTACTGCTGCTGCTAAACGGTCAGGTACATCTTCAACAGAATGAAACACTGCTGGCTATACTTGTAGGATTAGCTTTCTCGGTTCCGCTGATTATTACAACGGCTTATGAGAAAAGGGATGGCCGAATTTACACCAAGAGGAACATAGGTTTTCTCTACTTTTTCGTAGGGATCTTGATCTTGCGTGTTATTCTCAGAAGTTATCTTCTCCAGATTGAACCGCAAAATATGGCTGTGCTGCTGTTTATCGTCGCGTCGTCCTACATCATTCCATGGAGACTAGCCAGTTATCTGAAGTTTAAAAAGATGATTAAATCAGACGTTTCGATGGAATAACGATACTTGCTTTAACAAAGGATCCGCGGGTAGAATGCGGGTCTTTTCTTATGGGCAACTGGACCACGCAACTGGACAATTTATGAACCAACATAATTGCGGTGCTTGGCTCGTAAAAGCGCAAAAGGTTTGTGGTTAAACCAGGGGTGGTTTTCGGTGAAAGGTCTGATAGGCTGTTGTAAGATTGACTTAAGAAACAAACTCGGCTATAGGATGATTTTCAGAAAAGGATGTGAGTGATATGGAATTGCACGCTTTACACATAGAAGGTGGCATTCCGGAACAGCAATATCTACATCTTTTGCTTTCAACTGATGCTGGTATGCGCAAACGGATTTCTAGCTTCTATAGAAGGGAAGATGCGGAGCGTTCGCTTGCAGGTATTTTCCTTGCCAAAACAGTGATTGCCGACAGAATTGGACAGCCGGTTAGACGCATCCAGTTCCAGGAAAACCCTTATGGTAAGCCAGAGGTTAGCGGACTGAACATTCATTTTAACATTAGTCACTCCGGTGATTGGGTCACATGTGCTCTCGACGAGCAGCCGATCGGAACGGATATTGAACAATGTCATTCCTTACCTCCCGCTATTGGAGATCTATGCTTCACGGAAGAAGAGAAAGTTTATCTGGCAGCAGATTCGCATGAATATCCTAATCGCTTCTACGAGCTATGGACCTTGAAGGAGAGCTATATCAAGGCTTTGGGGAAGGGGATGTCGATCCCTTTACAATCCTTTTCTATTCAAAAATGTCAGGAAGAAAGCAGGTTCAAATGTTACATACAGAATCATTTACTGGAAGATTGGGCTTTTGAGACCTTTAATGACATAACTGGTTATCAATGTGCTGTTTGCTGCCATCCCAAGAGCATACCAGGGCAGTTGAAGTTGTGGAGTTTAAATGATTTTTACTATCCTAAGTTGGAGTTGGCGTAATGATGAATCATATAAAAGTGTTCTGTATTCCATACGCGGGCGGTTCTGCAGTCACTTATGAACGCTGGAAGAAGCGGATACCGGATAAGAATGATATGGATTTTATTCCGCTGGAACTAGCCGGAAGAGGTCGCAAGTCGAATCTTCCTTTTTATGAAAATATGGAAGAAGCCGTTGAAGATTTGTATCAGAGTATCAGCTATGAGTTGTATGAGCCCTATGCGATATTTGGGCATAGTATGGGCAGTCTGATCGCGTTTGAATTATGTCACAAGCTGCAAGAGAAGGGGCTGCCGGGGCCGGAGCATATTTTTTTCTCAGGTAGAAGATCTCCTTTTATCCCCTCGCCTAATCATAACTTTCATATGCTATCTGATGAGGAGTTTGTACAGGAAGTGCTCAACTACGGGGGGACCACTAGACAGGCGTTGGAGCATACAGAGCTTCGCGAGTTATTTCTCCCGATTCTACGAGCCGATTTTAAATTAGTCGAGACGTATCAACCTAGATTAGACCGACCCAAATTTTCAGCCAACATCAGTGCATTCGGAGGAAAAAGGGATGTCCAGGTTACACTTGAAGACCTTCAATCCTGGGGGGAGACGACTACGGGACAGTGCCGCACCAGTATTTTTCCGGGTAATCATTTCTTTATTAACGAATCGTTGGATGACGTCATTATGAAAATTTATATCGCCTTATATTTGGAGAGGATCTTCCGGGTTGCTATACCTGGGAAATAAAGGAGGTTTCAATTTCAATGTCGACAACACCCATTAATCAATTGTCCAAATCCTCTGATCCGGTATGGATTGAACGGTATGAGGATGAGAATATGAAGCTAGATCTCTCATGGGGAAGTCCACTGAACAGCCAAGCAGTTAAGAATGAGGATTCTCTGGGCTATGTGGATTTCACATTTTCAAGTCGAACATTTACCGCTTTCCGTAAGTTGGCACATACACACGGTTTTTCGATATATTCAGGGATAATGACCCTGTATGCGATGGTGTTATATCGGTATACTGGCGAGAAGAATTTCCTTATTAATCACGAATGCTCCACCGGTCATCATGAGATACAGCCGATCCCATGCACGGTAGATTCGGGACAATCTTTTATAGAAGCCTGGGAACAAACTGAGAATCATGCGAGGGAGAATCCGCGGTATGCTGCTGAAGCTTTTATGGAGCGGACTGCAGAATGGATAAGAGAAACACGGTCGAACAGCTATGCTATAGGTCATTCTGCAATCTATGAGAGCAGGACATTATGTACATTCACTCCTTATGATCTGGCGCTGAATATCGTTGTAGGTGATAATGATCTATCGCTGCGCTTGATTTATAGCAAGACAGCCCTCCGCAGCGCTTCTATCCGCAGCCTGTCCCGTCATCTAAGCAGAATGGCCACTAATGCCATCCGGCAGCCATTTACCCCTATTGCTTCTATTGAAATGCTCTCCACCTTAGAAAAACGCCGCATTCTGATCGACTTCAATGCAACGGACACCCTTCTTCCAGTACAACAATCGATTCATGAGCTGTTTGAAGAGCAGGTCAAACTTGCAGCAGAACATCCGGCAATTGTTCACGAAGGCGGTCAAATTTCTTATCGTGAACTAGATGAACAAGCGAACCGATGGGCGAATTTTCTGGCAAGTGAGAAGCAGACGGGACGGGAGACCCGGATTGGCTTATTGATGGAGAGTAGTTCTGAGCACATAATTGCTTCCCTAGCGGTCCTTAAGAGCGGAGGCGCTTTTGTACCGATTCACGTTGGCTTACCTCAAGATCGAATCACGGATATCATCGAGAGTTCAGGGATTGAAACTCTACTGTCCTGTCAAGAACATGCATTAATGTGTGAGCAGCAGGCAGCAGTGACTGACCTGAAGAGCTGTGTATACTTCGATACTGGTAAACAAATGATTCGTACCGACAAAGGATTGGAGCTTGTAACGATATCATGGGAGAACATCAGCAGCAAGAAGCCGGAGCATGTGGGAAAGCTTGAGGATTTGGCTTATATTATTTTCACTTCGGGAACAACCGGTAAACCCAAAGGTGTAATGATTGAACACCGAGGGTTGGTTAATCTGGCAACGATGTATGCCTCTGAGTTCCCTCTGGATGTGCCCAAACGTGTAGTACAGTTCGCTAATGTATCGTTTGACGCATCTATTTGGGAATGGTTGCAGGCACTGACGTCGGGAGGAACACTTTATATCCCGCCCCGGGACATCATCTATAATTTCATTCGATTTGAACGATATATAAATGATTATGAAGTAAATACTGCAACACTTCCACCTGCTTATGCAGCATCCCTGCATCCTGAACGCATACATACGTTAAGACATCTTTTTGTAGTTGGCTCGGCTTCTACACCTGCTTTATTGGAACAGTGGGGGGAGCAAGTTCAATATATAAATGGCTATGGACCCACCGAATCATCTATCTGTGCAACCTATTGGAAGAAGCCGAAAGAGCTTGCGGCAAGCAAGCTCAAAGCGGTTCCTATCGGAAAACCGATCGCTAATTTCCAACTCTATATTATCGATCCTGATCAGAATCCACAGCCTATTGGCATTGCAGGGGAGCTGTGTATAGGAGGCATTGGATTAACTCGCGGTTACTTGAATTTGCCGGAAGTCACCAGAGAAAAATTGGTTCCACATCCTTTTCAATCTGGCGAGTGGATTTATAAGACAGGTGACCTTGCCAAATGGCTTCCTGACGGAAATGTAGAATATATCGGACGCATTGATCATCAGGTGAAGATTAGAGGTATCCGGATTGAGACCGAGGAGATTGAAACTGTGCTGCTGCAACATCCAGCTGTTAAGAATGCAGCCGTCCTTGATAAGAATAACGAAGAGGGTCAGAAATATCTTGCTGCATACTTAGTACTCGAAAGTAAAATTTCTACCTCTGAATTACAACAATATGTACTGAGTAAGCTTCCAGATTATATGCTCCCCCAGCAGTTCATCCAAGTGGATACGTCATTCCCCTTAAATGCTAGTGGGAAGATTGATCGGAAGAGGCTTATTCTTATAACAACTGAAATAAATGATAATAACCTATATATAGCTCCATCAAAACCACTAGAATTTGAGTTAACACTATTATGGCAGCAGGTGCTTGGAACAGATCGGATAGGCGTACAGGATGATTTTCTCCTATTAGGTGGCCATTCGTTGAAGGCTGCGGAGATCATAAGCGCTATTCTAGAGCATTATGAGATTCGCATCACCTTGGCTGACCTGCTCCGCTTAAAGAATATTCGTTCTTTGGCGTCTTTTATCGAGCAGAGCGACAAGACGATATCCACATCGATGGATAAGGTAGCTGAGCAAGCCTCTTATCCTGCTTCTTCAGCGCAGCAGAGGATTTATACACTCTCACAGGCTCACCCAGAGAGTACTCCTTACAACTTGCCAATGGCTATTGAGATCCATGGGGAGCTGGATTTAAGCAGACTCGAGATGGCTTTAAATGAGCTGATCCGCTGCCATGAGTCGCTCCGCACCTCTTTTAGCCTGGAGGAAGACGGTCTTCGGCAGAATGTGCATGAACAAGCAGTATTGAGTCTTAAGATCGCTGACAATCAACAATCTGCTGAGGAGACGATACAAGCCTTTATCGCTCCTTTTGATCTGCACCATGCTCCATTATTTCGGGCTTTATGGAAGGAGCTTGGACCCTCACGCGGGCTTCTATTAATGGATATTCATCATTCAGTCTGCGACGGGATATCCACCGGACTTCTACTGAGACAGCTTAATGCTATATACAATGGAGAGTTGGTCGCGACTCCTGCAAGAATACAGTATAAGGATTGCTCAAACTGGTTAGAGAAACAGCGGTGTATGGAGGACGGCAGAAGAGTAGAACAGTATTGGCTGAAATTATTCGAAGGGGAGCTGCCGATTCTGCAATTGCCCATCGATCACTCAGAAAGACCTTATTCCCAAACCGCAGGAGACCATTTGACACTACCCTTGACCCGAAAATTAGCTGACAAGGTGAAGGAAGCGGCAGGCCGCAGCGGAACAACACCCTATATGGTAATGTTAGGAGCCTTTCAGCTCTTATTATCCAGATACAGCGGTCAAGAGGACATGATCGTCGGTACGGTAAACAACGGAAGAAGTCATTCGGAGATGTCATCCGTTGTAGGAATGTTTGTGAATACCTTACCTTTACGGCTACGCCAGTACGGTACACAAACGGGAAGAGAACTTCTGGAAGCAGTCAAGCAACAGGTACTGGCGGCTTCTGAACATAGCTTGTATCCCTTTGAGAAGCTGGTTGGGCAGCTAGAGTTCTCTCGCAGCCATGAACCGAATCCATTATTTGATATTTTGTTTTCGATGGAGAATCTGGAACTGCCAGACTTGCGTCTTGGAAGGTCCCAAGGCATTTCTTATCCATTCCAAGACCCTGTATCCCGGTTTAAGTTAGCTCTGATCGTAACGGAGCAAGGCAAAGAGCTCTCTTTGAAATGGGAGTACCTCACCTCCACGTTCAAACAAGAGACGGTGGAGCGAATGAACGAGCATTACTTACAGCTATTGGAACAGCTGGTGACCAGACTGGATGACTCTATTTCAGAGTTCGAGATGATTACTATACCGGAGAGGGAGCAGCTGCTGAGCATCTTCAATACTGAATCCGTAGCGTTTCCTGAAGAAATAACAGCGTATGAATGGTTTATGTGCCAATCAGGGAAAACCCCGGAGCAGACCGCTGTGATCTGCGGAACGGAACGTTTGACATACCGTGAGCTAAATGAACAATCCAATCGCTTGGCAAGGGCACTAATAAGCAAAGGTCTGGGAAAAGACAGCATTGCCGCTGTGATGTCCCGTCCATCAGTGCATATGATTACAGCAATCCTAGCCATTCTGAAGAGTGGAGCAGCTTATCTTCCTATTGATCCTGATTATCCAGCGGAGCGCATTTCTTATATGCTTCACAATAGTGGTGCAGAGATCCTGTTGACACAAAGCCAATTCCCAGCTCCAGATGATTATGCTATAGAAATGCTGGATATAGATCATATGGAATGGTGTCTGGATTACGGAGCCGAGGATTTGGAATCCTTGAGCGGACCGGATGATCTGGCTTATATCATCTATACCTCCGGGTCTACAGGGATGCCTAAAGGGGTTATGATAGAGCATCGCTCACTGGTCCAATTATGTCATTGGCATCACCGGGCTTTTGCACTAAATGAGCAGGACCGGACGACTCAGTTTGCCGGATTTGGATTCGATGCAGCGGTATGGGAGATCTTCCCCTCCCTGTTATGCGGAGCCGAGCTTCACCTCGTTCAGGAGAATCTTCGCAAAGATGTCCATCGATTAAATGAATATATGAATTTAAATGGAATTACGGTTAGTTTCCTGCCTACGCCGATCTGCGAGCCTTTTATGTCGCTTCAGAATCAATCCCTACGCTTACTACTAACTGGAGGAGATACTCTGAAGTCGTTTATTCCGCAACGTTATAAACTAGTTAACAATTACGGTCCAACAGAGCATACGGTTGTAGCCACTAGCTTTCAGGTAGAGGAGAGCAGCGGGAAGATCCCTATCGGTAAGCCCATTGATAATACCTCCATTTACATCATAGATCCTTATTTCAGATTACAGCCGGTAGGTGTGGAAGGCGAGATTGCTATCGCAGGTACCGGAATCGCTAGAGGTTATTTGCATAACGAAATGTTAACTAACCAGAAGTTTGTGGACGATCCTTTTCATCCCGGCAGAAAAATGTATCTAACCGGAGATCGGGGCCGTTGGCTGACAGATGGCAACATTGAATATAAAGGGCGGGTCGACGATCAAATCAAAGTTCGAGGGTATCGGATTGAGCTTGGTGAGATTGAGTCGAAGCTGCTGCTTAACCCTGAGATTAGAAAAGCTGTGGTGATCAGTAAGACGGGGCATAACGGGGGCAACGAATTATATGGATATTGTATTCCAGCTCACCCTGGTGTCGTTGGAGAATCAATCAGGGAGCAGTTAAGAGAACAATTGCCTGAATATATGGTTCCTGCACAGCTTGTCTTATTGGAGAGCTTACCGCTTACTCCTAACGGAAAAATAGACAAAAAGCAGCTTGCACAAAGGTTGACGGAAAAGGCTCCGAAAATGATTAAGTTACCACCTACGAATACCATGGAACGGATTCTGGTTGAAGTATGGAAAGATGTACTCGGTGAGACTGCGGGGACAGAAGATCACTTCTATAGCTTGGGTGGAGATTCGATCAAAGCCATTCAGGTTGCCTCTCGATTACACAAATATGGCTTGCAACTGGATGTGAAGCACATTCTTCAGCAAAATACGATTCGCCGAATCGCACCGTTCGTGAAGACCAAATCTGTGCGGGTAAGAGATAAGGTGAAGCTGGAGTCGGCTGTGCTAACACCTATCCAGAACTGGCTGTTTCAGAATCCAGAAGGGGTACGTCATCATTTCAACCAATCCGTGCTTCTCTTCCATCAAGAAGGATTTAGCCCTGAAGGGGTTGAACGGAGTTTCGATCTTCTGTCCAGTGTACATGAGGGTCTGCGAACCAAATTCAGAAGAACCACAGAAGGGCAGTTTGAGTTTGAGGCTATAATCCAAGATTCTATCATCGAAGGCGGATTTTCAGTAAATGTGTATGACATGCGAGAAGAAGAACATCCGGAACAGAGAATGAGCGAAGAGGCAGATACGCTTCAAGCGGGATTAAATATAGAACATGGGCTACTTGTAAAGCTAGGGTTATTCCGAAGAACTGAGGGTGATTACCTTCTAATTGCTATTCATCACCTTATAGTAGATGGGGTGTCATGGAGAATCCTTCTTGAGGATTTCAGAAATATCTATACTCAGTTAATAACGGCAGAGCATGATACGAAAATTCAGCTTCCAGAATCGACTGATTCATTCTTCTATTGGGCGGAACAAATGAAGCAGTACACCCAAAGCGAAGAGCTGCTTAAGGAGCTTGCTTTCTGGAATAGAATCACCTCCTGGGAAGAAGAACCGCTGTATCCTGGTCTAACTTCCACCCATTTGGTTAACCAATCCAGCAGTGTTACCTTGCTATTTACCCGTGAACAGACGGAGGCGCTGCTGAAGGATACCCATCGCAGTTATAACACGGAAATTAACGATTTACTGCTGTGTGCAGTGAGCTTAGCGGTTAAAGATTGGATTGGACGACGGGCCATCAAAATTACAATAGAAAGTCATGGACGCGAAGAATTGTTTGTTGATACGGATGTGACTAGAACAGTAGGATGGTTTACCTCTGTGTATCCATTGCTGCTGGAGCTTATCGATCCCGATGACATTGGAGACTCCATCAGACGAACTAAAGAAACGCTGAGGGCCGTGCCACATAATGGTATCGGATACGGTGTATTGAAATACTTGAGCACAGAGCATAGACAAGGACTTGGTGAGATATCGCCGCCAGTGATTAGCTTTAACTTTATGGGGCAAATGGATAACGAAAATGAGTTATTCAGTGTATCGAATCTCTATAGAGGACAGGAAGTGCACCCGGAATTTAACCATAATCATGCGATAGCCTTGGAAGGTGTAATCAGCGGCGGCTGCCTTGAAATGGTCTGTCACTATAATAGGGAAACCATAGAACCAGCTGCAATATATGCATTCGCTGAGGCCTACAGACGTAGCTTACTGGCAATCATTGAGCATTGTCAGAACCGGAGAGAAGGGGAATTGACGCCGAGTGATTGCTCATCTGGTCAAATTGATTTTGAACTGCTTGGCGAGATCTTTGAATCCATCGGCAATTAAAAACGAATGTTTAGGGGTAGAGGCAAATGTATACAAAGGCGGATATTAAGGATATTTATTTTCTGACACCTATGCAGGAGGGAATGCTCTTCCATCATTTAATGCATCCAGCTTCCAGCGTCTACCTAGAGCAATTTCATTTTAGTCTGCAAGGCGAATTTAATCCACGTATCTTTGAAAAGACGATCGCACTACTCGTTGAGAAATACGAGGCTCTACGTACCGTGTTCATTCACAAGAATGTGAAAAAAGCGGTGCAGGTCGTGCTGAAGCAGCGGGTGCAGAGTATTCGTACAGAACAGGTTATCGGGTTGGATGAGACAGCACAATCTGAATTTATAGAACAATATAAAGCATCGGACAGAAGTCAGCCGTTCGATTTAACGCTGGATGCTCCTGTCAGGTTGACGGTTATTGAGCGGAGCGACCGCCGAGTCGATGTCATATGGACGTTTCACCATATCATACTTGATGGCTGGAGTGTCGGCTTGCTACTACGGGATTTCAGACGTATGTATCGGCAGCTTAAAAGAAACAGACCGATAAGAACTCGGCAGGTGTTGCCGTTCTCTAACTATATTCAGTGGTTAGAGAAGCAGGATAAAGATTCAGCGATGGATTATTGGAACCATTATTTGTCGGGATATGAGCAGCGTGCGGGAGTTCCTGCATGGAAGCTGGATAATGTCGAAGGTGAAGCCTACTCGCTCTCAGAAGTGAACTTTACCGTAAACCGGGGGTTGACCGAGAGATTAGAGGCCTTAGCCCGAAAGAGTGGTGTTACGCTCAGTACGATGCTGCATATGATCTGGGGCATTGTACTACAGAAATATAATAATGTAGATGATGTAGTGTTTGGCTCGGTGGTCTCTGGGCGTCCACCAGAGGTGAGCGGGATTGAGCAAATGGTCGGCATGTTCATCAATTCCATTCCGGTTCGTATTCGCAGAAATGATCAGACTACTTTTGCAGAATTGCTAGAAACGGTAAGAGATCATGTAGCACTTTCTTCAGGGAATGAATTTGTAGCTTTACCTGAAATTCAGAACGCTTCGTTACTCAAGCGGGAGCTTCTGGACCATGTGCTTGTCTTTGAGAATTACCCGTTAGAAGAAGGGATTCAATTAAAAAATGAACGTGATCTTGGCTTTGTATTAAGCCAAGTGCAGGTCTTCGAACAGACCAACTATCACTTCAATGTTGTAATCGTTCCTAGTGGAGAAATCTCCATACGTTTGGGTTACAACACCAAGGTATATGATCAGGATTTTATAGAGGGCATTCAAAGACATATCGAATTAATTGCCGAAAGTCTTCTGGATCGGACGGATATGAGAATCAGCGAATTGATGCTGCTATCAGGTACAGATGCTGCTACTTCAGGATCGGCAAAGGGAACAGAGTATTCTGCTTTGGAACAGCCAGGGACCCTTACACAGTGGCTTAAGCAACAGGCTATTCAGAATCCGGATAACGTTGCACTCGTATATGGCGAAAGCAAGTTGACCTACGCTGAGCTGGATGGAAAATCGAATACGCTCGCTCGTGAGCTCAGAGAATGGGCGATAGGCCCCGGAGATATTATAGGGATTATGGCTGAGCCTTCGCTAGAGATGATCGTAGCAATCTGGGGTGTGTTAAAAGCGGGAGCTGGATATGTACCGATAGATCCTGAATTCTCGGCAGAACGGCAAGCTTATATGCTAAAAGATAGTGAAGCAAGGCTGTTAATTACACAAGAGGGCAATCTTCGGGCAGAGGAACTTCCGGTAGAAACGTTGTATCTAGATAGCAATCAAATGGAGAATGGTGCGGAGATCCAATGGCCGGATAATGATCCAACGGATACGGTGTATGTGATCTATACCAGTGGAACAACGGGAGTTCCTAAAGGAGTCGCGATTGCTCACCATAATCTTGTGAATTATTTGATCTGGTTCCAGCGTACAGCAGAGCTTCGGTCCAGTGATAAGACGGCCTTAACCTCTTCCTTTGCCTTTGACCTCGGATATACCGCTCTTTTCTCAGCAATGGTAAGTGGGTGCGAACTTCATTTACTGGATAAAGAGTTATATGCATCTCCACAGCGGCTTCTTGAATATGGTAGAGTTCATAATCTTACCTTCTTAAAAATGACACCAACACTTTACAGCACGTTGCAAAACGAAACAGAGGCTGAGGATCTGTTCTTCCCATCCTTGAGAGTGCTAGTACTTGGCGGTGAACCGATTCATGTGAGGGACGTGGAACGGACTTTCCAGCTTAGCAGTAACATTCGAGTAATGAATCATTATGGCCCTACAGAAGCTACAATCGGCAGTATTGCTCATTGGATGGAACGAGATGGATTAGAGCGATTTAGTCAGATGCCTACGATTGGCAAACCTATTGATAATACTAGAATCTACATTGTGGATAAGAACAATCATCTGATGCCGACGGGTTTAGCCGGGGAAATCTGCATTGCTGGAAATGGAGTAGGCAAAGGGTATATAAACCGTGAGGATTTGAATAGCAGTAAGTTTCTAATCCTGTCTTTATCAGGACGTGAAGAACGATTATACCGTACAGGTGACAGAGGTAGAGTGCTGCCAGATGGTTCTATTGCTTACCTAGGACGGATAGATGATCAGATAAAAATAAGAGGCTACCGAGTGGAACCCGCAGAGGTGGCATATCAGATACAGCAGCATAAGGACATCACAGATGCGGTCGTGATTGGCCGTCAGGATTCCAGCGGACAAAATTTACTCTGCGCCTATTATGTAACAGATTCAGGTCTGAAACCAGTAGAGTTAAGAGCTTTCCTGACTCAATTATTACCTGATTTTATGATCCCGACCTATTTCATGGAGCTGGCTACCTTACCTGTAACTTCTAACGGTAAAGTCAACAAGAAGGAGCTTCCCGAACCGGAAGCAGGTACTTTCTTATACAACATCTATGAAGCTCCACGCAATAAGCTGGAGAGCAAGCTGACTTATATCTGGCAAGAGGTCTTGAATATAGAACGTGTAGGTATTCAAGATGATTTCTTCTTACTGGGAGGTCATTCGCTTAAGGCCATGGTGCTTGTATCTCGAATTCAAAAGGAGCTTAGTATCGAGGTGCCACTTAAACAACTATTCGTCACTTCCACTATAGCAGGTCTTGCGGATTGGATGGGAGGGGCGATCCAGCGAGTACAGCTACCAATCCCGGCAGCTGAGTCACGGGTGATGTATTCGGCGTCACCAATGCAGCAAAGAATTTACGCCTTAAGTCAGCTGGATGATCAATCGACCACCTATAATATGCCGAATATATGGATCGTGGATGGGGAGCTGGATCGCGTACGGTTGCAGCAGGCCATGAAAGATATTATCGGACGGCATGAAATTCTGCGGACGTCTTATCTTATGACGGAGGAAGGGCTAATGCAGCAAGTGCATCAGGAGTTCTCTTTTGAAGTCCCGGATATTACAGGAGATAGAGATTCTGTTGCTTCATTAATTGATGAGTTTATTACTCCGTTTGCCTTAGACAGGGTTCCGATGCTCAGAGCACAGACGGTTCGGGTTGAGGATGGAAGACAGCTGCTACTGATGGACATTCATCATATTGCTTCTGATGGCATCTCCACAGCGATTTTATTTCAGGAACTAATGGATCTTTATGCTGGTTGTTCTATAGAAGAAGCTACTATCCAGTACAAGGATTACACTGAGTGGAGATTGAGTTCAGAAGGAGTGGAGGAGCGCGGTAAACAGGAGAAATTCTGGAAGGAACAACTTCAGGACGATCTTCCCGTCTTGAATCTGCCAAGTGATTTTCCAAGGCCAGCTGTACAAAGCTTCAAAGGTGACTTTATTGATTTCACCTTGAATGGAGCGGTTGTCGATGATATTCGGCGGTTGTCTAGAGAAACGGGTGCCACTTTATTTATGGTCTTGCTGGCAGCCTATAACATTCTTTTATCAAAATACACGGGGCAAGAGGATATTATTGTCGGTTCAGTCTCCATGGGAAGGCCACATGCGGATTTGGAACGGACGATGGGCATGTTCGTGAATACGGTAGCGCACAGAAATTATCCGGAAGGTGACAAGACCGTTTTTGATTTCCTGAAAGAAATCAAGGAGCGTTCGTTGGATGTATTCGAGAATCAGCATTACCCTTTCGACGAGCTGCTGGATGTGCTTCAAGTACGAAGAGAAAAAAGCAGGAATCCGATCTTTGATACCATGTTTATTCTGGAGAATATGGATGTTCCGCAGATTGAACTGGGCCATGCCAAGCTGTCTTACTATCCTTTTGATTATAAGATAGCCAAGTTTGATATGACGGTGTTTGCCGAGGAGCGTATGGATGAAATTGTTTTCCGATGGGAGTATGGAACCGATTTGTTCCACCAGGAGACGATACGGCGTTTTACAGAGCACTATTTGAATATTATACGGGAGATGACTCGGAAGACAGATGCCCCAATAAAAGAACTGCAGCTGATGAGCGAGGAAGAGAGAGCAGTCATTGTTCAGGAATTTAACGATACCTGGACGGACTATCCAAGAGATCTAACGGTTCCACAGTTATTTGAGGAGCAGGTGGCAAAGTTTCCTACACATGTTGCCCTAGTCTCGGGTGAAGAGCAAATGACATATGAGGAGCTAGATCAGCAGTCTGGAAGGTTGGCTTATCTGCTTCGAACTCAAGGTGTTGGCCCAGGTCATAGAGTGGGGCTGATGGTGGAACGTTCATTTGAAATGATCATTGGGATCTTAGGAATATTGAAAGCAGGCGGAGCCTACGTACCTATAGATCCAGAGTATTCACAAGAACGTATCGGCACCATTATTGAGGATGCGCGGATTCAGGTACTTTTAACCCAAAGCTTATTAGTGACGAAAATTCATGAAACAACGAGAGAAGTTCTGCGTGAAGTGATCTGGCTCGATGGTCTGCATGCGCTCCAGGTTAACGAATCTTTCATACCTTTTCCTTGTCAGATAGATTCCTCCTCTCCAGCCTATGTAATGTACACTTCAGGATCTACCGGCAAGCCGAAAGGAACGATAAGCAGTCATTCCGGCATTATTCGCATTGTAAGGAATACTAACTATATCAAAATTACTGAAGATGACGCACTGCTGCAATTGTCCAATTATGCTTTTGACGGATCTACCTTTGATATCTTTGGCGCTCTTTTAAATGGTGCTAAGCTGGTGCTAATTGACAAGGAGTCGATTTCGGATATCACGGAATGGACGAAGATGATCGAGAACGAACGCATTTCGCTACTGTTTATTACCACCGCATTATTCAACACCGTCGTGGATGTGAACGTTGAAGCTTTGTCTCAGGTAAGGAAAGTCCTCTTCGGCGGGGAACGCGTTTCTGTGAATCATGTTCGTAAAGCACTCGATACCTTTGGTGATGATAAGCTGATTCATGTATATGGTCCAACGGAAAGCACGGTGTTCGCTACTTACCAGGAAGTAAAGGCTCTTTCAAATTCGGGGACCCTTCCGATCGGCAGACCGGTCTCCAATACCCAAGTGTTCATTGTGGATCGTTACCATCAATTGCAGCCTATAGGTGCGCTCGGGGAAATTATGATTTCCGGTGATGGCTTATCACTCGGCTATCTGAATCAACCGGAGATGACCGCAGATAAATTTGTAGAGCATGCATATCTGGAAGGCTGCACGATGTATAAGACGGGGGATTTGGGCCGCTGGCTTCCGGACGGATCGATAGAGTTCCACGGCAGAATAGATCAACAGGTAAAGATTCGTGGATTTCGTGTAGAGCCCGGGGAAATAGAGGCAGTGCTGCTACAGTTGACTGGAGTGCAAGAGGGGGTAGTGCTCGCCAAGGACAACGGTATAGGAAACAAGCAATTATGCGCATATCTGGTTACTGACGAATTGCTTAAGCCGACGGATATCCGCCATTACTTAAGTCAAAGATTGCCGGAATATATGATTCCAGCCCATTTCATCTTTATGGATGCACTGCCTTTAACCTCAAATGGCAAGGTGAATACTCGGGCTCTGCCTGAGCCAATGTACGGGTTATTAGAAGCGGGCGATCATCTCTTTGAAGGACCAGCGAATACACAAGAAGAGCTGCTACTGCAACTCTGGAAGGAAGTACTGGGTGTTCAGAGTATCGGTGTGCATGATGATTTCTTCAGGCTTGGCGGACATTCGCTGAAGGCGATGGTTCTTTTAGCCAAAATACAACAGCGATTTCAGCTTCATCTGCCACTTTCAAAATTATTTTCGGGTCCGACGGTTAGGCAATTATCAGAGAATATGAATCTGGCGCAGCCTAACTTAGAACGGGTTGTTCCAGTGGCAGAGTTTCAGGTGTTGTACCCGGCATCCTCTGCACAGCAGCGGATCTACGCTTCATCCATGAGAGAACCGGATAGTATCGGCTACAATATCCCCTTTGCGGTATACCTGGATGGGGAGCTAGACCTTGCAAGACTGGGAGAAAGTCTTCAGGAGTTAACGAATCGTCATGAAGCTTTACGTACTGTATTTGAAGAGGTAGAGGGGACGGTAGCTCAGCGGATTCTGCCAGAGCAGAAGATTCCACTTGAACATTACCAAGGGACAGAAGAGCAATCAGAGGAGATGATTGGAAGCTTTATTCGTCCCTTTGAGCTTACCAAAGGACCTTTGGTACGTTGCGGAATCGGAACACTGTCTACCGGAAGGTATCTGCTCATGCTCGATATGCATCACAGCATAAGCGATGGCAGCTCAATAGCGATTCTTTTTAAAGAGTGGATGCAGCTTTATCGTGGGGAATTACTACCACCAGTGTGGCGCCAGTATAAGGATTATGCAGTCTGGCAGCAGCAGTTCATCCGCTCTGAAAGTATGAAGGCTCAAGAGAACTACTGGATAGAGCAACTTCAGGGTGATATTCCGGTGTTGAACTTGCCAGTGGATTTTCCGAGACCAGCTGTTCGTTCCTTTGAAGGTGCCAGCTTGACGGCCACATTGAATGAGGAATTGTTCGGAAGGATCGGAGCACTCAGTCGAGAGACAGGTACGACATCCTATATGGTCTTAATGGCCGCTTTTCAAATCATGTTAGCCAAGATTACTGGAGAACAAGATCTACTTGTAGGGACCGTGGCAGCGGGAAGAACAGAGGGTGATATCCACGATACGGTAGGGATGTTCGCTCAAACCTTGGTCATTCGAGGAAATCCAGCTTTCGATAAAACAGGAAAGCAATTTCTACAAGAGATCAAAATGACTACACTGAATGCTTTTGAAAATCAGGACTATCCTTTCGATCATTTAGTTCATGCACTCGATGTAAAGCCTGATGCTAGCCGTAATCCACTATTTGACGCCATGTTCATCTATGAGAATACCGAGACAGGCCGACTTCAGTTTGGAGATACGGTATGCACACCTATTCAGAACAGTGCTGGTAGTGCCAAGACGGATCTTACACTAGTGGCTGTGGAAGAGGTAGCTGGCGGGATCTCACTGAAATGGGATTATAGTCACCAACTATTCAAGCTAGAGACGGTAAAAAGACTTAGTCGTTACTTTACTGAGGTGTTGAGCCAGTTGTGTAGCTGTCCTCATGCCAGTATCTCCATGCTTGAGATGGTGAATGGAGCTGAAAAAGAGGCGCTCTTGTTCGGCTACAACAACACTGCGGTTGAATACGAGGAAAATAATACTTTGCTCCTGTTGTTTGAAGAGCAGGCAGTATCGAACCCCGAGCAGATCGCATTAGTCCATGGCGACTCACAGATCACCTACGGAGCGCTAAACGAGCGTGCAGAGCAAATGGCAAGAGGGTTTGTCAGCTTGGGTATTCAACCTTCAGCTACGGTTGCTGTGATGCTGGATCGTTCGATCGAGATGGTTATCGGAATTCTAGCGATATGGAAAGCTGGAGGGGCTTATGTACCTCTTGATCCTGATTACCCGCAGGAAAGAATCTCTTTCATGCTGGAGGATTGCGGAGCCAAGTGGCTGCTAACTAATGAACAAGGAAGCAAGAAGATTAGTTTCTCAGGTACGGTGATTAATTTTGAAAATCCGGTGGAGCATCAGGACGAGGGAGCATTGCCTTTGAAGAAATCACCAGATGACCTAGCTTATGTCATCTACACTTCGGGTACGACGGGAAGACCAAAAGGGGTGGCCGTTACTCAGCGGAGTATAGCCAATACGCTGCAATGGCGCCGTGAGGCTTATGCACTCGGGATCTCGGACACTGTGCTTCAGTTATTTTCTTTCTCATTCGATGGCTTCTTGACGAGTCTATTCACTCCACTTATCTCGGGAAGTCGAGTGGTTCTACTGTCTGATAGTGATGCTAAGGACCCGTTTGTTATCGCGGACAGTATTTCTGATTACCATGTAACTCATTTTATAGCAGTGCCTAGCCTGTATCTGGCTCTTCTCGAATGCTGTGAAGCGGAGCGTCTGCATTCGCTAAATCAAGTGACATTGGCGGGTGAACAGATTACGAAACACGTGATTGAAGAGAGCAAACGGCTGCTCCCACACACAGAGTTGATGAATGAATACGGACCTACGGAGAATAGCGTGGCAACAACCTTCTTTAGAAATTTGCAGCCGGATAGACCTGTATATATTGGTAAGCCGATTGCAAACACGGAGATCTACGTACTTGGCAAGGATCATCTTCTGATGCCAGCAGGTATGGAAGGGGAGCTATGTATTTCAGGTACAGGCTTGGCTGTCGGTTACTTGAATCGACCGGAGCTGAACGCAGAGAAGTTCATTTCCAATCCTTATTTTCCTGAAAAACGCATGTATAAGACAGGGGATTTGGTGAAGTGGCTGCCAGACGGAAACCTTTGCTACATCGGAAGAATAGATCGTCAAATCAAAATTCGCGGCTACCGGATTGAGACCGATGAAATCGAGAACGAGCTGCTCCGTCATGAAGAGGTAACCCAAGCGCTTGTTATCGGCAGAAAGGATGATGAAGGCAAGTTATACTTGTGTGCTTATATTATCGGCGAGGGAAAGGTAGAAGATCGAGAATTGCGGAAGCATCTATCCTGTCGTCTTCCAGATTACATGCTTCCAGCCGCTTTTATTCATCTGGAGCAGTTCCCACTGACGTCTAATGGGAAAACGGATATTGCAGCATTGCCTGCCCCTAAGTTCACCTCCAAGCGAGGAAATGAGGATTCAACTTTCCAGAATGAGTGTGAACGCAGTCTGGCAGAGGTATGGAATAAGGTTCTAGGGAAGACGGGGGTGAATGCCTCGGATAATTTCTTCGAACTCGGGGGCGATTCGATCCGGGCGATCTCGCTGGTGTCCGAAATTCATAAGCAATTGGGCATCAAAGTGGCTATTGCTGAATTGTTCCATTATCCAACCATCCGGGAGCTTGCAAGCTTACTTGAAAAAGAGCAGCGGGAGACCTTGGCAAGAGTTGTAGTATCACTGGAAGCTAGCGGATTGTACCCTGCTTCCTCAGCGCAAAAACGGATGTTTGTACTGAACCAGATGCAGGAGAGCAGCACGGTCTATAACATGCCTGTAGCGCTTATGCTTGACGGCGTTCTGGATCGTACCCGGTTAGAACAGGCCTTGGAGCAGTTGATTGCAAGGCATGAGCCGTTAAGAACCTCCTTTCATCTGAATCAAGGCAAGATTGTACAGCAGGTTCATTCCGAAGTTCCATTTCGTATGGGGTATCGAAAAATCCCTGAGGTTAGTCTGGAAAAAGCACTGAAATCGTATAGTAGATTCTTTGATGTGACTCGTGCTCCTTTATTCCGAGCCGTTCTGCTTAACATTCATGAGCAGAGAAATGTATTGTTCCTTGACATGCACCATATTGTTTCAGACGGAACCTCAATATCTGTTCTGCTTCGCGACTTAACTGCGCTATACAACGGAACAGGTCTTTCGAAGCTGGAAGTGCAGTATAAGGATTTCTCTGTATGGCAGGAGAACTTTCTACAGTCCGAGATGTACAGTGAGCAAAAGAGCTATTGGATGAAGATGTTCTCAGGTGTTCTTCCCTCTAAAGATCTCCCGACCGACCACCCTCGTTCTGTAACTAGAACGTATGAAGGCAGGGACGTCTGCTTTGAAGCAGAGCCTGAATTGAGGGAAGCCCTGAAGAAGCTTTCCATAACGGAAGGAACTACCCTGAACAATGTGCTGGCTGCTTGTTATCATATTTGGTTCTCCAAGTATGTGGATAGCGAGGATGTTATCATCGGTTGTGGCGTATCTGGTAGAAGCCATGGCGATTTAAGCTCCATGGTGGGCATGTTGGTTAATACAGCCGCTATTCGCAGCCGTCCGCAAGGGAAGAAGACCTTCAGAACCTTCCTTAGAGAGTTGAAGGAGGAGACGTTGTCTGCATTTAACCATCTGGATTTCCCTTTCGAGCATATGATCAGTGATCTGAAGCTTGCACGAGATGCATCCCGAAATCCATTGTTTGATACCTTATTCGAGCTCCAGAGCTTGGCGGATACGGAAGCTGATCCGGTGATGAATGGGCTTGCTGTTCAAAGGCTGGATATACGTTCAGGGTTAACCAAGTTTGACCTGGCACTGTTCGCTGGGGAAAGAAGCGATCGATTATATTTCAGCTTCAATTATAGAACTTCGCTTTTCCGCGAAGAGACCATAGTCAATATGGCCAACCAATATATGCTGGTTCTTCGGACCATGGCAGAGGCTGCTGATTGTTATATTCAGGAAGTGGATATCCACTCTCCGGCTGAACAGATATACTCCTAATTCATTGTAGAAGGAGGTCAGTTAAGGAATGAATGATATTCAAAAGGAGGAGAAGAGATGGCAGTAAACAAACGGGTCATAAGCAGCTTTCCGGAGCAAGAGCATGATCGGAAGTTATGGGATCTTAGCGATGATTCAGAGAAGCAGCAGTCTAAGGGGGAGCTAATCTGGAGTGGATTTCCTGAGGAACATACGCAGAGATATCTATTTTCTGAAGAAGTCTATCAATTTCAGCAGTGTAGAATCCCCTTATCCTCTGCTCTAGCTGAAAGAGTACTGGAGGTGGGAGCCAACTCTTCCATCGGAAAAGTTTCTCTACTGTTAAGAGCCGTGCAATATATGCTCTTCAAATATTGCGGTAATCGAATGATTACAACCGGGGTGCTAACGAAAAATGCAACAGGTTCGAAGGTGGAGAGAAGAGTATATCCTGTGCTGACTTCTATCGATCCTGGTTCCTCTTTGATGGAACAGCTTGTAGAATCGGGCATCATGGAATCTTTCACCGAGGATTCCATCAAGAGATCACCTTTGAAGCCTAAAAAAAGTTTGGAGCCCCTTAAGGTAGAACGGGGAGAGTCACCTTGGAGAACGCTAGTACTTAGAGAAGCAATTGAAAGTGCAGAAGAAGCGGAAATTATTGGTGCGGAAATGGCTTTTGCTCTGGTAGAGCGAAATGAAGCAATGATTCTGGAGGTAGTATACAACGGTCTGTTGTTCTCAGCGGAGAAGGTTTCTACCCTCTCGGGCCAATTGCTTCATTGGTTAATGGAAGCCCTGAGCCATCCCAATCAACCGTTTATGCAGCTCGATATTGTTCCTCCTGAGGAGAAGAACAGATTGCTTTATGAATTCAACCCTATCGCTACTCTTTATCCGCAGACCCAAACCGTGGTTAAGCTGTTTGAATCGAAAGTACTGGAGACGCCGGATGAAGCGGCGGTCACATCCGGCAATCAGCAGTTTACTTACCAGAAACTTAATGCAGCTGCCAATCGAATTGCTCACCAGTTGCAAGCACAAGGCATAGGTTCGGGCTCCATTGTAGGCATTATGGCTCAGCCCTCACTGGAGATGTTCAGTGGCATACTTGGAATTTTAAAGTCAGGAGCTGCTTATCTGCCGATTGATCCCGAATATCCGCTGGACCGTATTCAGTACATGCTGAATGACAGTAAAGCAGAGGCGATGCTATACCAGACAGAACTGGAACTGCCCAAACATTACGGAGGAAGATTAATTGATCTGAAGGTTTTGGGGGAAGGGGACGAGGAAGAGAGCTTAGGTAATCCAAATGTACCATATACTCCGGAAGATCTGGCTTATGTTATTTATACATCAGGATCAACAGGAGCACCCAAAGGTGTCATGATTGAGCATCGAGCTTTACTCAATCTATGCTTCTGGCATCTGGATCAATTCGAGGTAACGGCTACCGATCGTGCAACAAAATATGCTGGGTTCGGATTTGATGCATCAGTATGGGAGATATTTCCTTACTTGCTGGCTGGTGCTTCCATCCACATTGTTCCTGCGGAAGCTAAGCTTGATATGGTGAGGCTTAATCACTTTTTTGAAGAAAAAGGGATATCCATTAGCTTTCTGCCCACTTCCATCTGTGAAAGATTCGTAAGGCTGCCAGATCATAGTCCATCACTTCGGATCCTGCTTACAGGTGGTGATCGGCTGAAGCAGACGCGAAATACACCTTATAAGCTGGTGAATAACTACGGCCCCACAGAGAATACCGTTGTCGCTACCAGCTATACCATTTACGATTCCCGCTTAGCCAATCATATAGGACGCCCAATTCATAACACGCGGATTTATATTGTTGATGAGTATGGAGCATTACAACCAGAGGGAGTGATTGGGGAAATGTGTATCGCAGGGGATAGTCTCGCACGAGGCTACCTGCATAATGAAGCATTAACTGCAGCTAAGTTTGTTAGCAATCCCTTCGAGCCGGGAGAGAAAATATACCGTTCAGGTGATTACGCCAGATGGCTTTCCGACGGAAACATAGAATTCATCGGAAGAATGGATGACCAGGTTAAGATTCGAGGGGTTCGTATTGAACTCGAGGAAATCGAAAATCGATTGTCTCAATATCCAGAAGTAGAGGGCTGTGTAATCACAACCCGTGAGAATGAGGAATCTGGTAAATACCTTGTTGCTTATTATGAGGCCAGACAGGAGATTCCGGTTTCGCAGCTTCGATTGTTCCTCTCAGAGACCTTACCCGAGGCATGGATGCCTTCGACATATATGTATTTGAAGCAGCTACCGATCACCCCGAATGGAAAAATCGACAGACGCGCTTTACCGGAGCCTAGTGTAGCACGACCTATGCTGGAGGTTCTATATTCCTCATCCAAGACGGAGACTGAACAGATGCTTTCTCGGATTTGGGGGGGGCTGCTAGAGGTCGAGCAGATTGGTCTCGATGATAACTTCTTTGATCTAGGCGGGAATTCTCTGCTTCTAGTATCAGTTCATGCCAGATTGGAGGAGGAGGCTCCGGGAAAAGTGAAAGTCGTTGATTTGTTTGATTATCCGTCCATATCCAAGCTTGCGCGCTTTATAGATGAGAGGTCACAGCCGGCGGTGATCGAACCCGTTCACACAGAAGTAATGCTTAGAGCGGATTGCTTGCGAAGCCTCGAGGAAGAGGAAGGGGATGGAAACATTCGATTCCGTCTAGAGGGATGGAGAGCGGAGCAGCTGCGTAATTGGGAGGAAGGTTCTACCTTTGATCTACCTAGCTTGTTCTTAGCCGCATTCTTCTATCAGATATTTGAAATGAGTGTGCAAGAAGAAATTGTGGTCCAGGTCCTTTCAGAGGATCTGCAATGGATTGTACCGGTTACAACAGATTTCGATGACATTTATCAATTTAATGAGCTGCTTGAACAGGTATCTGCAACTATTTCAGGACTGAAAGGCTCAGATGGCTATCCGGTCTATCAAGCTATTGATTGGCTGGAAACGGATCGCTTGAAGAACAGCAAATCGATCGTGCCATACTTCTCTTATAACGAATATGAGGAGAATATGAGTCTTCACCAGGCTGATTTATATGTGCAAATTGTTGAGGATTTAGAGGGTTATGAATGTATCTGTGATTATCGTACAGATCTGTGGAAAGAAGCTAAGGCTTTTGAATTTATGGAGAAGTACGCGGACAGCGTTGTCAAAATGCTTGAGGTCCAAATATAGAAGAGGAGTGATTGTACATGGGCAAAATCGCATTTTTATTTGCAGGTCAAGGCTCTCAATATGCTGGAATGGGTAAAAATTGGGTGCCGTTATACCCCGAAGCTCAAGAAGTATATGAAGAGGCAAACGAAGCTGCTGGATTCGATCTAGCTAAGCTGACTTTCGAAGGCAGTATAGAGGAACTAACCCGTACGGAGAATACGCAGCCTGTTTTAGTGGCCATGAGTGTTGCCGCTTATCGCGTGTATATGAATCGAATCGGCGCCCCAGCGGATCTGATGGCTGGACATAGTCTTGGAGAAATTTCCGCATTAGCTTGCGCCGGTGCGATATCCCTGACGGATGCCATCCGAATTGCCCGTAAAAGAGGGCTGCTAATGCAAGCCGCAGCAGCCGATGGAGCAGGAGCCATGGCTGCGATCAGCGGAGTGGATCAAGCAGAGATTGAAAAACAATGTGCGTTGGCATCGCGGGATGGATACTCAGTTGCTATATCCAATATTAACGCTCCTTCACAAATTGTGATTTCAGGTCATAAAGAAGCAGTCCAATCGGCGATTGAAGCTTTAAAGAGTATTGGAGGACGCGCAGTTCCTTTAAAAGTGGGGGGACCCTTTCACAGTTCATTGATGGCACCAGCAGCAGAAAGTTTCTCCGAGGAGCTGTTGAAATACAGCTTTAAGAAAGGGCCGTTTGGAACTCCAGTCATCTCGAATATCTCTGGTCGTCCTTATGAAGGTGGAGAACAAATTGTTGCCAATTTAGTGAAACAGATAGTCGCTCCGGTTCAGTGGGTTGCCAGTATGAAATATTTGGCTGAACAAGGGGTCACCACAGCGATTGAGTTTGGGCCAGGCGCCGTACTCACTAATCTTATGAGCAGAACAGCGCCTGAAATACAAACCCTCTCTTTTGATAAGTCGCCATCCCTTGAAGTAATCAAGGAGACCGTTGAGCAGGTTCAAACCGTTCCAACATCTGGTTCTCGGCCAGCTTTATCGCTGCTAGCTCGCAGCCTAGGGATTGCTGTCAGTACTAGAAACCGCAATTGGGATCAAGTAGCCTACAAAAAGGGAGTATCTGAACCCTACAAACAAATTCAACAACTGCAAGAGAAACTTGAGCAGGAAGGAAGAGAACCTAGTTTAAGTGAGATGAAAGAAGCTGTGCTTATGCTGGAAAGCGTGTTTAAGACCAAGGGCACACCGCCAGAAGAGGCAGTGGAAAGATTCGAGCAACTGTTCGCAGAGACGGGTACCGGCCATTTATTTCAGGATTATAAAGTAATGGTATGAGCGCAGGCTGATCACGGGACTAGATGGAGGTGAAGGGCATGGCAAACAATGATTTTAAGTTTGAAAGCGGAAGGCGGAAGAGAGATACGGAAGCTTCCAGACCCGGAACAAATAGAATGGATCAGGGATCCAGACGGGATATTGCAGTGATCGGGCTCTCCTGCCAATTCGGGAGCTCTAAGAATCGCTATGAATACTGGGATGCTTTAAGCACCGGAAAGGACCAGATTGGACCTTATCCACAGGAACGAAGAGCCGATGCTGAGAACTATCTTAGACATTTTATGAATGCTGATGACGCAAAGAAATTAAACTTTTCTGAAAAAGCATATTTGGAGGAAATTGATAAGTTTGACTATCAGCTATTCTCTATTTCTCCTACAGAGGCAAGTTTGATGGACCCGAATCAGCGACTGTTTCTAGAGGCAGTGTGGGGGGCCATTGAAGATGCCGGATACGGAGGTAAGAAACTGGTAGGCAGTAAAACCGGGATTTATGTTGGATACTGCAATATTTCATTGGAAGAATACTTACGCTTTATAGAAATGGCGGATCCTTCTCTATTCAACATTTCCATCCCGGGAAATATTAAGTCCATTATCGCGAGCAGAATCAATTACTTATTCGATCTTAAGGGTCCGAGCATGTTGATTGACACCGCTTGTTCTTCGTCCTTAACAGCGGTTCACATTGCATGCCAAGCTATACGTAACGGAGACTGCGATTTGGCTGTAGCAGGTGGGGTGAAGCTGAACCTGATTCCGGGAGTGAAGAGTGAGAACGAAGATATCGGTATCAGCGCTTCAGATGGCAGAACCCGAACTTTTGACGACAGCTCGGATGGTACGGGAGGCGGCGAGGGTGTGGGAGCCATACTTCTGAAACCTCTGCACCAAGCCATGCTCGATGGCGACGATATCTATGCGGTCATTAAAGGCAGCGCTATTAATCAGGATGGCAGCTCGGTGGGGATTACGGCCCCTAATTCTGCCGCACAGGAAGCTGTGATTCTTAAGGCGTGGGAGGATGCCAGAGTTAATCCTAACACCATTACTTATATCGAAGCACATGGAACAGGCACGAAGCTGGGCGATCCGGTAGAAATGAATGGATTGGAGCGTGCCTTTCGCAAACATACGGATAAGAAGCAATTTTGTGCAATAGGCTCCGTGAAGACGAATATTGGACATTTAGACGGTGCGGCAGGCATGGCGGGTATGATTAAGGCTATTCTTTCTCTTCATTATAAAAAGCTCCCTCCTAGCCTGCATTTCAAACGCCCGAACCGGAGCATACCCTTTATCGATTCCCCCCTTTACATTAATGACCGCCTAATGGAATGGGAGAATGAAAAGGGGCCACGGAGATGTGGAGTCAGCTCTTTCGGCTTAAGTGGCACGAACAGTCATGTCATTCTGGAGGAGGCACCTCCTGTAATTCATAAATCTTGCGCATCTGGGGAGCAGTTGTTGATACTGTCGGCGAAGAGTAAGGAAGCTCTCAAAGCTTTAGTTGGACATTACAGTGAGCACTTGCTGGCCGAACCGGAAGTTGCACTGGAAAGTCTATGCTATACAGCAAATACAGGAAGAGGACATTACAATTACCGTTTAGCGCTGCTTTTGTCGGATAAGGAGGAACTTCGGGATCTTTTACAAATTCTGCTGAATCAAGATCCAGAGAACGTTAATTCTCCCAGAATTTATTACGGAGAGAGCAAACTGATCTCCCAACTGAAAGAGAGCAGAGAGCAGGGCGAAATCACTAAGGAAGATAAACACCGCCTGACTTGTGAGGCTGAGGAATGGATCATCCGCTTAAAACAACATGCAGATACGGCTTCTCTTGCCGCATTGGCTAAGGTATACACGAGAGGTGCTGAAGTGGAATGGGAGCATCTGTATGAGGGGCAAGAAATTCACAAGACGAGAGCTCCTTTATACCCATTCACTAGAAAAAGATGCTGGATAGAAAGTAAAGGTCACCATGAGCGCAGACCTGCTTCTGAGAAAACCATTGGTCATCCTCTATTGGACAGATGCTTAGCTAAGTCGATAGATACTCAAATTTACTCCACGATATTTAGTATCGAAAGACATTGGGAGCTTCGCGAGCATGTGCTTGGAGGGCATTCTATCCTTCCTGGAACATCTTATATTGAAATGGCCCGTGAGGTAGGTAGTCAGTATTATGGAAGCCAGAATATCGAGCTGAGAAATGTCCTCTTTACACTACCTTTAGTCGTGGATCAGGACGAAGAGAAAGAGGTTCAGACCAGTATTCGGATGTTCGCTGACCATCTGGAATTCACGATTGTGAGCAAAGCGCGACCGGAATCGGAGTGGGTGAAGCATGCCGAGGGATTTATTTATCCATTAGCTAGCGGGAAACCTAAGAAGCTGGATATCAGCGAGATTCAGCAGCGTAGTCTCCACCAATTGATCATCGATGATGAGGCGCTGGCAGGAGCACTTGTGCACACTGGTCCTAGATGGAGAAATATTCGCAAACTTTATATTGGCGATGATGAGGTACTTGCGAAGCTAGAAATATCTGAGGCTTATGTGGATGAGATGAAGAAATATTATTTATACCCATCCTTGCTGGATGGTGCGGTTAACGCTGCTAATGGTACTGCGGGAGAGGGGCTGTACTTACCACTTCACTACGAAAAAGCCAGATTCGCAAAAGCAATCCCTGGTCGATTCTATAGTTATCTTAGGAGAAAAAGCATGTCCAAGGCCAGCGACGAAGTAGCAGCCTTTGATATTTCTCTGGTGGATCTAGATGGCGAAGTCTTCGGCGAGATTGAAAACTACACGATTAAGAAGTTGCATGAGTTCGAGACGAAGCTGCAAGAGATCTCAGGAAAGCAGAGTAAATATCATGAGATTTGCTGGATACCCAAACCGAGAGATGCTCAGCTGACCGAAACTCAGACTCAACCAAAGCGAATGATCATGTTGGCGAATGACAGCTCTATTTGTCAGAAGATGTCTAGGTATTTAGAATCCTCCGGGGTAGAGGTTACGCAAGTCCTTCTCGGAACAGTGTTTCAGCAGATTGATGGGAGAACCTTTATACTGCCTAACACGCTGGAAGGATTTGCACAATTGCTTCAGGCTACCAAACATCTATCAGCGGACAAAATCATTCACGCTTGGGGTTTATCGGAAGACGAGAGCCCGGCAACTGTGGCGCAAGTGAATGAACAAATACAACTGGGCGTAATTAGCCTCTTTCACTTATCTAAAGCTTTAGCGGGTACCAAGAGGGGAAGAGAGATGGAGCTTATTGTTATGGCTACTGAAGCTTTTGAAGTGAACGGTGAGGAACAAAAAATCCATCCTCATCATGCCTCACTCTTCGGGCTAGCTAAAGTAATCAGCCATGAAAATACCAAAATTCCAGTTCGCTGCGTAGAGCTCGATGGAGATGAGTCTGTATCCGCAGCCAGTGCAGAGATACTTATGCCTAAGCAGGAATTCACTTCGTCTTATCGAAATGGCGTTCGTTATGTAGAGCAGTTCACTGAACTTCAACTTCACCGGGAACTTGAGAATGGATTGAAGATCCGACCGGGTGGAGTATATGTAATCACGGGTGGAACAGGAGGTATTGGGCTTGAGATAGGTAAATATCTTGCTTCCTTCGGAGATATAACCATTATTCTCTTAAGCCGAACCGCTTATCCAGCGAAAGGGCATCAACCGGAACTGGCGAAACAGAAATTGCAGGCTGGATATCATCGGCTGCTAGACGCAGTGAGAGAGATGGAGAGCTGCGGAGCTACAGTGGAATGGATGTCAGTAGATATTACGGAAGAGAACCAGCTTGAGCCTACGCTTGAACATATCCGCGCGAAGTATGGAACGCTGAGCGGCATGATCCATTGTGCAGGTGTAGCTGGGGAGGGTTACATCATCCGCAAAGAAGTGGAAGAAATGGTGAGAGTGCTTAAGCCCAAGGTACAAGGGACGTGGCTGCTCGACAAGCTTACGGAGAAAGATCCATTGGATTTCTTTATTCTCTGCTCATCCTTGACCTCGGTCTTTGGCGCACCTGGACAGAGTGATTATACCGCCGCGAATGCTTATCAGGATGCGTACTCATTTTTCAGAAATAAGCAAGGTAGAAAGACCCTCACCATTAATTGGGCAGGCTGGAATGAAACCGGAATGGCTCTGGACTACGGTGTCAGCGAGAAGGCGGGCATGTTCAAACCCTTAACTTCTGCAGAAGGGATTCTGGCCTTAACAACTATCGGCAGCTTAGAGCATCGACAGGTGCTTGTAGGTGAAGTGAATGATTCGATTTTTGCTGAATCGATTCCAGTTCTTCCGGTCAGCTTATCGCCTGCGCTGAATGCTAAATATAAACGAAGTCATACGAGCAGTAATAATTTAGAGCAAGTTGATAACCTGGATGCTGCGATTACGATCAAAGGGAAGGATCGAGAGGCATTAACTCCAACTGAGCTCCGCATCGCAGGCATTTGGGCGAAGGTTCTTGGCATGAGTGAAATCGACATCTATGACAAGTTCTTTGAGATTGGTGGGGATTCTCTTCTGGCTTCACATCTGCTGAAGGAAGTAGAGAAGGTATATCCCGGTGTTATCGACATTACGGATGTATTCATTTATTCAACCATTCTAGAAATGGCAGGCTTTATTGAAAGCAAGACCGTTCCTGCAGTTATCGAAGGCGTGAATGTAAGCAGTAGCTTTGAGGATAACATTGATTTCATATTGGAGCGGCTCGCATCTGGTAAGCTTGCTGCGGATCAAGCGGACGCCTATATACAGGACTAATATTGTGAGGAGATGGGAAGATGCAGCAAGTTAAAAAGTATATTTTGGAACAAGTAGCTGGACAAAATCTGTCACAAAAAGATGCTAAAAACCTCCTATTAGAAATACACAATTCGGATAACAAGCAAAATAGTGATGTTGCAGTCATTGGGATTGCTTGTAATTTCGCAGATACAGACTCTCCAGAGGCTTACTGGAATCACTTAGAGAACGGGGAGTCCTGCATGGTGGAATACCCGGAAGAACGTAGAAAATATTTTTCTCCTCTAAGTGATAACGCCCATTATGCGGAGTTCCTTGGCCAGAAGCTGATGACAGAGGAAGAGAAAAAAGAATCACAGAGTGTTAAAGCTGGCTATATCAAGGATATTGAAATGTTCGATGCGGGATTCTTCAATATTCCTCCACGCGAAGCACGTTTTATGGACCCTGCACAACGACTGTTCTTGCAAACTGCATGGAGTGCTGTTGAAGACGGAGGGTATGGCGGAGATCGCATTGTCGGCACCAATACTGGTGTCTATGTAGGAAGAGACTGCACCTCTGGAACGTTCTACCGCTTCTTGACGGAACCGGACCCTATGCATTTGACGGGGACATGGGAAGGCATATTGGCTAGCCGGATTAACTATTTGTTCAATCTGCGCGGACCAAGCATGGTGGTCGACACCGCCTGCTCTTCTGGTCTGGTGGCTATTCACACCGCCAGTCAAGCCTTGCGGAATCAGGAGTGCGATATGGCAATTGCCGGCGGAATTTCCGTGGGAACCTCTGCTCAAGGCAATACTGAAGACGGAAGTGATGACGTACTTAGTTCCGTGGCCTCCACGGATAACATCGTCAGAACCTTCGATAAGAAATCTACAGGTACAGTATTTGGTGAAGGTGTTGCAGCACTGCTGCTGAAGCCGCTACAAAAGGCACTTGCGGATGGAGATCATATATATGCCGTAATCAAAGGAAGTGCAGCTAATAATGATGGTGCTTCCAACGGAATTACTTCTCCTAATCCAATCGCACAGGAGGAAGTAATCACCAAAGCTTGGGAACAGGCTGGAATTAACCCTGAAACCATTGGCTACATTGAAGCACATGGCACGGGAACCTTGCTTGGAGATCCGATTGAGATCAAAGGTCTGAGCAATGCGTTCCGTAAGAAGACGACCAAAAGTCAATTCTGCGGGATCGGTTCAGCCAAGACGAACATGGGACATCTGGTTGGTGCATCTGGTGTTGCTGGTATTCTGAAGGTGATCTTAAGTCTTAAGAATAAAAAAATACCAGCCAGCCTCCATTTCGAGGAGCCGAATCCACACATTCCATTCACGGATTCCCCACTGTATGTTGTAGATCGACTCACAACTTGGGAAAAGGGGGAACATCCTCGCAGAGGTGGTGTGAGCGGGTTCGGATTTAGCGGTACGAACTGCCATATCGTGCTGGAGGAGGCACCGGAAAGAATTGAATCGAGCAAGGAAGCAGCAGATGAGCAGCAAATGCTGACGTTATCCGGTAAAAGCAAAGAAGCGTTGGTGCGTATTGTCGATCGCTACAATAAATACTTAGCAGGTTCACCATCGGCCAGTCTAGCCCAAATCTGCTACACCTCTAATACTGGCCGAGGGCATTTCGAATACAGATTGTCTGTTGTTGCCCGAAACGTAGAGGAACTTCGCAGCAAAATAGCCTGGGTACACCGCGAGGGCTTAGAATCGATCAAAGATCAGCCGGATATCTATTTTGGCAAACATAAGGTGGTCTCTGATAAGAAGAAGCTGAAGGATGAAGGTGAAATTTCCGAAAGCGAAAGACGGGTTCTTACGGAGAAAGGGAAGCAAGCTACCCTATTTCTCACGAAAATCCATACGGAGTCTGAGACGGCTGATCTCTACCGGCAGTTAGGAAAGCTCTACGTAGAAGGAGCAATGATAGACTGGTCTACCTTGTATCAAGGTCAGGCGATACAGAAGGTGAGTCTACCGGTGTACCCTTTTGAACGCACTCCTTACTGGGGAGAGATTAAGGTCAGTAAGTTGAAGGCAGCAACGGAACCTATGAAAGAGGGGAATTATCCTTTGATTGACCGCTGTATTCTCAAGTCTTACAAGCAGGAGGTTTATTCGGTCTCTCTAAACACAGAAAAGCACTGGGTGCTGAAGGACCACATGCTATTTGGCACCTGCATCGTACCAGGTACCGCTTATGTGGAAATTGCCAGAGAAATTGGAAAAAGATATTATCCGAACAGCGGTCTGGAACTGAAGGATATCATCTTCCTTTCCCCAGTTTCGGTAAGAGAAGAAGAGAACAAAGAAGTTCAGTTTATCGTGCAGAGGGAACGGGATCATCTCCACCTGATCGTAGCGAGTGAAGCGAAGCAGGAGGAAGAAGCTGCTGGAACGTGGACCGCCCATATGGAGGTAGATATTTATCCGATGTCTGATGTCGAAGATGTATTTTATCCTCTGGAGCAATTACAAAATCAGAGCGGACGCCATGAGTTGATTGTCGATAATGATGCATTAACGAACAAGAGTGGCAGAGTTACATTCGGTCCAAGATGGCTGAATGTAGTGCAAGTCTACTTAGGAGAAAAGGATGTTGTTGCCGAGCTGAACATTCCCGAAGCCTTCGTTTCAGATTTGGAGCAGTATGGATTACATCCCGGCATGCTCGACAATGCCGTTAATGCCGCTACACAAAGCTTCGGTGAGGGTATGTATCTTCCTCTCTCCTATAAGAACTTCAAGTTTTATAGAGCAATGCCTGAACGCTTCTATACCCATATCCGCAAAATTGAGAAAGAGTCCAAGAACAAAGAAACTATCAAATTTAATATTTCTTTGACAGATATGGACGGCAAAGTATTCGCAGAAATCGAAGAGTACACGATTAAGCGAATTCAAGTGAAACAATTTAAAGAATCGAACCAGCTTCATCATTACTACAAAACATCATGGGTAGCTGCTCCCATCATCGAAGAAGCTCCTGCTTTCGCTTCCGGAGAAAAGGTTCTCATTCTTAAACAAGATTCAGAATTTACGCGGTCACTAATGGCAGAAATGCATAAAAAGGGCATGAGCATCGTTGAAGCGCAGTGGGGAGAGGCTTATGAGCAGATCGATGACAACCATATCATCATTGATGGTACGGAGTCTGGATATCGCCGGATGTTCGAAGATCTGGCTGGCAGTGGAATTCATAAAATCATTCATACCTTGTCATTAGCTGGAGATCAACAAATTAATGAACTCTTTGTACTGAAGCAAGCCGTGAAGCAAGGGGTAGACAGTCTTTACCATTTGAGCCGAGCGTATGTTCAGAGCAAAGTGAAGCAGGAATTTGAACTTATCATTCTTACAGATAATGCTCATGAAGTGAATGGGGAAGAACGTGTTATTCATCCGCATAATGCTGCATTGCTAGGCTTAACGAAGGTAGTGGCTCAGGAGTTCCCGGAACTATCCTGCCGCAGTATTGAAATAGACCCGAACACTTCGGCTGAACGTGTTATTGCTGAGATTGGAACCACAGCTCCAAACTTTCGGGTAGCTTATCGTGAGAACGAGCGATATACCGAGCAATTGGGCCATGTGGATTGGGATCAAGTCAAGTCGGAGCCGGTGGAAATTACGGCTGATGGGGTCTATGTGATCACTGGTGGTACCGGTGGTATCGGGTTGGCACTGGCGCGGCATTTAGCTTCCAAACATTCGGTGCGTTTAGGCTTGATTAACCGATCACAGTTGCCAGATAAAAAGGAGTGGGCAACCATTATCGAACAAGGCGAACAACAGTCCCTTGTCGACAAATTATTGAAGATTCAAGAAATTGAGAAGCTGGGATCTGAAGTGCTGTGCTTCAGCGCAGATCTTAGTAACGAAGATGAGGTAACGGAAGCCTTAAGTACCTTGCGCCATAAGTTTGGAAGAATTAGTGGGGTATTCCATGGAGCGGGTGTAGCTGGTGACGGATTCCTAATTCGCAAAGAGAAAGGAATCTTTGATGAAGTTATTCATCCGAAGCTGTATGGAACGTGGCTGCTGGATCATTTGACAAGGGAAGATCACTTGGACTTCTTCATCAGCTTCTCTTCCATCGCTACCTTGTTCGGTTCAAGAGGCCAAGGCGATTACACAGCAGCCAACAGCTATCTGGATGCATTCTCCTCCCAGCGCCGCAGAGTGGCAGGCAAAACAGCCACAGTAAACTGGCCAGCTTGGAGTGAGGTCGGAATGGCAGTAGACTACAACATTTCTGAGGATGTAGTGCTCTTCCGCTCCGTGAATAATGAGCGAGCTTTTGAAGTGATCAGCCAGCTCCTAGAAACGGATCTATCCAATGTGATCCCTGGTGAAATCAATCTTACGCTACTCTCAGCGATCGAGCCGCAATTACCGATGAGTCTGTCTCGCTCTTTACGAAAAATGCTCAGCAAACATCAGCAGCATGCGGGGGCGGCAGGGGGTTCCGCAACACCACAACCTCTTGGAGAAATCACCTTTAGTGGGAAGGGTGAAGATGAATACACCGAGACTGAACGCACCATTGCCTATATCTATGCTCGCGGTCTAAACATGCCTGTGATCGACATCTATGAGAGCTTCAACGCGATGGGTGGTGACTCAATTATGGCCACCGAGCTGTTAAAGTACATCGATCGTGAATACCCAGATCTCGTTGATATTTCTGATATGTTTACCTATTCGAATGTAGCAGAGATGGCGGAATATATCGATACCAAACGAGGGGTAATCCAACCATCTACCGCGCCTGAGAATAAGGATGCTACAGAGGAAGAATATCTGGATCAATTACTTGGGCAGTTTGAGACCGGAGATGCGGATATGGCTAGTGTCCTTGAGTTTATCGCCGCAGATTTGGAGTAAGGAGGGGGAGCATGAGTGAGACGGAGGTTATCAATCGCAAAATCCTGGAGCTTCTTCAAAAAGGTGAACTCGATAGAGGTACAGCCTTAACTATGCTGAAAAAGATGGCTCCAGTTAACCGTGACATTGCGATTATCGGTCTGGCTTGTAAACTGCCGGGTGCTGACCATCCACAGCAATTCTGGAGCAACATGGAGAATGGTATCTCCTCGGTTGTTCCTTTCCCGAAAAGCAGAAAGCAGGACATGGATGTCTTCCTTCCGGAGCATCTACGTGGCAGTGATCCTTATTTCAGTGGTGGATATTTAGAGAATCTGGATCAATTTGATGCTGAATTCTTCCGGATTCCTTCGAAAAAAGCAGAGAGCATAGATCCCTATCAAAGACTCTTTCTAGAAACAGCCTATGAAGCGCTCGAAGAGGGGGGATATGGGGGAACAAAGCTCCATGGCAGTAAGACTGGTGTATATGTTGGCAATGATCATACCCATCGAATGTTGTTTTCTTACTTGGATGTTCAAAGAACAAGGGATGCAGATACGCTCTTAGGCTCATGGACAGGAATTCTGGCCAGTCGGATCTCAAATTATTTGAATCTTAACGGTCCTAGTCTAGTTGTGGATACCGGTTGTTCTTCCGGCATGGCAGCCGTACATACGGCCTGCCAAGCCATTCGGAATAAAGAATGCACTATGGCCATTACGGGTGGTATTAATCTCTTTCTGTATCCTATCGTTCAGAACAGCATGCTTGAGACTAGCAAAGATACTACGCGAGTCTTTGACCGCAGTCCTGGAGGGGTAACCTGGGGAGAAGGAGTAGTAGTTCTCTTATTGAAGCCCCTGCAGAAGGCCGTACAGGATAGGGATCACATTCATGCCATCATAAAGGGCAGTGCTCTCAGTAATAATGGAAGCACAAGTAAACTGGCGGAAATGAGCGCAGAGGGAATCCGAAATGCAATTACTGATGCTTGGGAAGATGCCAAGATAGATCCTGAAACGATTACCTATTTAGAGGCACACGGACTCGCGACAAAGCTTGGCGATTCGATAGAGCTTAGCGGAATCACTTCTGCTTTCAGAACACGGACAGATAAGAAACAGTTCTGTGCGATAGGCTCTACGAAAGGAAACATTGGTCATCTGGTTGCCGGTTCAGGTGTTGCCTCCTTGCTCAAGGTGATCGGTGCACTTAAGCACAAGACGCTACCTCCAAGCGGCGGCTTTCAAGAGCCAAATCCCTTTATCCCATTTGTTCAGTCTGCCGTTTATGTGAATGATCGAAAGGTAGCTTGGGAGGTTGAAGGCACTCCGAGAAGAGCGGGAATCAATTCTTATGGCTATAGCGGAACCAACTGTCATCTAATTGTGGAGGAAGCTTTCAGTGACAATGGCAGCAAAGAGGTTGCGGTCTCCAAAACAACTTCGCCAGAGAAGGAACAGCGTCTGAAAATGCATATCTTCACACTTTCAGCCACTAACGAGACTTCGCTGATCCGATTGGTGAACGCGTATATCTCCTGGATTGAGGATCACCCTTCAAGCGCTATAGGAGACTTATGCCATACAGCCAATACAGGGAGAGGTCAGCATGAGTACCGTTTGGCTATTCCAGTTACGAGCCTAGAGGAACTGCTTATCCGTCTTCAGGAGATCATCAGCAGTGGCATAAGGTATTTACGGGATAAGGGAATATACGCAGCAGGATCATCTGACACTGCGATCACCGAAAGCCAGAGGAGAAAACAATCGGAGACAGCAAACCTGCTTCTCCAAGCAGCATTGCAGGATAGAAAGGCACCCGTAGAACAGACGGAAATTGCGCGGGAGATCTGCCAATTATTCGTTAACGGAGCCGTACTGGACTGGAAGCTATGGTATAAGGATTCAAGCTGGAACAAGCTGAGCGTGCCGGTGTATCCCTTTAACCGTACTCGCCACTGGGCTCAATAATCAATTATCTAAGAGGAGTGAGAGTTAATGATATTGGAACTGAATGGCATCGTAAAACGCTACCAGAATAAAACGGCTGTAAATCAAGTAAGTCTGACGGTAAAAGAAGGCGAAATCTTCGGTCTGCTAGGCCCGAATGGTGCAGGGAAGACAACTTTGATTAGTACTATTTGTGGATTGAGTGATCCTGAGGAAGGCGAGATTCTTCTGTTTGGCAAAACGATGAAATCCGCAGGAACGGAAATCAAAAAGCAAATCGGTGTTGTTCCGCAGGATATTGCCGTAATCCAAGGGCTGACTGCCTACGAGAATGTAACGTTTTTCGGCAAGCTTTATGGATTGAAAGGAAAGCTTCTTAAGGAAAGGGTAGAAGAAGCATTAAATTTCACAGGATTATGGGACCGCAGAAAGGATAAGCCGGGCAAATATTCAGGAGGCATGCAGCGCCGATTAAATATTGCTTGTGCGATCGTACACCAGCCGAAGCTGATTATTATGGATGAACCCACGGTTGGCGTAGATCCCCAGTCCAGAAATCATATTCTCGAATCTATCTGCGAATTAAACCGGAGAGGCTCCACTATCATTTATACCTCCCATTACATGGAGGAGATTGAGGAGATTTGCAGCTCCATTGCCATTATGGATGAAGGTCGTTTAATCGCTTGCGGCACTAGTGAAGAACTAAAGGAACAAATTGCGAATGAGGAAAAGACTTTTATCGAAGTGGCTGCGACGAGTCAAATGTATGCAGACAGTCTGAAGAATGTAGAAGGCGTAACTGAGTGCTTGGTAGATGAGAACAGGATTACAGTCGTTTCGACAAAAGGCAGCAATAACTTGACCCGTATGATTGAACGGTTAACCAGCGCACACGCCGAGATTATTACCATAGGTGTTGAGCGACCTAGCCTGGAAAGCGTCTTTCTTACTCTAACCGGAAGGACCCTTCGGGATTAGGAGGTACCTTATGAACATTTTATATATCGCGTATTACACGATCATCACGAACGTTAGGGATTACCGGACGTTTGTCAAAAGATTGTTTATGCCGCTGCTGATCACACTAATTCTAGGAACCGCGCTGCAAGGGGTTTTTGAGCCAACTAAGCTGGAGAAGACCTCCGTCGTATACTACAACGCGGATGCAGGGGATGTCTCCCGTAATTTCGATGAGTTTCTTAAGCTCGAAGCGATCACCACATTGCTTAACGTCAAAGAGGTGAAGAGTGAAGAGGAAGGGATGACGAGCGTAAAAGATGGCGATGCTTCCGCATTCATCTATCTGAATCAGGATTACTCGAAGGCGATTATGGATAAGAAAAAGAGCGCTATCTCTATCTATAGCAATAACGTGAAGAACAGCCGGGTAACGATTGTACAGAACATTGTCGACAGCTTTATCATCGGTGCTAATACTACAGAGGCACTTGCTAAGCTGGATTCCAAAATGAATTATGATGCCAAGTCTGGAGGGATAGAAGAGGTTCCCGTTTCTGTTGGTGGTAAGACACCGGGATCTATGGACTATTATGCAGTAACCATGCTCATGCTTACCCTGATGGCAGGGGCATTATACGGTAGTGATGAGATGTCACAGGACTTCACAGGCGCGCTTGGACGTAGGCTTCGCAGTTCGCCGATGAGACCTATGCAGCATTTTGTGGGTAAGATCATCGGTTGTGTCACCCTATTGTTCGTGCAGGCTATGATCGTCTACTTCTTTACTAAAGTAGCATTTGATGCGAACTGGGGAGCAAATCCAGGAATGATTATGCTGGTGGTGCTGACACTGGCCGTGCTTTCAACTGCCTTGGGAGTTATGATCAGCATGTTGTCTAAGGATCAGGCACGCTCTACATCTATTCTAAATATGCTGGTGCCGATCATGACTTTTATTGGTGGAGGATATGTCAAGCTAGACCTTGAGCAGCTCATGTATTTATCGCCTAATTATTTAGGGCAGACGATTATTTTCAATAATATTTATGGAGGTACAATAGGTTCGGCCTCATGCTTTATTGCCTTATGGACCATTATTGCGGTAATCTTTATCATTTCCGGATGGGGAGCTAGGAGGAAGTTAGCATGATTATATTCCAAAATAATCTCAAGCGGTTGTTCAAGAAGAAGGGTAAGCTTATCACCATGTTGGTTATACCTATTGTGTTCACAATGATTATTATCGGAGGTTCCGTACAGCAGAGTAAATATAAGGTTGGTATTGCCGACGAGGATAAGACGCCTTACACTCAAATGATTCAAGACAAATTATCGAAGGACAGTCGGTTGATTGTACTGAAGAAAGAGGATATACAGGATCAATTAATTAATAACAAGATTGATTACGCGATTCAAATCGATCAAGGGCTCACGGAAAAATTGATTCAAGGGCAGGACGCCAAGATTAAGACCTTTAGTGTGGAGGAATCCGATGCGACGCTCCCCATCAAAATGGATATTCAAAGTTTTACTAATGCTGCTGCAAATATAGGGAAATCCTCTGGAGGGAGCAGCGAGAGCTTTTATGAGGGATTAAAGCTCTATCAGAACGGAAGCTTCACTTCCGAACTAAAGGTCATCGAAGACAAGGGGCGGGACCTCAGTCAATCGTTGCGAGCCTTGGGATTTCTGGTCATGAGCATGGTATTCTTGATTACAACTTCTACAACGATGATTATCGAAGATAAGACCTCGGGTGTATACAAGCGTCTCTTGTATTCACCCATGAAACAGAAGAGCTACATGCTTCAGAATATTCTGAGTTTCTTGGGCTTATCGGTCTTCCAGATTCTTATTGTGTTTTATGTCATGATTAAGGGCTTCAAGCTTGATATGGGAACGCATCTCGTAACACTAATCCTTTTCTTTATGTTATTCTCGCTAGTATGCATCTCCATGGGTGTACTAGTCAGCAGCTTCTCGTCAACAACCAGGCAGGCCAATGCGTTAATCGGTTTGATTAATGTTCCTATTTGTATGCTGGGTGGATGCTTCTGGCCAAGAGAAATGATGCCTTCTGTACTGAAAGGAATCAGTGAGTTTGTTCCGACGACCTGGATCCTTATCGCAGCGGAGAAAATTCTGAACGGCAAAGGTTTCTCTTCCCTTTATCTGGAGACGGGGGTATTGCTATTGTTCTTCCTATTGCTCTTCTTGTTAAGCAGTATTCGTAAGCCGAGAATCGTATAAATAAGCTAATCGAATATGCTGGAAAAGGGCCGTGCTCTAATGTGAATGATGTTCACTTTAGAGCACGGCCTTAATCTATTTTTTCTCTATGAATCTATCTTAATGTATAATTCTATCATATTTTGTATATAATGCATGTGTTGCTTATTCAAAATATAATAGACAAGGGTAGGTGAGGAGATTGATCTCGGATAAGAAACAATCCCTGATATTTATTGCCATTGTATGGGCCATGGCGCTTGGCATGCTGCTGCTCCCGGATTCATTACAAGGCATATACGGGTATACTCCGTTTTTTGCGGTGTGTATCATGATGTTTCTCGTTGTAAGGGATGGATACAGTTCAGCAGGCTGGAGAAGGCTGGGCTTTAAATTTAGAGGAGGACAAGAGTACATATTGGCTTTGCTCATTCCCTTATTTTCACTGGGAGCGGGCTATGCAGTTTATTGGAGTGGATGGAAATCAGGCTTGATTTCTCCCGATTCATGGATCGAGACGGGTGTTTACTTGGCTGTGTATATTGTGCTTGGTTCGCTGTCCGCCTTGGGAGAAGAAATAGGCTGGCGAGGCTGGCTCCTCCCGCGTTTTCAGTGGATGGGCAGAGTGAGCTCAAGTATAACAATGGGCTTCATTTGGGCATTATGGCATTACCCGGCAATTCTTGGCCCTCGTGCTTATCATTCTTCAGGGAACCGTTATATTGTAGTAGGCTTGTTCACCCTATCTGTTGTTTTTGCAGGAATCGTTATAAATGAATTACGCCTGACCTCAGGCAGTATCTGGCCGGCTGTACTTTTACATGGAACTAATAATGCTGTAGACAGCGTGTTTCGTAATATTTCATCTACTTCGTCACCAATGCTGGAATATATTGCGGGGGAGAGTGGGATAGTCCCCGTTATCATATACGGCGCTACGGCCATCTGGATACTTAATCACAACCGAAGAAAGAAGCGGCAAGCAGCTACATCCGATCTGATGATTTAACGAGCTTTGGATAAACGTAAAAGAATGGCGGGAGATTGCAATAAGGTTTTCGGTGTGAAGCAGCTACTTCTATCATATGATAACGGTATAACACTGCTCATTGAAAAGGAAGTGAGTGTATGCCTAGTTTATCGGATGAGGAGGAGCTGGGTGAGTACCAAGGAGATCTGGAGGATCTATCTACCCGGGAATTATTAGTAGGCACCCGCATGAAGATGGTTTACTCGCTAGTATTACAAATGCTGGGGAAATCACTATTTATGAATCGTCAGAATAATAGTCTCCCACAGGACTACTTGGAGGCTCATCCATCTAAGAAGGATGAGTTGAACGTCAGAGAACCCTAAGCCACAGTAAGCGTCATATTTTTCCTAGTCTTCATTATAGGAAAGGTGGCGCTTTTTTTAATATAAGCATTCTTATACTGTGCACTATTATCTTCATGTAGTTTCTTGTATTTTGAACTATAAGGAATAATATGGGTTAGGGTATATTATTTTCAAAATAATTGTTTTAAAATGGTAAAGTGGTTATTTTCTCAAGGGTGAGGGATCGAATGGAACAACTGAGGGAGAATGTTGAGGCTGAACTACGGGAATTACTCAAAAAATACTTTTTAGTAGGATACCTACATGAGACAGCTGTAGCTTTTCTGGAAGTGAAGTTGAAAGAAACCTTATTGTTCAGCAAGTTATGTGTCATTCACTACCGGATGTTTGCTGGTGAACAGACAGATATTTATCGTGCAGCCGCATCCATTGAGTTAATGATACTCGGACTGGACATTATTGATGATTTGCAGGATCAGGATCAACCCTCCACCATATGGTGCCAGACGCCACCTGAGATCTCCTTAAACATAGCGATAGGCTTCCTTACGCTGGCACATCAAGGTTTACTCGATTGTGACTTTCCGCAGGACAGGCTAATGAAGGCATCCGAAATTATGAATCGGCAGATGCTTACGGCCATCAATGGTCAGACCCTAGACCTTATGAATGAATCCAAGAACGAAGAAGAATACATAAGCATAATTGAACAAAAGTCTTCGGCACTGCTTATTTCTGCCTGTATGATAGGCGTTATTCTCGCTTGCGGGGATTGGAACGAAAAGGTAGCGGTTTATATCAATGAAGTGGGCATTGCTGCTCAAATGAAGAATGATCTCCGTGATTTGCTAAACTGGGAAGAGAAAAATGACTTTTTGCATCGCAAGAGAACAGTGCCTACCTTATATTTACTGAAAATGGCTGCTAATGAGGAACAGGATTGGTTGATTGATTATTTTAACGGTAAAGGCACAACAGAAGGGATATTAAGCCGTAGGCAGGAGATCGAGCAGATTTGTAATGATTCTGGTACGTTGTTGTATTCGTCCGCTCGGATGCGTACACATTATTACAAATTTCTAGAACTCGTGGATCAGATGGAACTGGAAGCCCATTGGAAAGAGCTTTTACTTCTTCAGTTAAAATAATTACACAAGCTTCCTCACCGAGACCGCAAGTCCACGCAAGTGTAACCGCAATTAAAAACTGCGGTAAATATCAATCACATTGTCGTTTTACATCCCTATTTCTATTGATATATTGAGAGCAAGAAGAAAAAAGGGAGGAATTAACAATGTTGAAAGAATGGATCCGAGTTTTGTTAGAAGAGCCAATGAAGGTTAATGAGCTTCTGTCGGGAAAACTGCAACTTGCTGGTATGCCAGCTGCTGAGCAGCTAGCTTTAAAGGATACATTTCTTCGTAAGAATAGTAAGAGTGATGAATTCATAACGGATGCCTGGTTCTAAAACATTAAGATCAATTCGGGGGACCTCAAATGTCAGCTAAAATTCGTAATTACATCATAGCGGGATTGATTTGTTTGTTTTCTTTTCTTTTGATTCACTCTGTACAAGTAATATACTCTAATGTACTGCTCGGAGTGGGAATAGAGAAGAATACAGAGGGACAATATGTTATCTCTGAAATCAGCGCGGCTGAGGAAGGCTATAAACAGAATTTACGATTAGGAGATATCATAGTTCAGGTCAATGGTGTAGACGTCGAACTAGCGGATAAAGTGGTGCGGTATAATGTCCTGGCGCAGGTCCAATCAGTGGATATTATCCGCACCTCAAACGAAGGAAACTCCATTCATATGCATGTCAATATAAAGAATGAGTATTCACTTTATCACAAGTTTACACAGCTTGTAGTCCCTGGAGTAACGTTACTTTTTCTAATGATATTAAGTCTCTTTTTGTATCGCAAAAGGGCAGGAGAACGTTCGGCTGAATTGTTAATTTTATTTTTTTTGATGGTGAGCGTAACTTACTTTGCGGGTTATGCCTCAAGCAGATCAGATCTCATCGGTAGGATCACTTTAAGTTGTATGCTGCCTTTAATTCCGGTGGTGTTTATCCACTTTCTCCAAGTTTATCTGAAGCGGTTTAATATCCAATTTATATCTACTTTTCTACTCAAGGTATACTATGGATTAGTCATTCTTCTAAGTATACTTACAACCTTTAGTTTAGTCATATATTCGTGGGATAGATCTTTATATTCCTTTATGCGTCTGTTTGTTATCGGGTTCTTTGTGGTTGGCATCCTATACAGCATATTTAAGCTGTTATCTCTATATATCAATAATCGGAAATCAGCATTTAAATCTATGTTCAAAATTATGCTTACCGGACACGTTCTTGCGTTTACACCGTTTGTTCTCTTCTCTGCTGTACCCATTGTTTTTGGGGTTAGCTTGATTCCTTTCGAGGTCACCACGATCTTCTTATTTTTGATGCCGGTTACCTATTTTTATCTGCTAACTGCTAAACAACTATTTGATATTGATTTTGCTTTTAATCGCTTTAAATATTATCTGTTAATTGCCTTTCTTCCAGCACTAATGATTGTAGCTGTACTTGCGATCATACAGAGTAGGCAAGAGTATGATTGGATCAAATGGGTTCAGATGTTCTTGGTGGTTTATTTATCGATTACGGCCTTCTTATTTTTCAAGGAGAAAATAGATTATTATTTCCGACCTAGGCTTTTTCGTGAACTTTATCATTATCAAGGCAGTCTGGAGAGATTCTCCAAGCAAATTTCCAAAGTGATGAAGCGATCTGATTTGGAGGCTGCACTTTACAAGGAAATCAATGAGATTCTACCGGTTAATCGGTCGGCTTTTTTTGAGATAGATGAGGATTTGAGTAATCTCGCACAAATCGTGGACAATTCGGAACAAGAGATCAATATACAATTTGTTTCGATATCTCCAGTTCTTAAAGTAGGCGAAGTAGTCCAGCTTCAGCAGGGGATAGCACTCGTAATCGGCCGTCACAAAAAGAAATTCCACCTTTTATGGATTGATCATAAGAAGAATCACACCAAGTTTAATACAGATGAACTAAATTGGTTAAATACCATTGCAAACTATGCAAGCATTGTCTATGAGAATTTATATTTGATAGAAGGTCTGATTGAAGACCTTGAAGCTGAAATGAAAAAAGATCAACATGCGGCACCATGGGTTCTTCGTCTGATCTTTAACCTATCTGAGAATGAACGAAGAAAGCTGGCGGCGGATTTACATGATTCTGCGCTTCAGGATCAACTCATTTGGCTTCGTAGACTTGAAACGCTAATCTCGGATCATGTTATTCCCAATGAAATCCTACCTGAGTTGCTTCAAATTAAAGAAGGTTTATTAGATGTTATCCATCAAATTCGTGAGACCTGCAATGAGCTACGCCCGCCACTACTAAGAGAGACTGGAATCGTCAAGGCACTAGAAATTTTGTTTGAATATGCTCAGTTACAGTCCAATTATATTATTACCTTTAAATCAAGCCCAATAGGGGCGCTAAGCGAAGATCTAGTGATTGCCCTTTATCGAATTGTACAGGAACTTCTGAGAAATGCCGGAAAGCACGCCAAAGCGAATCAGATTGAGATTGAGCTTGACCAGCAAGAGCAACTCTATTTCCGTTACAAGGATGATGGAGTAGGCATGAATATCTTAGATATTAAAGAATCTTTTCAGCATATGGGTCTGTCCGGAATTAAAGAGCGTGTAGCAAGCTTAGAAGGAGAGTGCCTGTTTAACTCGGAGAAGGGTAAAGGGCTGGAGGTCATTATTTATTTACCGACAACAGCTTTTGCGGAAGGAAAGAACAGAGGAGGCGATGACGATGATACGTATCTTGTTGGTTGATGATCATCCTTCAGTAGGAGAAGGGACTAAAAATATGATTGAGCAGGATGCTGATATGGAGGTTACCTTTGTTTTGTCAGCAATAGAAGCTTTCGATATGCTGGAGAAGCAAGAATTTGACGTGATCTTATGCGATCTTAACATGCCTACGATCAGCGGACTTGAATTCACCAAAAGAGCTGTTCAGCTTGATCCTGAATCAAAAGTGGTGATTTATACCGGATATGAAATCAGTGCACATTATAACCTGTTGATGGAGTCAGGGGTTACAGGATTTATCTCTAAGACTGCATCCAGAGAACAATTATTAAATACGATACGCTGCGCTCTGAGGAATGAGGCTGTCATACCGGTTTCTTTACTCAAACAGCTTCGAAGAAATGATATTAAAATATCGGGCAATCGTGATAATCAGTTAATTGAAGAAGTGTCCATTAATCAAAGGGAACAGGAAATACTCCAGGAAGTAGCCAGTGGAAAAAGCAATAAGGACATAGCCAGCAAGCTCTTAATGTCACAAAGAACTGTGGAGTATAACCTGACGAGAATCTTTGAGAAGCTGAGTGTACATTCCAGATCCGAAGCAATTGTGGAGGGAAAGCGGCTCGGACTTGTTAGATCGGAGCAATTTTGATTTTTGTGTGTCATTACCTGTAATCAAAGCTTCAGAGCCATTCAGATAAGCCTATTTACATTTCCAAAACATGAAGGAGAGCACTCATTATGATAGACATGGACAAAATATATTTGATCACAGATATCCCCGGTTATTCGCCGCAAATTAGTCGCCTTTTATCCATGATGAATTATGCAAGACATACCACATTAGCGGCAGTTAAAGACTTAAGTGTAGAGCAGCTTGACTATTTATTGGATTCGGAGAGCAACTCTATAGGAGCATTATTATTACATTACGCTGCTGTAGAGTATGCGTATCAAGTTGCGACATTTGAGGGAAGAGACTTATCCGAAGAAGAGTTAGCGACATGGGGGCCGGCACTGAACTTAGGGGATGAAGGCAGGGCGATGATTAAAGGACATGATCTTAGCTATTATTTAGATCGTTTAAATGAAGTAAGGGAAAAAACATATGAATGGTTCGCAACCGTCGATGATGACTGGTTATATACAGAAGAGGAATTCTGGCATAACAAACAGGCGAATTACTACTTCATGTGGTTTCATGTATTCGAAGATGAAATTAATCACAGAGGCCAAATTAGATTGATACGAAAAAGAGCGCTAGCTTAAAGAAAGAAGGAGCATGATTGCTGTTCATGCAGAATCATATTACGCGGGACAAGACAACCTCAGTTATTGAAGGTTGTTTTTTTATATGCAAATCATGAAAGTTTTCAGTTCATTATCAGTTCACATAAATTTGTTAGGATAGGCAACATCAAAGGAAGAGATAAAGAGCGTGACCCAGGAGAGGAAGAGATCGGAATGAACATATTAGAGGTTAAGAATGTTAAAAAATCGTATACTTTGTATGGTAAGGAAAAGGTTCCAGTACTCCATGATGTGAATTTAAGCTTTGAGACAGGTGAATTTGTCTCCATCCTTGGTGAGTCTGGTTGCGGTAAGTCCACACTAATGAATATCATTGGTGGAATGGACTCTGATTATGAGGGCGATGTCCTTGTTCGCGGGAAGAACCTAAGCAAGATGACCGAAAAGGAAATGGATGACTATCGCAAAAACAACATCGGCTTCGTATTTCAAAACTTCAATCTGATTCCACACTTATCAGTCTTGGAAAATGTTACGGTTGCGATGCAGATGACGAATACAAGCGAGAAGGAACGTAATAAGCGTGCTATAGAGATTTTGACTGAGGTAGGATTAAAGGATCATCTGAAAAAACGTCCGAATCAACTGTCCGGTGGACAGAAGCAACGGGTATCCATTGCACGCGCATTGTCGAACAATCCAGATATTATACTGGCAGATGAACCTACGGGTGCGTTGGATAAAGATACAGGTGATCAAATCTTAGTTTTGTTGGACAGCATAGCGAAAAGAGGAATCTTGGTCATTACCGTGACCCACTCGCAGAAAGTAGCTGATTACGGTAGCCGTATCGTTAAGCTTGAAGAGGGATTGGTGAAAGACGATATTCATTTGAAGGAACGTTCCATGGCTACCTACGATGGGGGAGAGGGTTCGGCCCGAAACCTCAGCTTAATGGCTTCTTTCAAAATGGCTCTTCAAAATATGAAGCTTAACGCCAAACGTAATGTATTGGTAGCATTGGGTGGATCGATAGGTATTTTAAGTGTACTCTTGATGCTTTCCTTAGGAAATGGGATTACGAGCTATATTAATAATGAAATAAATTCAAGTATGGACCCTTTACTGGTGGATATTACTAAGCCAAATCCAGAAGCTAAGGACATGAAGGGCCCAGAAGCGATGATGTTACCCGGCGTTACGTTTACAAAGGCCGATGTTGAAACGATTCGTAACCTTCCAAATGTAGATCATGTAGAGACCATAACAACCATTACAGGCAAATCTACCACGGTTTTTGGGGAACAAACGAGTAGTCTTACACAATTAACCACCTTAAACGATACGTTTGATAAAGCGACGATTAAAGCAGGGGCTTTACCGAAAGAAAATGAAGTATTATTACCAACGAAAATAGCGAGTCAATTAAGTGGAAATGACCAACCGAATGCTATGGTAGGGAAGTCTATTCATCTGTATATTAATGAAATGGATGCTCAACATAAACCGATAACGTTGGAAAAAGAAATCACGGTCTCTGGTGTTTATGAAGCCACTGATCCAAGAGCGCAAATGTCACCAACAGGATATATTCCAACACAGACACTGGAGCAAATGTATACTGATAAAGGGATTACCATTGGCCCGATTCAGGTTAATGCTTTTGCAACGGATATGAAATATGTGAATGATATTAATAAAGCGGCTGTTGATGCGGGCTTCTCGGGCTCCCAAACGGCAAAAATCATGGAGCGTATCACGACTTATGTGGATATGGCTACGATCGTTCTATCTGGTATTGCAGGGATTTCGCTCATCGTATCAGGGATTATGATATTGGTTGTACTTTACATTAGTGTAGTGGAACGGACTAAAGAAATTGGGATCCTTCGTGCGATTGGAGCAAGAAAGAAAGATATCAAGCGAATATTCTTTTCCGAATCCGCATTATTGGGTATATTTAGTGGTGTCTTCGCAATAATCTTTGCAGCTATTATTAGCTTTGGTTTAAATATACTTCTGGAAAATGCTTTTGGCGTAAAGCTTATTAACTTATCTGGATCTTATATCGTATTCGGATTAGTTGTAAGTACAGGGATTAGTATTGTCGCTGGTTTGATGCCTTCATCGAAGGCTGCCAAGCTCGATCCAATGGAATCTCTGCGATACGAATAAATACAATGTTGGAAAGGAAATTGATGTATGAGCACAATTCTAGTGGTTGATGATGATTCCCATATCCGCAAATTAATACGATTATATCTTGAAAAAGATCAGTTTTCCGTAGTGGAAGCGGAAGATGGTCAAATAGCATTAGACATTCTAGCTCATACAAAAATTGATTTAGCGATTGTGGATGTGATGATGCCGCATATTGATGGTATTGAACTGACAGAAGATATTCGATCTTATATTGATATGCCGATCCTAATGGTTACAGCCAAAGGAGAGTCTAAGGATAAAGTCAGAGGATTTAATGCGGGGTCAGATGATTATTTAGTAAAGCCGTTTGATCCCATTGAATTGGTACTGCGTGTGAAATCTTTATTAAAGAGATATCATGTAACCCCTTCGAATGTTATTCAATTAGGGGGAGTAACGATTGATCTAGGGAATTTAACAGTCGCTAATGCCGATCAAATGGTTGAATTGAAAAAGAAGGAATGTGAATTGCTGTTTGCTTTGGCGGGTTCGCCAAGGCAAATATTCACCCGCACTCAGCTAATAGAGAATATATGGGGAATGGATTATGAAGGCGATGAGCGGACGGTTGATGTGCATATCAAACGATTGAGAGAACGTCTTGAACCCATCCCACAGTTCATTATTTCTACGGTAAGAGGACTTGGATATCGTCTGGAGCTAGCCTAGATGGTGAGAAAAAGTCTGCGTCTTCGAATCGTCGTTACGTTCATTGGTATTGTTTTAGTCAGTTTAATTATTTCCTTTTTTCTTTTTATGCAGTTTTCAGAAAAAAATAATACCCCAAACCATATGTTTATTAATATTGCTAAAGATATAGCAAAGGTGACAAATCTGATAGATGATCCGGAAAAAGTAAACGCATTTGCAGATCTGCTTAATCGATTTGGTATAGATATAGCGGTTGTTAATGAGCCAAGTGAATCTATTTTTTCTTTAGACAAGGAGAAAGTTGCTATCTTATTCAATTCCAACACAACCGATGCGGTCTTTCTATCGGGTAGGGGTGGACTTGCTATCGTAGGGGTTCCTAAGATAGATGATGGAAAAGGTGCTTTCATTATTAAGATTGATTTTTCATCGACTGTAAGAGGCTTGAGAATTACGCTTCTGTTTACACTATTAGCTGTACTAATCATCGGAAGCTTGCTTATCTTGTTCATGTCCAGGTATATTGTGAAGCCTATTAAGAAGCTAACTGTTGCAGCGAAGGAAATGGCGTCAGGTAATTTATCTGTCCGATTGACTTATCGTAATAAAGATGAATTTGGTGAACTGATGGAGAGCTTTAATCGTATGGCAAGTGAGCTGCAGAAAATGGACTCAGTTCGTGATGATTTTGTCAGCAATGTTTCTCATGAAATGCAGTCACCACTTACATCGATTAGAGGATTTACAAGAGCGCTGCAAGACGGTGTCATTCCATTAGAAGAACAAAAAGAGCATCTGGATATTATCTATGAGGAAACCTTACGCCTATCTAGGCTTAGTGATAATCTGCTCCGATTAGCCTCACTCGATTCGGAACACCATCCGGTTAATCCCACCACATTCCAATTAGACGAACAATTAAGAAGAACGATCGTATTAGCGGAACCACAGTGGGCACGGAAAGATATTATGATTGAATTGGATTTATTGCCTTGCGAGATCACGGTAGATAAAGATTTATTTGATCAGGTCTGGCAGAACTTAATAAATAATGCTATAAAATATACGGGGCAAGACGGTACCATTCATGTTGAAATTGAGATGAACGCGCAATTTGTGAAGGTATATATTAAAGATTCTGGTAAAGGCATTCCTGAGGAAGCACTTCCGCTTATCTTTGATCGATTTTATATGGTGGAGAAAGCGCGTAGCAGCGCTCTTAAAGGGAATGGACTTGGACTTTCCATTGTAATGAAGATTCTGAAAATACATGATTGTAATATTGATGTGGAGAGTAAAGTTGGAGAAGGAACCCAGTTTGTTGTAACGATTCCTAGAACCTAAACCACATGAATAGTTAATGGGCTAAAGCTAAAGGCAAACTTTGAGGGGGATGATGATGCAAGATCTAAATCCTATCTATTTACGCGAATTGAATCATACGGACTGGAAAGATGTTCATGCGTATTGTTCACAGGATCGTGTGTGCCGTTTTCAAGCCTGGGGTCCAAATACTGCTGATCAAACTCGTTCATTTGTGAGCCAGGCACTAGATGACTCTCAAAAAGTTCCCAGAACTCGGTTCGCGCAAGCCATAGTTGCAGTAGGAACTGAAAATTTGATCGGCATGGTTGAATTAAATATTAGAAGCCATACGGACAGAAGCGGTGAAATCGGCTATATTGTCCATCCTGATGTCTGGGGACAGGGAGTCGCTACAGCAGCAGCCGGACTAATGTTGAAGTTTGGTTTTGAAGAACTGCATCTACATCGAATATACGCGACCTGTGACCCTCGGAATAGTGGATCATCCAAGGTGCTCACCAAGATTGGCATGACCTATGAAGGCAGATTAAGAGATGCTTTACTCATAAAAGATGGATGGCGAGATTCTTTAGTGTTTAGTGTATTGGAGCAAGAATGGGATAAGGAAGTGCGCTAAAATAAAGTCTTGCTTCTAAATGTCTAGTTCATTACAATATAAGTATTCGCTTATATAAGTGTTGAAAGGAGGAGAAGTATGGATGCAGTCACTGACGGATATTGCAGATGATTTGAAGCTCTTAGGAGATAAGACGCGACTGGCCATGCTTTCACTTTTGAAAGAACGGGAATGGTGCGTGTGTGAATTCCTTGATATTTTTGATATATCCCAGCCGGCGATCAGTCAGCATCTACGGAAATTGAAGAATCGAGGGATCGTGAAAGAAAGCAAACGAGGGCAGTGGGTGCATTATTCATTAAATGTCGAGGATAAACCACATCTTAAGGCTGTTCTTCAACAAATGCCCAGCTCAGCCGTGATATTGGCTAGTTTGAATAAAGAAGTTAAAGCACCGTGCTGCGACTAAAATATAGTTGTAGTTTTTTAGATTGTATATAACTATATAGTTATATGGTGATATAGGATTTATTCGTAGATTATAGGAGTGTTGAGAAAGTGGTCATTCTAGCCATACTTATTTTTATGGTAACTTTAATTTTTGTAATCTGGCAGCCTCGAAATTTATCGATTGGATGGTCAGCCTGCGCCGGAGCGATCATTGCTTTACTAGCTGGGGTAGTTAGCTTTAATGATGTTCTGGATGTAACACAAATGGTGTGGAATGCGACGTTGGCGTTTGTTGCAATCATCTTAATTTCCTTAATTTTAGACAGTATTGGATTTTTTGAATGGGCTGCGTTACATATGGCGCGAGCAGCACGGGGGAACGGAACACGAATGTTTGTCTATGTCATCGTTCTTGGTGCGTTGGTTTCTGCCTTTTTTGCAAATGATGGAGCGGCGCTAATACTTACCCCTATTGTACTTGCTATGGTTAGAGCGCTGAATTTTGATGAGAAAAAAGTATTTCCATTCATTATTGCTAGCGGCTTTATTGCGGACACCACCTCATTACCGCTTGTGGTTAGCAATCTTGTGAATATCGTATCGGCTGACTTTTTTGGAATTACCTTTATGGAGTATGCGGGGAAAATGATTGTACCTACGCTATTCTCATTGATAGCGAGTATCGTGGTGCTTTATTTCTTTTTTCGCAAAAGTATTCCGAAGCGATTTAATGATTCCGAACTAAAAGATCCGCAAGAGGCTATTAAAGATAAGAAGATGTTCCGTCTATCATGGATTGTACTGGCTATTCTTTTAATAGGGTATTTCGTTAGTGGATTCTTGAAGATTCCGGTATCAGTGGTTGTGGGAATCATTGCAATTTTGTTCATGCTCCTCGCGAGAAGAAGCCCTTCCGTCAAGGTGAAAGAAGTGCTTACAGGAGCACCTTGGGCGATTGTGTTCTTCTCCATTGGAATGTATGTCGTGGTATATGGACTTCGGAATGCGGGTCTAACTGATCTACTCGCTAAGGCGATAGGAATGATTGCTGATCAGGGTCTATTCGCTGCAACTATGGGTATGGGATTCATTGCTGCATTGATCTCATCATTGATGAATAATCTGCCTACTGTAATGATTGACGCACTCGCAATTGATGCAACGCATACAACCGGAGTTATTAAAGAGGCATTAATATATGCGAATGTTATAGGTTCAGACTTAGGCCCTAAAATCACCCCAATTGGCTCACTAGCAACGCTGCTGTGGCTCCATGTGCTTTCGGCCAAAGGTGTGAAGATATCCTGGGGAACGTATTTTAAGACGGGTATTATATTAACTATCCCAACGTTGTTTATTACACTTTTAGGTCTTTATCTGTGGTTGTTGATTACTTAATTTGAAAAGGGGAAGATCAGGATGAACAAGAAAACGATTTATTTTTTATGTACAGGAAACTCTTGCCGGAGTCAGATGGCTGAGGGCTGGGCGAAGCAATATTTAGGGGGAGAATGGAACGTGTACAGCGCTGGAATTGAAGCCCATGGTCTAAATCCAAAAGCTGTACAAGCTATGAGCGAAGTAGGCATAGATATCACCGGACAGACCTCGGATATGATTGATTCTAATCTGCTGAATAATGCGGATCTAGTCGTTACGTTATGTGGGGACGCTGCGGATAAATGTCCAATGACGCCTCCGAAGGTCAAACGGGAACACTGGGGCTTCGATGATCCGGCAAAAGCGCAAGGGAGCGATGAAGAGAAGTGGGCAGTGTTCCAGCGTGTGCGTGACCAGATTGAGGTAAGAATCAAACGATTTGCGGAGACCGGCGAATAGTTACCAGGTGAAGCATCCTATTCTTTTAAAAATATAAGAAAGTATAAGTTTCACACTACACCGTATCCTTATATTTCTCGCAAAAACGCTTACCGTCCTTTAGCCTTTAGGGACGCCGGAGGCGTTTTTGCTTGGCTTAGGATATTTCACAACGGGCCATTTCACTTTCCTTAAGGCGTTCATTACCTCTGGTCCAACGTTCAGGTTACTTTGAACCAATTCATGGGGAGTGAGAGCCATCCATTGATTCAGAGAAACGTCGGCAAAACGATCGCTTTTGAACATTTCAAGGAACCATAAGGAGTCGTCGCCTGTATTCTGAATATAATGTCCAAACGCAAAAGGAACATATCCTACATCGCCTGCTCTGTAGTTGAAGGTACGTGCTACACCATTTCCAGCGAATACGGTCATGCGTCCTTTTCCGGTAAGATAATACTGCCATTCATCGTTATTTGGATGCCAGTGCAGCTCTCTCATCCCTCCGGGTTCAATTTCTACCAATGCGGCAGCTACGGTTTTGGAGATGGGAAAGTTACTGGAATCGACTATTCTGACGCTTCCGCCGGGAGTCTTCAGCGGAGGTTGAGCCAATAAGGAATGTTTAAAGGTTTGTGGGATCTCTCCGTATGGAGATTCTACCCTTTGACTTTGCAATGAACCCGGAACCTGATCCTGATAAATATAGACCTGTTCGGTAGGAATGGATTCAAATGCAGCGGCAGGCACCCCAAAGTTAGCCGAAAGCACTTCTTTCGGAGTATGGGCAAACCAATCGGAAATGGACAAGGTGTTTAGATCAGAGAAACTTCCATCGTCGAATACAAGCAGAAACTCACAGCCTTCTTCAAGACCTTGTATAGAGTGGGGAATACCTGGTGGAAAATACCATAGATCACCTGTCCCCACATCTGCTATGAAGTTTCGACCATTTTGATCTACGGCAGTAATTCGAGCTCGACCTAGCAGCATATAAGACCATTCCGCTTGCTGATGCCAATGGAGTTCACGTACTCCACCGGGGGTTAGGCTCATGTTGACGCCAGCTAGTGTAGTGGCGATGGGGAGGTCTCTGACCGTCACCTCTCTCGACCAGCCACCATGATTAAGCTGCATATGTGCATCGGAGAAGGAGAATTTTAAATTGGGGACGAGACCGGCATCGGTCACGGGAGGGACAAACATGTCGGGATTCTCCAAATCCCGCATTATATCACGTGGTCCTTTATCTAATCCCCCTGCGCCATCGCTTCGAATGGGCTGAGGGATATTTGTCTTTCTTGGCGAAACCTGTCCATCTGCAGTCATCCATCGCACTCCTTTCATGATTCTAAATAACTCAATGAAAATATATGCGGAATCCTGTCTTTTATGATGAATAACAAAAGTGGAACAAGTTGACATGCGCAAGGGGATCATTGATTATTACTAATAGAGGCTTTGTTCTAAACGGAGTAGAGAGGGAGAGGGGTTTGAGATGAATCACATTAAGGAGTCCTTACAACGATTAGGGAGAATAAGAGCTTATGTCATAGGTCTGTTGGTAATTATGTTCGCCGCCGGTTCCGCGGTTACACCAACATCGGTGTCGGCGGCTGTTCAGTTAGGGACTCAGGTAATGCCACTTTCATATGGTGGGTATTACGTCCTTTTTCCAGGTAAACTCGCTCCTTATTTTAAATCAGGTAAATTAATGGTGCCGATTCGGGCTTTCTCGAGTGCGATTGGTGCGGATTTGCTCTATGACGCATTAACGAACAGCGTTACGGTTTCACTACTGGATCGCTCTGTAGGGAAGATTAAAGCAGGGCAGCTAGAGGCAGAATTTAATGGGGAGACAGAAGATTCATTAGGGATCGCCCCAGAGATCAAGGATGGAATCCTGTTTGTTCCAGCATCCCCTATTCTAGAGGGGTTAAAGACATTTCGCTGGGAAACTCAGTTCAATAACGTGAATAAATTAACCCTTGGCATTGGCGCTAGGAAAGGGGAGGAATGGGCGAAGCCTGAGGCAGATCGTGCACTCGCGCCTTACCCCGTGGAGACGACAGCACATCCGTATCCGTTATATCCTTTTAAGCTAACACAGGCTCAATCTGGGAAAGAATACAGACTAACCTTAGGCGTGCAAAATACCTCCGGCTTCGTCATCCCTAAAGGGAATGCGGAACTAGAGCTGGTTAGTGTGGACCGCAAGGGGAATTCTTACTACCAAACGTTAAAAGGACCTGATGCGTTAACCTCCAAGGCGGCATTGTTGTCATTTTCCGTTTCCATTCCAACAGAGGCTGAATACGTCATTTTCAGATCACGTACATTGAGAGCGGAATAAGTATCATAGGTGTTCTAACAAGATATACAGAGAGCAGGTTAAGAAATAGATGACAGGTAACGAAGGGCAGCACTATCGCTTCAGTGAAGCACCCATTTGGGAATTGCAGCGGGCTTATTATGAGGAACAGGGATTAAAGGCTTGGAATAATGATCAGGTTCCGCAGTATATTACGAGTAATCCTGTGATTGCGACTGCATACGCAGAAATGATCTTCGGATTCCTGCAAGATCGGGCTGGACAAGGTCATCTCTCTGAAACAGTCACCATACTGGAATTGGGAGCAGGAGCGGGTCGATTAGCGTACCATATCCTTAAGAAACTATGCGAAATCATAGATTACGCGGGAACTCCGCTTCCTCCTTTTCGTTATGTGATGAGTGATTTACCCGCTAAAAATATAACCAGCTGGCAGCAGCACCCAAGCCTACTTCCATTCGTAGAGCAGGGTATACTGGATTTCGCACGTTTTGATGCAGTACAGGATACTGAACTGTATTTAGTGAAAGCTAAGCTCAGCATCAAACCTGGTGATTTACAGCAGCCGCTGCTGCTTGTAGCGAATTATTTTTTTGACAGTATCCCGCAGGAATTAATTTATGTGGATGAAGGTAAAATATTTGAATGTGAGGTGTCGATTCAGTATTCAGCGGATGCAGATTCGGACAACCCCTCAGATATACTCGGCAAAATCATTCCTCAGTATCATTATCGCCGTGCGGCTAATTACGAAGCGGAGACCTATACCTATCATGACGTTATAGCGCTTTATCAGCAAAAGCTGGAGGATTCCCATATCCTGTTTCCGGTGGTGGGGCTTACATGTCTGGAGCGGCTTGCTAGGTTGTCTAAAGAAGGTTTCGTACTACTAACAGCAGATAAGGGAGATCACCGTATCGAGAATTGGGAATTTGCCGAGCCACCTGAGCTTATTCATCACGGAAGCTTCTCCTTAACGGCGAACTATCATGCGATTCAGCATGTGTTGGAGCAAAAAGGGGCTCAATCCTTATTTACCACACATCACTATAAAAACTTGAACATCGGATGTATTCTTATGCTGGACGCGCCGATGAGCTATACGAACACTCGGCTGGGTTACAAACGCTTTGTAGAGCGTTTTGGTCCGGATGATTTCTTCAGTATGAAGGAATGGGGCGACCATCAATTAGACGCTATGGAGATACAGCAAATTTTGGTCTTTTGGCGATTAGGCGGGTACGATGCGGAATGGTTTATCCACAGTGCTGAACGGATTTCTGAGCTATTACCCACTGCAAGTGATGAAGAAATGCTGGATCTTCAGCAGGGGATACGATTAATGTGGACAGGTTACTATCCGATGGAACAGAGCTATGACCTATCACTGGATGCCGGGTTACTGCTGTATGAAATGGATAAGTTCGAGGAGGCGTTAGCCTACTTAGAGCGGTCTATGCATGTCAATTCGGAAGAACCATTAGCCTCGGTGCTTTATAGTATGGCGATTTGTAATTATGAGCTTGGAGCTGAAGGGGCTGCACTGGATTACGCGCGTAGAGCTTTTGCTGTAGAGCCGGATAATGAAGTAGTGTTGGAACTAATAACGGCTCTGAGCGAGGATTAAATCGTAAGAAGACAGAAGTACAGCACCATTTACACAGGACCATCTATTTGGTATCCTATACAAAATAATTAAACGCGATGACGAGAAGAGTAAATAAAATCATTCCTTCACAGAGAGCCCTGAATGATGAGAACAGGGTAAGGGAGATTTTATCGAAACAAGCCTCTGAGCGGCATATCGGAACCGATCGACGGGGATGGTATGACGGGAGCTCCTGTTATAGAGCTAGAGTATAAGCGCTGCGTAAGCTGCATTGCCGTACTTGATGAGATTAATATGGCGACATATTAATGAACCTGGGGTGGTACCGCGAGAATTTCGTCCCCAAGACCATAAGTCTTGGAGGTGAGGTTCTTTTTATTTAAATATAAGAAAGTATAAGTTTCACATTATACTTTATCCTTATATTTCTCGCTTAAACGCTTACCGTCCTTATAGGACGCCGAAGGCGTTTATGCTTGTGCAGAATAATCAGGCGGATATCACTTATAAACAGGAGGTAATACCAATGAACAAGGAACCGGAAGTATTAGCAGAGAGTTACATCGACAGATTGATTCAAGAAGAGCTGGAAGCTGGGACTTACAGTAGAGATATTTGCACGAGATTCCCACCGGAGCCTAATGGGTATCTGCATATTGGCAGTGCGTATGCTATTCACACGAACTATACGACTGCGAAAAAGTATGGCGGGAAGTTCCATTTGCGGTTCGATGACACCAATCCTTTAAAAGAGGATCTGGAGTATGTAAATGCTATTTGCGAAGATATGTTATGGATGGGCTACCCGCCGGACCATACTTTCTACGGATCAGACTATTCGGAAAAAATATATAATAGCGCGGTAAAGTTAATCCAAAAAGGAAAAGCCTACGTCTGCGATTTATCACCTGAAGAGGTGTCAGCTTATAGAGGAACGCTTACGGAGCCGGGAAAGAACAGCCCTTATCGGGAGCGTTCTGTGGAAGAGAATTTGAAGTTATTCACGGAGATGAGGAATGGAGCCTATCCGACGGGAGCCAGAGTATTACGGGCCAAAATAGATATGAGCTCACCTAATATCAACTTACGTGATCCAGTGATTTACAGAATCATTCATGCGGAGCATTATAGAACCGGCAAGGATTGGTGTATCTATCCGATGTATGATTTTGCCCATCCTATACAAGATGCGATCGAAGGGATTACGCATTCCCTATGTTCCATTGAGTTTAAGGATCATCGACCACTGTATGAGTGGGTACTGAATGAACTGGATACCCCTGAGGCTCCAAAGCAAAGGGAGTTTGGACGCGTAAATATCACCGGCGTCGTTACTAGTAAACGGTATATTAGACAACTGGTTACAGGACATTATGTGGATGGCTGGGATGATCCAAGACTTCCAACGCTTCGCGGATTGCGGAGAAGAGGTTTTACGCCGGAGAGTATTCGGAATTTTGTGAAGGAAATTGGTTTTGTTAGAAATAGCACCATTGTAGATATTGCCATGTTAGAACATTCGCTTAGACAAGATTTGAAGGCGAAGGCAACTAGCGTGATGGCTGTTCTAAAGCCTCTAAAGGTGGTTATTACTAACTACCCTGAGAATCAAAGCGAATGGCTGAAGATTGAGAATAACAGTGAGGATAAGACGCTTGGGGAAAGGGAAGTTCCTTTTTCACGGACGCTTTATATTGAACAAGAGGATTTCATGGAGGAGCCACCCAAAGGTTATCACAGGCTGACTATAGGGAATGAGGTTAGGTTAAAGGGCGCCTACTTCATTAAGTGCAATGAGGTGCTCAAGGACGAAGCAACTGGAGAAGTTATAGAGCTTCGCTGCACCTATGATCCGAGAACGAAGAGTGGAAGTGGATTTAATGAACGGAAGGTTAAAGCGACCATCCACTGGGTATCGGCAGAGCACGCGATCAAGGCGGAAGTTCATCTATATGAGCGGTTGCTAAAAGATAACGACGGTCCTAAAGAAGAGGATGAGCGCTGGGACGCGTATCTTAATCCAGATTCCCTAACCATTCTGAAGGATTGCTTGTTGGAGCCTTCCATGGCGAGTGCACTTCCAGAAGATAAATTTCAATTCATCCGGCATGGATTCTTCTGTGTGGATAAGAAATATACCACAGCAGATAAGCTGGTACTGAACCGAATTGTGCCGCTGAAGGACACATGGAAAAAGAATTCGTAACCTTTAATGATGATATTTATGATTAGAGTAATTGGCTTAAACCGGGCGAAGATCGGGTAATTCCTGATGTCGTCCGGTTTTTTTGTTCTTGGTCGTAGGTGGACAAGCATATGAAAATTTCTAATGAAACATATTTACATTTTTCAGAAATGAGCATATACTTTAAATATAAGTTGCACAGAGGAAACTTTCGTGTATATAGACAACTTTTTTTGGGCAAGAGGAGGAATTGACATGTTGGAACAAACTTTAATAGAAAAACCACATATAGAACAACCGCATATGAGACAACATAAAAACTCCATTTCGGCGCAAGCCGTACTCAATGGGGAGACCAAAGGAATTAAAAGATTACTTCCTTTCTTAGGTCCAGCGTTTATCGCTGCAGTTGCTTATCTGGATCCAGGTAATTTTGCCACGAACATTACGGCAGGTTCAAAATACGGCTATCTTTTATTGTGGGTGATTGTAGCCTCGAATTTAATGGCCGTTCTTATTCAGGCGTTATCCGCCAAGCTTGGTATTGCTACAGGAAAGAACCTGCCGGAGATCGCTCATGATCGTTTTCCGAAGAGTGTATCGATCTTCTTATGGATTCAAAGTGAACTGGTGATTATAGCTACGGATCTGGCGGAGTTTATCGGGGCAGCATTGGGGCTTTATCTATTATTTGATATTCCCATGCTGCCGGCAGCACTCATTACTGCGGTCGGTTCATTTGCTATCCTAGAGCTTCAGCGCCGGGGTTACCGTTCCCTTGAGGCCGGAATTGCTGCAATGATTCTTATAGTTGTATTAGCCTTTGCTTTTCAAGTAATTGTAGCTAAACCGGATATGGGTGCTGTTGCTGTAGGCATGTTTACACCTAAGTTTGAAGGGGTGGACAGCATCCTTTTGGCCGCAGGAATTCTAGGCGCAACCGTAATGCCACATGCCATTTATCTACATTCATCACTTACACAGAACCGTATTGTAGGAGTAAATGAAGCGGAGAAGAAACAAATCTTTAAACTGGAATTCATAGATATTATTATTGCGATGATTATTGCAGGGGCAGTGAATCTGGCGATGGTTATTGTCTCGGCCGCATTATTTTTCAAAAATGGTATCGTGGTTGAGGATTTGGATGTTGCGTTTCAGCAATTTAGTCACTTAGCTGGACCCGTAACGGCTATCTCCTTTGGCTTAGGACTACTCATCGCAGGACTATCGAGCTCTTCTGTAGGAACTATGGCTGGCGATGTGGTAATGCAAGGCTTCATCAACAAAAGAATTAACCTGTACTTACGCCGTGCGATTACGATTATTCCACCTTTGGCTATCATTGGTTTTGGTGTAAATCCAACGAAAGCACTCGTTATCAGCCAGGTGATCTTGTCCTTTGGGATTGCCTTTGCTCTGGTACCACTGGTTATGTTTACAAGCAATCGTCAGATTATGGGCGGGTTAGTGAATCGTAAGATGACAGCTGCTCTCGGCTGGCTTATCTCTGGTCTGGTTGTATCGTTAAATTTATTTTTGGTATATCAAATATTTGGATAAGGCAGGACATCTTTATTTGGTGAGTGAAAAAAGGTATACTTGAGCATGTTTATAATTCACGCCAGAGTAAGGAGATCGACAATGTCCATGCAAGAAATATCCGGTTATAAGTCTATAGCCCTTGATATTGCACAAAGAATTGTAAGCGGGGAATTTCCCGTACAGAGTAAGCTATCCGGGCGTTCTCTATTGGCAGGGCAATATCATGTTTCTCCCGAGACGATTCGTAAGGCTATGGGATTATTGAAGGATGAGAATATAGTGTTTGTTTCGCAGGGGAAAGAGATTATTGTCATCTCTGATCAAAAGGCGTATGAGTATATTACCAGAAATAACTATCTGAAATCAGCTTATTCGTTGAAACAGGATCTAGAGCAATTGTTGCTTGAAAAGAAGAAGCTAGACGGCAAGTTCGAGAGGCTACTAACTGGAATTATCGAGGCATCAGACCGGATGAAGAATTTAAAGCCGTACCACCCGGAAGAAATTACAATCCATGAAGAATCACATGTGGTTGGCAAAACCATTGGAGCATTACAATTTTGGCAGAATACAGGTGCTACGATTATAGCGCTTCGCCGGGGTGCGAACATAACAATCTCCCCAGGTCCACATGTCATACTCAGAGAAAATGATGTACTTGTAGCCGTTGGTGATGAGAAAATGTACCAAAGAACGGAGCAATTTATTAATAAAAATGCAGAGAATCATTTATAATAATAGATCAAAAAAAGGCTATCCAGCGGGGTTTATCACTGGATAGCCTTTTTTGTAATTAAGATATTACATTTATTTACAAACAACTTATTGTAATGATGTAGGTTGTCAGTTAGGGAGTTGTTTGTTATAGTTTAACTTACAGAGTCGCCCGGCGAGATGATCTGACGATAGAGATAAGAAGGAGAGACCCTATGCTGAAATTTGAAAAAGTAGGTAAGAAATACCCGAATGGTTATGAAGCAGTTAAGAATATTAGCTTTGAAATTGAAGCTGGAGAAATACTAGTATTGATCGGTCCGAGCGGTTGCGGAAAGACAACAACGATGAAAATGATAAATCGTCTTGTTCCGCATACTTCAGGCCATATTTATATCCACGGTAAAGATATTACCAAGGAGAACCCCGTAACCCTCCGCAAGAACATCGGTTATGTTATTCAACAAGCTGGTTTGTTCCCGCACTACACCATAGAAGACAATGTAGGTCTGATTCCTGACCTAAAGGGGTGGGATGTGAATAAGAGAAAAGAACGGGTGCTCGAAATGCTCCGTCTAGTCGGACTTGATCCGGCCCTATATGCCAAACGTTATCCGAAACAATTATCAGGTGGGCAGCAGCAGCGTGTAGGTGTAGCTCGTGCATTGGCAGCTGATCCCGAGATCATATTGATGGATGAACCGTTTGGCGCTTTGGACCCCATTACCCGTGAACAGCTGCAAGATGAGCTGCTACGCATGCAACAAGAAGTGAAGAAGACAATTGTATTTGTAACACATGATATGGATGAAGCACTGAAGCTTGGAGATAAAATCGCTATTCTTAAAGATGGTGAAATCGTTCAACTAGATACACCGTATGAGCTGCTCAGCCGGCCTGCTAATGATTTCGTAGAGTCATTTATCGGCAAAAACCGTATTTACCAAAACCCTGAGTATATCCCCGTAACAGAAGTCATGCGTGACAATCCATCCACATCCCTTCCAAGCCGAACGCTGGGTAAAGCTCTTACCTTTATGCGTCAACGCAAAATGGATACACTACTGGTTGGAAACGAGAAAGGTAAGCTGCTTGGCATAGTCTCCGCTTATGATGTTACCGCCAAAATGGAACAAAGCCTTACTATCGAAGAAATTATGACACCACCTGGGGTGGTGCTGCAGGATACAGCAACAGCAAGAGACGCATTATCGTTGATTACGGAAGCTCCATACGGCATTATTCCGATTGTAACCGCTGAGGGGAACATTGCCGGGATTGTTACAAGAGGCAGTCTTCTGACGGCGTTTGCAGCACAATGGGGAGGCACGAAAGAGGAGGAAGTGTCTGTATGAGAGATCAATCGTTATGGCAACAACTCATATATCAATTAGATTTACGTAGGGAAGATTTGATTCATTCTATGGGAGTGCATATGCAACTTGTGCTCTTGTCCATGTTATTTGCAATTATTGTTGGCATTGCGCTTGGAATTATGATTACACGGGTTAAACCTCTGAAAGGTATTACGCTTGGTGCGGCGGGGATTCTTCAGACAATACCTAGTCTGGCGATGCTCGGATTTATGATTCCTCTATTTGGCATAGGGATGAAGACGGCAGTTGTAGCTTTGTTTTTGTATTCACTTCTGCCAATCATCCGCAACACCTACACGGGAATTACTGATGTGGATCCGTCTATAGTGGAAGCGGCCCGGGGAATGGGAATGAAGAGCTGGCAGATTCTATTCAGGGTTCAACTCCCTTTAGCTTTAAGTGTAATTATGGCGGGGATCCGTACTGCCGCAGTTATTAATGTCGGGACAGCAACACTGGCAGCCTTTATCGGTGCTGGCGGATTGGGTGAATTTATTTTCTTAGGTATTCAACGGAACATCGAAGCTCTAACCTTACTTGGTGCTATTCCGGCCGCGATTCTTGCACTCGTGCTGGATTATCTACTCGGATTGCTTGAACGATTAACGACTCCAAAGGGATTGAAAGTATAACTAAAACTCTGGTCTTGAAAGAATATAAAAGGGGAGATTATATATGAAAATTCCAAAATTGATGACAGGCGTTTTAACTACAGTATTAATGGGGGCGCTACTTGCCGGGTGTGGTGGCGGGAATAATAACGCTGCTGCGGGTAACAGTGGAGAAATCACAATTGGCTCTAAAAACTTCACGGAGAATGTTTTACTCGCTCATATGATGGCAGATTTGATAGAAGATAAAACAGATATTAAAGTGAAGCGCCAGATGAACTTGGGAGGCTCTAATGTAGCTTGGAGTGCGCTTGAGAATAATAATATCCAGCTATATCCGGATTACACCGGAACCATTGTAGCCAATTACTATCAGGAGAAGACGGGAAACTCTGAGGAATCGTTGGCAAAAACCAGAGAACTGCTTGAAAAAGATGGACTGGCCTTTCTGGATCCATTCGGCATAAATAATACCTATACTTTAGCTGTTAGTCGTGAAACGGCTGAGAAGTACAATCTAAAGACTTTCAGCGATTTGGCCAAAGTATCTGGAAATATGGTTCTTGGCGTAGAGTTCGAGTTCTTGGATCGTGAGGACGGATACCCCGGTATCCAAAAACTCTACGGAATGGATTTCAAGCAGAGCAAAGGAATGGATCATGGTATCATGTACCGTTCGATTGACGATGGGGAAACAGATGTAACCAATGCATACGCGACGGATGCACAAATTAAAGTACATGATCTGGTGATTCTGCAGGATGATAAAGAATTCTTCCCACCTTATGATGCAGGACCGATTATTCGTCAGGAAACGCTAGATAAATACCCTGAATTGGAAGGCATCTTAAATCAATTGAACGGACAGATCAGTGACGAAGAAATGCAGCAATTGAACGCAGAAGTTGATGTGGATGCGCTCAAGGAAGAGGATGTAGCTCGTAATTTCCTGATCAAGAAGGGATTAATCGAAGGCTAAATATGAAATACAAACTAAAGCAGGCTAGGGAATTTCCTAGCCTGCTTTTTTGCTGATTATTTATAGGTCTGTCTAGTTTTTGAAATAGTCTGCCAATCCTTCCGCGATAGCCTTGGCTGCTTTTTTCTGATAGGAGGATTTGCGGACAATAGATTCATCTATAGGATTGGTAAGGAATCCGAGTTCAACTAAGGTAGCTGGAATTCGATTCTCCCTCAGGATGTGATAATCGCCAAAGGACAACCCGTTGCTCTTAAGACCGATACCTTGTCCCAGCCGGGTTTCAATTGCTCGTGCCAGCTTCAGATCATCGGATTCGGAGTAAAAGAAGGTCAGTGTCCCGGACACTTTTTTCGGAGAAGAATTATAATGAATGCTTACAAATGCATCTGCACGCAGAGCCTCACTCATCTGAACACGCCGAGCGAGTGTAGGCTTCTGGTCTTCCCTGGTACGTGTCATTTCTACCCGTGCACCTTTAGCTACAAGGGCATCGCGAACATAAATTGCAGTTTGCAGATTCAAATCCTTTTCCATGGTGTTATATGTAGTGCCGAGCATTCCCGGATCACTGCCGCCATGACCGGGATCTACGACGATTAATTTTCCTCGTAGATTTCCTGTGCGCGAAATGTTGCTTGTAGTGCTTGTGCTTCGTGGCGTGGTTCCAGATCGGATATATTGCGCTGCGACCCAACCGATGTCACCGCTAGCTGTTCGAATTCGTGCCCAATCGTCCTGATGAAGGAGGAGGGTAGCTGTATCCTTAGCTTTTAAAGAACCGAGTACCTTATATTGTGTGCCTGGACCGCTTCGTACGCGTAGTGAATCTGCCGTAACTGTAACCTTTGTGGTACTACTCAAGGCGCTGGTTGAGGTGGAAGAAGTAGTGCTGGGTTTGGAAGCTACCGATGATCCAGAAGCGCCAGATTGCTTGGAGCTATTGTTCACCTTTTTAAGGTAATAACCGGCTACCCAGCCAGAGGTGTTCCCCGTCTTAACCTTCAACCACCCGTGTTGTTCATCGGTCACAGTTACTTTTGCTCCGTTCTTAATAGATCCTACAACAGTTGCATTCTTTGCCGGCTCACTGCGTACATTTAAAGAGTTCGCGTATACCTGAGCGGTATAACTAACTGCTGCCGTTTTAGCTTCAGCAGGCTGTGACGCTGTTATACCCATAAGGCTTGCTGCAAGCAATGTGACACCTATCATTTTTTTCATAGTATCCTCGCTTTTTCAAAGTAGTCGTAATTTTTTACCCACTTTACGAGGTTTAGAATAATATTTTTTGAGATATTTATGAGAACTTGGCCTCTTTTCCGGTGGTCTAAAGACTTGTATAATTATTACATATCGGGAAGGATGAAGGAGCACTGCCGTGACTAAACCAAAGCTATTCATTGGATCTTCCAGGGAATCCATACGTTATGCAAGAGCGATTCATGAGCAGCTGAAGAGGGATGCTGAAGTACATCCTTGGTATGCCAATGCCTTTCGAGCGAATGAATACACGATGGAGGCACTGGAGAGAAATTTGGATGAGAGCGATTTTGCCGTATTTGTGTTCTCGCCAGATGATGTCGCCAAAATACGCGGTAAATTTTATTATGTGACTCGTGATAATACGGGGTTTGAAATGGGATTGTTTTGGGCCAGATTACGGCGTAATCGCGTCTTTTGCTTAGTGCCGGATCAGGTGACTGCCCGCGACGATTTAATCCCTGGACAGAATGTTGAAGAATATCATCTGTTGTCCGATTTGTCGGGAATTACAGCTTTAGAGTATGAGATGCACCATGATAATCCTACGGCTGCTGTGGATGTGAGCTGTGGTAAGATTATTGATAGTGTCCAGGGGTTTGGAAAATTCCGTGACCCGGTGAAAGATTTAGAGCAGCTAAAGATGGAATTAAGGCGCAAAGAAAGTATCCTTCATTTTTTTTGGCAATATAATAGTAATGTGACCATCTCTGAGGATGGAGAGAAGTATCACGCACTCAGTGAGGCGATCCGCAATTCTTTCTTACCTCCGAAGCATTGTCGTGTGATCGGTGCTGCGACTTGGCAGGCTCAAGAGAAGGAACAGCTTGTTCAGGTGGGAGGGAATGTCGGACGTGGGCACTCCTATTCCTTGACTGTAACGAAAGGGAATGAGAAGCAGCCTAGTGTGGTAGATGCATTTTTATCGAGCAAATGGACTTTTTTTCAACGCACGGAAGTTGCGGAGGTATATATCCTATGCTATCCTCTAGGTAAGAAGTATGTTCTTTCCGTACACTTTTCAGGGAGTGATGGATTATCTGCGGATGATCTTAAGGCGGTAGTTGCGAATAATCAGGATTTATTCCGTACCATCAATCATTTAGTAGGGGAGGATTCAGCATGAAGCGAATAAAGGGTATTAACAACTTATCGGGTGCTGTTCTCCGCTCTGCAAGTGGTGGAAGCAGGAGTGCAGAAGATAATAAGAATACCACAAGCAAAACAGGGTCGAGCCATTCCGCTCAGCAACCAGCTTCAGCTCAAATTTATACTGCGCCTTCTTTAGATGGTGGAGACGATGAATATAAGAAGCTTATTAGCGGGAAGGTAGACAACAATAAACCATCCTTTGCGTGATGAGCATAAGTGGCTGTCTCAAAAGTAGTGATCTACTTATGGGCAGCTTCTTTTTTTTGAGAGTAATTAGGGAAAAGCTCCCTGAAAATAGCTGATAATTACTCTAAATGAGTGAAATCAGGGAATTCCTCCCTAAAAATCGGGGGGAATATCTATATTTACCGCCGAATCAGGTTAATTATAGGGAGGTATTCCCTAATTGTTAATCTATTGAGTAGAAATCTCCGATTTTCAGGGAGATATTCCCTAATTCTTGAGCAGAGCTTCCTGTTCACTTCTTACAGCAAGACACAATGTTGCAACAGCACAAAAAGCACTTCTCCACGAGCGTGAGAAGTGCTTTTTTATTAACTGGTACAGCCCCTCAGTTCTATCGGCTATTCTTCTTGGCAATTTCGCGTCGTACGACAGGGGCGACCTCAGTTGCCAATAGTTCAATAGCTTTGGCTACCTTGGCGTAAGGAAGGCCGCCGATGTCGAGCTGAGTCATAAAGCGGCTATGGCCGAACAGCTCATGCTGATAGAGGATTTTTTCAATAATTTGCTGCGGGCTACCTACAGCCATCGTGTTATCAGCAGATACATATTGCCCAAAGTCGTCACGAGATACACTGTATTCTTGACCAGGTTTTGGGCTGATGGAATTACGATAACTATAGTAGTATGGGTAATATTCATCGAGCGCTTGCTGTGAAGTTTCGGCAATGTAGCCGTGGCTAGTAATCGCAATCTTTAAAGATTCAGGGGCATGACCCGCCTGAATTCCAGCGCGTCGATAAGTTGCAGCAAGCTCTTGGAAAGGTTCTGGACTACCGCTAAGAATGGCGATGGCCATTCCAGTCCCGAGTACCCCAGCTTTTTCCGCGCTTTCAGGAGAACCACCTACACCAATCCATACAGGAAGGCTTTGCTGAAGAGGGCGTGGTGCAATCTCAGAATCCTTCAAGGATGAGCGGAAGGAACCCTCCCAGTTCATAATTTCATGCTTATTAAGCTCGAGAAGCAGATTAATATTCTCGGCGAATAGTCGATGATAGTCTTCAAGTTCGTACCCAAAGAGCGGAAAAGATTCCACAAAAGCACCACGTCCAGCAATAATCTCTGCACGGCCATCTGACAGTAAATCAAGTGTGGCGAAATCCTCGAATACGCGCACGGGATCAATGGTGCTTAATACAGTAGTGGCGCTCGTCAACTTGATTCTGCGGGTAACCTGGGAGATGGCTGCCAGCACGACTGGAACCGAAGAAATCGCAAAATCAAGACGATGATGCTCACCTACACCGAATACATCAAGCCCCGCCTCATCCGCCAGCTTGGCCGCAGCTACAACTTCGTCGAGTCGTTGTTTCGGGCTGATCTTAGTCCCGGTATGACAATCAGCTACAATGTCTCCTAAGGTGTAGATACCGAATTCAAAATCGGATGCTGGTGCTGTGGTTACCTCGTTACTCATGATTACAAACCCCTTGTTATTCATATATTTGATAAAGCTTGTTCGTTTATAGAAGAATGTGATTATTATAACACAATAACTTACAAATTGTAAGTTTATGAGTAAATGTTTTGATTTCTACTCTTGCAGATGTCAAAATGAGGAATAATAATCCATGTTCTTACATTCTGCTCGTCATTAGTATTATATTTTTTTTTGAGAATCTATCCAATTGAGGCATTTATATGAGGAGGCGTGTGGTGGTGAGAGGAACATTATTGAAGTCGTATCTTCGTACTGCGATTATTGGTTTAGGGGTATTGCTTATGGTAAACCCGGTACAAGCTGCTGCGGTTGATTCGCACACCTCCTTTATAGGCTCGAATTTAGATGATTATTATGTAAATTTATCTGCTGCGAAGGTTGAGTGGTCCACTACGATGGATTTGCCAACGCTAGGAGATATACCGACGGACTACATTATGGGCAAGGGCGTTGTTGCAGTTGGTGCGGGCAAATCTTTTATCCTACAAAAGGGTCAGCTTTTAGCCATTAACGCTCAGACGGGAAAAGTAATGTGGAAATATGGCTCCAAATTAAAGACACCGTTACTTTACCAAGATGGTGTGGCCTATGTGACTTCAGAAGCAGGCACAATCTATGCAGTCAACGCGGCTACTGGAAAAAATAAATGGAGTTCATCGGCAAACAGTAAAGGCATCAGCCAATTAGTTATTGATAAAGATCAGCTTTTTGCTGCCAATGGTGATATTCAAGCCTACAATCTGAAGGATGGGAAACTGCAGTGGCGTGATAATTTCAGTGAAAAGCTGTATGAACCTTTCATGGTTGAGGGAAACCTCATATTAGCTCAAAACTCAGAATCCGGAGCGTATACGTATGATATTCTACATGCCTTTGATCGAACAACGGGTAAAGAGCTTTGGAATAACAGAGATCATTATTTTCCGATTACTGAGATTAATGGAACGCTTATAACACAACGGAAGGCTACCTTATTCGATGCTCTTCCTCTTACTACACTCGACAGTTTGGATGTTAAGACAGGTAAAGTAGTGAAGACGGTAGTTTATAACCCTGCTAATATTGACCCAAATGATCCCGAAGCACCAAAGGGGGGCATTGCTTGGAGTGACGGTGACAGAATTTTCATAACAGGACAAAAAGGTGTCTACAGCTATCCAGTCAATGCTGATCCTGCTACCGTAACACGCGATAATTATTCTTACGAATCCATCGGAGCTAAGTTATCCTACGCCGCTGGTCCTTATGATGAAAGAATTCTTTTTAGTAACGAACAGAGCATTTATGGTGTTAAAATGGCGAATAAATCAGCGGTTCAGTACAGTGGAATCAGCAATCCGATTGCCCGCTTCGATCTGCTCGGACATGGCATGTATGTAGCCCAGACTGACGGCAAATTAATCGCGATAGATTTGATTTCCGCAAAACCGATTGTGCAGCTCAAAACATCAGGTAGAGTGTTCGGCCCAACCTTGCTGGAAAGCGGTATGATTATTGTGCAGAGCAAAGGTATTTTGACCGCTTTCAAGGAGCCTCAGGTTTTGAAAATGAAATAATCGAATCCATAAAAAACGTCTCTCCGATAAATACTCGGCAGAGTCGTTTTTTATGGATTAATTCACAATTCCAGTGCGAAAAATACAAATCTATTTTATGATAAATAGGTTATATAATGAGTAGGTTATACATTAACGAAATTAAAGAGAAGGACCGGGGGATATCATGGAACAGCAAGCGATTTGGGCGATAGGTATTTTTCTACTGATTTATGGACTGATTATTTCCGAGAAAATTCACCGTACAATCTTAGCGATGTTAGGCGCTATTGTTATGGTAGCGATGGGTATTGTGGATCAGGAGACGGCACTGCATCATATTGATTTTAATACCATCGGATTACTTGTAGGCATGATGATGATTGTAGGGATTACTGCAGAGACAGGACTTTTTAAATATGCGGCAGTGAAATCAGCAAAGCTGGCGAAAGGGAAGCCGAGAAGAATCCTGATTGCTTTGTTTGTTGTTACTGCTGTGGCTTCTGCTTTCTTGGATAATGTTACAACAGTGCTACTTATGGTGCCTGTTACCTTCAGTATTACAAGGCAACTGCGCATAAATCCGCTGCCTTTTTTGATGTCACAAATTATTGCATCGAATGTCGGTGGGACGGCAACATTGATCGGAGATCCACCGAATATTATGATCGGAAGTGCTGTGAAAGAGCTGACTTTTATGTCCTTTATCAGCAATCTAACACCTGTGATTATCATCATTATGTTAGCGTATATCCCGCTTTTACTACTGATGTTTGGTAAGCAGATTAAATCCACTCCGGAATTGCAGCAAAGTATCATGAACATGGATGAGAAGGCAATGATTACAGATCATAAGCTGTTGCGAAAATGTTTGATCGTACTTGGAATTACGATTATGGGCTTCTTTTTACATCAGGCGTTACATTTGGAGTCAGCGACGGTTGCCTTAGCGGGGGCTTTTTTACTGCTCTTATTAACCGGAGGAGAACACATGCTGGAAAAAGCTTTTCACAGCGTGGAATGGATTACGATCTTCTTTTTTATCGGACTGTTTGTTTTGGTATCAGGACTCGTCGAGACAGGTGTCATCGCGGAGCTGGCTGCCAAAGCGATTGATTTAACGGGTGGGGATGTGCTCATGAGCTCGATGATGATCTTATGGGTCAGTGCAATTGCTTCTGCGTTTCTTGATAATATTCCTTTTGTAGCAACGATGATTCCTTTGATACAGGAGATGGGGCAGATGGGGATCACCAATCTGGAGCCCCTCTGGTGGAGTCTAGCCTTGGGTGCCTGCTTGGGTGGCAATGGTACATTGATCGGTGCCAGTGCTAATCTGATCGTTGCTGGTCTAGCTGGAAAAGAGGGCTATCCGATTACATTCATGAAGTATTTGAAGGTGGGTTTCCCTTTAATGCTGCTGTCCATTGTGATCTCAAGCATATATTTATATTTAAGGTATCTGATGTAAACAAGTGTGTCTGAAAAAAGTTTTATTGTTGACAGCTTTTCAAATGGATGATATTTTAAATATTATAATTCCAATTGATTTACTTTGAATAAAAATTACCGACTGTTCCTACAGAGGTATTGCGAATGTAAAAGCGCAATACCTCTGTTTTTTTGTATACAGAATTTAAGGAGGGGTCACGATGGGAGAAGCGTTGCTGTCGATTTCAAATCTAAATAAACGTTTTGAGTCTACCGGAGGTCATGTTCAGGCACTGTATAATGTTGATCTCCATGTGCAAGAGGGTGAATTCATTACGGTCATCGGGCCCAGTGGCTGTGGCAAAAGCACGCTGCTGCGCATCGTGGCCGGTTTGGACAGTGGATATACGGGGAGTGTTACCTTAGGAGGGACGGAGATTGGGGGTCCCGGAATCGATAAGGGATTTATTTTTCAAGAGCATCGTCTCTTTCCTTGGCTTACCGTAGAGAAGAATATTGCTTCTGATTTGCCGCTAGGCAACAAAGAAATTAGACGCAAGGTCGATGAGTTGATTGATCTCGTCAAGTTAAATGGGTTTGAGAAATCCTATCCCCGGGAGTTATCGGGAGGGATGGCCCAGCGGGTGGCGATAGCCCGTGCACTACTGCGAAATCCCAAAATCCTGCTGCTGGATGAACCGTTTGGTGCACTGGATGCGTTCACTAGAGCGCATATGCAGACGGTGTTACTGGACATTTGGCGGGCCAACAAAACAACCATGATTTTTGTAACGCATGATATTGATGAGGCTGTATTTCTAGGTAATCGGGTAGTGATTTTAGAACCTCGCCCCGGGAAAATACGTAAGATTGTCCCGGTTGATTTGCCGTATCCACGTAAAAAAACAACGTCTTCCTTTCAAGAGCTGCGCCTGAAGGTGCTGAATTATTTTGAAAAAGTCGATGAGCTTGAGCTTATTGACGGGGCAGGAATATAAATATGTCGACCATACCAATGGAGACCTCCGAAAGTGTTCAATATTCGAGGGTCTCTTTTTGTTATTTAAAGAGATTGTAAAGCTAAAAAAGGTGGGTGCAGAGCATGACAAACCGGGCTATAGCCGTAAGAACTTCCGGACGCCCCGGAAAGGTAACAACATTGGGACTGGGCCTTCTGCTGCCGGGCACCGTGCTGATTCTGTGGCAGACCCTTGGACACTATGGAATGATCTCAGAGATGCTGTTCCCGACACCGTATACCATTGCTGAATCATTTGTAACTCTAGCTGCTTCAGGGGATTTATGGCCGAACTTTAGGATCAGCTTGGTCAGAGCCCTTTCCGGATTCCTGCTCGGTGGTGGACTTGGTCTGCTATTAGGCATTCTCGTAGGTCTGTTCCGCAGATCAGAGAAATTGCTAGATCCATCCCTGCAAATGATTCGCATGATACCAAGCTTGGCGGTAGTGCCGCTATTCATTTTATGGTTCGGGATCGGTGAGGAGTCTAAAGTGCTGTTGATTGCTAAAGGAGCATTTTTTCCGCTTTATATTAATACGTTCATGGGCATTCGCGGCGTGGATAACAAGCTGTTCGAAGTATCTCGAGTGCTTGGATTCAGCCGGTTAAAGCAGGTTGTAAGACTAGTACTTCCAGCGGCATTGCCGAATATTATTCTCGGAGTGCGCCTTTCCTTGGGGCTCTCTTGGTTAGGTCTGGTAGTCGCAGAGCTGATTGCTTCCACTTCAGGCATTGGGTATATGATGTCGGACGCGCGTCAATTCGCGGATACACCTGTGGTGTTCGTGGGAATTATTATTTTTGCCATTGCAGGACTGGTGAGTGATTCTATTGTTCGCTACATTGAACGTCGGCTGCTGAGATGGCAGGACAGCTATCGCGGATAAACAGAAAACGCGCAAGAAACGAAAGGGGGATGCGCCATGAGCGATGGAGCAGAAGCTATTTTGAATAACACTACAAGAGCAAGAGAATCGCTAGATAGCAGTGATATTGCTCCTTTATCGACTAAGACATTGGAGAAATCCGCGGTACCTATAGCATGGAAATTTCTACTGTCAGATTGGGGAACGGGCGCTATCATTCCGGTGGTGACAATAGTACTTTGGCAGCTGGCAGGAAGCACCGGACTGATCTCCGCGCAGTTTCTGCCGACTCCATTGTCGATCGCCAGAGCTTTTACAGGCCTATTGGTGACTGGAGAGTTAACTCATCACCTAGGTGTCAGTATGGGTAGGGCGGGAGTTGGATTTCTTATCGGAGGCGTTCTAGGCCTTTTATTCGGAGTACTGACTGGCTTGTTTCGCAGTGTGGAATATGTGCTCGATCCTAGTGTACAGGTCCTTAGGCTTGTTCCTCATCTAGCTATAGCACCGCTGATTATTTTGTGGTTCGGCTTTGGGGAGATGTCCAAAGTAGTGATCATTCTGACAGGGTCATTCTTTCCACTCTATATTAATACGTTTATGGGCATCCGCAATGTGGACAATAAGTTGTTTGAGGTGTCCCGGGTGTTAGGATTTAGCCCTTACCAGAAGCTGCGCAGGCTGATATTACCGGCAGCATTACCCGGGATTTTGTTAGGATTGCGGCTGTCATTGGCTGTGGCATGGATCGGTCTTGTTGTAGCTGAACTCATTGGATCACAATCCGGCATTGGATTCCTGATCAATGAGGCGAAGCAGAACTCTAATACAGAGGTTGTGTTTGTAGGCATTATTATCTTTGCTATTGTCGGCAAGCTAATCGATTCTTTGTTCCGAATCATTGAACGCAAGTTCCTGTTCTGGCGCGATAGTTACGAAGGGTAAATCATTTGAGGAGGTCTTGAGCTATGAGTGGATCGATACAAAAAGGGTCGTTGAATTTGGTGGCGGATGTGCTTGTTATAGGTGGAGGACCGGCAGGAACATGGGCAGCCCTTACGGCCTCAGCGAAGGGGGCAAAAGTTGTCCTAGCAGATAAAGGCTACTGCGGTTCGAGCGGTGCAACGGCACCCTCAGGAACAGGAGTCTGGTATGTGAAGCCGGATGAGAGGCTCCGGGAGGAGGCCAAAGCAAGTCGTTATACACTGGGCGGTCAGTTGGCTGAATCCCGCTGGATGGACCGAGTGCTAGACCGTACCTATGCCAATATGAACAAACTTGGCGTTTCAGGATATCCATTCCCTGTAGATGAGCAGGGTAACCAGTATCGTAAGAGTCTTCAGGGACCGGAATATATGAAATTAATGCGTAAGCTAGTGAAAAAGGCGGGCGTTAAAATTTTAGATCATAGCCCAGCCATGGAGCTCCTTGCGGATGAGCATGGCGTAGCCGGAGCGGCTGGAGTCCATACCCAGAGTGGTGAGACCTGGACGGTTCAAGCAGGGGCAGTCGTTATTGCTACTGGGGGTTGTGCCTTCCTAAGTAAGGCGCTTGGTTGCAACGTGCTTACTGGTGATGGCTATTTATTCGCTGCTGAGGCTGGCGCCAATCTGTCAGGCATGGAATTCTCCAATGCCTATGCTATCTGCCCTACGTTCTCCTCTGTAACCAAGACAGCATATTACAACTATGCCAGCTTTTATTATGAGGATGGAAGCATTGTGGAAGGGGCGGGTTCCAAGAAAGGGCGTTCAGTTATCGCTCGGAATCTGCTAGCAGGCAATCAGGTATACGCCAAGCTGGATGGAGCACCAGAAGATTTAAGACCTCTTCTGCGGGTGGCGCAGACGAACTTTTTCCTGCCCTTTGATCGACAAGGGATCGATCCTTTCAAGGATGCTTTTCCGGTTACGCTTCGTCTCGAAGGAACGGTTCGTGGGACGGGTGGTATTCATATCACAGACGAAAGCTGTGGCACAGGTGTTCCCGGACTTTATGCGGCAGGAGATGCAGCTACCCGTGAGCTAATTTGCGGGGGATTTACTGGTGGTGGCAGCCATAATGCGGCTTGGGCTATGTCATCCGGCAGTTTTGCAGGAGAAGGGGCTGCTGTCTATGCGCAGAGCCTTGGCTCAAATGCAGCGTACCGTAATCCAGTCGGCTTATCATCTTCCCCACTGGTTCATCAAGAAGTGAAGCCAGGAGTATCAGCTCATACGTCAGAGGTTGTGTCTGCTGTGCAGGCTGAAGTGAAGCCGTATGACATTAATTTATTCCGTACGGATAAAGGGCTGACCTCTTCATTAGGTCGTCTGGATGAATTGTGGAAAGAACAGCGTAGCCGTGAGATTCAGCGTACACCTGAAGGGGTTAAAGCGCGTGAAGCAGAAGCCATGACTGCAACCGCCCGCTGGATGTACAATTCCGCGCTTGCCCGCACGGAGACGAGGGGCATGCATAAGCGTGAAGATTTTAAGGGAACGGATCAAGAACAGCATCATCGCTTGATTAGCGGTGGGTTGGATCAGGTATGGGTGAAGACAGAAGCCGTGGCTAAGGAGGGTGTTCTATCGTGATTGAGGTGATCAGCGCTGCCAGATGTGTAGAGTGCAACCAATGTGTATCGGTCTGCCCGACCAATGTCTTCGAACGGGTAGAGGATGGCATTCCTGTTATTGCCCGGCAGAGCGATTGCCAGACTTGCTTTATGTGTGAACTGTATTGTCCTGTGGATGCTCTCTACGTTGCGCCAGATTCAGAGAAAGTGATTGGGGTGACAGAGGCAGGGCTTCAAGAGCAAGGATTGCTTGGTGGTTATCGTGAAAAGGTAGGCTGGGGCAAAGGCAGACAACCGGTAGCAAGTCATGAATTTATGTACAAATTGGCGTCGAGGGCAGGGTTCTGACCTTGATTAAGATTAAGATAAATAACATAAATCTAGGGGGAGAAAGAAATGAAACCAGCGTACAGAGAGATTCAAGGGAAACGTTCTAAAAGGATACGATTTGCACTTTTAACTACGATTATGATGGTTATGCTGGTTCTTCAGGCTTGCGGAAATAACGCTGGAGGAAATGGAGCATCTGCATCTGGCGGCTCTAGTACAGAGAAATCTGGAGGCAAAGCCGGAAGTAACGTTCCAGCGGTACTGAACTTTGGTTTTATAGGCTCTAATAAGTTGAATGTGCCAGGTGGCGCGGAGGGCTGGGGCTTTTATAAAGGGATCATTCAAGAAGAGTTGAAGAAATATGGCATTACTGAAGTGAAGCTTACGGGCTTTCCAAACGGTCCTGATCAGACAGAATCCTTAATTAGTGGTCGATTAGATATCGGCAGCCTTGGGGATACACCTGCTATTATTGCTTATGCTTCTGGCGCCAAGACACGTCTGATTTCACAATCCTCAGCCAACACTATCGGTTATCTAATCGGTAAGAAGGATGGACCAAAGACGGTGAAGGATCTGCAAGGGAAGACTATTGCCATTCAAAAAGGCTCTTTCATGCACCGCTATGTGGTTGGATTACTTCAGGAGGAAGGCGTAACTGACTATAAACTCGTGCATATGCTCATTCCGGATGCTACCGCAGCTTTGGCCCGTGGAGATGTAGATGCTACGACTAATTTGGGTGTACCTGCGCTGAAGTTAATTGACCAAGGGTACACTCACTTAGACGATGCCTCGAAGCATCCGAACTTGCTCGGCACTAGTGCAACTGTCGTGTCCGAGGACTATCTGGCGAAATTCCCTGACTTTCCGAAGGCGTGGAACGAAGCCCGTGAGAAAGCCTTGGCGGATTTGAAACAACACGAGGATGAATATTATCAATTTTTGGCCGAAATCGGAGATACAACGCCAGAGCTGGCGAAGCAAGTAAATCCAATCAGTGATATCAAAGATACCGCGTTCACTGACGAAGGAACCAAGCTACTGGAGGGTACCAAGAACTTCCTTGTCGAAGAAAAATTAGCGAAAAAAGACTTTAATATTAGCGATTGGCAGCTGAAATAACAATTGCTTGGAAAGCGCAAATGCTTGGGAGGAAAAGATATGTCGCAGCTTAAGAAGGAAATGACAGTGGATGTGCTTGTGCTTGGCGGAGGTCCAGCAGGAGCTTGGGCGGCATGGAGTGCAGCGTCGCAAGGAGCAAAAGTAGTCCTGGCCGATAAGGGCTACTTGGGCACAAGCGGCGCCACTGCTCCGGGCGGTACAACGCTGCTCGTTATCCCTCCAATTGCCGAGCTGCGTGAGCAGGCGGTTCAATCCAGACTAAAATCTGGTGGATATCTGTCGGAGAATGCTTGGATTCACCGAGTGCTGGATCAGGTAGAGCAGAATCTGGCTCTAGTCGAGCAGTGGGGTTATCCTTTTCCGAAGGATGAAGAAGGTAACTCACTGCGTACACATCTGCATGGACCAGAGTACATGCGGATTATGCGAAGAGTTGTCCGCAAAGCGGGGGTCATGATCCTCGATCAGTCGCCAGCGCTAGAGCTTCTTCATGATGAACATGGGGTTGGCGGGGCACGTGGGATCAATCGTCTGACAGGGGAGTCTTGGGAAGTGAAGGCAAATGCCGTTGTGATGGCAACCGGAGGCTGTGCTTTTCTCAGTAAAGGTCTTGGCTGCAACGTATTGACAGGCGAAGGGCTGTTGATGTCCGCTGAGGTGGGAGCCGATTTGTCAGGCATGGAATTCAGCCGCCAATATGCTCCGAGCTTTGCGGATGGAACTGTAACACGTGGCCGTATGCTAGCTTGGGCAACGCTTTATGATGCGGACGGTCATCCGCTGCATAAAGGGGATCGGACCTTTGGCAGCATTCCTGAAATGATGCTCAAGGGGCCGGTTTATGCTTCGCTCGATCTGGCAGATACAGCGGAGAAACAGGATTTTCTGCGAAAAGCGCATCCGATTTTCTTTATGCCGCTGGAGCGGGCGGGAATAGATGCGTTTAAGCAGAAATTCCCGCTCACCCTGCGCTATGAGGGAACCATGCGCGGCACTGGGGGTCTGCGCCTTACGGGCACGGACTGCCGGACGACCGTGCCCGGACTCTATGCGGCTGGAGATGCCGCATCGCGCGAGAAAGTGACCGGCGCCATCTCCGGCGGCGGGGCTTATAATGCTTCCTGGGCCATATGCAGCGGAAGCTGGGCAGGCCAGGGAGCCGCGCAGCATGCGCGGTCCTGCCGAGGGCAGGCGAACAGCCGCAACCTGACCGCAGCGGGACGCTACGGTTTGGCGGCTGGCACCGACACCTCGGAAACGCTGGAGGTGAAGCCGCTAGTCGCGGCGATCCAGCGTGAAATCTTACCGCTGCAGATTAATTATTTTCGCAGCGAACCGGGCATTTCTTCAGCCTTGAAGCGGCTGAATGCCTTGATGCCCTTCTTGAACGGGCGGGTTCCCGCTACCGTACAGGGCATCGTGCAAGCACGCGAAGCCGCGGCTATGCTCGCGGTCGGCAGATGGATGTACACCGCCGCGCTGACCCGGAAGGAGACGCGCGGCCTGCAAAAGCTCGCGGAATATCCGGAGCTTGATCCGCGGCAAACCCACCGGCTGATTGTATCCGGTATAGAGCAAATAAGCATCGGTACCGAGGCTGTGCCCCATGCTCATGAACTGAATCTACTAAAGGAGGGGCAGGCGATATGATTGAACTAATCAGCGTGGAACGCTGCGTGGGTTGTAAACTGTGTACGAAAGTATGTCCGACAAACGTATTCGAAATGCAGGGGAAGATTCCGGTTATTGCGCGTCAGGAAGATTGCCAGACTTGTTTTATGTGTGAAGCTTATTGCCCTGTAGATGCACTTTATGTAGCGCCACAGGCGGATCAGCTGATCGGTGTAAATGAGGAGGCGCTAATCCAGACAGGGTTGCTAGGGAGCTGGCGGGCTGAGATCGGCTGGGGACCGGGCGCTAATGGCTCAATGGCTGAAAGGGATACCACCCCTTATTTTGAAGTGTTTACCGAGCAGTACCGTACGTGAAAAAGCCGCCCAGAGTTGGAGTCTGGGCGGCTTATTGTTGTATAGAAATTCAATCTATGTAGTTCTTTGTCTCGGGATTTCCACCGCGAAGAGCGGTTTCAATCAAGAATCTGGGGACAACAGCGGCCGGAAGTCCAATTATTCACCGCAGTGACTACTGTGCTTTAAGTTAATATCATTAGTTCCGTACATATCTAAAAAATCTATAGCAGTGCTTCGATCGCTGGCTCAATATCCAGCGGATCCACAGTAGATTCAAATCTTGTAATTACATTGCCTTCGCGATCAATTAGAAATTTAGTAAAGTTCCATTTGACTTCGTCATCTTTCAGTGCTTCCGGATCTTTGCTCTCAAGCATGCTTTGAAGCAGCTTTCCTGAAGAATGGTTCATGTCGAAACCTTCAAATCCAGCCTGCTCAGTAAGGTGAGTGAAGAGGGGATGTTTATTTTCTCCCTTTACTTCAACCTTCTCAAAGAGAGGGAACGTAACGCCGTAATTAATTTGGCAAAATACATTCACTTCTTCATTGCTGCCAGGCTCCTGTTCCCCAAACTGATTGGAAGGGAAACCGAGAATTTGGAAGCCGCGATCTTCGTATCGCTCATAGAGCTTTTGCAGGTCGGAGTATTGGTGGGTAAACCCACACTTACTTGCTGTATTCACAATCAAAAGTACTTTACCTTTGTATTCCTCTAGTTCGATCTCTTTTCCTCGAATACTGCGTGCTGTATATGGATAAATGCTCATGCTGCTACATCCCTTCAGTTATGTATTGTCAACGCTAAAGCTGCCAGTGAATAAGAACAGGAAATATTTTTAATGATTTAATTGTAAACAATCAAAATATCGCTGTCAACTTCATACATAGAGAGGGATTGGAACCTTTTAAGCAGTGGCAGAATAGTATGGGTATGGGTTATTTCAAACTTCAAAGTCTATTCAAGCGAGTTGTTATAAGAATAATTGTATCTCATATGATTTTATTGCGTTAAAGCTACTCAGCGTTCCATTATTATCTTGCATCGGAAACATTTTTTGATTAAGATAGCAGAAACCAGCGCAAAAGACGCGCTGACATAAATAAGACTATGACGAAGAGAGTAAGCATTATAGCGGATCTTAACAGGGAAGGCGTGCCGGAGACTGAGAGCACCCTCATGAGACGATTAATGCCGAAGTTCACTTCCGAGTCGGCCCCTGAAGTAGTTTGTCACAGGTCGTGACAGGTATGAGTAGGGAGGCCCGCGCCCCGCGTTACCGGGTTTAAGATAGAGTTAATCTTTAGTCGAGGGAATCCGATTTTCTATTCCTTTGTGCTAGTTTAAGGGTTAATTCTAAATAAGGGTGGTACCACGGCTCCTCGTCCCTTGCGACGGGGGGCCTTTTTGCGTTTCAAATTATAAATAAGAAGAAGGAGTGGAAGGGTAATGAGTAACGTGGAATTGGATGTTCTTAGAGGTCGTCTGGATGAAATTAATGGGCAATTGCTGGAGCTGATCTCCGAGCGGGCTAAAATTGTGCAGGAGATTGGAGTAGTTAAAGAAAAGCAAGGTGTGCCTAAATTCGATCCAGAACGTGAAAAGAAAATGCTGGATCAGCTCGTAGCGAGCAACAAAGGACCTTTCACTAACGGAACCATCCGCAGCCTCTTCAAACAAATTTTTTCAGCATCTCTGGACTTACAATCCGATGAACATAAAAAAACTTTACTAGTAGCGCGTAAGAGTCACAAAGAAGACACTGTGATTGTTCTGCCGGGAGATGTTACTGTTGGCGGTCCTTCTTCACTGATGGTAGCTGGTCCTTGCTCTGTGGAAAGTGAACTACAGACCCGCACCGTAGCTGCAGCCCTGCAAAAAGCTGGTGTACGTGTTATGCGTGGAGGTGCCTTCAAGCCGCGGACTTCTCCTTATGATTTCCAAGGTCTAGGTATGGACGGCCTAAGAATATTACGTGAAGCAGCAAATGATTATGGTCTGCTGACCATCAGTGAAATTGTAGATCCAAGACATATTGAAGAGTCCTTAGATTATGTAGATATCATCCAGATCGGTGCACGGAACATGCATAATTTCGAGCTGCTTAAAGCGGTCGGAGAAGTCAATAAGCCTGTGCTGCTGAAACGCGGATTGGCTGCTACGCTCGATGAATTCATACATGCAGCGGAATACATCATGTCTCGTGGTAATACACAAATCATGTTGATTGAACGCGGAATTCGTACGTATGAAAAAGCGACCCGCAACACGCTCGATATCTCAGCAGTGCCTATTCTTAAGCAGGAATGCCATCTGCCAGTATTGGTCGATGTTACTCACTCCACAGGACGCAAAGATATTCTTATCCCTTGTGCAAAAGCCGCACTCGCAGCCGGAGCCGATGGTATTATGGTCGAGGTTCATCCTGATCCTGCAACTGCGTTGTCCGATGCCGCGCAGCAGCTGAATATTGATGAGTTCAACAACTTCTTTAATGAAGTGAAAGCTTCCGGACTATACCGGTAATCTAGAAATATAGAATTTGAATGATATTTCAAGGATTGGCTAGAAAATGAGGTGAATAAGCGCTTACAAGTCTATCTAATCTTTTTGTGAAGGTGAAGGCGGGTCGAGTACAATAAGGAACATTAGCGTTGCACCGGCCCCGGGTCTTTTTGAAAAAGGCCTATATACCTTATTAGTCACAGGAGGAAATTAGAATTTGAAGCAGCTTACCTTAAATAATGGGTGGTTTTCTAACACTCGAACCGATATTTTATCGGGGATGACCGTAGCCGTTGCACTGATTCCTGAAGCGATCGCTTTTTCGATCTTGGCGGGAGTAAGTCCGATGGTTGGTTTATATGCCTCTTTCTGTATTGCAATTGTAACCGCACTTGCCGGAGGCAGACCCGGAATGATCTCGGCGGCTACAGGGGCTATGGCCCTATTAGTCGGAAGTCTCGTACTAGAGCATGGAATAGAGTATCTGTTCGCGGCAACTGTACTGGCTGGTGTGTTTCAGATATTGATGGGGATGCTAAAGCTGGGCCGATTCATCACTTTTTTGCCACAGCCGGTCATGACGGGGTTTGTCAACGCGCTGGCGATACTGATTTTCATGGCGCAGCTTACCCATTTTAAGGGACAAGGCTGGGTGATGTATGGACTGGTAGCTCTGACATTGCTTATTATCTATACGGTTCCTCGGTTTACCAAAGCCGTACCCTCAGCGCTTGTAGCGATTGTTATAGTTTCTATTCTTAGCATCGCTCTTCATCTGGACGTAAGAACCGTAGGGGATATGGGGAATATTACAGCAACTTTGCCACTATTCCATTTACCGCAGATTCCGTTCACGCTGGATACTCTGCTTATTATTTTGCCATATTCACTCTCGCTGGCCGTAGTTGGGTTATTGGAATCACTGATGACCGCCACCTTAATAGACGATATTACGGGCACAGGTAGTGATAAGAACAGAGAGGCGAAGGGACAGGGGCTGGCGAATGTAGTCACTGGTTTTTTCGGAGGGATGGCAGGCTGTGCGATGATTGGCCAGTCAATGGTTAACATGAAGTCAGGAGGACGCACGCGTCTGTCCACGTTTGTATCAGGGATCTTTTTATTGTTCCTAATTATCGTACTTGGCGATGTGGTGAAGCAGATTCCGATGGTCGCGCTCGTTGGCGTAATGATAATGGTCTGTATCAGCACCTTTGAATGGGGCTCGCTTAAATCTCTAACCCGTGTTCCGCTTAGCGATGCGCTGGTTATGATTGTGACGGTGGTCACCGTGGTGGCTACAGACAATCTTTCTATTGGCGTTTTGTTTGGGGTTCTGCTAAGTGCTTTAACGTTTGCTTGGAAAATAGCTTCGATCCGCCTAACAGTTCAGGAAGCTGCCTCTTCCAAAACATATGCGGTTACCGGCCAGCTGTTCTTCGGCACGACAAGCCACTTCATTCATGAATTCGCCTACGATAGCGATCCCGATCATATTATTATCGATTTTTCACACTCTCATGTGTGGGACCAATCCGCAGTTCATGCCATAGCGAAGACGATGAGCAAATACGCCGAGCGTGGCAAAAAAGTCACCATTACCGGACTTAATGATCAGAGCTCACAGCTGGTTCAGCGGGTGGGATTATCCATATGAAAAAAGATTGCGCTATATGCGCGATCTTTTTTTTTATAGCAGATATTAACTGTAAGAGAAGACGAGCAGGGTTTTACTTTTGGTGCAAACTGATATAAAGTATAAAGTGGATAATGTTTATCCGCTTTATACGTGGGTGGTATAGTCTACAGTTTGTATTAAGCAATTTATGTAGATCGAGGTGCTGTACATGCATATGAAAACAGGGGTAGAACAGTCAGTGTATGCACTGGTTCTGCTTAACATGCTGCCGGACAAAGCGGTGTTGTCTGGAGAAGCGATTAGCCAGCAGCTCGGAGCATCGGTGACCTATTTTCAGAAACTGTTAAGAAAGCTGGTAACCGCAGACATCATCACGTCTGTTCCCGGCATTAAAGGTGGCTTTAAATTAAAGAAGAGACCTGAAGATATTCGTGTATATGACGTTTACCTTGCGGTGGAAGGACAGCAGTCGCTGTATTCATCCAATGGTATTCTGGTAGACATGTTGGATTTAGAGAAAGAAGATAGCTGCTGCCTGTTAACCAATCTGATGGAAGAAGCTGAATCCTCTTGGAAAGCTGTATTAAAGCGGGAGACTATTGCTTCGTTGTCGGAGGAAATGCGTGGTGAACGCTTTAAAGATAAGATTGCAGCCTTAGAGGAATGGATCAGCAATAAAATGGTCATCTAACCAAAGAAGGGATTTATTTGCATGAGATTAAGCGTATTGGATCAGGCACCCGTGACAAGTGGTAACACAGCGGAAGGTGCTCTGAATAAAGCAGAAGAACTAGCTATTTTAGCAGATGAGTTGGGATATAGCAGAATGTGGATGGCAGAGCACCATGGCGGAAATACATTTGCTAGCTCGGCTCCGGAAGTAACGGCAGCCCGTTTAGCCGCTAAGACCAACCGTATTCGAATCGGCACCGGCGGTGTTATGATGATGCATTATTCTCCACTTAAGCTGGCGGAAGTATTTAAAACGTTAAGTGCTTTTTCCCCGGGGAGAATTGATTTCGGTGTGGGACGAGCTCCTGGTGGCGATACAAGTGCTATGTACGCTCTGTCTGAAGGCCGCGAGTTAATGCTGCATAACATGTATGATAAGCTTGGCATTACTATGCAGCTGCTTAGTGATCAGATTCCGGAAAGTGAGTTGTATGCCAAAAATCTTGCCGCTCCAACGAAGGTGGCGCTCCCTGAGGTATGGTTGTTAGGCTCGAGCGGCAACAGTGCGCGAAAAGCAGCACAGATGGGAGTCGGATACTCCTTTGCGCAATTTTTTAATGGTGCCATGAGTAATGAGATTTTGGATCAATATCGGAATAACTATCAGCCTTCTATCTTCATGGACAAACCTGAGATTAGTGTATCCTATATGGTGACCACAGCAGAAACGAAGGAAGAAGCTGAGTATGAGGCATTACCGCAGGATATTTTTCGGTTGATGATGAGCAAGGGCAGAATTACTCAGGTGCTGACACCAGAAGAAGCTCAGAACATATCGTTATCGGAAATTGACCGGATGTCAATCAAGGAAAGCCGTAAGATTCATTTGGTTGGTGCGGTTAAAGACATCGCCGTACGCCTGCAAGAAGAACAAGCACAATATGGTTTTCAGGAAGCGATGATTTGCAGCATTCCGCATTCGCAGGAGAAACGGCTAGAGGTTTACCGACTACTGGCGCGTGAACTGCTAGGTTCTTGATTCTTTCCTCTCAAACCCGCATTTGATGCGGGTTTTTTGTATGCCAATTTAGCTTTTTGATCGGTGCATACCCTCAAAAGACAATAAATTAACCCTACCGCCTCCTAAAAGTAACATTTGAATGCCTAACTTCATCTATGATTAATGAAAGATTTAATTTTAAAAAGAGGATAGGAAGTGATCAAGGATGTTTCCTCTACATAAATCCGTTACGCTGACAGCCTTGCTTCTAATGAATCTGCTGGCAGGTTGCCAACATCAGGTGGACCCATCCCCCTCTCAATCGGCTAACGACTACCACACATCAAGACCGAAGCCAACGGACACCGCTGCAAATCTCATTAAGCTAGAGTGGAAGCTGGTGGATGCAATCCCCGTAGTCTCTCAACTAAGTGATCCACCTACAGGCGCTACTTTAATTACAGAGAAGAAGCTGGATAATTTCGGAGGAGTCAAAGTGAAGGTGTATACGATGGCTAGTGACGAAGACTACGTGTATGCCAACATTTCTACTTCCAAAGGACAATACAGTCTAGGGGCGATAGGAACTTATAATTATCGTCAGCCGGAGGATATCAAGGTAGAAGTGGTGCGGATTTTTAGCGAAAAGGTGCTGAAAATCACCGGTGGACTAGGAGCAAATAATTCGCTCACTAACTATTATTTAATCGACGAGAGTGGTAACCCCTCGGGATTGCTGCAAATAGATACCGGACATTCCAAAGAGCTGGATGTTGATGCGGATGGATCTATTGAGGGTGTAGCCGCGCATGGAAATCCGATGAGTGCCTACATTTACCGCTGGAATGTTGATCACGCTGAGGTAACTTACGTTAATGATGCTTTGAAGGCGGACTCCGTAGTGCTAACGGATGAAGGAATATATGAAGCTTTTAATATCGGGGACAAGCAGAGCAAAAGATTCCGATTGACCCTAGAAGGACTGATCCCAGAGCGGTAACGCCATGACCACTGCTGCGGAAATATTTCCTGCGACCAATTCCCTCAAACCTCCGTATAGACGATTAAGCTTAAATGATTATCCATAATCTAGGAGGGGTATTGGATGAATATGCAAATGAATCCGAAATTGAAACAGCTGCGACCGGGGAAAATAGTTAGCGGTGTTGCAGCGGTGCTCATTGTATTGTTGATTGGCGCGAACTCTTTTGTATCTGTGGAATATGGGCATGTAGGTTTGTACAAAACCTTTGGTAAATTAAATGACAATACGTTGTCACCTGGTATTCATTTTAAAGTTCCGTTTATTCAGACGGTGATTCAAGTCAATACGCAGGTAACGAAAGCGGAGACCGATACTTCAGCCTCTTCAAAAGATCTTCAGCCCGTATCCACACATGTAGCGGTGAACTATTCCGTAAATAAGGCTTCTGCCTTTAATCTGATGAACAATATCGGAGGTAATTTTGATAATGTAATTATCAATCCGGCCATTCAAGAAATCGTTAAAGAAGTGACAGCCAAATATCCAGCAGAGGATTTGATTACACGCCGTGATGTAGTGTCGAGTGAGATCAGTGAGCACTTAACCGCTAGGCTGGCAAAATATGATCTGATCGTCAACGATATTAACATTGTTAACTTTAAATTCTCTGAGGCGTTTAACCAGTCGATTGAAGCGAAGCAGGTCGCCCAGCAGCAGGCGCTGAAGGCCGAAAATGATCTCCGGCGGATTGAGATTGAAGCGAAGCAAAAGATCGCCCAGGCGCAAGCCGAAGCCGAATCTTTAAGACTTAAGAAGCAAGAGGTTACGCCTGAGCTGGTGCAGCTGAAGCAAATAGAGGTTCAGGAGAAAGCGCTGGAAAAATGGAACGGCGTACTGCCATCTGTAACAGGGGGAGCCACTCCATTTGTGGATGTTCAATCCCTGACTAAATAATTCATTATTAGATTTCTGATTTATTTCACAAACTGCTGTGCTGTGTTTGAGTTCGTAGCTGTCTGCTTCAACATCTGCTCCTCTGATGGGAAAGCCCTACTTCTATAGAAGTAGGGCTTTTTATGCTATTAATATTGATAAAGTATTGTAGGGATTTGCCAACCAGCACCAACCGACCAGAAGAAGACATAATCGCCACGTTTGATTCGTCCGTCTTCGACTCCGCGTTGAAAGGCGATAAAAGGACTGCTTGTAGCCGTATACCCGAACTCGTCACCTACATAGATGAATTTCTCATCAGTAAGTCCAAGACCCTCTTGGATGAGTTCGATATTTTTGAGAGAGAATTGTGAAAGGCAGAAGGCAGAGATATCATCTGTAGTCAGGCCGTTTCTTGAGAGAAGTGCTTTCATGTCTGCAACCGCCGCATTTACACAAACTGTACCGTCAAAGGGTGTCCAGCGTATCCGAATTTGCTCAGGTGTAATGTCCTCGTGATAAATATTCGATAAACCGCAAGCAGGGAACATAATATTCTCAGATCCCTCAGAATCAGTGTAATAAAGAGAGTCAATGAAGCCTGATTGCTCGCTACTTCGTTCCAGAATGACAGCTGCTGCGGCATCCCCGAAGTTAGGGTAAGTAATTTCATCATCCGTATTGCAGTGCACTGAGCTATAGTCGCTTCCCACGACGAGTGCGTACCGGATACTAGGATTAGCTTGCATATAACGACTTGTCTGCTCTACAGCAGACACCATTCCTGCACAGTTGGCATTGGAATCTTGCGTAATGGTCCGATGTTTACCTTGTAGCATGCGGTGCAGCAGGAGTGCGTTGGTAGGATAGGTATATTCCGGTGTCTGTGAAGCGAACATGATCATATCCATATCTTCACCTTGTAAATTGGCTTCTTGTAGCGCTTTTTGGGCGGCCTTGAGTCCCATCGTTAGGGCATTTTCATCCTTATCGTTTACGATGTATCTCCGGTCACGACCCATGACTTCTAGGAATCGCTTAATGTCCTTGCCCATACTCTGGAAATGCTCCAGATAATAATCATTAGATACGACATGTTCCGGATGGTAATAAGCGGCTTGGCGGATGGTTATATGTCCCAAATGAAACCTCCTATGCTTCAATAATTTCGTAATTTTCTAATTTCGTTGCCCGGGCTACTCGGCTTAGCTGCATTTTTAGGACAGGGCTTTTGGCAATAATGAAGGTTACTTTTTTAAATCCTGATTCTTTATACAGTATGTAGCATTGCTCAAGCATAGGAAGAGTGTCGGGCGAGGATACGTTTAATGTCTTGCAATCTAAAATGATCTCATATTGTGCTGGGTCAAATGTACTTACGATTTGGTTGTACTCCTGAATGAAGCGCCCGGCGTCCTCCGGTGACATAGAACCTTCTACTTGTACATTCAGTTTTTGGGCTGCAGCGTTTGAGGTGAAATTAAAGTTTCCCATTTTAAATCGATCTCCTCCTAAATATGATGAAAGAAAAATTTAAATAAATAGGCTAAAAAACCCATTTATATAGATATTATCGTATTTTTTAATGGGAAAGTTTAGGGGGATTATCCTTTATATTTTAAAAAATACAAGAAGGTATAAAATTAACTTGAAAAGATAATTTAGTAAATAATGACCTTCTCTAAGTGTATTTATATGAGTTAATCGAGGTTAGGGTGGGTCTGATCGCCCAGTCGACTTTGCAAAGCAGAGTTCTATTGGTATGATTACAGAGATGAAAAAAATTCACTATCCAAATCATGGAGGAATGACAAAAATGAGCGAAATTACACTATCGCGGATCATTGATCATACACTGCTTAAAGCAGATGCACGGAAAGAAGATATCGTTAAATTGGCAGAGGAAGCAAAAGCATATAAGTTTGCTTCTGTCTGCGTAAACCCTGCTTGGGTAGCTACTGCCCATGAAGTGTTGAAGGATACGCCTGAAGTTAAAGTCTGCACAGTTATCGGCTTCCCGCTCGGATCCTCGACAACAGAGACCAAAGCATTTGAGACTACCAATGCTATCGCTAATGGTGCAGGTGAAGTGGATATGGTCATCAACATCGGAGCGCTGAAAGATGGGAACAATGAGTTGGTTAAACGTGATATTGCAGCAGTTGTAGACGCAGCTCGCGGCAAAGCACTGACTAAGGTCATTATCGAAACCTGTTTATTAACGGAAGAAGAAAAGGTTCGCGCCTGCAAGCTTTCTGTTGAAGCTGGAGCAGACTTCGTAAAAACATCCACAGGATTCTCTACAGGTGGGGCAACGAAGGAAGATATCGCGCTGATGCGTGCAACGGTTGGACCTAATGTGGGTGTGAAGGCTTCCGGTGGTGTTCGTAGTGCAGAAGATGCACATGTAATGGTACAAGCTGGTGCAAGCCGTATTGGTACCAGCGGCGGTGTAGCGATTGCTAAGGGAGAAACAAGCCAAAGCAATTACTAAAAGAAGATAAGTAAAATGGTAGCGGTGAGATGAGGTAGACAAGCTTTATCCGCCGCTATTCTGTTTTTTATTGCGTAGATGTTCTGTGTCAGGTACATATGGTTATACATGTTTCTTCGGCTTAAAAATTTTTATTGAAAGCGTTATCTGATGTTCATCGGACATGCTTTCCTTTGAATAAATTAAAATATAATAATTCGCACCGGAATAATAAGATTTTTTTCTTTTCAAATGATGTCGTTTATGAGAGAATGGGTACAATTATTATTTGTTAAAGATTTCTATTCTTATTTATAAAGGGAGGAAATACCTATGTCAGAAGACCGTAAGCTGTCATTTGAAACTTTGACTGTTCATGCAGGCCAGGAAATTGATCCAACTACTTTCGCACGTGCTGTACCGCTTTATCAGACCACGTCTTATGGATTCCGTGATGCTGATCATGCAGCGGATCTGTTTGCGCTCAAAGAATTCGGTAATATTTACACTCGGCTGATGAATCCGACTACAGATGTATTTGAACAGCGTTTGGCAGCACTAGAAGGTGGAGCAGGTGCACTTGCTACAGCTTCCGGGGCAGCGGCTATTTCTTTCTCCATTCTAAATATTGCGGGCGCTGGGGATGAAATTGTATCTGCGGCAAGCCTATACGGTGGAACTTATAATCTTTTTTCTACAACGCTGCCTAAGCTTGGCATTAAGGTGCATTTTGTGGATTCGGATAATCCAGAGAACTTCCGTGCTGCGATTAATGATAAAACCAAAGCTTTGTATGCAGAAACCATTGGTAACCCACAGGGGAATGTACTAGATATTGAAGCCGTTGCAGCGATCGCACACGAACATGGAATTCCTCTTATTGTGGATAATACGTTCCCAAGTCCATATTTACTGCGTCCGATTGAGCATGGAGCTGACATCGTTGTTCATTCGGCAACTAAATTCATCGGCGGGCATGGTACATCTATCGGTGGAATTATTGTAGACGGTGGTAAGTTCGATTGGAAGGCAAGCGGTAAGTTCCCAGGACTTACAGAGCCTGATCCAAGTTATCATGGCGTTGTTTATACGGAAGCTGTTGGACCGATTGCTTATATTATCAAAGCCCGCGTTCAATTACTTCGCGATTTAGGTGCTTCTATTTCACCATTTAACTCTTGGATGCTGTTGCAAGGGCTCGAAACACTCCATTTGCGGATGGAACGTCACAGCCAGAATGCACTAAAGGTTGCGCAATATTTGGAGGCACACGCAGATGTAGAATGGGTAAGTTATTCTGGACTGCCTACTCATCCATCTCATGAATTAGCGCAAAAGTATTTACCTAAAGGTCAAGGCGCGATCCTTACCTTCGGTATTAAAGGTGGAAGTGCTGCGGGACGCAAGCTGATTGAAAATGTGAAGCTGTTCTCGCATTTGGCGAATGTCGGTGACTCCAAGTCATTGATTATCCATCCTGCAAGCACAACACATGCACAGCTGTCGGATGAAGAGCAAACCACAGCGGGAGTAACTCCGGAATTGCTCCGCTTATCGATTGGTACGGAATCTATTGATGATATTATTTATGATCTGGAACAGGCCATTGCCGCCAGTCAACAATAGAACAATGAAGTTCAAGGAAGGCATCTGCTGCTATGCGGCGATGCCTTTTTTTTGTGATTTAATAAGGCTAATTATTCATATGATTTGGCAACGCTTGCATATTTCATGGGAGGTTCCCGTATTTATAAGTGTGGTAATAAGATGTCGGTGGCATGATGTTTATTTACTAGGCGTACCGGCAGCAATCCAAAGATAAAGGGTGGGTGCGAAGATGAAGGGTGAACGTCAGCAGGATGGTTTTCGGAGTAGTGAAGAGCGCCCGTTCAAGTTCATGTATAAGGTCGGTGATCGGGCTGTTGGGATGGAAATGAGCCAAGCCGGATCCGTTGCCTCCGCTGCCGCAGAATTTATCACCGGAGTAGAGCAGAAGGATGTCGTAGAACCTTTGAACCGTTCTTATTTTAAGCGTCCTGGAGAACAGTCGGCCTTCTTAGTGCTGCGTGAAGGACGAGAAGAACGTGAAGAGCGCCCTACTGCAAGAGAAGGAACAAGATCCGTTCAAGCTGGACCTTGTCTGATAAGAAGTGAGGAATGGCTGCTTGAACCTGAATTGTTCTGTCTTTATGAGAACTGGTTATCCAGTGAAGATGAGCTGCAGGCTAATCGAATGCTGCAGCGGATTTATTATCGATTGCAGGCAGCGACCACAGCGCTGCTGGAATCGCCGGATGGTGAATGGGCAGCCATCACCCTGCTGCATCCAGAGGAGCTTGCGGCTCAGCCCGCAAAGCTCACCGCGCTTCAGGACGCGCAGCTCGAAGCGCTTTTTACTGCGGTGGCGGAGAGCCAGCGTCAAGGCGGCGATTGCCGCCTTGACCTGCTGGTCGCCTACACCGCAAGCGGAGCCGAATTCGCCGCAAAGCGCGAATTCATCGAGGTCGTGGCCGATCAGACACTTGGCCACGCTTATGCGGCGGCGTGCCGCATCGGGGCGCTGATCGCGCCCGATGTGGAGCCCTCCGCCGCCGCGGAAATCGCGCGCATCGCCGATTTCCTAGTGCTCGACGGCGCGGCGAGCGAGCTCGCGCCGGAAGGGGCCGCCGCAGAGGGCTTCGCCCTGGCGGCGGGGGAGATCCTTGCCGCCGTGCGGAGCGTGAAGCCGGCGGCGGTAGTTCTCGCCGCGGGGACTCCGGCGGCGTCGGCTTTGGCCGATCTGTATCAGATCGGCCTCAGCGGGATCTTTTGCAGCGCAGGTCAGCGGACCGAAGCGCTGCTTAGAGCAGCCTGTCTGATCTGGATCGCCAGACAGCAGGAAACACTGGATACTGCCGCCGGTGGAAGGCAGTAGGACAACAACGAAGCGGCTGTCACATAAGCCGCTTTCTCTTCTAATAAGACGATTCGTTTCATTTAGACTCGATAAAAAGACAAAAGAGCAGTGATTCTGCCGTTATTGGAGAATCACTGCTCTTTATTATTAGAGAATCATTGCTCTTCGTTATTGAATGATCACTGTAATTTATGGTTGGGAGCTCCTTCTTCAACAGAACTTCTAGATAAAATTCGCCACTAAACGGGCAGCTAACACATATTCTGAAATAAATGGCGTTTAGCTGAATAGATAGGCTTTACTTTTTAATTCCTGGTGGTATGATTAAAATATAAGTTGCGCTAAGGAAATATAGTTGTACTATTGCAACAATGATTATCATTCTCACTACCTATAGTTATCAATCATGCTGTCCCGGCTAAGCCGGGGCAGCATGTGTCATTTTAGGGGTCTTAATAATGGCTCTCATTCTCACTTGGCAGAAGCAAAACTCCACAAAATAGAGCGTATGCTCACGAACTAAGTTTTGTTTCGAAGAAAAACCAATGAAGTTAGGCTCCACAAAACAAAGCGTATGCTCACAAAGCAAGTTTTGTTGCGAAGTAGAGTCAATGAAGTAAAACTCCACAAAACTTTAAAGGACGGCGATTATTATGCAAGCAACATCAAAACATTTACCCAAGCAGTCATCTATCTCTGGCAGCATGAAGAAGCCAGGCGCTCCAAAGCGCCGATTCGATCCGCGTGCCATGCTCAGCAATTCTGAAATGCAGGCTGCACTGGGCAGCGGACTGCTTATGCTTTTTGCTTGGTCAGTTGGTGGATGGTCAGAAATTCTTTCCATAGCGCTCTATGTCATTTCTTATACGATTGGTGGCTGGAACAAGGCAAAGGAAGGCGTAGAAACGCTCGTCAAAGAACGAGATCTCGATGTGAACCTATTAATGATTGCAGCCGCACTAGGCGCAGCTTCCATTGGATACTGGAATGAAGGTGCTATGCTTATTTTCATATTTGCACTCAGTGGAGCATTAGAGAGTTATACGATGGAACGTAGTAAAAAGGATATTTCCTCGCTGATGGCACTCAAACCGGCTACGGCTATGCGCATTGAAAAAGGAAGTATGAATGAGGTTAATATTAACCAGCTGGTGATCGGAGATCTGCTGCTTGTGCGCCCGGGAGATTTAATTCCGGCAGACGGCAAGGTATATCGGGGGGAATCGGCAGTAGATCAGGCTTCCATTACGGGAGAATCGGTTCCTGTAGAGAAATGTGCCGGTAGCGAGGTTTTTGCAGGCACTGTGAATGGAGAAGGACCCCTTTATATTGAGGTAACGAAAGCAGCTGAGAACACCCTTTTTGCTAAAATCATCAAAATGGTAGAAGAGGCAGAGACGGAAGTTCCTAACTCCCAGCGTTTTATTAAAAGACTAGAAGCCATCTATGCACGGGTTGTCGTAGCCTCCACAGTGGCACTGATTATCCTTCCACCGTTTTTGCTGGACTGGAGCTGGAGCGCAACCTTCTATAAAGCGATGGTCTTTCTAGTAGTAGCATCACCTTGCGCTCTGGTCTCTTCCATTATGCCAGCGATGCTGTCAGCCATCTCCAAAAGTGCGCGAAAAGGGGTTCTGTTTAAAGGCGGGGTCCATCTGGAAAATATGGCACGCACAACGGTTGTGGCATTCGATAAGACAGGGACGCTTACAGAGGGAACTCCTCAGGTAACTGATTTTATTGCAGGTGAAGGCTACAGTCGGCAAGAGTTGCTAACGGTTAGCGCATCCATTGAGCATATGTCCCGTCATCCACTGGCGGAAGCGATTGTGCGTAAAGCAGAAGAGGAAGGTTTAGCGCTACAGGGAGTAGAAGACAGTAAAACCATCACAGGTTGGGGAATTGAAGGTCAAATCGACGGACATCTCTGGAGAATCGGAAAGTCTAATTTGCTCGATGAGCTGACTCCATCTGCTATGAATCCTGAACTAGAGCATTGGAAACTTAAGCGGCAGCAGTTGGCTGAAGAAGGGAAGACCGTCTCCATCATTCTGGACGGTGAGCAAATTGCCGGAATGATTGCTTTACAGGATACGGTTCGCCCACAAGCAGAAACCGCAGTGCGTAAGCTGCAGGAGCTGGGGATTAAAGTGGCAATGCTTACCGGTGACCGTGACGCTACAGCTCAGGTTATTGCAGGTACTACTGGAGTGGATATGGTATTTGCCGATCTATTACCGGAGGATAAAGTAAAGCATATCAAAGCACTACGTGAAAAGTATGGTCACGTTGTTATGGTAGGTGATGGTGTGAATGATGCACCTGCTTTGGCGACAGCAACCGTAGGCATGGGGATGGGCATGAAAGGAAGCGGCGCAGCACTTGAAATAGCCGATGTAGTGCTTATGAATGATAATATAGAAGAGATCGCTTCAACGATATCATTGGCGCGTCGTTCGCAGCGTATTGTGAAGCAAAATATGATTTTTGCTGTGACTGTGATTGCAGTGCTTATGGTCAGCAACTTTGTGCAAGGGATCGCTCTTCCTTTTGGCGTGATAGGGCATGAAGGCAGTACGATATTAGTGATTCTAAATGGACTAAGATTATTGCGATAATATTTTTTGAAATTAAATTGTTCACAAAATAGTTTCGGAACTTGGGAGTCTGGCATATTGACATATTTGCTTTCAGTTATCATAATTAACACTACATTATAATTATTTTAAATAAGAAGCGACGTCATTGCCGTTTAGCTCAAGGAGGACATAGATATGTATAAATCAATAATTGTTGGTACTGGACCGGCAGGATTAACCGCCGCTATCTATTTGGCTCGTGCCAATTTGAACCCACTAGTCATCGAAGGACCTCAACCCGGTGGACAATTAACCACAACTACAGAAGTGGAGAATTTCCCTGGATTTCCTGAAGGAATCATGGGCCCTGACTTGATGGATAATATGCGTAAACAAGCTGAACGTTTTGGTGCAGAATTCCGTACGGGCTGGGTGAACAGTGTAGAACTTGGAGAGCGCCCTTTTAAGCTGAATGTTGAAGGAATGGGTGTTCTTACTACAGATACATTGATCATTTCCACAGGCGCTACAGCAAAATACCTCGGTATCCCAGGGGAGCAAGATAACGTAGGACGCGGTGTGAGCACCTGCGCTACCTGTGACGGATTTTTCTTCCGTAATAAAGAGATCGTGGTTGTTGGTGGCGGAGATTCCGCACTTGAGGAAGCGGGTTTCTTGACTCGTTTTGCTTCCAAAGTGACTTTGGTGCACCGTCGTGGAGAATTGCGTGCTTCGAAGATCATGCAGGATCGTGTACGCGCTAATGTTAAAGTAGACTGGAACTTGAACCGTACTCCTCTGGAAGTGACTTCGAGCGAGAGAGGCGTCAATGGACTAAAAGTGCTTAACAACGAGACTGGTGAAGAAGAAATCATCGAAGCAAGCGGCGTGTTTGTTGCGATTGGCCACCACCCTAATACCTCTTTCTTAGGTGGACAGATCACAACCAATGCGGATGGCTATATCATGACGAACCCAGGCACTTCCGAAACTAATATCCCAGGTGTGTTCGCATGTGGTGATGTACAGGATACTCGTTACAGACAAGCGATTACTGCAGCAGGTAGTGGATGTATGGCAGCTATGGATGCGGAGAAATATATCGAAAGCTTGGAGCACAGTGCAGTTATTCTATAATTTGGTTTGAAAAACCCTCATTGCTACAATTGATATCATCACTGTATATCTTTTATAGGAGGTCATACCATGGAGAATGTAATTGTATATACCTCAACAAATTGCCCGCATTGCCGTCAGGTAAAGAGCTTTTTAAGCGAAAAAGGCGTATCCTACGAAGAACGCAATGTCGAGCAGAACGATGATTTTGCGCAGCAAGTATGGGACATGGGAGTGAGGGCTATTCCTGTAACTGTAATCGGTGAGCATAAAATTGTTGGCATGAACAAAACTCAGTTCGACAAAGCACTCGCGACTGTTTAAAAATATAAGAATTTATATGCTGCACAACTATAATATCCTTATATTTCTACGAGGAACCGATGTCGTCTTAATAGGACGATAAAGTCGTTTCTTCTTGTTAAATAAGATTTCCGTAAGGAAATTGTAATGGACCGCTTCCGATTAGGAGGCGGTCTTTTTTGAAATATAAGAAAGTATAAAATACCTGCGAGCTTTAGCATACAAAAAATAGTCTGACGCATCTGTGCGCAGACTATTTTTATGAAAGTAGATCTAGAAGTAGAGTTTAGGTTTGAGTGAAAGATGTAATGAGCTGAAATAGCACGTATACAGCAGCGCCGCTGCCAATAAGAATGAATCCTGATTTCTTTTTAGCTTGAAAAAAACGGAGCACGCCGAGGCTGATCAAAGGGGCAATAATGAGCAGAAAAAGCAACACAGTGATGAACATCTGTGCCGAGATATCAGACGTATCAACATAGGTCATGGACTCGCTCTCCATTTCAAAAAAGGGGTTGTAGTGATAAATGTCACACTAGCTTGACCTTTATTATATAGGATTTCTGTTCTTTTTACTGCACTTTTGATTCACTCAAATGCGTCAATTTTACGTCAATTATTTCAAAATATAAGAATGTATATGTTCCACGCTATAAATTATTCTTATATTTCTCACATAAACGCTTCGCTTACCGTTATGGATTATAGGGTCACCCGAATATCGCCCAGGAAATGCATAACAGCAGAGAAACCTGCGCCGATCATCGTTCCACGGCTGCCGAGCTTAGAGAATGTAATTTGGAGTTGCTGCTTATGGTAAGGAAGAGTACGCTCAGCTACAACCCGGCGCAGCGGTTCGCCTAGCCATTCTTCAGCCTCAGACAATGCCCCACCGATCACAATAAGCTCTGGATTGAAGCTATTGATTAGATTGGTCACCCCGATACCGAGATATTCACCCATCGTTGAGAAGTGATGCAGGGCGTCTTCTTGCCCGCGGGCTGCATATCGAACCAACTCTGGCGTAGTATGGGCAGGGAGGGAGAGATCGGGATTATCATAAGTTTTCTCAGAGGCATATAACTCCCAACAGCCACGACTCCCGCAACTGCAAGGCTTGCCTTGTGCTTCAATCGTCATATGTCCGGTTTCGCCGGCATATCCTCTTGCACCCTTGTATAACTCTCCACCAATAATAATTCCAGATCCAATCCCTGATCCCGCACTGATGTAAAGGAGATGCCTTACCTCTCGTGCCGCTCCAAAGTTGAGTTCACCCTGTGCACCCGCGTTCGCTTCGTTATCAATGGTGACAGGAACGGAAAATTCAGCTTCGAGTATCGCTCGCAGCTCGACCATTTCCCAGCCAAGGTTGGGAGCGAAGAGTACAACACCATTTTCATCCACCATCCCGGGGACACCTACTCCGATGCCGACGATGCCGTAAGGGGATTCTGGAGCGTTGATAATCAAGCCTGAGATAAGTTTTTTCATTTGTTCCAGAACGTAAGGAAAATCATGGTTTTCTAAGGAGAAATCGCTTTCGTAAAGAATGCCCCCGCTCAGATCACATAAGACCGCTGTTAGCTGCTTTACCCGTAATTCTATGCCGATTACACTACCAGCCATCGTGTTAAAATGCAGCATTAACGGTTTGCGGCCACCGCTTGATTCCCCAGGTCCGACTTCAGTTACCAGTTCTTGCGTGCACAGCTCAGCTACCAAATTGGACACAGTAGCTTTATTCAGTCCGGTCATCTCTGAGACCTTCGCGCGCGAGAGTGGAGAGTGTCTTCGAATGGTATGTAGTACAATCGATTTATTTATTTTTTTGACCAGCGCTTGGTCTCCAGTAACCTTCACAAATCACACATCCTTCTTAAATTATAAGAAAGTATAAGCTTCACGGTATACTTTCTCCTTATAATTCTCGCATAAACGCTTACCGTCCTTAAAAGGACGCTAAAGGCGTTTTAGCTTGGCATAGTTCCCATTTGTTGTATGCCACTTAGTCTAGAGTGATGCGCTGCAAATTGCAATACATAGCGTCTAGAGGAAATTTTCCAATAGGGATCTCCTATATTTGGGAAGAGGAGAGAGGAGGCTAGACAGGGTCCCAAAAAATGGACATAAAAAACTTATCAAAACTTTGTTTAACCAATATACAAAGTCTAAAAGATGTGTTAAGATGATCCTGTAAACGCTTGCGGGCGAAGCACAAATTGAGGAGGATTACACAATGGCTTATTTTGAGACAGTGAACAAAATCTCTTACGAGGGAAGCCGTTCCACCAACCCTTTCGCATTTAAATTTTACAATCCTAAAGAAGTCGTAGCCGGCAAAACTATGGAAGAACATCTGAAATTTGCAATGGCTTATTGGCATACATTAACTGCTGGCGGTTCTGATCCGTTTGGCGCTGAAACAGCAATTCGCAGCTGGAACAAATTGAACGGTCTGGACAAAGCTAAGGCTCGCGCTGAAGCAGCATTTGAATTTATGGACAAGATGGATCTGCCTTACTTCTGCTTCCATGATGTAGATATCGCACCTGAAGGCGCATCTTTGCGTGAATTCTACAGCAACATCGACACTATCGTTGATATCCTTGAACAAGGCATGAAGACTTCCGGCAAGAAATTGTTGTGGAATACAGCTAATATGTTCACTAACCCACGTTACATGCACGGTGCAGGTTCTACACCTAACGCTGATGTTTTCGCACATGCAGCAGCACAAGTGAAGAAGGGTCTGGAAGTTGGTAAACGTCTGGGTGCTAGCAACTATGTATTCTGGGGCGGTCGTGAGGGTTACGAAGAATTGCTGAATACAGATATGGGTCTTGAACAAGACAACATTGCTCGTCTGTTCAGCATGGCTGTAGATTACGCTAAGGAAATCGGCTTTGACGGTCAATTCCTGATCGAGCCTAAACCAAAAGAGCCTACGAAACATCAATATGATTTCGATGCAGCAACAACGATCTCTTTCTTACAAAAATACAACCTCGACAAGCACTTCAAGCTGAACCTTGAAGCTAACCATGCTACGCTTGCAGGTCATACTTTTGAACATGAGCTTCGTGTAGCTCGTATCAACGGCATGCTCGGATCGCTTGATGCTAACCAAGGTGATACATTGCTCGGATGGGATACAGATGAATTCCCAGTTAACATCTACGATGCAACACTTACACTGTATGAAGTACTCAAGAATGATGGTCTTGGCAAAGGCGGAATCAACTTTGACTCTAAAGTACGTCGTCCTTCCTTTGAGCCTGAGGATCTGTTCCTAGCACATATCGCTGGTATGGATACTTATGCAAAAGGCTTGAAAGTAGCTGCTAAATTGATCGAAGATCGCGTATTCGAAGATTTCGTTGAAAAACGTTACAGCAGCTTCAATGAAGGCGTTGGTGCGGACATCGTATCCGGCAAAGCAACTCTGGCTTCCTTGGCTGAATATGCATTGAACAATGAGAACCCGCGTCCTAACCAATCCGGACGTCAAGAATACCTGAGAGCTACCCTTAACCAATACATCTTGGCTGAGTAGTCTTTACAGGGAGCTTGAAGCTTAGGCTTTGAATCCAGTTTGAACAAATGCAACGGGGGTTGCTGAAGAGAGCATTCTTCGGCAGCCCCCTTTTTGTACAAAGATATTCTAGAAAACGCTCATAAATCTAAGTGGATGCTTACGAAGCGAGTTTTATTCGAAGTAGTTCAACGTAGTAAGCGCTCATAAAACTAAGTGGATGCTTACGAAGTAAGTTTTACTCGAAGTAATTCAATGAAGCCTATGCTCATAAAACTAAGCAGTATGCTTACGAAGTAAGTTTTATTGCGAAGAGAATCAAGTAGCTAAGCTCCATAAAACTTTTAGGAGGTCAAAAATGAAATACGTTATAGGTGTAGATTTGGGCACTAGCGCAGTGAAGACTGTTCTAGTGGACCCACAGGGCAAGGTGGCTTTTGAGCATTCCGAGTCCTACCCGCTAAGCAGACCGCAGCCGAATTGGAGCGAACAAAATCCTGAGGACTGGGTAAAAGGCACGCTGGTCAGTCTTCGTCGTCTGATTGAAGTATCGGGCATAGACCCATCACAAGTTGATGGTCTTAGCTTCTCCGGGCAAATGCACGGATTGGTACTAGTGGATAAGGAAGGGCAAGTGCTTCGTCCGGCTATTCTTTGGAATGATACTCGTACTACTGCACAGTGCAGAAGAATAGAGAAGACGCTCGGAGCAAAGCTTATTGAGGTTGCTAGAAACCGTGCACTGGAAGGCTTCACACTTCCTAAAATTCTATGGGTACAAGAGAATGAACCTGAGGTATTATCACAAGCGTATCAGTTCCTGTTGCCAAAAGACTATGTGCGTCTCCGGTTGACCGGTGATTATGCGATGGATTATTCCGATGCTGCAGGAACGCTTCTATTAGATGTAGGTTCTAAAACGTGGAGTGCTGAAATTGCTGAAGCTTTTGAACTGCCGCTTTCCCTTTGTCCTAGACTGGTAGAGTCCTTTGAACAGACAGGAACGTTATTGCCGGATATTGCGGAAGCATCAGGTCTTTTATCATCAACAAAGGTATTTGCTGGTGGTGCGGATAATGCATGTGGAGCACTTGGAGCAGGTGTCCTTGGTGAAGGTCGGACGATGTGCAGTATTGGTACATCTGGTGTAGTTCTTTCCTATGAGAGCAACAAAGACTTGAATCTCGAAGGCAAAGTCCATTTCTTCAACCATGGTGAAAAAGATGCCTACTATATCATGGGCGTTACTCTAGCGGCTGGTCATAGCCTTACATGGTTCAAAGAAACCTTTGCGGCAGACAAAAGCTTTGATGAATTGCTAAGTGGAGTAGCTTCCATTCCAGCGGGTAGCGGCGGACTGCTCTTTACACCTTATATCGTAGGGGAACGTACACCTCATCCAGATGCGAATATTCGCGGAAGCTTTATTGGTATGGATTCAGGGCATACGTTGACTCATTTTACACGTTCTGTATTAGAAGGCATCACCTTTTCGCTACGTGAATCTATTGAGATTGTACGTGATTCAGGCAAAGAGATTACAGAAATCATTGCGATCGGTGGCGGGGCTAAAAATGAGGCATGGCTCCAGATGCAAGCAGATATTTTCAATGCATCCATCGTGAAGCTTGAAAGTGAGCAGGGTCCGGCTATGGGAGCAGCGATGTTGGCAGCTTACGGTAGCGGCTGGTTCACTTCTCTTAGTGCATGTGCAGAAGCTTTCATCCGTCCTGCGGATGTGTATAAACCAGATCCGAAGCAAGCGGCGATCTATGACGGTTTATTTAACCTCTATCAGGAAGTCTACGGTCAGACCCGTGAACTGAATAACAAGCTGGCAGCGTACCGCCAATAATTAAGGACGCCGAAAGGTTTATGCTTGATATGTCTGATAAAAAAGGTCTTTCGCATATGGCGAAGGACCTTTTTATGACCATCTCGTTTATTGATCTGAGGATAGGCTGTATTCGTAGTTGTTGCCGTTCCTATTTTTCTTCTGTAAAGTATGGGGTATCTCCAGGGCAGCGTTAAACTCTGCATGAGATAGTGAAGGTTTCGGGGGGCGGAAGGCCATGTTCCAATGGATTGTTAAGCTGTTGAATGACATCAAAATCCGCAATAAGCTGTTGCTTGCTTTTTTACTCACCACGTTACTTCCGGTATTACTGGTAGGCGGTTATCTTACGTTTGAGATGAGAACCATGGCGTTTCAGAGCGCACTGGAACAAGCTTCAATTAACGTAGATCGGGTAAAGAAAAGAACAGAAGAAGTCATCGGTGTATCTCAAGATATCGCATATCGCTTGAGCAATGATGCACGGTTGAAGAGACTTGCCATACGTCAGTATGTTAGCACTTATGATGTGGTGGAAGCTTACCGCGATTATTCAGATATGCGTGAGTATCTAAGGTTGTATAAAGATATATCCAACATTCGCCTATACACTGACAACGCTACGCTGCTTAACAACTGGGAGCTGATCAATCCTTCACCTGAGATTAAGGAGAGCCAGTGGTATCAGAGAGCACAGCGGTACGATAGTCTTGTCGGTTGGGAATATATCGAAGATGAGCGTGATAAGCGGAATTATTTAAGTCTTGTCCGCAAAATCGAGCTGGAGGGCTCCAGTAAGATCGGTGTACTCGTTATTAATGTGAACAGTCAGCAGCTTGCATCCATTCTAAGCCAGGAATCTTTTGATACCATGATCGTCGATGATCAAGACAATATCATTGCAGCGAACCGGAAAGATCGGACAGGTAAAAAGCTGGTGGATGTTTCTTTTGACACGAAGCTCTTGGGTCAGGGAAGTGGAAGCTATGAAGCAGTAGTAGATGGCGAAGCTTCCAAAATTGTGATCGAGGAGCTTAAACCACAAGCCAGCCGAAATGCACTACGAATTATATCTGTTTTTTCGATTGAAAGTATAGTTAAAGAACCTAATCAAGTGATTAAGCTTTCGATTACTGTGGTTGCGATAAGTGTTCTATTGGCCTTTTTAATTATATATAGCTTCTCCTCGTTGTTTTCGCGACGATTGCTGCATTTAAGCAGACATATTAACCGAGTCAGTACTGGGGATTTTGATACGACATTAAAAATTGATGGCAAGGATGAAATCGCCCTGTTAGCTCGTCAATTCAATTCCATGGTACGCAGTATTAATGATTTGATGTATGAGGTACAGGAATCCAACGCTCAGAATAGTCTGCTGGAACAGAAACAAAATGATATACGATTCAAAATGCTGGCCAGCCAGATTAACCCGCATTTCTTATTCAATGCACTAGAAGCGATTCGGATGGAAGCTCACATGAAGGGGCAAGTGGAAATTGCCCGTGTGGTACGTCTTCTAGGTAAAATGATGCGCAGTAACCTCGAGGTAGGCCGAAGTAAAATTTTGCTTAGTCAGGAATTAGAAGTGGTACGTTGTTACTTGGATATTCAGCAATTCCGTTATGAGGAGAGGTTGAAATATCAATTTACTGTAGACCCTGCCGTTGAATCTCTTTATATGCCCCCGCTTCTTATTCAGCCACTTGTTGAGAACGCAGTAATCCACGGACTGGATAATAAGATGGAAGGTGCATTTGTGACGGTGGAAGTTGTACAAGTTGGGGACCATGCTAAATTTACGATTACAGATAACGGAGTAGGAATATCTCCAATTCAGCTGGAGGAATTACTGAACACGCTTGAGCGTAAGGAAGAGCGTGAAGGTGAGCGAATTGGACTTCGTAATGTACATGACCGGCTAAAACTATCCTACGGCGCAGAATATGGGCTAACGATTGAAAGTAGACCTAATGTAGGAACGGTTATTTTCTTCTGCATACCAATGGAGGACAACAATCTATGATAAAAGTGATGATTGTCGATGATGAGCCGAAGCTACGGGAAGGACTTCGAAGTCTGATCCCATGGGAGAAGCTCGGTTATACGGTGGTAGCTACAGCAGCTAATGGCTTGCAAGCACTTGAAAAGTATCATACCTTCTACCCGGAGCTGATCGTTGCTGATATTCGTATGCCTGGAATGGATGGTCTGGAAATGATTAGTGAGCTTCGTAAAGAAGGCTCGGAAAGTCATGTGCTCATCTTAAGTGGACATGCTGATTTTGAATATGCTAAGCGGGCGATTGGATATCGGATCGACGGCTATTTGCTGAAGCCAGTGGATGAGGATGAGATGATCGTATGTCTGGAACAGCTACATGAAACGATCGAGCAGGAGCAACGGTTCAGTGACTGGAATGAGGAGGAGCCCGCTCGCAATAGGGAAACTTTACTCCGAGCGCTTCTGCAGCCAACTTCAGAGGAAGAACTGGAGGAGGACCTTAGCAGACATGTGGATGCGCTAGGACTCGATCAGGGGAATTATGAAGTCATTCTCATTGAATTAAGAAAAACAGCTGGTGCAAATGATGAGGATCTCCGGGCAATCAAAACTGTAATGGAACAGCATTTTAGTAATCATCCTAGTGCATCATTCTTTACATTGTCACAGTATTTGGGCATTCTCATGAAGGATCCGGACCAGAGTGCGAGCAAGCGGGAAGAATTATATAAGGGATTATCTGCAGTGATAGAACAAAAGGGTTACGACTTCATTGCAGTAGCGGGGGGAGTAGTACCTCGACCTGAAATAGTGGGAGAATCGTTTAATTCAGCACGTGAACTGTTAAGACGTTCCTTCTTCTTCAAGAAGGGGATCATCATCAGTACAGATCCTTCAGGATTTCTGATGGAGATGAAGGAGAAGACTGAAGAGGATCAGGAGACGGAGAGTCGTCTGCTGCTTGCAGTAGAAACCGGAAGTCTGAGCGCGATCCGACCGATAGTGCAAACCATCTGTGCTGAACTTATATCTGCGGGCAGTGATGAATTGCGAATTAAAGAGACCTTTGTGAGACTCCTTAGTACTGTCCTGGCCCGTCTGGAGCCTACGTATCCGGAAATTCGCACCTATGCAGCTGAGCATTCCCCTCCGATAGGGGAGCTTTATCAAAGTTATTATTTGTCTGATTTGCAGGATCAGGCTGTCTCATTTCTCGAAGAAATTGCGGGTCAGATGACCAGTGGTCGTGGAAATGAAATTAAGAAAATTACAGAAATAATCAACCGTCGCTACAATGAGAACCTAAAGCTGGAGACCTTATCCGAGTTATTCTGCTACAACAGCGCTTACCTCGGTAAAATGTTCAAGAACACCACAGGAGAATACTTCAATACGTACGTGGATAAAGTGCGGATTGAGAAGGCTAAGGAATTTCTGACGCAAGGGATGAAAGTATACGAGGTGGCCGAGAAGGTAGGGTATATGAACCCCGATTATTTCAACGCTAAGTTCCGTAAATATGTAGGAATCTCACCAACTTCTTATCGAAAAAGCATCTAAGGATGGTGTGGTATTCTTGTCTTGTCTGTTATACCCCGTGGCTGAGTTCAGGTGGTTTTCTGAACTTCAGTCCACGGGTCTTTTTTTTGTTTTCCCTACTCCCACCAATTGTACGTGGTGAAGTATTAATGCAGTTAAATAGACACCTGCTTAAGCTTATGCGGGTGAAGGGTTAATGCAGTTTCTTTTGATTTTCGGTTCAATAAAATCTGCTGGGAAAGGAGTTAAGAGGAATTTTTGAAACTGTAGAAGCGTTGAAAGCTTCTAATTTTAGATTGGCGACTGGTAGAAGAACGAAGAGGAATATTTGGAACTGTAGAAGCGGAGCGTTCGCCTTTATCCTCGGATTTCTACCGCGAGAAGCGGTTCAAACCAGGAAATCTGAGGATAACAGCGATCGGAAGTCCAAAAATTCCTCGTAGTGGCTGGTTACCAGAAGCCTAGTTGAAAGATTCGAAGAAGCAAGCGATCGAAAGTCTAAATGTTCCGCGGTAGCGACTAACATGCAGCAGATAGTTTTATGAACCGTATCAAAAGAATAATGCAGACGCCAGCAGCATTAGCCCCCCTGTGTCGAGGAGCGAAATGAGAATTCACCCCGGACAAAAATCTCTAATTTTCACCTGATTTTAAGTCGAATTTATAGGGTACTGCAATCGCTTACAAAGTTTTAGAATTAAGGCATAGAGAGGAGGGGCTTTATGAAAGCGGACACAGTAACTGCTCAAATCCCGCCGGACACCCGAATGCGCAACAAAAAGCCTGCTTCAGGAGGACGGTTTTGGAGAAGCTTTAAGAATCAAAAGTATTTGTGGATGATGTCGATACCTTTTGTAATCTGGGCATTCGTCTTCAGTTATCTCCCATTATGGGGCTGGACGATGGCTTTTCAAAAGTACAAGCCCGCACGTGGCTTTTTTGAACAAGAATGGGTAGGCTTCGAACATTTTAAGACACTGTTTAGCGATTCGCAATTCCTACTGGCACTACGTAACACGCTGGCGATGAGCGGAATGGGCTTGGTCGCAGGCTTTATCTTTCCGATAACGTTTGCAATATTGCTCAATGAATTGCGTCTTGGATTTTTTAAACGTTTTGCTCAGACCGTCTCGTATTTGCCTCACTTTGTATCATGGGTGGTTGCAGCGGGAATTGTAACTAAAATGTTATCTAGCGAAAATGGTCTTGTAAACGATCTCTTGTTAACAATTGGATTTATAGACTCGCCTATCCAGTTCATGGCTCAGGGCCATCTCTTCTGGGGAATCGTTACTTTATCAGATGTGTGGAAAGAAACCGGATGGAATGCGATTATCTACCTTGCGGCCATCTCGGGTATTGGACCTGAACTGTACGAAGCGGCCCGAGTAGACGGTGCCAGCAGGCTCCGCCAGGTATGGCATATTACCCTTCCAGGTATCCGGCCGACCATTACAGTGCTACTCATTATGTCGATTGGTAATTTGCTGAATATCGGCTTTGAGAAGCAATTCTTGCTTGGAAACAACCTCGTTACCGACTATTCTCAAGTGCTGGATCTGTATTCTCTGAAATATGGACTTGGCATGGCGAGATATTCCTACGGTACCGCGATCAATATATTCAACTCAGTGATCAGTGTAATCCTGCTGTTTACGATTAATGGAATCTTCAAACGTACAACTAAAGAGAGCCTTCTGTAACACAGAGGGCTCTTCTAACAATCGTGGCAGCAATATTGCCCTTTTCATGAAAGGAGAGCGTTACAGTGGGAAACACAGCTATCACCGGAAAGTCGTGGTCAGACCGGATCTTTGACTTCATAGTGTACTTTGTAATACTGTTCGTGGTTGTAATCACGATCTATCCGTTTCTGAATGTGCTTGCTATCTCGCTGAATGATTCAGTGGATAGTGTGCGCGGCGGCATCACCATTTATCCTCGGGAATTTACCTGGGACAATTACTTAAAAATCTTCAGTTTCGCAGGGCTGATCACCGGGTTTAAAATATCCGCTTTGCGGACAGTCGTCGGTACTTTGTTCGGTCTGATCAGTGCCTCGATGCTAGCATTTACGATCAGTCGTCCTGACTTTGCAGGCCGCAAGTTCGTCTCCACATTCTTGGCGATGACCATGTATATCTCTGGAGGAATGATTCCAATATACATGCTGATCAAGGATCTGCACATGATGAACAGCTTTGCAGTCTACGTATTGCCTGGATTGGTTAGTGCTTTTAATGTCTTCGTTATCCGCTCCTTTATTGACGGCCTGCCGTATGCACTGCAGGAATCGGCGAAGCTGGATGGAGCGAATGATTTTACCATTTACTGGCGTGTCATCCTGCCGCTGATGAAGCCGGCCCTAGCAACAATCGCACTGTTCCTAGCGGTAGGTCAATGGAATGCATGGTTTGATACGTATTTGTATAATGGTTCAAGCCCTCATCTGACGACATTGCAATATGAACTGATGAAGGTTCTGCAGAGTACAACCAGTGGTAATGGTGGCGATTATCGCTCCAACATTGCTTCTCTAGCTTCGAATCAGGTCTCGCCAGAGTCTATCAAGATGGCGATTACGATTGTCGTAACCGTGCCAATTTTGTTGGTGTATCCGTTCATTCAGAAATATTTTGTTCAAGGTATGACACTTGGCGCTGTGAAGAGCTAATTACAGCTAACAGGGGAGCATAGTCTCCCCTAAGCCTTAAGAGTGTTTTGTATCCGTTTTCTTTTCTTGTGGGAAGTTTTGGGATAAGTATTAACAGGATTTATCTGTGATACGATAGATAAACAATTTTAAGGAGGGTTTATGTAATGGGGAATAATAGAAAAATAAAAGCTAAAGCAACTGCACTTACACTTACTTCTATTATGATGCTCGGCATGCTCGCAGGTTGTGGTGGAAACAACGGCAATAATGCAGCTGGAGATGCAGCTGGAAATGCAACAAATAAGGGGAATGCGGCTAATTCGGCCAATGCGGTTGAGGATACTTCTCCGCTCACGATGACTTTCTTCAGTGCTGACCCTAACCCGAACTGGACAGGCATGCAAGATGAAGTAGGTAAAGTGATTACGGAAAAAACGGGAGTTACCTTGAATGCTGAATACGCGGTTGGTGACCCTGCTCAGAAAGTAGCGTTGATCGCAGCGAGCGGTGATTATCCGGATCTAATCAGTGCCAAGACCGACGTAAGCAAGCTGGTGGATGCAGGCGCAATGCTTGATCTGACAGATCTGATTGAAAAATATGCTCCGAACATCAAAAAAGTATTAGGCGAAGAAGGCATGAAACGCTCACGCTATAGTGACGATGACCACGCGATCTATGCTATCCCTACGTATGCAGGTGTGGATAACAAATACTTTGATGCTGGCGGCGGATTTGAACTACAGCACCGTGCTGTTAAAGAAGCGGGATATCCTGCAATTAAAACTGTCCAAGATTATGAGAACGTAATCAAGGCTTACCTGGAAAAACATCCAACCGATGAAAATGGTAACAAAAACATCGGTCTGACCCTAAATGCAGATGATTGGTACATGTACATTACAGTAACTAACCCAGCATTCACTACTACAGGCTCTCCTGATGATGGTGAATATGCAATCGATATCGACACACAAGAAGTAACTTATCACTTCCGTCGTCCTGCTGAGAAAGAATATTTCCGCTGGCTCAACCATATGAACGATATCGGATTGCTTGACCCGGAAAGCTTCGTTCAAAAGTATGATCAGTACAAAGCTAAAATCGCTACCGGTCGTGTTATTGGTTTGATCGACCAAGACTGGGGTTATGGCGATGGAGAAAGAGCATTGAAAGCTGAAGGTAAGCTTGATCAAGGATACGGACACTATCCAGTAACCCTGTCTGAAGAGTACAAAGAAACTTCCTTCTGGCCTACAGGCTTTATGGGTGGTAACGGCATTGGGATCAGCGTAGATGCTAAAGATCCGGTACGTGCAATTAAATTCTTGGACTACTTAGCTTCCGATGAAGGTCAAGTATTGGTTAACTGGGGTATCGAAGGCAAGCATTACAACGTAGTTGACGGCAAACGCGTCATTCCTGAAGATGTGAACAACCGTAAATATAATGACACTACCAATTTCCAAAAAGAAACAGGACTTGGCAATGTCGGATCAAACTACGCTCTGCTTAGCGCTCACTATGGTGACGGCGTATTGGATCCAACTGGAAACTACTATACAACTCGTTTCCCTGAGCAAGTAACAGTAGGCTACAATGCAGTTGAAAAAGAAACACTTGCTGCTTATAAAGCAACAACTTGGAAAGACCTCTTCCCAAATGAAGATGAATTCAAAGTTAAACCTTGGGGCGCGGCATGGAACATCACGATTCCTGGGGATAGCGAAATTGTCGTTCTCGACAACAAGCTGAAGGATATCAGTTGGAAACGGATTCCTGAAGCCATCTTGTCCAAACCAGCTGATTTCGACAAAGTTTGGGATGCTTACATGGCTGAACTCGATAAAGCTGGTGTAACAAAAGCTGAAGATTTACGTGAAGAGCTGGTTAAACAACGCGTGAAACTTTGGAATGAGTAATTATTGAATTAAGGTTAATAAAATAAAAGCATGAAGATGGCGGGAAGTCCGAACGAAAGTCCGGGCTTCCCGCCGATTTGTTTTCATCTGTAATTACAGGATAGGAGGAATATATGTGGAAGAAAGTAAGAACACTGGGCGGCATAAGCTCTGGTATAAGCAGCCGGCAGCTGTATGGGAAGAGGCACTGCCCGTGGGTAACGGCCGTTTGGGCGGCATGATCTTTGGCGGAACGGAAGAAGAACTAATTCAACTAAATGAAGACACCTTGTGGTCGGGCTTTCCGCGGGATACAGCTAATTATGAGGCGCTGCGTCATTTGGCTCCGGCCAAACAATTAGTGGCAGAGGGGAAATACAAGGAAGCGGAAGCGCTAGTGGATGCCAAGATGTTAGGCAGACGGACTGAATCCTATCAACCGCTCGGAGACTTGCGAATGAAGTTCAATCTTGGTGGTCCAGTAGAGGATTATCAGAGGGAGCTTGATTTGGATCAAGCGCTTGCTACGGTATCCTATACTGCTGGGGATGTAAGGATTGTGCGCGAAGTTTTGGCCAGCAGACCAGATGAACTTATAGTCATTCATATCCGTGCAGAGGGGAAAGAGGGGCTGGGTATTTTGCCGGATTTCTCAGTGGCTCTGACTTCGCCGCATCCTTTCCGACTAGAGATCACTTCGGATGGCGCGCTGATGATGACCGGTCGTGCTCCATCGCATGTGGCTGATAATTATGTAGGAGATCATCCGTGTGCCGTATTATACGAAGAGGGGCTTGGCATAAGTTTTGCCGCTGCAATGGAGATCCGTACAGATGGCGGCAAATGTAATGCTGAGAACGGCATGTTGTCGGTTTCAGGTGCGCGCTCCATTACGATCCGCCTAGCTGCCGCAACCGATTTTGTCGGGTATGACCGGATGCCAGGAAGCGGCGGTAAGCTACCTTCGGAGTTGTGCCTAGAGCAATTGGCTTTGTCCTCTAATGGATATGCAGAGCTGAAGCAGCGCCATCTAGAGGATCATCAGTCCTTGTTCCGCCGCGTGGAGTTGACGCTTGCACCTTCGTCCTCCCGGATAGAGATTCCCACGGATGAGCGACTAGTACGGTATCAGGAGGGGCAGGCAGATTCTGCGCTAGAAGCGCTGCTGTTCCAGTATGGCCGCTACCTGATGATTGCTGGCTCACGACCGGGGACGCAAGCTCTGAATTTGCAAGGGATCTGGAATCCCTATCTTCAGCCGCCATGGAACAGCAATTATACGACTAATATAAACACTGAAATGAATTATTGGCCAGCCGAGTTATGCGGGTTGGGTGAATGCCATGAACCTCTAATCGATTTTATTACGGAGCTTAGTATGGCTGGCAGCCGTACAGCAAATATTCATTATGGCGCACGTGGCTGGACGGTGCATCATAATACAGATTTGTGGCGTATGACGTCTCCGTCAGACGGCAAGGCGATGTGGGCATTTTGGCCAATGGGAGGAGTTTGGCTCTCTCGCCAATTGTGGGAGCGTTACGCTTTCCGTCCAGATGAGGAATATTTGCGAAACACAGCTTATCCTTTGTTAAAGGGAGCTGCGTTATTTTGTCTGGATTGGCTGGTAGAGCTGCCTGATGGAAGATGGACAACGAGTCTGTCTACCTCACCGGAGAATGTATTCTTGACTGCTGATGGCACGCCATGCAGTGTTTCAGCTGGCTCAGCTATGGATTTATCGCTGATCGCTGAGCTATTCAAGCATTGCATTCAGGCTGCTGAGATTTTGAATACCGATGCCCAGCTGAGGCAGGAGCTACGCCAGAAACAGGAACGACTCGCTCATCCTGGGATTGCACCGGACGGACGTATTCGTGAATGGAATGAGGATTTTGCTGAACAAGAGCCTGGGCACCGCCATGTCTCTCATTTGTATGATTTATATCCCGGGAATGTAATTAGTCCTTCCTCCACACCAGAGCTAGCAGAGGCGGCAGTGTTATCGCTTAAGAAGCGCTTGGAAGGCGGGGGTGGACACACGGGCTGGAGTGCAGCCTGGCTACTTAATCTATATGCACGTTTGAAGGATGGAGAGAGTGCGTATAGCTGTTTACGTCGTATTTTGCAAGATTCAAGTCTGCCGAATTTATTCGGTAATCATCCTCCATTTCAGATTGACGGTAACTTCGGAACTACGGCCGGAGTTGCTGAAATGCTCTTGCAGAGTCATCAGGAAGGGCTTGAATTATTACCCGCTCTTCCAGAAGAATGGTCTGAAGGCAGTGTGAAAGGCTTGGTAGCCCGAGGCGGCTTTATCACAAATATAGAATGGCGTGAGGGACGCTTAACGAAGGCGGAACTGACCTCGACTCATGGACAGCTATGTAGAATTGTTAGTCGCGAACCTTTACTCATTCAAAGACCAGATGGTTCACGAATAGGGATAGAGATGGAATTTGAAACTGTAATCGGAGAGACCTATATCATTACACCACTAAGCGAATAAAACACATCGGTCTAGCATATAGACTGTTCTCAGAGTAGAATTATTTCTACAGGGAGCAGTCTTTTTTTGCCTAAGCGCTCATTATCTATTAAATGGTAGGGTTTATGATAAGTCTATGGAGCCGGAGGAACGAAATATATATGTGGAAAAAACGCTTCACATTAGTAAAGATCATTCTGGGAGGAGTGATTATATTCGCTGCTATTCCACCGATGATTTATTGGGGCTGGGGTCATGCTTATGCGGCTTCGAGTTCATCCACCCTTCGTTCTGTAAATGAAGTGGCGCAGAAGCTAACGGGTGCAATGAACAACCGCAGGGAGACCATTACTTTTACTTATGAGAGCAAAGCTTCAAATTTGAAAACGAAAATACAAGCCGCTCTGGATCAAGCGATGGCTAGTGACCCTTATTTGTATTACATTATAGACAGCTACGGATATACTTATCGAGGAAGCGCAAGCTCTGTAAAAGTTACGGTGGAAGTGAAATATTTGGAGACGCTGGAGCAGACGGCTTTTGTAAACAAAGAAGTGAAGGCTGCGCTGAAGAAGATCATAACGCCGGGCATGAACAATCATCAGAAGGTGAAGGCTATCCACGATTGGGTTGTGCTTCATCTGAAGTATGACACTTCGTATCGTAAATATACGGCTTATGAAGGATTGAAGAGTGGCAGCGCCGTTTGCCAAGGGTATTCGCTGTTGACCTATAAGCTGTTAAAGGAGGCTGGATTCACGAATAAAATCGTTGAGGGTACAGCCAAACAGCCTGGAGGACGTAGCCAGTTGCATGCCTGGAATCTTGTGCTGTTAGATGGACGGTGGTATCATCTCGACACGACTTGGGATGACCCGACACCTGATAAAGCAGGTGTGGTTAGCACAGCATACTACTTGAGAACGGATGCGCAGATGCGTCAGGACCATAGCTGGACGAAGTCTTATCCGGCAGCTTCTGTAGGTTATCATAAGACCTTGTCTGCGCTTGTGGAGCGTGGAGGACAGAATGCGGCTGTCTATAAACAGCTTCAGAAGGATCTCAATTATGAGCTATATGCCGAGGAGCTAATTGTACGTTCGGTAGGAGATCTGACTCGGCTAGCGAATAAGGCAATTGCCTCCGGTGAGGTGTCTATATTATTCCGTTATCAAGGGAGTGGGACCAAGCTTAAGAATGACCTGCAGGAGCTATATAAGCTTGGTCTAGAGGATGTATCTTACTCCAGTTCTGCTTTTGACAATACAGGCGATCTCAAAGTGTTTGTGACCTGGGAATAGAAGGATAACCAAAAAGGACATCCCATAAGCCTAAATGGCTACGGGACGTCCCTTTTTTGTTTTTTTACCGGGTCTATTTTATTCTGGGTGAGTACTTAGGTCGCATTTATCCAAAGGAATAATATTACTCTTCCGGAACCAGCGATAGCCGACCCAGATCAAGACAAACAGCGGCAAGCTGATATAGGAAACGGCGATACCATACCAGTCGATATTTCCACCTGAGAAGGCACCCATATTCTGACCGAGGATAGCTACAATACAAAGTCCTAAGGCAAAGATAGGTCCGAATGGAAACCATCTAGCTCGGTAAGGTAGTTCATCTAGCGAATGCCCTTGTGCTATAAAAGCACGTCTGAAACGGTAATGGCAGACCGCGATACCCAACCAGTTAATAAATCCGCACATACCAGAAGCGTTCAGTAGCCAGTTATATACGGCACCGTCACCAAAGAATGAAGCGAGAAAGGCGAGCATTCCGACAGCCGTAGTTACTAGCAAAGCGCCAACAGGGACACCACGGCGATTGAGCTTACCCAGTGCGCGCGGAGCCATGCCATCCTTAGCCATTGCATACAGGACACGGGTGGAAGCATACATTCCAGAGTTCCCTGCCGACAGTACAGAGCTGAGAATGACGGCATTCATTACGGATGCAGCAATTGCAAGCCCGGCTTTATTGAACACGATCGTAAACGGACTGACTCCGATATCATCGATGCCACCGCGCAGAAGATCTGGATTCGTATAAGGAATCAACATTCCGATTACAAATATAGCAAGGATATAAAAGATTAATATACGCCAGAATACTTGGCGGATCGCAATTGGGACGTTGCGGCGTGGGTTCTCGCTCTCACCAGCAGCAACGCCGATTAGCTCGGTACCCTGGAAGGAGAATCCGGCTGCCATAAAGACTCCGACGAAGGCGAAGAAGCCACCGTGGAAGGAGCTGCCCCCGATTTGGAAGTTACTGAAGCCTACGGCTTCTCCACCCATAATGCCGAATATCATGAGGACACCGACAACGAGGAAGGCGATAACGGTAATGATTTTGATAATGGCAAACCAATATTCTGATTCCCCGTAGCCACGAGCAGATAGGAAGTTTAGGCCGAACATCAGCAGTAGGAACACCAGACTCCAGAGAAAGGAAGGGCTGTCCGGGAACCAATATTTAATGATGACGGTAGCCGCTGATAGCTCTGCTGCAATCGTAACCGCCCAGTTATACCAGAAGTTCCAGCCGATGGCGAAGCCAAAGGCGGGGCTGACGAAACGAGTGCCGTAGGTACTGAAGGACCCGGAGTCCGGTAAATAGGTGGCGAGCTCCCCAAGACTAGTCATGAGAAAATAAACCATTACACCCACTGCCGTGTAAGCTAGAAGCGCTCCACCAGGTCCTGCTGAAGCGATCGCTCCGCCACTGGCTAGAAACAGACCCGTACCAATAGATCCGCCAAGTGCGATCATGGTCAAATGTCTTGCTTTGAACGATTTTTTTAGCGCAGGCTGATTTATGTTGCCTTGCGCTGGGTTTTGCTGATTGCCCTGCATGAATATGACACTCCTTATGATCTAATCTTACTGTTCATGAACGGGGAGTGCTGAGCTGCTGACTCCCGCAAGGCGGGAGGTATACTTCGTGATTTCCAGAAGGTTATGGAAGACTGTACGAAACATACAAATTCTGTAAACGCAAAGAAGCCGCAAACTATGTCTGCGGCTTCCATCTATACAGCTCCGCATCATACTCCCTGTGAAGATAGCGCAACACACTGCAGTCTGCTACTTACGCAGGCTGTACAATGTGACAGTTCCGTGCCTTTCGGCAACGGCCCCAGCCTGCACCGCTGTAAGAGCTACAGCGCAAGCTTCGGCGGATATTCCTTTCGGCGTGATTCATAGACGGCTCTAACGTCTCCACACGCGTACTCTTTATATCCGCGACCTCTACCTCATCTTAGTATGACGAGGCTATCTTTACTTCATTCATTTATAAACAACAGGAATTAGTATAAAGCAAGTTTACTTCTCAAAGCAATGACAAAATCAGGTACTTCCGTGTTAATTACGACGGCGTTCTGACATCTGCTGCCATACGGTGCCTGCTGCGGCTTCACCTGAGGCGATACGCTCCAAAGCCATCTTGGCCTGAAGGCCAACCTCGAACTCTGGATCATCCGCTGCAAGTGTGAGCGCATCTTGAGCTTCGGATGTGCCAACTTCATAAAGAAAACGAGCTGCGCGCCAGCGGACAAGCTTGCTCTTATCTGTTAGCGCCGCCGTCATCACTGGCGTGGCGGCAGGATCGCCGATGTCGGATAGCGTATCGCCAGCCGTACGTCTTACGGCTGGGGCGCTGTCAGCCATCGCCTCATAGAGCAGCTCCATCGCCTCAGGCGTGCGAAGGTCGCCTAGATATACGACCGCAAGCCTGCGAATATGCAGCTTGGGATCGTGTAGCGCCGCCTTAAGCTCCGGCAGGAGCTCCGCCGTCGGCGTAAGATCCTCTAGCGCGGCGTAGCGCACGCGCCAATCCTCATGCTTCAGGTCTCGCAGCAGCTCATCCTGTGTGCGAGTTCGTCTCTGCTCGACGAACTCACCTTCGGCTCCGTGCGCAATGGCTTGCTGCACGAGGGAGTCGAGGCGTTCCTGCGGATACGCTGCCTCGATCTCTTGCTCGACCTCGCGCGCAATGTCCGCGGGCTCGCCGTAACGCACGCCGTAATCGGTGAGCTTGCGCTCTTTAATCATCACGGCGCTAGCCACATCCATAACCGCTTTAGTAAAGCGGTTAGCTAAGGATATGCGCTCTTCATTCGCGCCCGTTTTGACGCGGATTTGCATCGGAATTCCGCGGAATAATTGGACGAAGACCTGCGCTTCCCCAAAATGAGCACCGGCATTCTCGTCAGCTAGGCTCCAATCTCCAGTTACACCTTCGCTGTTAGCGAAGCGGCTTTGAACTTCTCTTAGAATGGCTGCCCAATCGGCATTGCCTTTGCGCTCAAGTGCTGCAAAGTCAGCAGCATGATAAATGCTAATAACGCCCGGTATCGTTAACATTTCACGTGCCCAAGCAGGTGCGGAACGCTCACTTTCTGGAGTATAGGTTCTGCGAATTCCGGGTTCTAAACTTTCGTCCAAATGTAGCTTCATCGTATTTGGACTTGGAGTCGGTTCAATAAAAGTAATCTTCATACGTAGCTCCCCCTTGAACGGTATATGCACCGCCATACTTTATACACATATTATCTCATTTCTGGCGTGAAACCAAAAGAACTCTTCTATTATTTCGCTAAAGTCTGCAATTGTGATGAATAAAAGGGCGAACCTTTATCATGCTATTTGTATATTTTGCAAAATACGCTGCTGTTCAATATAGTTGTAGTATATTCGCTAAAGCTAGGATTGCTCGGTAAACTTCTGTAGAAGAGGTGTTGTATGCCTAAAACTCGTTACCATAACGTCGATAATGTAAGTACCGATAAATCATTAAAGGAATTTCGCCAGTGGCGTGAGGAGCGTCGTCGCAAGAAGAAGGACTATTCATATGTTGTACCGAATAGGCCGCCCAGATTATCTTATCTGTCTGAGAATCGATTGGAGTCTACCATTACGTGGATTGGGCATTCAACATTTTTCCTTCAATATGAAGGGATGAATATCATTACAGATCCCATCTGGGCGAGAAGGCTGGGCTTTGAGAAAAGACTGGGACAACCTGGGATTCCACTTAGCGAAGTGCCACCGATTGACCTGATTCTGATTTCGCACTCTCATTATGACCATTTGCATATCGCCTCTATCCGCAAATTATATCGGGCAGGGACAACGCTTGTTGTTCCTGTTGGTCTGAAGCGAAAAATGCTTCGCAAAGGGTTCCACAACTGTGTGGAAATGGAATGGTGGCAGGAGATTAAGCTAGGTAAGATCAAGCTTAGTTTTGTGCCTACCCAGCACTGGACGCGGAGAACGCCATGGGATACGAATACTTCTCATTGGGGTGGGTACATCTTGGAGCCCGCTGATTCCGGAAATCAGAAGTCTTCTCCGAATCTTTATTTCGCTGGGGACAGCGGTTATTTTCCTGGCTTTAAGGAGATCGGAAGTCGTTATAAGATCGATATCGCACTTATGCCGATTGGGGCCTATGAACCGGAATGGTTCATGACCTCTCAGCATGTAAATCCTGAGGAAGCCATTCAAGCTTTCCTAGATGTAGGGGCGGAGACCATGATTCCGATGCATTACGGTACCTTCAGACTTGCTGATGATACCGCCCGGGAAGCACTGGATCGCATGGAGAACGCCCGAGTTAAACACGCGATTTCGGAGGAAAGAATTCGTACACTCGGTTATGGAGAAACACTGGTCGTACAAAAGGAGAATCGCACATCTGGGGAATAATTGAAAAAATTCCTCCTTAAAAGTTGTCGCCGTAAAACAGTTGGAAAAGTTTCGTAGGAGTGAGATCAGCTTAAATGCCTATTTCACGGGATTTTTGCACTGATTTTATGCTATAATGAGCCGAAACCCTAAAGTGAAAAGGATGGTAATGCGTAATGATTAGCACAAGCGGCGTAACACTCCGCTACGGAAAACGCGCTCTCTTCGAAGATGTAAACATAAAATTCACCCCTGGTAACTGCTATGGTTTGATTGGTGCCAATGGTGCTGGTAAATCAACCTTTCTGAAAATTCTGTCTGGGGAGATTGAAGCGAACACGGGTGATGTTCATATAACACCAGGTGAACGCCTTGCAGTTCTGAAGCAGAATCATTTCGAGTACGATGAATTCCCAGTACTTGAAACAGTAATTATGGGTCACACTCGTCTTTATGAAATCATGAAAGAAAAGGACGCGCTTTATGCGAAGTCTGATTTTACGGAAGCAGATGGTCTACGTGCCGGTGAGCTTGAAGGCGAATTTGCAGAACTTAATGGCTGGGATGCAGAGCCGGATGCGGCGGCTATGCTGATCGGTCTTGGCATTATGCGTGAACTGCATGATAAGAAAATGGCCGAACTGAGCGGCAATGAGAAGGTACGGGTACTCTTGGCACAAGCCTTGTTTGGCCGTCCAAACAACCTCCTGCTCGATGAGCCTACCAACCACTTGGATCTAGAATCGATTGGCTGGTTAGAGAACTTCCTCATGGATTATGAAGGTACTGTTATCGTCGTATCCCATGACCGTCACTTCCTGAACAAAGTATGTACGCATATTGCGGATATTGATTTTGGCAAAATCCAGATGTACGTTGGTAACTACGACTTCTGGTACGAGTCCAGTCAGCTTGCTCAAGCTTTACAGCGTGATTCGAACAAGAAGAAGGAAGATAAGATCAAGGAACTGCAAGCCTTTATTCAGCGTTTCTCGGCCAATGCTTCCAAGTCTAAACAGGCGACTTCTCGTAAGAAACAACTCGAGAAAATTACGTTGGATGACATTCGTCCATCTAACCGTAAATATCCGTTCCTCAACTTCAAACCTGAACGTGAAGCAGGTAAGCAGCTTCTGACGATCAGCGGATTGACCAAATCGGTTGAAGGTGAGAAGGTTCTTGATGAAATCAGCTTTGTAGTTAACAAAGGTGATAAGATTGCTTTCGTGGGTCCTTACTCCCAGCCTAAATCACTTCTATTTGATGTGATCATGGGTGAGCAGGAAGCGGATGCGGGTGAATATGCGTGGGGCGTCACTACAACTCAAGCTTATTTCCCAAAAGACAACTCCAGCTATTTCGATGGCGTGGACTTGAATCTCGTAGAATGGCTGCGTCAGTATTCTAAAGATCAGGATGAGACGTTCCTGCGTGGATTCCTTGGACGGATGCTGTTCGCCGGAGAAGAAGCACTGAAGAAAGCAAGTGTATTGTCCGGGGGCGAGAAGGTTCGCTGTATGTTGGCGAAGATGATGCTGAACGGTGCGAACGTACTTGTATTCGATGAACCTACCAATCACTTGGATCTGGAATCCATTACGGCACTGAATAACGGACTGATCGATTTCGACGGGACTATTCTCTTTACTTCCCATGACCATCAGTTCATCCAAACGATTGCTAACCGTATCATCGAGATCACACCTACAGGTGTAATTGATCGCACGATGACTTACGATGAGTATTTAGAAAATCCTGAAATTAAGGAAATGCGCCAACGCATGTATCCTGTAGAAGTATAATATTTACTTTCCGTTATGCGGAAGGAACCCGTTAATCAGCTACTCTAATCCTGATAGGATTAGGGTAGCTGTCTTTATAATTTCGATTTTGAAAAGGTAACGGTAGGTGAAGCATGTGGACAGAACTATTTTTATTATGCGGCATGGGGAGACCGAGTTTAATACGCAAGGTCGTTACCAAGGCCAATTGGACTCACCTCTGACTGAGCATGGAATGGATCAAGTCAGACAAATGGGTAGGCTGCTTCGTTATTCGGTGGAGCATCCCTCCGAATGGAAGGTGATTTCAAGTCCACTTGGGAGAGCGCTGCAAAGCACACAAATTTTGTGTGAAATCTTAGGTTATGATTTCAATGAAATAGAAACGGATTCTAGGTTAAGTGAAGTTTCCGTTGGTTCTTGGTCAGGGCTAACGCTCAAGGAAATTGAGCAGGGCTGGCCAAATAGTCTTGAAGATACGACTATGTATGATTGGTATTTTCGTTCACCAGATGGAGAGAGCTATGAAGTGGTTCAGGAGCGTGTCACAGACTGGCTGGATAGCTTGTCCTCCACTCCGCGGGTCATTGCGGTTACACATGGATTAACAAGTAGAATTCTACGGGGAGTATACGCTGGGCTTACAAGACAGGAAGCCTTATCACTTGAGGTTTCCCAAAGCGCATGTTTTCAGTTGTCTAATTGTACAATAAAGAGAATCAGTTATGAATTTGATGAGTTCTAGCCCATCCTTTAAGGCAGACGAACGCATAAAAGGCTGCGTTGTCCCTGAGGGATGCGCAGCCTTTTATGTTTATAAAATAGTACTAGGATCCGCCGGTACGACGGCGTTGGTTGTTAGGCTTTTTGTTATTCTGACTTTTTAGTGGTTTAGCGGATCCGGCCTGAAAAGTTGATCCAGGTTTGGAGGAAGATTGTTGTTTCTTCTGCTCCAGCTTTTGCCGGATAGCTTCAGCTAAATTGATTTTTCCTTTTTCATTGTTTTCGCTCATTATGATAACCTCCTTTGAAGCAAGTCCTTCACTTTATTCTAATTGTTTTTAAATGCTGCTACAAGGGCAAGAATAATTGAAAGAATTCTTTTCTAACAAAACAGAAAACGAGGAGATAGCCAAAATGGTTGATATTTACGAAGATATACGTAAAGGCGAGCGTGGCGCTTGGGTTAGCATAGCGGCTTACCTCATTTTATCGACTTTCAAGCTTGTTAGCGGTTATCTATTCGCCTCTAGTGCATTGGTCGCGGACGGAGTCAATAATTTAACTGACATCGTAGCATCTGCAGCCGTGTTGGTTGGTCTAAAGATTTCGCGGAAGCCACCTGACTCTGACCATGCTTATGGACATTTTCGGGCAGAGACAGTAGCTGCATTGTTGGCTTCTTTTATTATGGCGGTAGTAGGTATTCAAGTGATTGTGGAGGCGGTGCGGTCCTTTTTCGATCGTGCAAAGGAAACCCCGCAGCTATGGTCTGCTGGTGTGGCTCTAGTGTGTGCAGTAGCAATGATGGGAGTATACATATACAACAAAAGGCTGGCTAAGCAGATAAATAGTAGTGCGCTCATGGCAGCGGCGAAAGATAATTTTTCCGATGCTATGGTTAGTATAGGTGCTGCTGTTGGGATTGTAGGTGCTCAGTTCGGACTGCCATGGATTGATTCTGCGGCGGCAGTAGTTGTCGGACTGATTATCTCTAAGACGGCATGGGATATTTTTCGTGACTCGACCTACCGGCTTACGGATGGCTTTGATGAAGATAGATTGATGGATCTACGTAGTACGATTGCTCGAACACCGGGAGTAGAGGGGATTAAAGATGTGAAGGCACGGGTTCATGGGAATCATGTACACGTGGATGTTGTAGTGGAGGTAGACGCGAATATTACAGTGGTGGAAGGTCATAGGATCAGTGACTCCATTGAAGAGAGAATGAGCAAGCTACACAATATTATGAATGTACAGGTACATGTGGAACCTAAAGATTAAATTTGAAAAATTCTATTTTAAGGAAAAAACAAACATATTTAAGGAGGATTCAAGACTATAGTCCTGTATTTTACCATAAAGTGGCATGATTATATGTGCAATTTGGAGCATGTTCCAAATCCCGGGCAAGCCTATAATGAGGGCATAAAGGAATGTAGTACACACCTTTGTTGAAATCTCATCATGGTATTGGGGGAACGTATGATTAAATCACATAAGCAATTAACAGCATCCTTATTGGTTTCAGCTGCAATTGTTGCAGGTTTAGGAGTATCTGCTCCTGGAAATGCAGCAGCAGCCTCAAGTCCATCAAATTCAGTTATGGCAGCAGCAGCCGGTCAAACAGCGGTCATCGAGGCAAGTGTTCGCCTTCGCAGTACACCTTCTACAAGTGGAGAAGTAGTGAAGTATTTGCAAAAAGGAGATCAAGTGCAGATTGTGGCACAACCGAATAGCTATTGGTATCAGGTGAAAGCAGCGGATGGATCCGTAGGCTATACTAGTACAGATGATAAGTATATCAGCGTAAATTCATCTTCAGTAGGTACACCAACAGCACCATCAGCACAAACGGGAACCATAAAATACGGAGTGAATCTTCGAACTGCGCCTTCTACAAGCGGAAAAGTACTGAGACTTCTGAAGAAGGGGGAACAAGTACAGCTTCTGGCACAGCCGAACAGCTCCTGGTATCAAATTCAAACCTCTGATGGTAGCATTGGATATATAAGTTCAAGTGATCAATATACTTCGTTCGCTAATAATGGGGGGACTGGGACGGTAACGCCGACACCAACGCCGCCAGCACCAGTACCACCTATTTCTACACCTGGGGCTTCTGCCCAAATCGAGAGCGTAATCTCAGCAGGTATGGGCTATCTTGGGACACCTTATGAGTTTGGTTCCAGCAGATATGATACAAGCACCTTCGATTGTTCTGATTTTATCCGGCAAATTTTCATGGATGCTGTGAATTTGAAACTGCCTGCTGATTCCCGTCAACAGGGAGATTGGGTGAAATCGAATAGTACGGTAGTTACGTCTACTTCCGGTTTGAAACGCGGCGATCTAATGTTCTTTATGGATTATAAAGGGAACTCCGCTTCAGCGTATGAAGGGATCGACAAATCTAAGGCAAGAATATCGCATGTTGCTATGTATCTAGGAGATGGACAAGTTCTCCATACGTATTCCGTAGCTTCAGGCGGGGTGAAAGTAGATAAATTAAGCGCTTCTTGGACGAATCGTTTCCTCTTCGGGGGATCGGTCATCCGATAATTATATAGGTATACAGAAGCGGCAGCATCGCATGTTTGTGACGGGTGAACAAAGGCGGCGTAAGCGCAAAAGCTACCCCCTCAGTAGAATGATCTACTGAGGGGGTAGCTTTTTGTAAATATAGGAATTTATATGTTCCGTTCTATAAATTATCCTTATATTTCTCGCTTAAACACTTGCCGTCCTTATAGGGACGCCGAAGGCGTTTATGCTTGTTATCATCTTTTCTGTACTAATTACATAATTACATTGGCAGCAACAGGAACCTTTACCCACGCTTTTCCTAGCCAAGTGTAGATTTCTCTCCATTCATTGCCCCAGGTATCCGTGATCACTTCACCTGTGGTATCAAGCGTTTGAGCGCTAAGCCAGCCTGCGGGAATCATACTGCCAACTGAAAAGTGGAAAGCTGTTTTTTCGGTTAGAACAATTTGTGGTGTGGCTGGAGTAATATCCGATGGGGTAATGATCGTTTCAAAAGATATTGTGTAAGTGCTTCCAGTTTCGGTCGTAGAATCTGTAGTTGTCCCTGTTACCTCTGCGGCTGATGCTGTAGCTGCTATTGAAGCCATAAGCCCCAAGGCAACTGTAATGCTGGCGAATTTTTTCATGTTAAGTTCCTCCTCATTATGATCTAACGTCAAAACTTTTTCTTATTTTCTCAAGTGACATCTGTGTGGGAATGACCTATACTTTCTGCATGATGAATAAGATATATGGATAGATATGGGAGGAGGCTACATCGATCTACCTCTGCGTCCCGTGAAGAGGGAAACAACAAACAGAACCAAGAATACGAAGAATAGTATCTTTGCAAGACCAGCAGCGGCTGCTACAAGATTGAAGAAACCAAAGATACCAGCGATTACAGCTACAACTAGCAGAATTGCGGACCATTTTAACATTACATATCACCTATCCTTTTTTTGATTTGTAGTCATTGTATAAACGGGGACTTTGATTCTGAAACAAAGGGGAGCAGGGAGTTTTGACAACGCTCGACAGATTGTTTCGGCATATGGTAGTAGGGGTAACTATGCAGTATACAAGGCTGATTAGCCACTATTTATGAGATTTGGAAGGGGTTATGAATATGATCATTGAACTTAGTGTAGCTCTCGTTGCTATCGCATTCGCAATACTTGTTTTCTTTCTAATTAAGACTTTGCAGTCAGCGAAGCAATCTCTCGACAAAGTAAGCCAGACCTTGGTGGAAGTGCAGAAGACGATGGATGAACTGACTTATGAAGTGAAGACTACAGTCAGACATGCAAATGAAATTACCGCTGATGTACAGAATAAAATTCAGAAGATTGATCCTGTCATAGATTCTGTGAAAAATTTGGGAGAAGTTATGAATGAGTTAACCTTAACCGTTAAGCAAGTTTCAGTAACTGTGATTGAGAGATATCGTAAATCACATGAGCTGAGGGAGAAGCGTAAGGGGGTATCCATAAAAGAAGCTCCGCTGACTCCAGCTGAGGAACGTACGGTAAACTCTTATGATGCTGTTAATAACGAGAAAGCACCGGGGAAAATAGCTACTGTGTTAAAAAGTGTAGATGTAGCTGCAACTCTTTGGAAAAAATTCCGTCATTAAAGTTAAGGCAGCAAGTCCTCTGTAAATGGCGGCTGCAGATAAGAAAGGTGGGATAACAACATGAACATTATCATACTCTTGTTTAGTCTACTTTCCCCATACTTTGATGCGTCTCCACAGTTGACGCCTATCTCGACTTTTAGTGATCAGCCTAAGACAGTTCTTACATTCGAACATTCCTCAGAAACGAGCCCTGCTATAAATCGGTTTGATTCACTGCAAGGTGTTGCTTTATATGCTACGAAGGAAGAATTGCTTCTGGCCAAGGGCAATCCGCTGGCGGTAACAAATGATCCATTGCAAGGGACAGAGGAGTACCAATACGCAGATGTAACAGTGGGTGTTGGTGAGGGGTTTGTACTGTATGTGCATGTCTCACCTTCTCAAGCACAGCAGTTTGGTCTAAAGGTAAATGGGGTGGGAATTGATCCCGTGAAGGATAATGTGCAATCGACCTTGGGTAAACCGTATTTTATTGCCGAAGATGGTGATGTATATATGAGAGGAAACAATGCGCTCAAAATATATCGAAATTTGGCAGGTGAATTTGAAGGTATTGATTTATTTGATAGTATTTCTTCTTAATATGTTTCACTTTTGATCATTTTGGTTAATAAACAGAGGCTGTCTTTACCATAGAGTAACCTCCCGAACCACTAGATGTAGTGGTTCGGGAGGTTACTTTGCTGAAGGCGTAAATGAACCTATTACTATATTTACATATATTAAAAATAGAAATAACACATTTAAATAGCGTATGATATAGGTAATGAGTCGCAGAATTTTAGGTTCGTAATACTATTCGTGTGAGGTGAAGATGATGAGAATCTTAATCGTAGATGACAATCCGACTAATGTTATCATTATCCGTGAAATCCTAAAAAAAGAAGATTACCGAAATTTCGTAACCGCATCCTCTGCAAAAGAGATGCTTACACGGTTGGGTATCGGTTCTGTGAGTGAAGATGGACGTCCTAGGATGTCAGATATCGATCTGATTTTACTGGATATGATGATGCCGGAAATGGATGGAATCGAGGCATGTCGTGTTGTACAGCAATACGAACACCTAAAGGATATTCCAATAATAATGGTTACAGCTGTTGGCGATTCCAAGAAGCTGGCAGAAGCACTGGATGCAGGTGCAGTAGATTATGTTACGAAACCCATTAACAAAGTGGAGCTGATGGCCCGAATTCGGCTCGCGCTGCGGTTGAAGCGAGAGAAAGATTGGCATAAGGAACGAGATCAGCGAATTCAAGAAGAATTGAGACTGGCCGCACTTGTTCAGAATGCTGTGTTGAGCTTGCCTCTTCAGGAAGAAAATTTTGAGGTCAATGCCATCTATCAGCCATCCTCTGAGCTTGCCGGTGATTTATATGCGTGGTACCCCCTTGGTGATGGCCGATATGGCGTGATCCTGCTGGACATTATGGGACACGGAATATCGTCATCTCTTTTTTGTATGTTTCTTGCTTCTGTGTTAAAGGACACGGTAACTACGTATGTAGAGCCGGAAAAGGTAATTCAGGAGCTCAATCGAAGGTTTAATCAGCTCTATATTGAGAAAAAACTGATCCAATACTACTTTACGACCATTTATCTTGTGATAGATACCCGTATGAAACGTATTGACTACGTCAATGCCGGGCATCCACCTGCGCTATTTTTTGAAGGTGTGGCTAAGACTCCGGTCATGCTGGAAAGTAACTGTCACCCAGTAGGTTTGTTTGAACGGATTGATATTCAGCCACAGAGCTTAACCTATGAAGATGAAGGGCATCTAGTTCTTTATACAGATGGTCTATTGGAACTGGTTGAGGGCGAACAAGAAGAGCAGCTGAAATTTATGATTCAACATTTAAATGTTGAACATGAGTGGAACGAAGAAGCTATTCGAGCTGCTTTTTTCAATGTTGAGGTTCCTAAAGAGCGTGATGATGATAAGTGTATTGTGTGGATCTCACTGAAGAAGGGAACAGATAGAGAATGAAGATAAAGGCTAAACTCTTAATTGGCTTCAGTGCTTTGTTAGCGATTATGCTTGCACTTACGATGATAGGATACGACCGCTTAAATTATATGAATACCCAACTGGAAGGGTATCAGGATAGATATATGAAGGGGCGGTCTTCTTCAGGGATGCGTGGAGAAGTCAATGATATGGCGCGAATATTAACCACGACCATGTTAAGTGCAGATGCATCATCGGTAGAATCTCAAAAGAATGAGATTGATAAAAAGATCACTAAAGCGAATGAGCACTACGAGAAAATAAAAGCGTCGATGACTAGCGCTGAAGAAATGCAAATGGTTAGTCAAATAGATGGTGCGTACACCACTTATTTAAATTATCAGGAAAAGGTATTGAAATTGCTATCGGCTGGTTATTTTCAGAATGCTAGCACGTATTCCAACACAGAGGGACAAGCGATTCAGAATGCCGTGTTAAACGCTCTGAACAGTCTCTCTGATTATAATGCTTTTATTATGAATGAAGAGAGTACGAAGGCCAACGAAGCTTATAAAAGTTCGACTCAGATGGTAGTTCTAATGATGATTATGGGCTTACTTCTCGGACTTGGAGTGGTTCTATGGATCATCCCAAGCATCACTCGGGGGCTTAATGTCGTTTCGATGATGATTACCAGCTTTGGCAACGGTAGAGTGAGGGCCATACGGCGTATAAAGGTTACTACTAAAGATGAAATTGGTGAGGTTGCTCTTGTCTTTAAGAAGATGGCTTTAGATCTTGAACAGAAGCAGGAAATGGAACAGGCCTATGCGCAAGCGCAGAATGACCAATCCTGGCTGAATGCGAATGTTGCTCGGGTGACGGAACTATTGCGAGGTGTTAGCTCCTTGGATCAGGTCTCACAGACCTTCATCAATGAGTTTACCCCTGTGCTGGGAGCACAGTTCGGAGCTGTATATTTAAAAGATGCCAATCGTCCTGATTTTTTACGAAGCAGTGGATATTATGCAGTAGATAATGATAAGAAACCTAAGGACGGGTTTGTGATTGGAGAAGGGCTTGTAGGACAAAGTGCGCTCGATATGCACCCGATCAGACTGGAGAAGGCTCCTGAAGACTATTCATCCGTTAAGTCCGGATTCGTGGATGCGCAACCTGGATATATTTCTATCCATCCGCTTATTTTTGAAGACGAACTGCTAGGCGTAGTAGAATTTGCTTCATTCCAACCTTTTAGCAGTTTGAAAAATGATTTGCTGCAACAACTCGCTAATAATTTAAGTATTATTTTTAATAATATTAGCCGTCGTTTGATCGTGGAAAAATTGTTGCGTGATTCACAAGCTCTTACGGAAGAGCTGCAGTGTCAGTCGGAGGAATTACAGACTCAGCAAGAGGAATTGCGCCGTTCCAATGAGAACTTGGAAGAGCAGACGGATGCGCTTAAACGTTCGGAAGAATTGCTCCAGCGTCAGCAGGAAGAACTGGAGCATTATAATACGGAACTTATTGCCAAGACCCGCGCTTTAGAGGAACAAGTGCAGGAGGTTGAAGAGAAGAAAGACGAAATTGAGCATGCAAAAATTCAATTAGAGAAACAGGCCAAGCAATTATCCGTTACTAGTAAATATAAATCAGAGTTCTTGGCGAATATGTCTCATGAATTGCGAACTCCGCTCAACAGTCTCTTGATTCTATCGCAGCTACTTACGGAGAATAAGGATGGCAACTTGTCAGAGAAACAGGTTGAATTTGCACATACGATTTATATGTCAGGTGCAGACTTGCTTAAGATGATTGATGAGATTTTGGACTTATCCAAGGTTGATGCTGGCAAAATGGAACTGAACCAAGAAGAAATAAAATTAACGGAGCTGAAGAGCTTTGTGAAGCAGAATTTTGCTCCGCAAGCGCTCAAAAAGGGACTTTCTTTAAGAATTACCTTTAACGAGCCGCTGCCAGATAGTGTCATTGCCGATGGTCATCGGTTGAAGCAGGTGCTAAGAAATCTGCTTTCTAATGCCTTTAAATTTACGATGGAAGGATTTATTGAGTTCTCGGTTAGCCAAGCAGATGGCAATCTTATTCCGCTAGATCTGCCAAGTGAAGTTGAATATATTGCTATTGCTGTGAAGGATAGTGGAATTGGTATTCCGGCAGACAAAACTGATATTGTGTTCGAAGCCTTCCAACAGGTGGATGGAACTACCAGCCGTAAATTTGGAGGGACAGGATTAGGCTTGTCTATTAGCCGTGAGTTAGCGCGTTTAATGGGTGGAGCTATTGTGCTGGAATCCCGTGAGGGTCAAGGTAGTACCTTTACTATGTATTTGCCGGTTATAGGGAATTATAATAAGCAACCTTCAGTAATAGAAGCTGCTGCTTCTAGAGAGGATGTAACCTTCGAAGAATACATCGGAGATATGACTCCAACCCTTGTACCAACACCAGTCCATAAACCTATTCCACAATTGATGATCGATGATGACCGTGATCATTTGACTGCAAATGATAAGGTTCTGCTTATTATTGAAGACGATGAGAGCTTTGCGAAAATATTGCTGGATATGGCTCATGGCCGCAATTTCAAAGGACTTGTAGCCCTTCAAGGCGATACTGGACTGCAGATGGCGAAGACTTATCTACCTGATGCGATTATTCTAGATATTCAGCTGCCTGTTATGGACGGTTGGACCATCCTTAGAGAGTTAAAAAGTGCATCACAGACCCGCCACATTCCTGTCCATGTCATCTCTGTGAATGATGAAGTGAAGCAAGGACTTATGATGGGGGCTATGGCTTATTTAAGAAAACCATCTTCTAGAGAGGCTCTAGAGCGGGCGTTCTCGCAAATCGAGAATTACACCTCCAGTACGTTGAAATACTTGCTGATTGTTGAGGATGATGAAATTCAACGTCGTTCAATCATGGAATTGATCGGTCACGACGATGTGGCCATAACCGCAGTTTCAACTGGCGGGGAGGCACTGAGTGAGCTGCGGAAGCAGAGATATGATTGTATGGTTCTGGATCTGATGCTTGAGGATATGACAGGTTTCGATCTGCTGGATCAAATTCGTGATGATGAGGAATTAAATGATCTACCTATTATTATTTATACGGGTAAGGATTTGGATGGGAAAGAAGAGACGCAGCTGCGCAAATATGCGGAATCAATTATTATCAAGGATGTACGTTCTCCAGAACGGTTATTGGATGAGACTACGCTGTTCTTGCACCGGGTAGAAGCAAATCTTCCGGAAGATAAACGTAAGATTCTGCAGAAGCTTCATAATAAAGAAGAATTGTTCGAAGGAAAGAAAATACTGCTCGTTGATGATGATATTCGCAATGTCTTTGCGCTCTCCAGTGTACTCGAAGAGTATCATATGGAAGTGAAGTTTGCGGAGAATGGACGCGAGGCGCTGGAAATGCTGGTAGAGCAAGAAGATTTCGATCTTGTATTAATGGATATGATGATGCCGGAGATGGACGGATATGAGGCTATGCGCCGGATCCGCGAGATGCCGCAGTATCAGAAACTCCCTATTATTGCGCTCACCGCCAAAGCTATGAAAGAGGATCGTGCCAAATGTATTGAAGCTGGAGCCTCCGACTATATGAAGAAGCCAATCGCAACAGGTCAACTTCTATCTTTAATGCGAGTCTGGCTGTATTCGTAACCTCAATATTGGGGTAATACTTTAAAAGAACTAACAAAAAGCCATTCTTCAAAAGTACGGCGTGTTGATAAGGGAGTCGGGATAACAATGAAAGCAATAGAACACGGATATGAGGAGCAGCCCGTTCTGGCGGGAAGTGACGAACTGGAGCAAATTGAGATTGAGCTGCTTCTTGATGGGGTACACCGTTTATATGGCTATGATTTCCGGAATTATGCGTTGCCTTCATTAAAACGACGCATCTGGCATCATGTTCATGCGGAGAATGTACTCACCATATCCGCGCTGCAAGAGAAGGTTCTGCATGATCGGGCTTGTTTTGAACGATTTGTTTACAGTCTCTCTATCCCTGTTACTGAAATGTTCAGGGATCCAGGATTATTTCTAACTTTTCGCCAGAAGGTAGTTCCTTTGTTAAGAACCTATCCCTATATTCGTATCTGGCATGCCGGATGTTCCACTGGGGAGGAAGTTTATTCTATGGCCATCCTGCTACATGAAGAAGGGCTTTATGATAAGGCTCGAATTTATGCCACAGATATGAATGAGCGTTCTTTACAGCAGGCTAAGGAAGGCGTTTATGATATTAGCAGAATGAAGCAATACACAAAGAATTATTTGGAGGCAGGAGGTACTCGGGCATTTTCCGAATACTACACTGCGAAGTATAACTCAGTCATTTTACAACCGTATTTACGCAAAAATATTATTTTTGCTGAGCATAATTTAGCTACTGACACTTCTTTTAATGAATTTAATGTTATTTTCTGCCGAAATGTAATGATTTATTTCAATGATGAGCTTCGTGATCATGTTCACGGGTTGTTTCATGAAAGTCTAAGTCGCTTTGGAATCCTTGTTCTGGGCTCTAAAGAGTCTATTCACTTTACGAAATATAGCGATTGCTATGAATCTTTAGACAGAGTGGAGAAAATATACCGTAACATAAAATAACGCATGAAGGAGGGTGGTCCTATGGGGTTTCAAGAACCAATTCATATACTACTAGTCGACGACCGTCCTGAAAACTTGCTGGCGCTGGAGGCGGTACTTGAGAGCCAGCATTACGAGCTAGTCAAAGCCACCTCCGGTGAAGAGGCACTGCGGTGTTTGTTAAGGTATGATTTTGCTGTCATCGTACTGGACGTACAGATGCCAGGTATGGATGGGATCGAAACCGCAAAATTGATCAAAGCCAGAGAAAAAACAAAGGATATCCCCATTATTTTTATCTCTGCGAACAGCAAGGAAGCGGAGCACTTATTCGCTGGTTATTCGGCAGGGGCTATTGATTATATGGTCAAGCCTTTCATTCCACAAATTTTGAATTCTAAGATACAAGGCTTTGTCGAAATGTACATCACGAGCAAGAAGCATCAGACTCAAACCATGCTGCTGCAGCAAAAGACGAAAGAACTGGAAATCATTAATAGTGAGCTTATCAAGGCAAAAGAAGAGGCGGAGATTGCCTCCAAAGCAAAGTCGGAATTTCTAGCCATGATGAGTCATGAAATTCGTACACCTATGAACGGCGTAGTTGGCATGATCGATCTGTTAATGGAGACGGATCTTACTTCTGAGCAAAAGGAATATTCGGAGATCATTCGGAAAAGTGCGGACACGTTGATTACGGTAATTAACGACATTCTTGATTTTACTAAAATGGAATCCGGAAAAATGGAAGTTGAAGAGCACTTATTTGAACTCCGAAATTGTATTCAAGAGGTGTTCAGCCTCTTCTCGATAGAAGCGGGAAAGAAGAACCTGGAGCTCGCTTATTTTATTGATCAGAAATTGCCTCGGCTTTTATATGGGGATATGGCTCGTTTACGCCAAGTTTTAATTAATCTGATCGCTAACGCAGTTAAATTCACAAATCAAGGTGGGGTCTATCTAGTCGCCTCGATCAAGAGCGTTGCGGATCATAAGATGGAAGTTGAATTCACAATTATGGATACGGGGATTGGTATTTCTCCGGAGAAATGTGACCGATTATTTGAGCCCTTCTCGCAGCTTGATTCTTCCATGACACGGAAATATGGGGGAACAGGTCTGGGACTAGCTATATGTAAATCTCTTGTCGGAATGATGGGCGGAGAAATTCGGGTAGAATCGATGGAGCAAAAAGGAGCCACGTTTATCTTTACGATTCAGGCATCTATGCCAGGAGAAGATTTGATAGGTGGATATCAAGAAGAGGAATCCACGCATCTTGTTCCCAATCAAGAGGGGAGAAGTAGAATCCTTGTTGTGGATGACCATCCGATTAATCAGCGTCTAATGGTCAGCATGCTGGATAAGCTGGGCTATGCGGCCGATATGGCTGAAGATGGTCAACAGGCTGTGGATATGGCGATTAAACATCCTTATGATTTTATCTTTATGGACCTTCAAATGCCAGTGATGGATGGCTTGGAGGCGACCGCTCAAATTCGTCGAGAGGGTGGTCCTGCTGCCGAGAAGACCGTTATCATTGCAATGACGGCGAACGTCATGGAAGGGATTCAGAATCGCTGTAAGGCCTCTGGAATGGATGATTACATCAGCAAACCGCTGAAGATGAGTAGTATAAAACAAATTATTTCTCGATATTCTAGCAACGACAATGTATTAGTAGAACCTGATATATCTATTTTCCAAGCGTAATCTAGTATTTACCAATCTGTTTTTTAAACGTTATCTGATTCAAAGGTATATCATTAAGGTTATTAATATAGAAAATATTTGTTCAGGAGAGATCGTCTAATGAATACGCATAAAAGTAACAAGTTCCATGCTAAGACAGAAACCAAAGGGAATGTATGCACAGTTTTCCTGAGTGGTGAACTTGATTTATCAGTTGCTTCCGATTTCCGCCTGGTTATGGAGCCACTTGTGGGAGATACCAAACTAGATCTAGTTATTAATCTAAAAGAATTAAAATACATCGATAGCACAGGGATTGGTATTCTACTTTCGATCCTGAAATCAAGACAAGGAATGGACGTTAAGTTTATGGTTGAGGATGTTCCTCCACAAATTCAGAAGCTGTTTGACATGACTGGTATTTCCAAGTTTTTTGCCTCCCAAGAGAATTCCCACTAGGAAAGGATAGAACAAAGAATGAGTGATGATGTGCAAAAAGTAATTCTTCAGTTGCCTGCTAGCGCAGAGTATGTGGATATTGTTAGGTTGAATTTATACGGCATTGCCTCGAAAATGGGTTTTACCTATGAGGATATAGAAGACATGAAAGTGGCAGTGTCAGAGGCGTGTAACAATTCAGTATTATATGCTTATGGCCAAAAAGACGGAGTAGTAGATGTTATTTTTGAGGTAGAAGAAAGCTCCTTATCCATTACAGTCAAAGACGAAGGGGAGAGCTTTGACGGCTTGGACAAGTCTAATGAACGTATGACACTGCATGATAAGGAGTTAAGTGACGTTCAGGTTGGCGGGTTAGGGTTCTACTTAATGCAAGCGTTGATGGATGACGTTAGTGTCGTAAGTGAAGCCGGAAAAGGGACGGTGGTAACTTTGAAGAAGCACCTTAATTTTAGCGAGGAGAAAGTATGAGTGACAAAGTGACTCCCCCCGAGTCCATGAATGAAGCAGTCACCCAAATTTGGGAGTATCAGCAGACCAAGGATAACGATCAGGCGACGTTGCTGATACAGAAATATGAGCCTATGGTGAAAATGGCTGCTGGGAAAATTTCCCGTAATCGCCCCGACTTGTATGAGGATTTATATCAGGTCGGGCAAATGGCGCTCATCCGGTTACTGCAGCAATATGATATCAGTCTCGGAATCCCTTTTGAGCCCTATGCGATGAAAAGCATGATTGGACATATGAAGAATTATTTGCGTGATAAATCTTGGTACATACAGGTTCCTAGACGGATTAAAGAAAAAGGAGCGCTTGTTCAACACGCGATTGATGAACTTACAGTGAAGCTTGAGCGTTCTCCTGCGGTCGATGAGATCGCTCATTATCTTGATCTGTCTGTTGAAGAAACTGTAGAAGTACTGGCAGGCAGAGAATGTTACCATTACGTATCTCTAGATTCACCGCTTTCCCAAGAGGAGACTGGAGCTACGCTAGGGGAGCTTATCAGCTCTGATGCGAACGATTACGAGACTGTAGAGAAACGAATGGATCTGCAGCAAGCACTAGGACAATTGAAGGAGCAAGAGCAGCAAGTGTTGCTGTTAGCCTTCCAAGATGGTCAATCCCAGCGGGCAATCGCTCAGAAGCTGGGGGTTTCACAGATGAGCGTTTCACGGATACAGAAGCGGGCCACTGAGAAGTTAAAGCAGATTATGGCCAACTCATCCTATTGAGCTCCTTTATGTGTAATATACATTACTTGGATTTGAATTCTATTGTTCGACGATAAGGACATGCCTCTCTCCGTGTGGAGAATAGCATGTCCTTTATTTGTGTTCCGCAACGCTCTTACCCCGCTTGTCCGGCTAACCTTGAAGGATTAGACTGACAAGCGGGGTAAGGGGGAACGGTGATAGATGGGCCATAGGTAGCCCAGTTGTTAGCTGTTCGCATCGATGTATTTTTTGATCTCGCCAAGGTACTCACCGATCACCGGAACATCAAGAAATAGGCTAAGAATGTAGCCCAGAACACCAAGGACTACGAACGTTCCGAGAGATAGGCCGAGACCTCGGGATATACCGGCCATCAAGTTTGTGATAATTCTTTTTTTGGGATCTGAGTAGTTATCAAGGATGTCCTTAAATTCTGATTTTTCTAGTGAATCAGCAATCTTGTCCAGACGATTGTTTAAGCGTTTGACCTCATGACGTAATTCGAAAGGATGTTCATCAATTTCATATGCTTTTGTTTGGCTATTTGATTCTCCCATGGAGCACCCCTGCTTTCTGTAGCCCGATCGGGCATTCATTAAGGATCTATTCAATCAGATGAAACTTTATATAGGGTATAACTAAACAACAGCCAGCTGCGGACAGCTGGCTGTTGTCGGATGAAATGATAGCTGTATTATGTCGCAGATTAGTAACTGGATTTATAGGAGGATTTAACATCCTCTTTCGCATCTTTAGCCTCATCGGCAACTTCTTTAGAGGATGCTTTGGCTTCGTCAGCCACTTCTTTAGAAGCGTCTTTAACATCAGAGGCTACATTATTTGAGGCTTCACTTACAGTGTCACCAATTTTGCTGCCTGCGTCTTGAAGGGTAGCGGCAATTTGCTGCTTGCTGTCACTGACAGTAGTGTAGATATCAGAGGCTTTGACTGAAACCGTACTAGCCAGATCGGTTGCTTTTTCACCTACCGTTGTGGCAATGGCTTTGGTCTTGTCAGTTACGACACCAGCAACTTCTTTGGTTTTGTCAGTAGCAAGCGTAAGTTTATCGGACAGATCACTGCGCATTTCACGACCAGGCTTTGGTGCAAATAACAGGGCTGCTGCAGCACCTATTAAGCTACCAATAAAGATGCCTTTGAAAAAGTTGCTTCCGTTTTCTACTTCATGCTCTACTTTATGTTCTACGTTACTCATCACCAATCACTCCTTATAAGTTATCTTACTTCGTATTTAAACTTTGGCGTATAGGCTGAAACAATTGATGAGCAAGGCGTAGATGGCGAGGGGCTCTTGTTATGGACTATTTATTAACAGCTTGGAATACCGCATAGCCGAATTCGGGCAGATTCAGATGTAGTAATGATGTGAATTTTTCTGTTCGCTTCTGCGTCTCTAGGTTTACCCATATGGCGTCCATCCCGGGTACAGGAATAGTGGCGTTGACTAAGACCTCTTCATTGTTGAGCACGATTAAGAAGCGGTTATGTTCGTCCCACCGTTCATATACAAGCAGCCTTGGGTGGTCCGGGATCTCCAGCGATTTAAAGCCGCTACTACGGAACGCAGTATGGGACTTACGAAGACCGATCGTCCAGCGATAGTATTCGAACAGTTCCCTGTTCTGTTTCTGGATGTCCCACTCCATACATTTACGATTATCTGGGTCATATTCACCTTCCATACCGATTTCATCGCCATAGTAAATACATGGTGCTCCCTGAAAGGTCATTTGGAACAAAACGGCCAGTTTTAATCTCCGGATGTCACCACCGCAAAGGGTCAGGAAACGAGTTGTGTCATGGCTGTCTAATAGATTAAAAGTGGCCTCTGTAATTTGCTGCGGGTAATTCGCTAGCATAGTAGCAATCGATAGAGAGAATTGTGAAGCATTAATTTGTTCGTGAGCGAAGAAATTAATCTGAATATTGGTTAGTGGGTAATTCATAACGGCGTCAAATTGATCGCCAAGAAGCCACGGCAAGGAATCATGCATAATTTCGCCTACAAGATAGGCTTCTGGATTAATGCTTTTGATCGTATTACGGAATTGTCGCCAGAACGTATGAGAGACTTCATTCGCGACATCAAGCCGCCAACCGTCTACACCGATTTCCTCAATCCAATAACGACCAACGTTCAACAGATAATCTCTGACTTCAGGATTCTCAGTGTTGAATTTTGGCATGATAGGCTCGAATGCAAATGTCTCATAGGTGGGAATTCCGTCGATGACTTGTGGTGGCCACTCACGCACATGAAACCAATCGGCATAACGGGAAGAGCGCCCGTTGGTGAGCAGATCAACAAATGGCGGAAAGGTATGGCCGCAATGATTAAAGACACCGTCTAGAATGACGCGGATCCCTTTGGAATGACAGGCGTCGACAAGTTCTTTTAGCAAAGCGTTGGTTCCCAAATGAGGGTCCACCAAGAAATAATCCTTTATATCATATTTATGATTGGTGGTTGCCTCAAACAGAGGATTGAAATAGATGGCGGTAATGCCCAATTCACAGAGATAATCCAAATGATCTAGTACACCTTGCAAGTCTCCTCCGAAGAAATTCCGGGGACTCGGCGTACCGCCCCAATCTAGCACATCTGCCGGATCGTTAGTAGGATCGCCATTTGCGAAACGCTCCGGAAAAATTTGATAAAATACTGCATCCTTCACCCATGCTGGAGGGGAGTGTACATCTTCACGGTTCAAGAAAGGAAAGTCGAATAAGCCCTCATATATTATGACTGGAGGCTCTGAGAAGAAGCCTTTTTCCAAATAATAAAGGACCTCATCTTTGTTATAAAGTGCAAAATAGTAAGTGAGTCTGCGATAAACAGGACGGACCGCAGCCTGCCAATAATCGAATAAGCTGTCAGAAGCCATGTGCTGCATGGGAATAACCTCATGGGTTTTGTCCCAACCGTATTTATCTCCGCAAAAAAGATCAATCATTGACACGTTATCCCGTTTAGTTTTTATGCGAATATGCAGTGTAGACTCATCGTAGGCATATGACCAATTCTGCCCCATGCGATGATAAACGGCTTCTTGTTGAATCATAATCAATTTCCATCCCTTCGCGGCATGTAAACGCAAAAAAGGGCCAACCTCATGATAATCAGAGGTTGAACCCTTGGCGGTTTCATTGCCTTTAAATTTTGTCTGAATCTTATCATACCCCTCAAGATTAAAGCAAGAGATTATTTCACATAAATTCACAATATGGAATATTTAGTATGTAGTTAAAAATAGGAGAAAATATAAGGAAAAACAAGAAAATTGCTATTAAATCACCCCATTTGGATCTATACTCTGATTGCAATCCAAATTATGGGTATTATAGAATGAGGGCGAACGAACTTGATTTTTCTTAATACGCAAACAAATTAAAGGCACTGTTACCTAAAAGGTACAACCTCGGCACTTTGTGCAAATGAGGTTGTACCTTTTTTGCATGCTCTTTTTCTATGCGTGTTAGGTCTGATCACTTATGAATAAAGGGGAGATGAGCAAATGAAGAAGAGTAAACGATCTAAAATGCAAGCGGTATCATTTAGTTTGACCCTAAGTCTGCTGTTGGCATTGACCGTTACGGCTTGCGGTTCAGGCAATGGGAACTCTACGGCTCAGCCGAATTCAAGCCCGAATTCCACAGTGAACGAGCCGGGGGGAACTACAAATGAGACGAATCCCGCCGAAGAGGAGCTGAAACCGGAAGCTGGGGCCGAATTAACGGTCTGGGAAGCCAAGGAGCAGGTTGAGTACATGAAGCAGTTAGCCGCTGAATTCGAAAAAGAATACGGCGTTCCTGTCACGGTTGAGGAAATGGCGGGCGGCGATCAGGGAACAAGGTTGGCGACAGATGGCCCGTCCAAACTGGCCGCCGATGTGTTGACTCTCCCGCATGATCAGATCGGTCAGGCTGTCAAAGCGGGATTGCTTTTGCCAAATGATGTGTTTGAGGAAGAAACGAAATCAACTATGGTGGAGACAGCTATTCAGGCATCGACTTATGACGGTATCCTGTACGGTTATCCTAAATCGGTGGAGACCTATGCGCTGTTCTACAACAAGGATCTGATATCCGAAGCTCCAAAAACCTGGGATGATGTGATCGCTTTTGCCAATACGTACAATAAGCCGAAAGAGAACAAATTTGCGATCATGTGGGAATTCGTCGGGTATTACAGCTATCCATTCATTGGCAGCTTCGGCGGATACATTTACGGTGACAACAATACGAATGTCAAGGATATCGGCTTGAATAATGAAGGCACCGTCAAAGGATTTACTTTTCTCCAGAGCTTAAAAGGAATTCTGCCATTGAATGCAGGAGATATCACCTATGACGTTAAAACCCAATTGTTTCAGGAAGGCAAGCTGGCAATGAACATCGACGGGCCATGGTCCATAGCGATGTTCAAGGATCATATCAACCTTGGAGTGGCACCTCTTCCGAAGGGACCTGACGGTCAAGACAGCATTTCTTTTTCCGGAGTTAAATCGTATTATGTCAATTCCTATACGGTATATCCGGTCGCAGCTCGCCTGTTCGCACATTTTGCAAGCAGCAAGGAGAATCAGCTCAAGAACTTTGAAATGACGGGTGCGATTCCTGCGAACATTGAAGCCGGAGAAGCGCCGGTAATCAAAGATGATCCGATTATAAGTGGATTCTTCGAGCAATTCCAACACTCCGTGCCGATGCCTTCCCTATCGGAAATCAAATCCGTCTGGGAACCGCTAAAGGCAGCATTTGTATCCCTGTGGAACGATCCGGGTCTTGATGTTAAGCAGACGCTCGATAAGACTGTATCAACGATTCAGGCCGATCTGGATTCGAAGTAAAGGACAGGTGATTTGAGCTATGCACAAAAAAACAGGTGCAGCGCTACTCTCGGCTATTATTCCGGGACTGGGCCAGTTCTTCAATCGACAGTGGCTGAAAGGATTAGTATTCCTGCTGGTGGGGTCTGCTGGAATCTATTTTATTGCTCATGATCTAATGGGGTATTTGCGGGGGTTGATCACACTTGGTGAATTTCCAAGCCGTATGGTCAAGGTAGGTAAATTAACCCGGATGGTGGAGGGCGATCACTCCATTTTTATGATGATCAATGGTCTGATGTCATTGCTGGCGCTGCTGTTTTATACAGCTTTTCATTTACTGAATATCAGGGATGCCTTTCTAGTTGGAGCTGCGCGGGACCGGAATGAGCCCATTCATTCATTCGGTGAATCGCTCAGACATATGGGGCGTAGAAACTTCGCCTATCTTGTACTAGCGATTCCTTTTGTGGCAGTGGTTTTTCTGACGATATTGCCGCTTGTTTTTTCGGTGCTACTGGCGTTTACGAACTATGCCGACCCGATTTTACCGCCTGCGCATCTAGTAGAATGGGTGGGGTTCGGTAATTTTAATAAAATGCTAAGTTTGGATGTATGGAGTTCAACCTTCGGCGGAGTGCTGACTTGGACACTGATCTGGGCGATTATTGCTACTGCGACGACTTACATTGGAGGTGTGCTCATCGCTGTACTTATTCACCAGCCCCGTGTTCGGTGGAAAAAGCTTTGGCGTACACTGCTGATCGTTCCCTTTGCTATTCCTAATATGATTTCTCTGCTCGTCATGCGTAATATGTTCAATAATCAGTTCGGACCGATCAATAGTTATGTAAGAGCTTTGGGATTGGAGGGGGTGGCCTGGCTGACTAATCCTTTCTGGGCAAAGGTCACCGTAATTCTGACTAATATGTGGATCGGAATTCCGGTTACTATGATTCTGGCCTTTGGGGTACTGACAACGATTCCAAGGGATATGTACGAAGCTGCTGAAGTGGACGGAGCTGGGGCATTCTACAAATTCCGCATGGTTACACTGCCTATGGTGCTGTTCGCGACCGCTCCAATCCTGATCATGCAGTTTGCCGGTAACATTAATAGCTTTAACGTCATTTACCTGATGACCAACGGAGAACCGGTTAATCCGAATTACCAGTACGCGGGCCATACCGATCTGCTGGTGACTTGGCTCTACAAACTGGCGCTTAACCAATCGCAATACAGCTTTGCTTCCGTAATCGGGATTGTCATCTTCCTGCTGGTCGCGACCTTCTCCATCTGGAGCTACCGCCGAACGCGATCCTACAAAGAGGAGGATATGATTGCATGAAGCCAAAACTGACAGAAGCGTTTAAAACGATTGGAAGCCATTTTCTACTGATTGTGCTCAGTTTTATTAGTCTTTTTCCAGCGTTTTGGATTATTATGTCTTCATTTAAGACGGGAAACAGTTTGTTCAGCGACTCGTTGATTCCTAAAAATTTCACGTTCATTCATTACAAGGAACTGTTTGAGCAAACTAAATATTTGATTTGGTTCATGAATACACTAAAGGTTGCAGCGCTGTCTACGCTACTTGGCACTTTTCTGCTGCTGTTGACTTCGTATGCCATCTCTCGCTATCGGTTCACGGGCAGAAAAACGACACTGACCGCGCTTCTAGTTCTGCAAATGTTTCCGGGATTCATGGCTATGATTGCAGTTTACGTGCTGCTGAACACGCTTGGGCTACTTAATTCCCATTGGGCACTTGTGCTTGTATACAGCAGTGGCGCCATTATCACCAATGTGTTTGTGGCTAAAGGTTTTTTTGATACTATTCCTAAAAGTCTGGAAGATGCTGCGCGGATGGATGGGGCGAGTCATATGAAAGTTTTTCTATCTATAATGATCCCGCTGTCCAAACCGATGCTTACCTATGCCAGTCTTATGATATTTAATGGCTGCTTTGTGGATTTCATATTCGCGGACCTTGTATTGCGTACGGAAGAGACGAGAACGCTCGCTGTCGGGCTTTTCCGGATGGTGAATCAAAGCAATTCGACCGAATTCACCTTGTTCGCCGCCGGAGCGGTGCTGGTTGCTCTCCCGGTCACGCTACTGTTCATTTTCCTTCAGCGGTTCCTGGTGGACGGTCTGACCGCGGGTGCAAGTAAGGGTTAATTCGATTTGCGCTCCCACTCTACAGCAGTACTGAATTCTATAAAAACCACTTCCTTTTCAGAAGAGCAAGAATCTGATGCGGGAGTGGTTTTTTAATTTTAAAAGCTTCATTTATGTTCCTGTCATTCAGGATTTATTGCTGATGGAATTGTTTTTGTGTGATTTCTAAAATCTTCTTGGTGTGGAGAGGATTGAAGAATGATGAAAATAGGAGTAGAATTCCTCATGGAACTAACACTTAAGGGAGTTTGTGATGTACAAAAAATCCCCGGAGCACGGGGTTATTTTCTAGCATTTATTAAATGTAGAATCCTAATAAATCCTTGTGAGTTATAGAGCAGCAAAGAGAAAAGAGGAGAGTTACCATGGAAACAGTATTAGTACGAGAATATCGGTCAGATTTGCTGGAATGTGTCCATAGCGGACATATTGCTATCGTAGGAGAACACGGGAACGTAAAGGGCTATGCAGGTGATCCTGAGTTTGTATCCTTTACCCGTTCTGCGGCCAAGCCACTTCAGGCTATCCCAGGCATTCGTGGAGGAATCGTGGAGCATTATGGTTTTACACCCGCAGAGGTTGCCCTAATGACTGCTTCTCACCGAGGAGAGAGCTACCATGTTGCCGCGCTAGAGAGTATTTCCTCCAAGATTGGGATCGATGAGCAACAAATGATATGTGCCACTAGCTATCCACTGGATTATACGAGTAGAGAGAATGCCATTCGCGGCGCGGGCAAAAGAAAGTTCTATCATAACTGTGCGGGCAAGCACATGGGGATTTTATCGTATAGTAAGCTCAAAGGACTACCACTTGAAGAATACTCTCAGCCGGAGCAAACGGTTCAGCGTGAAATTATAGATACGATTGCTTATATGGCTGGTGTAGCACCAGACAGTATTGGTCTAGGTACGGATGGATGCGGTCTGCCGGTATTTGCCATGCCTTTGACAGCCTTGGCGACTGCGTATTTGAAATTAGCCAATCCTGATTTAATTGCTGACGAGGCAACTCGCAGAGCGGTCACTACGATCACTGCGGCCATGAATGCTCATCCGGAGATGGTTTCTGGGTCTGGTCGCCTTGATTCAATCCTTTTGGAAGATGAAAATATTATTGCTAAGGGTGGATTTAAAGGCGTATATTGCTTCGGGTTGCGCCGCGAGCGACTGGGCATTGCCTTCAAGATTCTGGATGGATCAGAAGAAGAGTGGGGACTTATTGTACAGGGGATTTTAGATCAGATTGGATACAGTCAGAAAAATACTTTGGAAAAGCTGCGTAATGCATTTTCAGGTGTGATCTACAATGATGGTGGTACACGGGTAGGTCATGCAGATACAGAATTTCAGCTTCATTTCATGAAATAGGAACTTAAAAAGGAGCCCCTCGCTGCGCATCCATCTCGGATTCGCAGCGAGGGGCTCCTTTTGTAAACGAAGAACAATTATTTCTGACGTAGACGGCCGAGTTCGGAGACGAGCGCTTCCACCTGAGAAATACTGAGTCTATCGCTGCCCATGGCTACCTCATAGACATCGAAGATATCTTCATATTTATCTACTGAAAAAGCGGAGGCTTGCATTGCAGCAGCACTTGCCATCTTCAGTTTGTTCTTGATGGCCTCGATCATATATTCAACATTTTCCTGACTAGGTTGTGTTAAATCCATAGGGTTATTAACATCCTCTCTGTACACTGATTCATGTATTTTACCATGATTGTGAGCTTGATCACCATTTTTTTGTCGGGCTCACAGAAATCATGTTAAATTAAAGGCATGAAATCAAAAAATATCATCGAAGGGAGGAAAGGTATTGGCAATTAGAGAACAGGGAAGCGGTAAACGAAGCAAAATGGACGATGTAGGATTGGTGTCCTTTTTTATGGAAATTGCAGCGCTGCATTCAGCTAAGAAAGTTACCTTTCTGTGTATCGGAACGGATCGGTCTACAGGTGATGCTCTCGGTCCACTAACAGGCAGCAAACTTCTGGAATATGGCTTTCCACACGTAATCGGTACGTTGCCATCTCCTTGCGATGCAGATAATTTGGTGGCCAGAGTCACTGAGCTTCCATCTGAGCATATCATTATTGCTGTGGATGCTTGCCTAGGACCTCCAATAGCTCTTGGATATTACTTCGTTTCGAATGAGCCGCTTCAGCCAGCACAATCGGTGGGGGTATGCCTTCCCGCAGTGGGGCATTATAGCTTGGCGGCGATTGTAGATATCAATGGTCCCAAGCCCTATCGGACGCTGCAGACGACTCCACTACATAGAGTTATGGTTATGGCCGAACAAATTGCCGCCGCAGCAGCAAAAGGGTTTGGAATTGGGCGTTAAGAATAGGATGCCGGTTTCAAGGAGAGCTGTTTTGCTTAATAATAGATATTAGTTAATATATCTTAGTAATTTGGAAAGAGGGAAGCAGCCATGGAAAGAGTACGTTGTGACGGAAGCAATATTTGCTACAGTGATCAGGGGAAAGGCGAGGTTATTGTATTACTGCATGGCTTTTGCGGAAGTGCTGAATACTGGGAACAAATCATTCCCATCTTAAGCAGCGACTACCGAGTGATTGCTCCCGATTTACGTGGTCATGGAGCTTCAGAGGCTCCACTAGGCCCTTATACTATTGAACAAATGGCAGACGATGTTCTGGGCTTGTTAGATACACTAGAAATTTCTGAATGCACCATGCTGGGACATTCTCTTGGTGGGTATATTACACTTTCGTTCGCGCAGCGGTATGCCTCTCGATTGAAGGGCTTCGGATTAATCCATTCTACTGCATATCCGGATAGTGAAGAAGCTCGGGAGAATCGATTGAAAAGTGTCAGCAGGATTCAAAATGAAGGCATTACTCCTTTTGTGGACAGCTTCGTCCCAGGAATTTTTGCTAAAGCAACCGCTTCTGCATCACCACAGCTGCTGGAGCGAGCTAAAGAAATTGGTTACAAAACGCCTCCACAAGGAGCAGCGGGAGCTGCACTGGCGATGCGCGAGCGTCCGGATCGGCGTGATGTGATCACAGCAACCACGTTGCCGGTACTACTTGTTGCTGGCGAGCAGGATGGACTGATTCCTGCGGAGCGCACCTTTACTTCGGATAAACCAAATATAACGCAAGCTACGATTTTTGGAGCGGGCCACATGAGCCTCTTTGAAGCTCCTGAACGGTTAGCTGAGGTTATCAAGGAATTCACCCAAGCTACGGTTAGTATTAACAGCCATTCGTGATCGCTGAAATAATAATTCAAAAAGAGGCAGCTCCGCGTCAAAGTAACGCGTGGGCTGCCTCTTTTTTAGGAGACTATTGAAATTTACGGATTCCCAATCCGGCAAAGATAGCTATGGTTGTTACGCCGCCAATGAGGAACGGCATTTCATGTCAATAAGTAGAAGGATTCTAGTCATTATTTTTCCCGTAATTGCTTTAGTGGCATAGCGTAGTGCAATGGTTTAAGATAAATGAATAAAACACATATAATACCTAGATACAAAAGCTTCGCAGTTACAGTATGGAAAAGGGGGAAGTTCATGTTCCGAAGAGACTATATTGTCCGAATGATCGAAGATATGACGGCGATGGTTGCCAAGGTTCTAACGCTGAAGCAAGAGCGAAAGACAACGGAAGCCTTATGGGAAATTGATGAGCTATTGAACCGACATTTTCCGCTGAACTCACGTCTTTTAAATTCACTATCTGTAGAAGATATTATAGATATGTTCCGGTTTAACGGTGTATTGGAGTCAGATAAGCTTCAAGGTGTAGCTAAGCTGCTTAAGGAAGAGGGCAGCATTTATGCTGCAAATGGCGATCATGACGCGGCACTATTCAGAAGTATGAGATCGCTGCATTTATATTTGTACGCAGATTTGCACGGCGCTGATCGAGAAATGCTGCAAATGACGGAGGATATTAATGAACTCCTGGAGGAAGTCAAAGCGTATCGGCTTCCAGCCAAGACGGAACGGCTGCTTCTAGATTATATGGAGTCAATCGGACATTATAGTAAAGCGGAGGACAGTCTGTATCGACTATGGGAGCAGGGAGAAGATGTCTCACTGGAAGGTGATGAATTGTACAGAGGGCTGCTGCTTAAATCACCGGAAGAATTGGAACAAGGCTCTCTTCCTATCCATGAAGTGGAACAAGGATGGAAAGAGTGGCGCCGGATCACAGAAGTTCGAAGGGAGTCGGAAGCCTAATGAATACCCCTTTATTTATTATCGATGCCTTTGCAGGAAAAGCATATTCAGGAAACCCGGCAGCAGTATGCTTGCTGAAGCATCCAGTCGACGAGGCATTTATGCTTAAGACAGCAGCAGAAATGAACTTGTCAGAGACGGCATTTCTCTGGCCGGAGAATGATGGATATCGTCTGCGCTGGTTCACGCCCAAGGTTGAGGTTAATTTATGTGGCCATGCTACTCTAGCGAGTGCACATATATTATGGGAGGTGGGATTGCTGGATCCAGAGGTGGAAGCTAGATTTTATACACGCAGTGGGTTGCTTAGAGCTTCTCGTGCGGATGACCTCATCTCACTGTACTTCCCGCCTTATGAGCTTAAGTCTTCTCCTACAATTCCGGCTCTTATAGAAGCGCTTGGTATTACAGAAGAAAATGTGGTAGAAACTATGCTCTATGCTGACAATGTACTTGTACGGCTCGATCAGGAATCCCTAGTTCGCGAACTTAGCCCAGACTTCGGGGCTTTATCCCGGCTTGAAGAGCGAGCCTTTGCGGTTACTGCAGAAAGCTCCATCGAAGGCATTGATTGTGTGTCACGGTTCTTTGCACCGAAGATGGGGGTAAATGAGGATCCGGTCACAGGCTCAGCACATACTGCGCTAGCACCTTTCTGGGCTAGTCGACTTAACCGTACGCAGTTGACCGCTTATCAAGCTTCCGAACGAGGAGGCTTACTTCAACTTGAGGTAAGCAAAGATCAGATTAAGATGTCTGGCCGAGCAATAACTATTGTTAGTGGAGAGCTGCATGTGAAGCCCTGATAGGATAACTCTTGTAGAGCCGTGATATAATGGAACGATGATGGTTAGGAGACAATGATTCTCCATTTTTAATCCCGAAAGTGAGATGTGCGTTGTGGAATCTTTAAAAGCTCTTATTGAACAACTGATTAATGACCGTACCTTGATTATGGCTACCTTAAGCCAAGTACGTAACAAAGGGGAGACCTGTACGAAGGTACAGATTAAACCTGTCGAACTAAAAGGTAAGTTGCATTATCAGTTTGCGTCCTATATTGGTACAAAGGTTGAACATCGTAACGTACCGGCAGAATTAGCAGCGGAGGACATGACCCTTTTATTTAGAGAATCATATCGCCAAGGCTTGTTATGCACGGTGGAAGCGGATTATCAGGTGCTGATTAGCAAGAAATTCAAAGTATCCATCCTTACCAAGTCTCCAAGTAAAAAAGAAGAGCCGGATCTGGCACACAACCGCCGCAAGCGTTATGTGCTGGAGGATGGAGAACCTGTGCCATTTCTTGTGGAGCTTGGCATAATGAACAGAGAAGGAAAAGTGCTGGCCAAGCGATACGATAAGTTCCGGCAGATCAACCGTTTCTTGGAGATGGTTGAGGATGTGCTTGCCGATCTGCCAACGGGACGGCCATTAACGATTGTTGATTTTGGATGTGGTAAATCGTATTTGACCTTTGCTCTTTATCACTATCTGACCGTCCGCAAGAAGCGGGAGCTTAATATTATTGGACTTGATTTGAAAGCGGATGTAATTGAGCATTGTAATGAGCTTGCTGCGAAAATCGGTTATGATCACCTGAAGTTCCTTGTGGGTGACATTGCCGAGTACGATGAGCTGGATCAGGTAGATATGGTTATAACGCTTCATGCTTGTGACACAGCTACAGATGCTGCACTCGAAAAAGCAGTACGTTGGGGCGCCTCCGTCATTTTGTCTGTGCCTTGCTGTCAGCATGAATTGTTCGCGCAGATTGAGAATGAAGTAATGAGTCCGATGCTTTCACATGGGATACTTAAGGAACGTTTCTCTGCCTTGGCTACGGATGCTATCCGTGCCAAATTGCTCGATATGATGGGTTATAGCAGCCAGCTGCTGGAATTCATCGATATGGAGAATACACCGAAGAATATTTTAATCCGCGCAGTTAAAAGCTCGGGTGGTGATAACTCCGTCAAATGGCGTGAATACACCGCATTCCGTGATTTTATAGGGGCGAAACCTTACCTTGAGCGCGTATGTGCTGACCTGCTTCCGAGTGAAAGTTCGGTGGAGGGGTAGCTCGAGCAATTCTCCCCATCTGGCGGGATTCTCGAAAAATAGTTGTACATTATGCAATTACATTAGGACGCATTAGCGAATATCAGAGGTTAGTTGCACTTTTTGCAACTATCAAGCTTTTTTGATGAGAATTGGGACGGTACAGCTCCTTCGTGGAGAGGTATCGTCCTTTTTACATTCTAGTTTTGCGAAGGGGAAATGTGGAAAGGATAGAGATAACTTAACGAATATAGGGGTATCTAAATGGGGAGCGTTAACAGAGAGCGGAGTCTGGATTCAATAATCGTATATTTTAGTGCAGCCTTAGTCATCACAGCCGGAGTAGGAGCTTGTTTGCTGCGTGGATTTTTTTTTACAGAGGAGATGTATCTCTTTCTGACCCTATGGTTTGTGATGTGTTCTGCGGCTTTGCTTTATTTCTACATTGGAGTAGGCAAGTGGAGAAGTAGCGCAGGGGGAGCAAGTGGAGTACGTAGAGCTTTGAAAATAATGATGACTGCACCTTTAATAGTTCTATCACTCTATCTGATTCATTGGCTAAGAAATCCTCTTTCGGCACTGGGAACAATGAATGAAATATTACGGTGGGGTTTGTATGCTAGCTTTGCATTTTTGGTTTGTTTTTGCGCGTTGAATCGGGTGGGGCGTCAGCTTATCATTGCTGCGTGGTCTATTTTGGGCATGTTCTTAAGCATAAGTGCTTTGCTGGCAGTGTGCGGGGTGGTAGAGTTACCTTTCGCTATAGCTTACAGCAATTCATCGGAAGTAAGCATTACAGGTGCCAGATTAGCAGGGGTGATGGAATATCCTAATGCCTTTGGTGCTGTGATGGCTGTTTTTCTACTGGAGCGGCTGTTTGCTATCGCTGCTTATTATGAAAGACCTCAGAAGAGTGTGAGGATGTCGCCAGCAGGAGGTTGTGGTGTTGGGCGAGAGTCTGAAAAGACAGGGACAGAGTATACCGGGGGGGGACATGGGAGTGAAAAGGTAAGCGTAAATGTAGGAGATGGGTGCGCAGGAGTGGAGCGGCGAGAAGCGGGAAGCACGGCCGCCGCGCTGCTGCGCTTGCTGCCGCTGTTCCCGTACGCCGCCGCGCTGCTCCTCAGCGAGTCGCGCGGCGCGTGGCTGACGGCGGCTTGCGCCTGCGCCGCCGTTTTGCTCTGGAAGCGGCAGCTCATCGCGCCGCTTCTTGCCGCTGGCGCCGCGCCCGTGGTCGCCGCGGCGCTGATCTACCGCCAACTGGCCCGTGCCGGGTTGGCGGTAGATCCTTTGCCCGGCCTGCTGTTGCTGGCCGGGCTTTGGGCCGGCGCGTTGCTAGCCGGCCTATGGCTGTGCCGCCGCCAGCGCAGCGCGGCGGGCAGTGCCCGAGCCGCCATGCTGGCATTGACGGCGGCAGGTTGGACGGCGGCGGGCACCGCCGTCCTCCTGCACGTGCGCGAGCGGATCACCGGACCGTCATCGACGGTATCCGCGCGTGGTCTGTTCTACCGCGACGCCTGGCGGCTGGCGGTAGAGGCACCTTGGCTGGGGCGCGGGGGCGAGACTTGGCGGAGTTCATACCTCGCCGCCCAATCTCGCCCTTATGTAGGCAGCCAAGTGCATAGCGGTTATCTCGACATCCTATTGAACCTAGGATTTGTCGGCCTGGCAGCCATACTGCTTATGCTGCTAGCAGCAGGCTGGCTGCTGGCTAAGAGATCGCCGCGTCTGCTGCCGCCATTTTTGGTTATCGTTTTGCATAGCGCAGTCGATTTTGACTGGAGCTACGGATTAATCTGGCTGCTGCTTTTTTGGCTGCCAGCACTTGCCCTGTCTGAATATGAGCAGAAACATCAATCTGCGAATACCCGCTTTACGTCCATAAGTTTGCTCACCACTCATTTCGCATCCGCGAACCCGCTAATAACTCACTCGTCGTCCTTGAATCTATCACCTTCATATCCCCGCCGACTATTCATCACTGTCGCCTGCTCCCTTTATCTCATGCTATTTGTATTGTCCCTTCACTCCGCACAAGGAGAGAGGTACTACCGGCAAGCAGTTCAGACGGTTGATCCCTCGGTGAAGGTAGATTTGCTAGAGCAATCACTAGCGTGGAATCCCCAGTCTCCTAAAACAGCTGTAGCATTATCCAGGCTACTTACAGGTGAACAAAGCGTGAGTATACTTCAGCAGAGTTTGCAATATTCTCCGGAGAATGCAAGTTTAAACTGGGAAATGGCTAGACGATGGATGTATAGTGATGATCCGGGAGTTGCATTATATTGGATACGGCGAAGTATTCAGCTTGATAAATACAACTCTGTTAAGTGGGTCAAAGGGATTGAAGGCATGCTTATGATGGGCCGGAAAAAGTTAGCGGAAGGGAATCGAATGGAGGCCATAAGCTGTATTGCCTCAGGGAACGAGCTTCTGCGGGAGTATAGAGTGTTGGCAGAATACGAGGGAAGTAAAGGTGAGCAGCATAATGACCGGAAGTTCCAAATAACAGAACAAGCCGACGACCTGAGTCGACGGCTTAGTGTACTTGCTTCACGATTTTAACTGACGTGAAATGATCCAAGAGTATAGAACAGGAACGAGAATAACAAGCACAAGAGCTGTAATAATAAGGGTCTGAGACAAGACGCCGCTCAAAAAGGCTCCCCCCAAAATAAGCAATTCGCCGATCATCCACATTCTTCCGGAAAGACGATGTGTTTTTCACCACACCTCTGGGCTAGAGAGCGTCCATGCTGTGCGAACACCGAACAAATAATTATCTTTTACCTGTGGCATGTAGTTGCCAAGCGCAATAAACATCACTCCTAGGGCTCCTATAGCAATTTTACCCACATTGATATCTTTACCCAGACCGTAAGCAACCGTGAGCACGAGCATGAGATTAAAAAGCACCCCAATAGCGAGTCTGCTCATAGCATAGGCATTTTCGAACTTCTTATAATTTTCCCGTTTAGGATCGATGCTACGTGTGAATTGCATGATCAGCGGAAGCACAATACCCAGGATTCCGAACATAAAAATAGCTATGTTTTTATCCCAATACCGGTTGACTTTACCCGAAATTCCCCACTGCGCGGGCAGCTCCTGTGGCAGCTTGCCATAATTGATTAAAGCATAAGCTAATGAAGCTAAACCTAATATCACAATTAGTGTATCTTGCCATCTCCATTTAAAATCCTTCATCTTCAATCAGCCTCCTTCTCAGAATCCATACCACGGCTTTGTTTTCCGTCCAGTGATTTGCTTTCCGTCTCCGTTTGCTTTCCCGTACCTGTAAGCTCGAGCAACCAGCCAAGAACCTCTTCGAGAACCGTCGTATTTAATGAATACATAATGAATTGACCTTTTCGTTCATCCTGTACGAGATCGGCATGCTTCAGTGCATTCAGATGGTGAGAAATGCTTGGTTTTGTCATGTTGAAAAAATCAGCAATTTCACCTGCGGTTCGGTCCTTCTCCCTTAGTAACCGAATGATTTGGCGACGGGTAGGGTCAGCTAGTGCTTTGAAAGACTCATTCATATTCCACCCACCATTTCGATATTTAGATAATTGTCTAAATATATAATAACCATTCATATTCTTATCTGTCAATGCGTATTCTCCTCATTTTAATTGAGAAAGAAATTGTCACCGAATCTTTGGATTTACCGCCGTTTGAGGCTATGCCCTTGCTAATACTAACTGTAGGCAAGTACTCGATGAATGGTTCGAAACATAAAAGCGGAGGAGAGGATATATGATGCTGACGAATAAGGTTGCAGTTGTTACAGGTGCGGGTTCTGGGATTGGGGAAGCGATTGCTCTTCTTTTTGCCCAACAGGGGGCTAAGGTTATTGCAGCGGATATCCATCTGGGGGATGTTGAAGCGGTGGCCAAGAAGGCAGAACAAGGTCATGGCAACGGGGTTATGTATCCTGTAAAGGCAGACGTTTCGAAGGAAGAGGATACTCAGCGAATGATTGATGCCGCAAGTACACAATTTGGTGGACTTCATATTCTCGTTAATAATGCGGGGATCATGGATAAAATGACCCTGGCTCATGAAATCACAGACGACTTATGGGAGAACGTAATTGCAGTGAACGTCACCGGACCCATGAGAGCCATTCGTAAGGTCTTACCGATTTTCATGGCACAAGAAGGTGGATGTATCATCAATGTAGCATCGATCGGCGGCTTAGAGGGATCACGTGCAGGAGTGGCTTATACTGCCTCCAAGCACGCTGTCATCGGTATGACTAAAAATGTAGGGTATCAGTACTCGAAGCTTGGAATTCGCTGTAATGCTATAGCACCAGGTGGGGTAAAGACGAATATTGATTTGTCTAATCTGAGTGCTTTTGGTAGTCAAAAGGCAGGAGATGGTATGGCGTCAATGCCGCGAACAGGGGAAAGCAGCGAGATCGCATCGATAGCTTTATTCCTGGCTTCAGAAGCTGCGAGCTTCGTGAATGGAACGGTAATAACGGCGGATGCCGGATGGACCGCTTATTAAACAGCTTATACATTTTAGACAAACAGGTGTCCATTTCCATCTTCATTGCTGGAAGTGTACACCTTTTCTGGTTATACAGGTTGTTCTAACTCTTTTTAAGAGAGGGTCGATATAGGGTAATGGCCTCGCCGCTGTAAGTAGATGTGATAAGGTTGCTTGTGCTAGAATAGGCTAAGAGAAACTGGAAAATAGAGCAGAGCGGCAGAGCATTTAAAAATATAAGAAAGTAAAAGTTTAGCATCTATACTTTATGTTCTTATATTTCTCGTTTAAACGCTAAGCGTCTTTATATAGACGCCAAAGATGTTTATGCTAGATACATAGCCATATTCTGCGGAAAAGGGAGGAGGAGTACGGTTGCATGTTATTTCTGATCTGATCTCAACATTGTTTGAATGGATTCAGAGTCTTGGTTATTTTGGGATTATGATCGGACTTATGATTGAAGTTATTCCGAGTGAAATTGTACTGGCTTTCGGTGGCTTTTTAGTATGGAGTGGAGATATTAATTTTTTTGGCGCCGTATTATTCGGTACGATCGGCGGAGTCATTGCACAGATTTTTGTATATTGGATTGGTCGTTATGGTGGCAGACCTGTTTTGGAGAAATACGGGAAATATATTTTCATTCAAAAGAAGCATATTGACCATTCGGAAGAGTGGTTCAATAAATACGGGACTGGCGTAATCTTTACAGCTCGTTTTATTCCGGTTGTTCGTCATGCCATTTCCGTTCCAGCTGGGATATCGAAAATGCCTTTAGGTAAGTTCACTTTGTTGACTACGCTTGCTGTTATTCCATGGAGTGCTTTGTTTGTATATCTGGGTATGACCTTGGGGAATAAATGGGAAGATATTGACAAAGTAGCAGCTAAGTATACCAACGAAATTATACTTGTAGCGATCGCTCTGATCATCATTTACTTTGTGTTTAAATGGTACAAATCCAAGAAAAAGGGGACTACAAAATGAAGCAGAATGTAGCTCAAAAGTTTGGAAAAGGCCTAACACCGCGCCAATTCGTAGAAAGTATGACGAAGAATCAACAGGCTTTTGAATCCTGGTATGAGAAGTTTAATTGGGAAGATGAGAGCGATAAGGAATATTTCGAAAGTCTGAACCATCGCGACGATTTGCGGGTACTTATCCTAGCAGCGGATTGGTGTGGAGACGTAGTACGCAATGTTCCTGCTGTATTCCGTATTCTGGAGACGGCGGGAATGAAGACAGAGGTATTTATTTTGGAAGAGAATCCGGAGCTTATGGATGATTTCTTGACCATGGGTGGCAGATCTGTCCCAGTTGTGATTTTTGCAGACACTGGAGGATATGTGCTCGGACATTGGGGTCCTAGACCAGAGCATGTGCAGAGTATAATGAGAGAGTTCAAACGTGAGAATCCTGACCGTGAGGCCGCTGATTACGACAGCAAAATCGCAGAAGCGCGTAAGGCCATGGGGCAAGCCTATGGGGAAGGAACGGAATATCAGGCAGTTATCGCAAAAGAACTGCGTAGTCTGATTTCCGGATTCTAAACCGATGCTAAATATACGTTCATTTAATCTGGGTCCGCTTCAAACGAATGCCTACTTACTGACAGGTGCGGATCCTGCGAAGGGTATCATCATAGATCCTGGTATGAATCCTGCTGCATTAGTGCGGAGTATCGAAGGAATGGAAATCGAAGCTATTTTGTTAACACATGCACATTTTGATCATATGGGCGGTGTAGACGAAATTCGTAAAGCTAAGAAATGCCCTGTTTATTTACATCCACTTGAAAGTGAATGGCTAAGCAGCCCCAAGCTGAACGGTTCACTAATGTGGTCGGAGGTGTCACCTCCTCTAGCTACAGATCCTGCGGAATATGATCTGGCAGAAGGGCAAGTTCTGCAGTTCATTGGACACACCTTCCGTGTGTACCATACACCTGGTCACTCTCCAGGCAGTGTAAGTTTCCTTTGTGGAAATGATCTATTCTCCGGAGATGTACTCTTTAAAATGGGAGTTGGGCGCACAGATTTGCCTGGTGGTAGGGAACGGGATCTGTTCGATTCTATTCGTGGCAAGCTATACAAAATGGATGATGAAGTGAAGGTTTATCCAGGACATGGTCCACGGACAACCATTGGATTTGAAAAGATTCGCAACCCTTATGTTCCTCAATAGACGTTGGTTCTAGTAGAACCGACAAAAACCGAGGAAGTTTTAATAGACAAAAGACTACAAAAGGACTAGAATGAGGTTAATTAAATGTAACATTAACCTCGCGAAGCACGCAGACTGCGGAATTAATCCCGGTTTGCGTTCTTTTTTTTGTCTTCATATAGGCTTAAAAGCATGGAGGGAAGTAGAATGGAGAAGAATATATACTACCCGCTGGACTACGGTTGGTATGACTCCAAGGAGAAATGGAACCATTTTTGCAGCAGTAATTGCCGATTTTTTTCGGAATGTTCAGGAAAGGGTGGCTTTTGTTCATCCATAGAACGTAGAGACATACAATTTGAAAATAAGGAACTTCGTAATGACTTGCTTCAGGAGACCTGTGGGGTTTACGGGGGAGTACCAGTGGTTTCAGGAGGCGAACTTAGAAGAACGCCTCTTTTTTGGCATTTTCCGGCAAGGAAAGGGATAATTCAGCCCTGGCGGCGCAAGTTGTGGGATCTCAAAAAATAATTATTGAGCGGAATGAACGATTCATAATACATATTCGTACTACAAATAGAAACGAAATCTTGAATGGAGGGGCAGATGAGCGATCAGTCGCTGGAGAGAATCAGACGGGCTCAGCAGGGGGATACTTCAGCACTGTCTTCACTGCTGCGAGAACACTATACTTTTTTATTCAAATATTTAATCAAGGTGACCATGGACCCGTTGCTGGCAGAGGATCTTGTACAGGACACCATGGTCAGATGTATGGAGAAGATCAACACCTATAACGGAACTTCTTCCTTTTCCTCTTGGTTAATCACAATTGCTACCAGAATATTTATTGATCGAAAGCGGCGCTGGAAGCGTGAAGCGGAATGGAAACAGCGGGAGCAACAGGAACAGGGGATCCGTTCGATTCGTTGGCGATTTGAGAGCAGGGGGGAAGAGTGGAGTGAAGTGCTGGATTCCCTCTCCAGATTACCTTCTGCGCAAAGAGTGGCTGTGCTACTGAAGCATTACTATGGCTATAGTTATGACGAAATTGGCGAAATCCTGCGAGTTCCTTCAGGTACAGTCAAGTCGCGTGTATCCCTTGGACTTAACCAACTACGAAAGGAGCTGAATGAGGATGGAGAAGGATAAAGATAAGGATAAGGAGCCTGAGTTGTATTTGCATAAGCTTTCAGATGAGCTTGACCGGTTAGATGCACAATATAATGACATCACACCACCTTCATTACAGGAACTGGAGAGGTTAATGGTTGATGCCTCTGTGCATAGAAAGAGCATGGAACGTAAAGAGCTGCTGTTATTCTGGGGCATATCGTTGATCCTGATCAGCGTATTTCTATCCATTCTCGGTTCTGCACCGATGATCTATTGGATTATTCAAGCGATTATTCCTATTGCGGGACTCAGTGCTCTAGGAATAGCGAGGATCAGGAGGAACAGAGAAGGTGCGCAAGAATGAATGAGCTGCAGGATGTGCCTCTATGGTTATGGTTTTGCATAGCGATAGCATTAATGCTGCAAGGGACATTGCTGTTCCGGGACGCAAGACGACGCGGAAGAAAAGCCTGGTTCTGGGGTCTATGGGCTATAACTACAGTTCCTTCACCCGCTTTGGTCTATTTACTTGTTGTCATTCTACCGGAAAGACGTAGGAGAAAGAATTTGTGAAGGTCCAGGATATGAGCTCGTTCCTTTCATAACACAAAAGGAGTGGTACTTCATGGAAGATGTAAATTGGGGATTAATTATGCCGTTGATCATTTTGCAGGCTTTGCTTGCTATTATTGGACTGATATCTCTGGCCAAAGCGGATAACGTTCGTGGTCCAAAATGGATGTGGATTATTATCATTATTTGCGGAAATATATTAGGCAGCGTAGCTTATTTCACAATAGGAAGGAAAGATGTCTGATGTCACTCCTTCAAGTTACGAATTTGCGCAAAAGCTATGGGGCGCATGTTTCCGTAAATGATATAAGCTTTGAAATTGAGAAAGGACGGTGCGTCGCTTTACTGGGGCCTAACGGTGCTGGGAAAACGACCACACTTCGTATGCTGGCAGGGCTGTTAGAACCCACCTCTGGAATGATTTCATTTGAGGGGAGCCGTCCGGGAGCAGGATATCGCAGGGGATTAGGATATGTACCGCAATCTCCAGCCTTTTACGGTTGGATGACTGGACAGGAATATGTTGTGTTTGCTGCAAAGCTTAGTGGAATGGGAGCTAAAGAAGCAACAAGCAGCGCTTTGGAATCGCTTATACGTGTAGGCCTCAAAGACGATGCACGCCGCAGGATTGGTGGATATTCCGGGGGGATGAAGCAGCGGTTGGGTCTCGCACAGGCACTTGTGCATCGCCCTCGACTGCTTTTACTTGATGAGCCCGTATCTGCACTTGATCCGATCGGCCGCAGGGAAGTGATGGAATTGCTACGAGAAATACGTGAAGAGACAACGGTAGTTTTCTCCACGCATGTGCTGCATGACGCGGAAGAGATTTGTGATGATATTATTTTAATGAATCATGGACACATTGCTGAGCAGGGGTCTCTGTCGCAGCTTCGTTCACAATACAGCCTTCCTGTTATTCGTTTACGTACCGAGAAGCACAAAGAAGCCATTCAGTGGCTGGAATCTCTTGCCTCCAAGCCGTTTGTACTGGAGTCGGAGTTGTTTGGAGATCATGCGGTATTTAATGTGAATGATGTAGAAAAGGCCCGCCAGACGATTTTGCAAGAAGCAGCGCAGCTCGAAATTCCATTGCTGCAATTTGAAGCAGGCTCTTCCACATTAGAGGATTTATTTATGAAGGTGGTGGGCGTATGAGCAGCACCTGGGTCCTTTATCGCAAAGAAATGCTCGAGATGGCTCGCAGTTATAAGCTAATCTGGATACCTGTCGTGTTCATCATTTTAGGCATTATGCAGCCTTTAACTACTTATTATTTGCCGGAAATATTAAAAGCCTCCGGGGATGTGCCCCCAGGTCTGCTGGAAGGGTATGAAATACCGAGTGCCGCAGTTGTGATGGCGCAAGCACTGGGACAGTATGGAACAATTGGAATGCTGGTATTGGCGCTAGGCTCGATGAATACTTTAGCTGGAGAACGCTATAGCGGAACTATGGAGTTAATTCTAGTAAGACCGGTTTCTCCCGCGGCAATAGTGATCGCTAAATGGACAGCTCAACTGACCCTGCTTGTTGTTGCGCTTGGATTGGGTGCAGCGGGTGCAGCTTATTACACGGAGCAGCTAATTGGTTCAGTACCATGGGGCGATGCTATCGCAGCTTCAGGAGTATATGGTTTGTGGTTATTATGTGTTGTCTCGGCTACGTTGTTGTTTAGTGCCTTTTTAAGACCTCCAGTAGCTGCTTTTTTAGCACTGGCGTTAATGGCTGGATTGTCATTAGGCTTAAGCTTATTGCCTACATGGTTTGACTGGACACCCGCAGGACTTTCCGGGCTGTCAGCAGGAATTCTTACAGCTGGTGAGGGCTTTAGAGCAGGTCCATATCTTTCTGCCGGTATATTGATCATACTTTGCCTTGTTGGGGCTTCGCTTTTGACAAGGAAAAATAACTTTCCCGACTGATTATTATCCTGTGTTGTATCGAATATAGTATATTTTAGTAGAATTCTCAGGATCGCCCGGCCTGCCGCTAGACAGTTCTATCTTTTTTTAGTAGACTGTTGAAATAAGCAAAATCATGATAGATTTTGGGGTCAGGAGGTAGGGCGATGCTGCGTTTAGGAGAAAAGATTGTCATTGTTGCGGACGCTTTTGAGCAGAGTCTTCCTATCGGGGAATACGGCTACCTAATTGCTTACGACCGCAATCCCGATAATGCGTTTGACTATGTTATACGTGTACCGGAAGCCAACAGGAACTTTTATGTTCCGGCTGAAGACATTGAGGCGGAAGAACATTTATTAGTAGCTGAGGCTGAAAGAGCAACGCATGAAGCGTTAATTGATTATGCTTTGTCCACGTACAATGAGAAGCTGTTCCATCATTTGATGAACGGTGAAGATATGGATACAGAAGAGACGGAAACAACGTCAACCGAAAGCATGTCCCAAGCAGATTTCATCAAACAAGTGAATCTTAGAGCTTGGATTTAAGGAAGGCCGGCGAAAGCCGGCTTTTTTGTTATAACCCCATTATTGAATTGTCCAAGCTTCTACAATATAATTAAAAACGTTATCCGGGCGCTTTAGCCCTTTAAACAGGAGGGATTTATCTTATGAGCATTACCGTTAAAGATGTGCAGCATGTGGCCAAGCTGGCTCGTCTGCAATTGAGCCCGGAAGAAGAGGCAACCTTTACAGAACAAATGAATGCTATTTTACAATATGCTGAGAAGTTGAATGAGCTAGATACGGAGAATGTGAAGCCGACCACGCATGTACTGCAGGTCAGTAATGTGATGCGTGATGATGTTGTGAAGGAAAGCCTAACGCAAGAGGAAGCACTTCTTAACGCGCCGGATGATGAAGACGGACATTTCAAGGTTCCAGCTGTTTTGGAATAACTACATAATTAGAAAGGGGGAAGAATCTTGAGCCTGTTTCAAAATCGATTGCCTGAAGTACATCGCATGTTAACTGCTAAAGAAGTATCGGTCAGTGAACTGACTGAAGAATCGCTGGCGGTTATCGCTGAGCGGGATAAGAAAGTAAATGCATTTTTGACCTTGAACGAGGAGGGCGCTCGTAGCACTGCACGCGCTTTGGACGACAAACTGGCATCTGGAGCAGCACGTGGATTGCTGTTTGGTCTTCCTGCCGGAATTAAGGATAATATTGTAACTAAGGGACTACGCACGACCTGTGCCAGCCAATTTTTGAAAGATTTCCAGCCGATTTATAACGCTACTGTGGCTTCTAAACTGCAGCAGGCAGATGCCGTAACGATCGGTAAATTGAATATGGATGAATTCGCAATGGGTGGATCTAATGAGAATTCAAGCTTTGGTCCTGTACGCAATCCTTGGGATTTAGAGCGTGTGCCCGGCGGTTCCAGTGGCGGATCTGCTGCAGCAGTAGCTGCTGGCGAAGTATTCTTCTCACTAGGTTCGGATACTGGTGGTTCCATCCGCCAGCCTGCTTCCTATTGTGGTGTTGTAGGTCTCAAACCTACTTATGGTCTTGTATCACGTTTTGGACTGGTAGCCTTTGCTTCCTCACTCGATCAGATTGGACCATTAACACGTAATGTAGAGGATTCTGCATATGTGCTTCAAGCGATTGCTGGTTATGATGCCCAGGACTCTACTTCAGCTAAAGTAGAAATTCCTGATTATTTGAGTTCTCTGACTGGTGATGTTTCCGGGCTTCGCATTGCTGTACCTAAGGAATACTTGGGAGCAGGTGTCGATGCTTCTGTGCGTGAGACAGTCTTGTCCGCACTTAAGGTGCTGGAAGGAATGGGTGCTGTCTGGGAGGAAGTTTCGTTACCACATACGGAATACGCAGTAGCAGCTTATTATTTGCTGTCCTCTTCGGAAGCTTCATCTAACCTCGCGCGTTTTGACGGTGTGCGTTATGGTGCACGTGTAGATGAAGGCGGAGGATTGCTTGATCTATATCTTAATTCCCGCAGTCGCGGCTTTGGCCCTGAGGTCAAACGTCGTATTATGCTAGGGACTTATGCGCTTAGCTCCGGGTATTACGATGCTTATTATTTAAAAGCACAAAAAGTGCGTACTTTGATTAAACAGGACTTTGATGACATCTTTAAAAAATATGATGTGGTCATTGGCCCAACAGCGCCTACGACAGCATTCAAATTAGGTTCACAGACGGAAGATCCGCTGACCATGTATCTGAACGATATTCTCACGATTCCTGTGAGCTTGGCAGGTATTCCTGCCGTTAGCGTTCCTTGTGGCTTTGCAGAAGGCATGCCAGTAGGTTTGCAAATTATCGGTAAAGAATTTGACGAGAGTACGATTCTGCGTGTTGCTCACGCTTTTGAACAAAATACTGATCATCACAAGCAGCGTCCACAGCTGTAGTAAAGGAGGGAATGGGATTACTTATGTCTAAATACGAAACGGTCATCGGCTTAGAGGTTCACGTAGAGCTTCATACCAACTCCAAAATCTTTTGCGGATGCTCCACTGAATTTGGAGCCCCGCCTAACACACATACCTGTCCTGTCTGCCTGGGTCACCCCGGCGTATTGCCAGTTCTTAACAAACAAGCGGTAGATTACGCTATGAAAGCAGCAATGGCGCTAAATTGTACCATTGGTGATGTTAGTAAATTCGACCGCAAGAACTATTTTTACCCGGATTCACCGAAAGCTTATCAGATTTCGCAGTTCGATCAACCTATCGGTTTGAACGGCTGGATCGACATTGAAGTGAATGGAGAAACGAAACGGATCGGTATTACTCGTCTTCATTTGGAAGAGGATGCGGGTAAGCTGACGCACGTAGATGGCGGCTTTGCGTCGCTCGTCGATTTCAACCGGGTGGGAACACCGCTTATCGAAATCGTATCTGAGCCAGACTTGCGCTCGCCAGAGGAAGCTCGTGCTTATCTGGAGAAAATCCGTGCCATTATGCAATACTGCGACGTATCCGATGTCAAGATGGAAGAGGGATCGATGCGCTGTGACGCGAACATCAGTCTACGTCCAGAAGGACAAGAGGAATTCGGTATTAGAGCAGAGCTTAAGAACATGAACTCCTTCCGCGGTGTGCTGCGTGGACTGGAGTATGAACAATATCGTCAGGCTGAGATCCTGGATGATGGTGGAGTAGTTGTACAAGAGACTCGCCGCTGGGATGAAGCCCAAGGGAAAACTTTATCTATGCGTGGAAAAGAAGAAGCGCACGATTATCGTTATTTCCCAGATCCAGATCTGATCGTACTGCATATTGACGATGCCTGGAAAGAATCCATTCGTTCGACGATCCCGGAACTACCGGATGCAAGGCAAGCTCGCTACAGTGAAGAACTGGGTCTTACAGCTTATGATGCTGGCGTGATCACTTCCTCTAAACCGCTAGCGGACTTTTTCGAAGGATGCCTTACTTATACGCAGGATGCCAAGGCTGTAGCTAACTGGATCATGGGTGATCTGCTTGCTTATTTGAATAGTAATAACCTGGAATTGTCTCAGGTCAAAATTACGCCGCAAGGGCTCGGGGAAATGATCGGCCTCATTGCAGGTGGAACTATCAGCAGCAAGATCGCTAAAACGGTATTTAAAGAAATGCTAGAGAGCGGTAAATTGCCTGCTGCAATCGTTGAGGAAAAAGGTCTGGTACAAATCAGCGATGAAGGTGCCATTAAAGGAATTGTGGAAGCTGTCGTAGCTGCCAATCCACAATCAGTGGAAGATTATAAAGCAGGTAAACAGAAAGCCATCGGTTTCCTCGTAGGACAAGTTATGAAAGAAAGTAAAGGTAAGGCAAATCCAGGTCTTGCGAATAAACTTCTGATCGAGGTATTGAGCAATTAAAACGATTATCGTCTTTAGTAGTCGATAACGTTGTTTATACTTGGGGTAATATACTTATGTAATAAGCTAAGGGCTTGTCGGCAACGGCAGGCCCTTAGCGGCATATAAGGGGACTAGTAGGGATGAATACAATTATTAAGCTAAACCTCCAGGATGATAGTACCGTTAATGAACTATGGAGCCTCCAGCATAAGGCCTACCGGCTAGAAGCGGAGTTAATAGGGTTTCGTGAGATCCCACCGCTTATGGAGACGAGGGAGATGCTCAGCCACTCTAAAGAGGATTTTTACGGCTGCTTTGATGAAGATGAAGAACTGATGGGTGCTATTGCTATAGAAGAAGAATCCCCGGGCAAACTCACGATTACGCGGATGATGGTGGGACCGGACTTTTTCCGTAGAGGTATTGCAAGCAGTCTCTTGGAATATGTATTTGAACATTTTTCAGGGATGGAGCAATACATCGTATCTACGGGGAAGCTAAACCTGCCTGCCGTTTCTTTGTACAGCAAGCATGGTTTTGTACCTATGGGATCGCAGGAAGTTGCTCCCGGTGTGGAATTGATTGATTTTTATCGGAGTGGTTCACTTTGAAGAAGCATATACACAGACCCATGTTTACGAAAGGAGGAGCCGAGATATGACAAATGATTCTGCAATACTCTCAGCGCAGGAAGAGCAGCGGGGTTCAGCCGATCTTGAGACTACGGAGAGTGAGATTCAGAAGAAGATAATCCCTCCACGTCCAAAACGGCGCCGCCGCAAACGCAAATTTATCGCTGGACTATTGGCAGCTCTCATCCCAGGAACTGGGCACTTATACTTTGGGCTTCTCCGCAAAGGAATTACCTTTATCTTCTTGATACTATTGGATATCTCAGCTTTAATTTATTTCTCATCCATTGGAATGCAGATTAATGTTCCGTTGCTTATTTTACTTGCACTAATTATTCCGGCGATATATTTCTATAATGTGTATGATGTACTGCAATCAGCGGACAAGATTCTCCGTTACCCTGAAGATCAAGAGCTTGATGATCCTGTGGCAAAAATAACTACACCTCCTAAGCGTCGTAGTATCGTTAGTGAACCTGGCGTATCCTTTGGATTTCTACTTCTTTTAGGGGGAGCGCTTCTCATTCTGTTTCGCCAAAAGCCAGCATGGCTGCAATTTTTTATTGAGCATTACTCCGAAGTTGCCGTGTCTGTAGTTTTATTATGTGGTGGTATATATATAGGAGCGAGAGAAATTGTCAGAGGAATCGTTTCGCGCAAAAAAAATGAGTCTCATAACCGGCGTGTAGGAAGATATACGGCATCAGTCTTGCTTATTGCTATGGCCATCCCGTTGTTTCTGGATTGGAGAGACGGGTCGGATTATATGCTTTTACTCTTGAAGTGGTGGCCGGTCATCCCAGTGTTATGGGGGATTGAGTTCCTGTTCATGTATTTCTTCTCTGGTCGTTCAGGCTCTGTACAAAAGGGAACAAGAATCAGATTGGATTTACGCGGCCTTTTATCTGCTATATTGCTTGCTGCGAGTGTGTTTATCGTTGCCGAACAAGAACATTACTTATATCTGTGGAAAAATGTGAGTCTCAATCTTACTGCAGCTGCAGTCGACTATGGCGAGGCGAAGGGAAGTAAATTTCAGAAGGCTCCGCTTATTGTTCCAGTGAAGCTAAATACAGCCAAAATATCCGTTGATGGTATTAATGGGGATGTTTTATTGCACCGGGCTCCCGTAGATAATATTCAAATTACTACTACAGTTTGGGTAGATCAATTGGAAGGTCCGATGGCTGAGGCCATTTCGGAACAGTCCTTTGTGGATGTTGTTGAAGGACCAACTATAAAAATCACTTCAAACAGCAAGGCGTACGGAGAATCAGGTAAGCGTCAGCCGCGAATGGATTTGGACATTTCTTTGCCGGAAGACCGCCGGTTTAATCTCGATGTTCGCACTATGAATGGTGGGATCACCCTGCAGAACATAGAAGCGATCGAAGATATTTCGCTGGAAACGGGGAATGGAGAACTTATTCTTCATCGTATCTTTGGTAATGTGAAGGGGAAAACACTGAATGGAGCTGTGCGTGCGAGATCCGTCCAGGGCAGTGTTGATTTATCAACGAGCGGTGGCAATATGAATGCTTGGAATGTCACAGGAGCCTTGAAATTATCAACGGCAGTTGGCAATATCGGTGCAACCGGGAATGAAGCCGAGATCGATATTTCTAGCAAAAATGGTAATTTAGAGATTGATGGAGCCAGATCGAAGCTGCATGCAGAATCCTTGAATGGCATCATTGATGTTCGTTCACATGAAGTCGGAGGAGACTGGGACATTTATAGTGCAGTTGGCGATATTCAATTGTATTTGCCGCAGTTAGGGAACTATAAGTTGAATGGCTCAAGTGGATATGGCGATATTATTTCAGATTTACCTACCTTAACCATTGATAAGAAGAAGATATCTGGTGAAGTGGGCACAGGTGAGTTCAAGATTCAGGTTGAGGGAAACAGCAACTTAAATGTGAGAGGTTATTGAAAAAAGTAATTTTTCTTATATAATAATGAATATAATGTATCGACTTCGTTGACAAGATTGAAAACCCAGTCTTACAATTATAAGAAATATTTCTTTTATTTTTAAATTTAAAAGGCGGTGACAGTCATGGGGAGTGGCGTACAACATGCATTGGAACAATTAAAAACAACAGGTGTCCGTATAACGCCCCAGCGTCATGCGATTCTTACGTATTTGATGGAAGCAATGAATCATCCTACAGCTGACGATATATATCGGGCATTAGAGCCTAAATTTCCGAGCATGAGCGTGGCAACCGTATATAATAATCTCAAGATGTTTATGGAAGCTGGCATGGTTCGTGAGTTGACCTATGGGGATAGCTCCAGCCGTTTTGATGCCAATGTGTCTGATCATTATCATGTTATATGTCAGAAATGCGGTAAGATTGAGGATTTCAGTTATCCTTCGCTTAGGGATGTAGAGCTGCATGCTGAGCAAGCTACAGGCTTTAAGATTACAGGATTGCGTATGGAGCTGCATGGATTTTGCAAAAGTTGTAGAGAGAAGCAGCATTAAGACTAGAATAGAACGGTATCAAGGCGATCTACCAAGTTATCACTAAACGTGCGAAATCCGAAAGCGGAGGACTCACGTTTTTATTTTTTTACAAATATAAGAACGACAACGTCATTTCTTCATGAATATAACAATTTGTAGGATAAATGACTATTTTCTACTGGTTATACGAAACCAAGTGGATGTTATAATCGTAATGTTAGACTCTATTAAAAATCATATTATTATCTGGAGGATATATTTTGGACAGAAGACTGGGACAGAGGCGCGTCAAAAAGCGCGGAGGTTTTTTTAGGCGGTTATTTGGACTTTTAATCATTGTAGCAGCAGCATATTGGGTAGTGTTTTATGTATTGCCAAATCGTCAGCACATAGATGTAGATTGGAAAGCTCAAGCGCACCCCATCTTTGTAAAAGGAGAGCATACAGGTTATTCTGCCTCGGGGACTGGAGATAGCATGCTATTACCATTACCATTGTTGCAAGAGTATGTGGATCCTTCCATTCGTTATGAAGAGAAGACGAAATCGGTCATCCTATCAACGGATAGTGAGCTCCTTTACATGCAGGAGGATAAAACCGATGCTAGTCTGAACAATCGTCCGCTGCAGCTGCGGTTAGCGCCTGAAGTAAAGGAGAAAGTGACCTACCTTCCTGCGGATGTATTAGAAGATCTATATGGGTTTGAAATACAGGAGGATACGAATACCGGAGCAATACTACTAATGACGGCAGGAGAATCTGTCTCGCTAGGAAAAGTTAAAGATGAAAAAGGCGACAAGTCAGTAGCTCTACGAAATGAGGCATCCATTCACGCACCTATAGTTGCGGATATGTCTCCTGGGGCAGTAGTGAATATTTGGAATGAAGAAAATAAGGACTGGCTGTTTGTGCAATTAAGCAGCGGGTATGCAGGTTATGCCAAGGCAAGTGACATTGTTCGGGACGGTCAAAAGACAGTGGAACCGAAAAAATCCACGCCAACACGCGCTGAACGTAACTGGAAAGGGAAGTCAGTGAATTTGTATTGGGAGGCTGTTTACCAACGCAAACCTAACCCAGAAACCTTCGGTGAGCTACCAGGCGTTAACGTGGCTAGCCCAACCTGGTTTAGTATTATAGATGGTGATGGCAACGTGCGCAGTCAGGCCGACAGTGCGTATGTGCAGTGGGCGCATGGGCACGGGTTAGAGGTATGGGGGTTGCTTAGCAATAGCTTCGATCCAGACATGACTACTGAGGCATTGTCCAGCTATGAGAAACGGATGAATGCAATCGTACAGATCTTAGAATATTCGGATTTATACAATTTGGATGGAATTAATATCGATTTTGAGAATGTGTATACGAAAGACGGAGAGAATGTCACTCAATTTATGAGAGAGCTAAAACCGATGGCTCAGGCTAAGAATCTAATCGTCTCCATAGACGTGACACCTAAATCCAATAGCGAGATGTGGTCAGCATTCCTTGATCGTAAGGCTCTTGGGACATTAGTCGATTATCTAATCGTGATGGCTTATGATGAACATTGGGCAGCTAGCCCTATCGCGGGCTCTGTTGCCTCCTTACCTTGGGTAGAGAATTCAATAAGCCGGATCATAGAGGAAGACAATGTGCCGCCTGAGAAGGTGATTTTGGGGATCCCATTGTACACCCGCATCTGGACTGAGGCTCAAGTAGATGGCAAGACAAAGGTAAGCTCCAAATCCGTTAGTATGAATGCCGTTGAAAAAATTATCAAAGAGAAGAAGCTAACTCCTACATTTGATAAGGCTGCTGGGCAGAATTACGTAGAGTACAAGGAAGATGGCGCTCTTAAGAAAATATGGATAGAAGATAAGGTGAGCTTAAAATCAAGAGTTGAGCTTGCTAAGTCCATGGGGCTTGGAGGCATCGGATCATGGAATCGCAGTTTTAGCAATCCATCAGCATGGGAAGCATTACAAGAGATTCATAAGTAATCATAATTTCATTTATAACAAACAAAGAGGCTCCCATATCGGGGGCCTCTTTGTTGTATTAGCAAATATTTGAGTGCATTTTAACTAGTTAGTAATGAGCCTCTGTAAGGGGTGTTTAGTGGTTTAGTTGCTGATGCTCAAGCTGATCTGCAGTAATAGTGGCCTCAGCCCGATCCATAGTAAGAATGGTGTGGCAGAACATACAGCGGTCTGTTTTACCGAGCATCTTGGTCAGCTTGTGACACTCAGGGCACTCTAGCTGAACTGCACTCGTTGAGAGCATGCCAGCCCAGAAATAGATCGCAAGACTTGCCATCATGGAAATTAGACCGATTACAAGTCCGATTCCAGCGAATACTTTCCCAGTTGATCCCCAGAATACGATGCCTGCTGTACCCAAAACCATAAGTCCCATTCCGAGCATTGTGAGCAGTAATCCCCATGTGCGAAAAGCGTTGATCTTAGCCGTTTTAAACTTCATGAGTGTTTGCTCCTAACTAAATATAGTTGGGTTGTCCAGAAGGAACTGTCTTTCATATGTAGAATAATAATTATAACTGAATTATAACTGACTGGACGCAAATTCGCCAAATTTAATGGAGGGAAGCATGGAATTATCCAATGTAACTTTGTTGAGTGGAGAAACGTTTGAAGAAAATGTTTTAGGAGCTGTCGCTTTGCGGCAGAAAGGGAGTACTCCTTTTCAAAGCGCGCTACTTCACGATTTTGATATGGTTGTGTTAGTTTTACATGAGGAACAGGATTTAGAACATATTGTTCGCCACACCATTGCCGGTGACACACGGACCCAGTCAGTCCATATTGGCCTTTCCGCTTTGGAGCGGGCTGTCATGGCGGGAGATAATAACGAGCTCCTTACTAGTTTGATGATTGGGGAAGTGATCTGGGATCCCAAAGGAATACTAGGGGATATGCGCCGGGAGATTTTACAATTTGAAGGGCCTCTTAAGGAACGAGTTGAGTTCATGGAGTTTGCACGATTCTTGTATTTGTATGTGAAATCTAAACGGTATATAGAAGCTGGCTACATTATGGATGCATATAACTGTGTATTGATGGCTCTATATCATTGGGCAAGAATAGAAGTGAGTGAATCTGGTTCATTTCCAGAGCCGGCTGTTTGGGAGCAGGTTAAAAGTATGAACACTTCTGTCCATAAACTATATGAGGAACTAACCATCAGCACGGAGACCTTAGAGCAAAGAGTAGAGCTTGTTCTTCTAGCATGTGAATTTGGGATCATGTCCAAAATGACGGATTGTTGTGCATTGCTTTTCAATATTCTGAATAGCCGTAAGGAAGCGTGGAGTATAAAAGAATTACTACAGCATTTTGGCCTGTGTCAATTAGAGGCTGAGTTGCCCCTAGTTTTACGAAAGCTTGTTTCTCGTTCGCTAATCCGTGAGATTACTTTATGGGCTGACGGTCATGGGGGAGAGGGTCATGCGATCCGATATACCTTATAGAGAAGAAATTAGATGCAGGATTTGCCGGTAATCTATAGATAAAATAAGTAGGGATAGGGAGAGGCTGAGCACTCTCTTTTTTGTTTGCTCGCTATTATGATGCGCTCATATTTATTCTAATAAATTTATGGTTGACTCTTTCCTAGTTCATGTGTTAAATTATAACTCGTCCCTCTGACACAGAGATGTGCTTTCGAAAACATTCGAAAGACAACCGAAAAAAGAAATTAAAAAAAAGGTTGACTAAAACGAGGACGCTGTGATATATTATAAAGGTCGCTGCTGAACAAAACAACGACGAAATAAACAGCTTGATCTTTGAAAACTGAACAACGAGTGAGTAGGAAATCACGAAAGTGAAATCCAAAATTAGAGAATTAATTTTCTCGTCAGATGTTTCGAAATGAGCATATCGCTCTTTTCAATACTAATTGGAGAGTTTGATCCTGGCTCAGGACGAACGCTGGCGGCG
>NZ_VTZR01000009.1:0-1498 GCF_008370385.1 Paenibacillus sp. B2(2019)
GAAAAATTCTTCTGACGATAAATCCTTTTGACGCTGGAGCCAAAGACGAAATAAAGAAAGGGCAGTTGTCAGGTAAAACTCAATGAAGTATGGCGTTAAGGATTGGTTTTGCGGAACGTTTAATTCTAATTGATCCAAAGTGATTTCTTTTTTTAAGCGTTTTAAAAAACGGGCACTTCCATAATCACCCAAAAGGGCATTAAGAACCAGGAGATGTTCTTTTTTATCCAGACAATAGAGCGTATCTTGAACCGTATCCATCGATAGCTCTTTATTTGCCAATTCTTTTTTCATTTCATTCAATAGGTCATTTTCAACAGAGTCTAACAATTCGTAAATGTCAGTAAAGTATTGATAAAAGGTGCTGCGGTTATATCCTGACTTATTCGAAATTTCCTGAATCGAAATTTTCTCAATCGGCTTTTGGCTATATAACTCACAAAAAACTTCTACAAACTTTTGTTTTGTTTTCTCCGTTATTTGGGGTTGCTTTTTCATGTTTCCCTCCTACTAGTGAATAAGAATATCATCCGACAAATCATAAAAAACTGATGGTTGATCATGGAATAATGAAGATTTATAATCACATCATACAACACGTTGTCGGATAATCAAAAGGGAATATTAATAAGTAGGGGTGGTTTATATGTCAGCAAAACAAGATAGAATTTTAATTTTGGTGCAGGTGTCATCGGGAGCATGTACGCAATTAAGCTTATTGAAGCAGGGTTTGACGTTAGCTTGTTTGCACATTCGAATAGATATAAATCATTAAGAGAAAATGGCCTGCAGTATATAGAAAAAGGTACAGTTAGATCGATACAAGTGAATGTCATTGATACGCTCGAAAATGACGATGTATACGATTTTATTTTCTTTACCGTTCGTTATGATCGGTCCGAAGCAGCGTTGTTAGCGCTCAAAGATAATCAAAGTAAAAATATAGTTACGATGACTAGTAATTCAATTGGATTTTCTTCGTGGTTGGATATCGTAGGGGATAGACTTTTACCAGCTTTTCCCGGCTTCGGCGGACAGATTAAAGATGGAGTATTGCATGCTCGATTTCTACCAAAGTTTATAGCGGCAACTGCATTTGGAGAAATTAATGGTGTAGTGACAGAACGCATAGAAAACCTTGCAAAATTATTTAAAACTGCAAAGCTTCCCTACGTTATTAAAAAAGATATGCAAGCGTATCTGATCACACATTCCGTATCAGACATTGCCATGTTGAGCTTTTTGCATTCTGAGAATAAGATCATTGACAAAAAAACAGCCAGAACTAGAAAGACAGCACGCAAAATAACATTCACTTTAAAAGCGTATCTAAGGGCAACACAAAAAGCTGGCGTTTCAATTGATCCACCAATGCTTAAAATGGTGCTTAAATTTCCAAACTTATTTTTGGACCTTTTCTTTATGACATGGCTACGAACTAAAATGGTTAGGGATATGATGTTGCCGGATTATGCGAATAATGCTAACAATGAGATTG